>NZ_JBMPIY010000006.1:0-115808 GCF_049340005.1 Peijinzhouia sedimentorum
ACCGCCGTATACCGAACGGTACGTACGGTGGTGTGGGAGGTCGAAACGGGAACTAATCCCGTTTCTCCTACCCGATTAAATTTTACTCATGCTTAGCTCTTGTTTTTTCATGCGAATCTGTTTGAGATATCTTCTCCAGCGAATTTGCCGAACTTTATGCTTTTTGTAATCCATATATTTAAGGACGACAAATAGGAGTAAAAACATAATCATGGCTTTCATCCGTATAGCAATACCAAGATTGGCTGTGATTTGGGATAATGCAGCAGATGAAGCCAAAAAAGCAATTAGGGAAGTTTTTGTAAGTAAATCACTTTTCCAAATGAAGGTAAAAAAGCCACCTCTAAAAATTTGAAAAGTAAGAATTACATAAAGCAAATTTTCAAAGGAAACAAATAGTCCTAAAGCCCCATTCGCATCGAAAAACAGGGGTCTGTAGATAAAAGTGGTCATCTTTTGAATCAAATTGTAATTGGAGATATCCACAGAAGAGCCTGCTTTGCTAAGCTCAAAGATATATTTCCCTGCAAAAGCATCCACACTCTCAAAGTTGTCTTCTTCTATGCCTACGTAGGCAAAAACTTTATCATAGATTAAAGCAAAAACAACAGTTAAAGCTAAAAATGCAACTGCTTTTTGAGCTGGTTTGATGCCTTTACTGCCCATCATTAAAGCTAAACCTGCCGCAGCCACAAAAATGAAGGCAATATGGGGTCGAACAAAGTAAACTAAAGCTAATCCAAGAACAGCAAAAATCCAGCGGGAGGAAATTCTACTCAGCGAGAAAAAGAAAGCTCCAATTCCTAAAAAGATGATTGCGCCTTTTCCGAAAGAACCCGACCAAAAGTGCATATTGGGCAAAAACAATATCAGCGGAAAAAGCAATTGCCCAAAGACACTATGTTTGAAACGAATATTTTCTACAAATAGCAAGTAGAAAAATGCCATACCACCGTAACCAAGTAAGGCAAAAAACATCATGACACCTTCGTAGCCAACACCGAAAACTTTAATAAATGGCCAACCTACAAATTCGATAAAGGCCGTTCCTTGTTCGAAATAGTCAAACCAATTTTCCCCTCTAAAATTGTTAACAACCTTGTAATGATAATATTTGCTATCGCTGCTATTGAAATTGGCATAAATGTAATACACAATAGCCATTGCCATGTGGAAGGCAAAAAGCAAGTCCAGCGTTTTGATACTTGCATAAGGATATCGCGCCTTAATTTGCCGGTTTACAGCAAAGCCAAGTAAAAAAAGCAGGGGGATAAATATAAAATCCACGGGACTCATAAGGATAGCAAGTTAAAGGAAAATCAAAATAATTCCATATCTCCTGTAGTCCAACTCCAATTGCCCTTGATCTTCAATTCTTTGTGGAGCGAGTTAACTTCTCTCAAAGTAACTTTTGGACCAAGATTGGGAATTTTAATAAAACCTGAGCCTTTCAATAGAAATTGCTTTTTCTGATTTAAGCCTATCATAGCAGAAACAAATGCAGGAGAAAAGAATTTAATCATCTTGTTAAGTTCAGCTTTGATATACGAAGTATTTGTACCGATCAGTTCTGTTATACGTAATTCAGGCAACTTAGAAGTTAATTTGATGCGGCCTATCAATAATCCACCTCCATTTGCTGTAGTGAAGCATCCAAAATAGTTGAATTCAGGTATTTTTACATAACGCCATTGCAAGTATTGGCTGTTTTTGGGTGTGTAAATTCCAGTATTTAGCTGATTTGCGAGCCATTGATCTAATTCATTCCAGTCAATATTCTGTAAATTCCATTCAGGTTTTATGGTCTGATTCAACTGATTTGAGTTTAAAAATCCTATTAGTGAACCAATACGAATACTCAGGTCTGGTTTGGCAAGTTCTTCCCAGCCCATTTTCAAATAGCCTGGTAAGCTTTGTTTATTTGGTGTATTGAATATAAAGTCCTTTTGATTTAGCTTTTGGTTTTCAATCATTTGCAAAGTCAGTTTTTTAAATAAACCTTTCCCTTGCCAGTTGGGGTGAGTAGCTGTATCTACAGCTCGCAAAGCGTGGAAAGTTTGGTCGCCCATTTTCCATTGCCAGTTCATAAATGCTCGTAATGCCACAAGCTGACCTCCATGCCAAGCGAGCAGTACAGGTGAAGCACCAAAAGGGTTTTCGATATGTTTCCAATTCCAAAAAGCCTCATTTCTAGGAATAAGTCCTTCGCCTAAACTTTGCTTCTGTAAGGAAACTATAGCCTCAATATCCTCCCGCCTTGCTTCCCTTATTATTAGCTCAGTCATTGTTGCTTAATGTATATGAATTATAAGAATCTTTTTTTCATTGCTTATAAAATATTTTTTCCAGTTTTCTACGTATATGTCGTTACTGAATAATATGTGTTCATAAGCGCTGTTCAAGTGCATAATATTCAATTTTACCTTATATTAAGGCCAATAAAGGAAAATAATTTAGGGATATTGTAAATTTCTGTAGCGTATTTACGTTCGCATTGAGGGATTAGATGAACTAAAAGGTTCAAATCAACAATATTTAATGATTTTTTCAGACCTTTAACACAGCTTATTTTCAGAATTAAGCAATTGCTTGCCCTAACGAATTTTTATGAAGCAATCGGATGAATTTATGAATGCACCAATGTCGTCGGAAGATGACGGTGGGATCGACTTTAAAGAAATAATTGGAATAATTGCATCGTGGTGGTGGCTGCTAATTATAAGTATAGGTATTGGGCTAGGTATTGCATTTGTGAAAAACAGATATGCGATTGATGAGTACCTTGTAAAAGCCACGGTACTTATAGAAAGCGAAATTAATACAGGTGTAATTCCGGGTGGTGATATGTTTGGCGGTAGTAGCCGCCGAATGGACAATCAAATAGGAATTTTGAAGTCATACACAATGGCCGAACAAACCCTGCGCACTCTTGATTTTGATATCAACTATGTGCTAGTTGGGAATGTAAAAGACAAGGAATTATACCCAACAAGGCCTTTCGTAATTGACTATGCTGATGGCCTAAGTTCATTTTACGATGCCCCAATATCTGTAACTCCGCAGCCTAACGAAAAATTTGTAGTCAAGGTATCAGGAGAAAGCACCTCTTATGATGTGGAGTCAGGTGAATTATTTGAATTCCCAAGAGGAAGAATAACTCTTGTTTGGACTGATATTACTCCAGATTACATAGGCAAAGAGGTGGTGGTTACGGCTAGAGATATTGAAAAAATGGCTCGTGACTATGCCAATCGATTACAAATAAAAAGTACTTATGGCTCAATGGTAGAGTTAAGTATGAATACCACAGTATTTGCTAAGGATAGTCGCTACATCAATAGATTAATTGAAGTATATGTGCAGCGGGAGGTAAATGAAAAAAATCAAGTTGCAGAGAATACTATACAATTTATAGATCAGCAGTTGGCACTTATTGGTGATTCATTAGCCTTTGTGGAAAGTGCTATGCGCGATTTCAGAACAAAGAGTAATTTCTCAAACTTAAGTGGAGAAACAGAAAGAATTTTTTCACGAATAGAAGAGAAGGAAGCTCAAAGGCAAGTGGTTCAAAGGCAAATCACTTATTATGATTACCTCGACAGATATCTTACAGAATCAGACAATTTTGAATCCATTTTGGCGCCAGCCACTGCTGGTATTGAAGATGCTATTATGAGTAGTTTGGTACAAGAGATATACGAACTGAGTAATCGGATTCGTAACTTAAGTACCAGCTCGAATACCGACAACCCTACCATCGTAAATCTGCGACGACAGCTCTCTGATAAGCGAAGTGTACTGCAGGAAAGTGTTCGAAATGTAAAAGCACCACTGGAAACAAGATTAAGGGAGTTGAACTCCGAAATAGGAATTGCTAATCGGGAATTGAATATTATACCTGCCCAGGAGCGAGAATATGTGAATATTCAACGCAAGTATAGCTTGAATGAAGGCAACTTCAACTTCTTGATGCAGAAAAAATCTGAAGCGCAAATATCAAAAGCAGCTACAATTCCAGCGCACAAAGTTATTGATCCATCCAAAGGATATTTTGCTAGAATTGGTCCGAAAAAGGAAGCAACCTATTTGATGGGTATTGGTATTGGCCTTGCGCTTCCGTTGTTGTTTATTTTGCTCAAAGAGTTTTTGGATGAGCGAATTAAATCCTCCCGCAAACTTCAAAAAAGCACAGATATACCAATAATTGGCATGATTGGCCACAATGAATTAAGCTATGGTTTAGTGGTGCACAAAAGCCCTAAATCGCCTGTAGCTGAATCCTTCAGAGCTATTCGTACAAATTTGCAGTTTTTTGCCCTTGAAAAGGAAAAGAAGGTATTTATTGTAACATCTAGTGTTAGTGGTGAAGGAAAGAGTTTCTGCTCCATGAACATGGCTTCAGTGCTGGCAGTTGGGAATAAAAAGACCTTGCTGATGGGGCTTGATTTACGCAAACCAAGGAACTATACTGATTTCGGTCTTGGCAAAGTAAAGGGACTAACTGACTATATGGTTGGAGAAGCTTCCAAAGATGATATTGTACATGCTACTTCGCTTGATAATTTAGATATTCTGCCTTCCGGGCCAGCGCCACCAAATCCGGCAGAATTGCTGATGAGTGATAAATTCAGAGCCTTATTGGAAGAGTTAAAGGATAAATACCATTATATTGTAATGGATACTCCGCCAGTGAATTTGGTAGCTGATGCTCTGGAATTGATAAAACACGCGGATTTGACATTGTACGTGGTGCGACAAAAATATACCACGAAGCCAATGCTCGACTTTATTAATGGGCAGTTTGAAAAACAATTGACTGGGCCTATCCAGATAGTTTATAATGACTATGTGCCAAATAGAGGTTATGGTTATGGCTACGGCTATGGTTACGGCTATGGCTACGGCGAATACTATGAAGTAAATGAAGCTGATCTTGTGAAAAAGAGAACTTGGCTTTGGAGAAGAAAACACGCATGATAAAAAAGGTATTAGTGACCGGTGCAGCCGGATTTATAGGATTTCATACTTCCAGAAAATTATTAGATAGGGGTGACGAGGTAGTCGGTCTTGATAGTATCAACGACTACTACGACCCTATGCTGAAAAAGGATAGACTTATCCAATTAGGTATAGACCCAAAAGAGATTGAATATAATGTAAGAGTTTATAGTAGTAAATATCCCAAATTCAGCTTTATCCGGCTTCAATTGGAAGATAAGCACAATTTGGAAAAGCTATTTCAAGACGCAGGCATAGACCACATAATCAACCTTGCTGCGCAAGCAGGAGTAAGACACAGCCTTACACATCCTGAAGTTTACATGCAGAGTAATATTTTGGGATTTTGTCATATTTTGGAAATGGCAAGGCATTTTAATGTGAAGCATTTGGTCTATGCAAGTAGCTCTAGTGTGTATGGCCAAGCAAGGAACATCCCATTTTCTACTATGGAGCATGTGGATTTTCCTGTGAGTTTGTATGCCGCCAGCAAAAAGGCAAATGAGCTTATGGCGCACACGTATTCGCATATTTTTAGAGTGCCAACTACTGGTTTGAGATTTTTTACGGTTTATGGCCCTTGGGGTCGTCCTGATATGGCTTTGTTTATTTTCACCAAGAAAATATTAGCAGGCGAACCAATCGATGTGTACAACTATGGCGATATGCGTAGGGATTTCACTTACGTGGACGATATCGTAGAGGGAATTACCAGGGTACTAGACAAAGCACCTACTAAAAATCCACATGCAGAAAAGCTAAACTATGCTGCTGATATTGTGAATACACCTTACATGGTGTATAATATTGGCAATAGTTCGCCAGTTCGCCTAATGGACTTTATCGAAGAAATTGAAGAGCAGTTGGGCAAAAAAGCGATTAAAAACTTGATGCCTATACAACCTGGTGATATAGCTTTGTCTTATGCAGATGCGTCTGAATTGGAAAAGGATCTTGGCTATCGACCAAAAACGACCATTCGCGATGGAGTTACTAATTTCTTAGCATGGTATAGAGAATATTTTAAAGAAGCTTAACAACCCATAAAATTAAAACCAATGAATCGCTGTCCTTGGTGCCTTGGTTTCGAAGAATATATAAAATATCATGACGAAGAATGGGGAGTTCCAGTTCATGATGATAAAACCCATTTTGAATTTTTGATTCTCGAAGGTGCGCAAGCAGGCCTCAGCTGGTCCACGGTATTGAAAAAGCGGGAGGGATACAGACAGTCATTTGCGAATTTTGACCCAATTGAAGTCGCTAATTTTACATTGGAAAGGGTAGAGGAGTTAATGCAATTTCCTGGCATAGTTAGGAACAGACTTAAAATTCAATCCGCTATAATCAATGCTAAATTATTTCTCGAAGTTCAAAAGGAATTTGGCAGCTTTGATGCGTATATCTGGGGCTTTGTAAATGGCGAGCCAATTGTCAATAAGTGGAAAAATATAGCCGAAGTGCCTGCAACCAGCAAGGAATCAGATGCACTGAGCAAAGATCTCAAAAAGCGTGGGTTCAAATTCGTTGGATCTACGATTATCTATGCGCACATGCAAGCTTGCGGACTGGTAAATGACCACTTAGTAGATTGTTTCCGCTACACGGTAAAATCTTAGATTGGGGTAACCTTAAGACTTCTTTCCTAGCAGAATTTTCATCCCATCGAAAAAGTTGTGCTCGAAGGTTTTGCGGTAAATAAAAAGTAAACCAAAAATCCCAAAAATAGAAAAGGGTAATAAGCTACTTGGAAGAAGTAGCCCCATAAATACAAAAAATAGGATGGCAAATACAGAGGCAATTTTCACAACTTTACCTTTACTAAGAAGCCCGATAGAAATGGCAATGAGAAAAATTGCCAGGATAAAAATGCTCCAAATTAGGTTCGAAACAAGATTGTCAACCAAGGAAACGATTAAATTTGGTTCTGCACTTAATTTATGGATTTTGGATAGGAATGTAACTTGAACAATGCCTTCGTATAATAAAAATAAGCTCAATAGGAAAAGGCTAAATGCGTAAATAGCTCTTGCTCCTCCCGCCATTTTCCAAGATGCTAATAGCAAGGCAAGGCCAAAAAAATCGATTGTAACAAAAATTAGGGAGGTGTTATCCATTCTTGATGAGTTTGTAAATCTAGGACAATTTACAAATGGAATTTAATTAGACAGCCATATAATGGCTTGATTTAAATTATTCTTTTAAGTCTCATTTTTTTGTTAATAACCTGATCTCCCCTTCGCAATCTCAATCTAATTCTTCTCCCTTCTCTATCTCGGAACATATTAGATATTTTTGTTAAATTGTAATTATCAACATCAATTCCGTTAATTTTAATAATGTAATCTCCCTCTTTCACACCATTATGAGCTGCCGGAGATGTTTCAACTACATTCACAATTCTAAATTTATCGAGCTTTGTTCCTTCGGCAATTACCTCTATCCCAAGCATATTGTACTCGAACTTCTTTTTGTATAATTGACCTTTCCTCGCATATATCTTCTTGTTAGGGTAATCAAAAATCACATTTACTCGGTTAAGGATGTTTCCTCCAATTGTACCTTTCCTACCTGGGATTCTCAAAGCTTCCGTGTAGCTGCCCGGATTGGGGTATGATGTGAGTACATCTGAAAACTCTAATGAACCGAATTTCACTTCCTTGGTTCGAGAGATAAAACCAGAAATATCTCCGCCAATAGCTCTACCCAAAAGTGCCTCAATATTTTTTTCAGGGATATAGATTTCTTCATCAGCTGACACATCCATCGAAATCGCCATGCTAGCACCAGTATCAATAAGGAACTTGCCACTGATTTTTGAATTATCTTTTTGAGTAATTTGAGCCTCTATATAAGGTTTAAATTCTTCGATTGTTATATCTATTGACTCATAGGCTCTTGGAGGCTTGAAAGATGCTGGTTCATAAAAGGTGAGCAGTTCTTGATCATAGTCAATTTCAACTATATATTTTTGGAATAACTCGTACCCAATTATTCCGTGAATCTCCAAGCCCATAAAGCTTTTTAATTGTAGGAAATCCTCACCTAAGGCAAGTAAAGTTTGTCCTCTCCCTGTAATTCCAGGTAAACTCAATGTCACATTATTTGCAACAAATGCTTCTACTAGTACATTTCCATCTGCACCAACTACAGGAATCGACCGACTATAATTTACATTGAGAAGGTCTGAATAGAAGCGGTCTGTTAGGATGGCGGTTTTTAAGCCAGTATCAAGAATAAATTTTAGTGGGAGTGTATTGTTAAGGACTATTGGTACAACAATCAAATTATTATGATTTTCGAATTTTATGCTTACTTGATCTTCATTTCCATTGATTTTGAATCCAATCTCTAAGTTTTGCGCATACATGGGTTTAGTCAAAACTGCAACAAGCAAAAATGAGATAAAAAGTCTTTTATTAATAAAACGCATAATCATTAATTGGATTCTCATTAGTATGGCAGTATAATATTTGTCATTAATATTCACTCACAAAATCATTCTCAAAGTGGATAATAATTTAATCAATTCCTATATTAACAATTGAAAGCTGATAGGTTCTCTGAAACCTGATAAAAATCATGTTTCCGGGCAATCCCTATCAGCTAGGTACCATTATAGGACAATTACCTTAGCGTCCGTTAAAAACCTCAAGCTATCGCACTATGCAAATAGAAAAGTTTCAGTATGACAATAAGATTGTAAAGTACTTTGTTATTGCCACCGTAATATTTGGTTTAGTAGGAATGTTGGTGGGCTTACTCATAGCCATACAGCTCTTTTATCCTATTTTCAATTTTGATTTACCCTACACCACATTTGGTAGGTTACGTCCATTACATACTAATGCAGTAATTTTTGCCTTTGTAGGTAATGCTATGTTTGCAGGTACGTATTATTCTGCACAAAGATTGCTCAAAACCAGAATGTTCAGTGACAAGCTAAGCTGGATTAATTTTTGGGGCTGGCAATTGATTATCCTTGCAGCGGCAATTACCCTCCCGCTAGGCCTAACTACCTCTAAAGAATATGCGGAGTTAGAATGGCCTATCGATATTGCCATAGCTTTGGTTTGGGTTGTATTTGGGATAAACCTGATAGGAACAATTCTTAAGCGCAGAGAGAGACATATGTATGTGGCTATTTGGTTCTATATAGCCACTTTTGTAACAGTTGCTGTCTTGCATATTGTCAATTCTCTTGAGTTGCCTGTTTCTGGTTTCAAGAGTTACTCAATATATGCAGGCGTTCAGGATGCTCTTGTACAATGGTGGTATGGACACAATGCGGTTGCGTTTTTCCTAACTACGCCATTTTTGGGCTTGATGTATTATTTTTTACCAAAAGCCGCAAATAGACCAGTTTACTCATACAAGCTTTCGATCATTCACTTTTGGTCACTCATTTTTATTTATATCTGGGCAGGGCCTCACCACTTATTATATTCATCGCTTCCTGATTGGGCGCAAACCCTAGGTGTTGTTTTTTCAATCATGCTAATTGCACCATCATGGGGGGGTATGCTCAATGGCCTACTTACTTTGCGTGGAGCGTGGGATAGAGTGCGGGAGGAACCTGTACTTAAATTTATGGTGGTGGCAGTTACTGCTTATGGTATGTCTACTTTTGAGGGGCCAATGTTGTCTCTTAAAAATGTGAATGCCATCGCTCACTTTTCAGATTGGATCATCGCTCACGTTCACATTGGCGGTCTTGGCTGGAATGGATTCCTGACATTTGGCATGCTATACTGGATGATTCCAAGGATGTGGGGAACCAAACTACATTCAACTAAATTAGCAAATTTCCACTTTTGGATCGGTACACTAGGTATTATTTTCTATGCATTACCATTGTATGTGGCAGGCTTAACTCAAAGCTTAATGTGGAAGCAATTTACAGATGAAGGCTTGCTCCAATATCCAAATTTCTTAGAAACGGTAATTCAAATTGTACCGATGTATATGCTAAGAGCTTTGGGAGGATTCCTTTACCTGATTGGTACTATCACCATGACTTACAATTTAGTGCAGACTGCCAAGTCCGGTAAATTCATGGCTAATGAAGATGCTGAAGCACCTGCACTCGAGAAAAAGAAAATTGTTGGTGGCCACTGGCATAGTGTATTGGAAAGAAAGCCTGTGATATTCACCAGCCTAGCATTAGTTGCTATTCTTATCGGTGGTATTATCGAAATGGTGCCAACCTTCCTTATAAAATCAAATGTGCCAACTATAGAAAGTGTGACGCCTTACACATCGCTAGAATTGCACGGTAGAGATATTTATATCCGCGAAGGTTGTGTATCATGTCACTCTCAAATGGTAAGGCCATTTAGATCAGAAACAGAAAGATATGGAGAGTACTCTAAAGCTGGAGAATTCGTATATGATCACCCATTCTTATGGGGCTCTAAGCGTACAGGTCCAGATCTCCACAGAGTAGGTCAAAAATATCCTGATTCATGGCACTATTACCATATGATGGATCCTACTACGATGTCGCCAGGCTCATTAATGCCTTCTTATCCTTGGTTGTTGGAAGACACTTACTCTGTGGATGAAATCAGACCTAAAATTACAGTAATGAGAAAACTAGGTGTGCCATACCCAGAGGGTCATGAAGATCAAGTGGAGGAAGAAATAAATGCGCAGTCTGCTGCGATTGTTCAGCGCCTGTCTGATGCAGGAGTAGAAGCCAAACAAGATAGAGAGATTATTGCCTTGATAGCATACCTGCAAAGATTGGGTGCAGATATCAAGTTAAATGCTGAAAACTAAAAGGAGGAATTATGTACAAGCAAGTCCTAGAACGAATCGATGAAATTGCGCTTTGGCCAATCATATCATTGATTATTTTCTTCAGCTTTTTTATGGGTCTCGTTTGGTGGGTTATTCGATTAGATAAAGGACATATATCTAAAATGGAAAACTTGCCAAACGAAGACGATACTATTCCATCATCTGTAAAATCACCGCTATGAATTTGATAAATAAGTTATTTTCAAATAGCCTTATTGCAAAATACTGCACGGCATTTATTGCCCTATTGCTATTTCAAATGCCAGTAAATGCTCAATCTAATTTGGGTCAGGATGAACTAGTCCTCTTCTCAATTATTGGTATTCTGGCGGCTATTGTCTTGATATTGTTATTAGTAGCCTTCTACATAGTAAAGGTGATGAACCTGATAATAAAAGATAACGAGGCGAAGGAAAGAGCTGCAGCTGGCCTTGCTCCCGTTATAGAAGGAGAAAAGGAAAGTTGGTGGGCAAGAACGATTGAGAAACTACACTTTGATAAGTCTATTGAAGAGGAAGAGGAAATACTTCTGGATCATGATTATGATGGAATTAGGGAGTTAGACAATCACCTCCCGCCTTGGTGGACAAATCTATTCTATTTGACGATCGCCTTCTCAGTGGTGTACGTATTAATTTATCACGTATTTAATGTAATGCCTTTGCAAGAGGAGGAGTATAATTTGGCAATGGCTGATGCAGCAAAGCAAATGGAATCCAGATTAGCATCTGTCGAAGAGGATTTTGTGGATGAAACTACTGTGGAGTTTGTTAATACGTCAGATGCGTTGACTGAAGGATCTACAATTTTCACTAGAAATTGTGTGGTTTGTCATGGAGCGAATGGAGAAGGTGGTATAGGGCCTAATTTGACTGATCAGTATTGGATACATGGAGGCAGTATAAGCGATATTTTCACAGTTATAAAATATGGTGTGCAAGAAAAAGGGATGATACCTTGGCAAACAAGCTTAACTCCAAGCCAAATGCAAAATGTAGCTAGCTATATCTACACACTTGAAGGTACAAACCCTGCAAATGCCAAAGATCCGGAAGGCCAAATTTATACTCGTGAAGAAGCAACTGAAGAAGAAGTAACGGAAGAAGGGGAAACTACTGAGGAAGTAGTAGAAGAGAATTCAGAGGAAGTAATAGAAGAAGTGTTGGATAATGAATAAAAAACCGATGAGGTTTAAACAGTATGGCTAAGCCAGCAGATAATTTATATGGGTTTGATGAAGAATATCGTGATACCATTGCCACGGTAGATGCAAGTGGAAATCGGATTTGGGTATATCCAAAGAAGCCTTCTGGGCGTTTTCACAATTGGCGAGCAGTAGTTGCTGTTGTTTTGCTCACATTGCTGTTTGGAGCACCTTGGATAAAAATCGACGGGCAGCCTTTAATGCTCTTCAATATATTCGAGCGTAAGTTTGTGATTTTTGGGCAAGTTTTCTGGCCGCAGGATTTCTTCCTTTTTGCCATTTTTCTCATCACTCTTTTCGTATTCATTATTCTGTTTACCGTACTCTATGGTCGGATTTGGTGCGGTTGGGCTTGCCCACAAACCATTTTTATGGAAATGGTTTTTCGTAAAATCGAATACTGGATAGAAGGCGATGCGAATATGCAGCGGAAACTAGCAGCTGCTCCTTGGAATAGAGAGAAAATTCTAAAAAAGGGATTCAAGCAGCTTATTTTCTTGACAATTTCAATAGTAATTGCCCATACCGTAATGGCCTATCTGATAGGTGTAGAGCAAGTGAAATTACTCGTAACGCAATCTCCAACTGAAAATCTTGCAGGGTTCATTGGCTTGGTCGCATTCACAGGAGTTTTCTACTGGGTATTTAGCTATTTCAGAGAGCAAGCTTGTGTGGCAGTTTGCCCATACGGCCGCTTGCAAGGCGTATTACTTACTCGCGATTCCTTCGTTATCATTTATGATTGGATTCGTGGTGAGCCTAGAGGAAAACTCAAGAAAAATGATGAGGCAAATGCTGCACTTGGCGATTGTATTGATTGCAAACTATGTGTGCATGCTTGCCCAACAGGAATTGATATAAGAAATGGTACCCAATTGGAATGCGTGAATTGTACTGCTTGTATTGATGCTTGCGATACTGTAATGACTAAAATTGGGAAGCCAACAGGTCTAATCAGATTCGACTCACACAGTGCAATATCAGAAGGTAAAAAATTCAAATTCAATGCAAGAGTTGCCGGTTATTCTGTGATCTTAACTGTGCTTGTTGTTTTTCTGGGAAGCCTATTATTTGGCCGTACTGAGGTAGAAACTACGGTGCTACGAGTGCCAGGTCAGCTTTTTCAAGAACGGGTAGAAGGCGAAATAAGTAACTTATACAATGCCCAATTTATCAACAAAACTAATTCAGATATGGAATTAGATATTCGAGTAGTTGATTTTGAAGGCGCAGAAATTGAGATGGTTGGCCGTGAAAATATCTTGGTCAAGGCGGGAGGTTTTCAGGAAATAGTGTTCTTCCTTAATCTTCCAAAATCAATGATTGAAAGCTCTAAAACTTCACTTAAAATTGAGGTGCTTAGAGAAAATGAAGTTATTGACGTTATAAAAACAAACTTTTTGGGACCTGTAAATTGATAAAATTATGAGCTGGGGATGGAGAATTGCTTTGCTATATATTGGTTTTGTAGTATTTATTATCACATTGGTGGTGATCACATTTCAGTATGATGTCAACCTTGTGGCAAAAGATTATTACGCTCAAGAGTTGAAATTTCAAACACAAATCGATAGTAATAACAACCTTCAAGCGCTTGACGAAAAGGCGGCTTTAATTTATAAAAAGGCTGATGCCATTTTGGAGCTTCAACTTCCTCCCGCCTCTTTAGCAATGGATACAAAGGGAGTAGTTCAATTTTTCAGACCTTCTGATGGAAAGTTTGATTTCCAATTGACTTTTGATCAAACGGATGGAGATGTGTTGAAATACAATACCAAAGAAATTTTAGCAGGCTATTGGAGAGTGAAGGTTAGTTGGAATAGCGAAGGGAAAGATTATTATTTCGAAGAAAAAATAGTGTTATAATGATGTATTATCTCAGTGGGTTTTTAGTAGGCATTATGGGCAGTTTGCACTGCCTAGGAATGTGTGCGCCATTGAGTATGGTAATGGGCAATAGGAAATTCCTCAAAGGAAAACTAGTGTACAATAGCGGGAGGGTAATTACTTATGCCATCCTTGGTTTGTTTGTTGGTTTATTAGGACAACTGATAGCTTACGGTGGTTTGCAGCAAGTTTTATCTATTCTGGCCGGTGTATTTATCCTTGCCTTTGCTGCCATGCCCTATTTGGCCAAAAGGCTTGAGAGAGGGAACACCTTGCCTACAAAATTAATTTTCTGGCTGAAAAAGAAAATGGGTTTGTTTATCAAAAAACCTGGATATTCATCCTCTTTTACTGTAGGTATGCTCAATGGGATTTTGCCTTGTGGCTTAGTTTATTTGGCTTTGGCAGGTGCAGCATTGGCTGGCTCAATGGAAGGTGGGATGATCTATATGATTTTCTTCGGGCTCGGCACATTTCCTATGATGTTACTAGCGGCCTCGATTGGTAAGTTTTTTCAACAGAAATTCTCTCTCAATTTGGTGAAAATATATCCTTATTTTATGGCAGCATTAGGTATTATTTTTATCATCCGAGGGCTTGATTTAGGGATTCCAATGGTAAGTCCTTCCCTGCTTATGGGTGCGGACGCTAGCATTACAGATTGCTAGTTTATTTGTTGAATATTTTCTTGTAAATGGGTTTACGGTACAAAAACTGACCGTAAAGTACTGGGTAAAAAAGGAAGTCAGTAAGCAAAGTGCCTGTGCTAAATTCGATATCGTCAATTATTGCGGCTCCACCACCCACCCGCTTTTCTATAATATGATGGTGCCTCCAGCGCGATAAGAAAAAGGGCAGTTTTACTCCTACATCAACAAATGAGAATCCATTTTCATCCTCAATACTTTCTACAATATGCGAAACCCAATTTTGCCTAAAGAGTAGAAAATTCAATTCTAAAACGACCTTGTCTCCTGTAATACATCCATCAAATTGCTTCACAACAACAGGCGGAAATGGAGGATTTAATTTCACAAATAGCTCTTCGGTAAAGCCTGAGACTACATTCTTCCATTCTGAATTTACTTGTGTTGTAATCTTGATTTTCATCTGTTGTTTTTACTATTTGCCAAAAATGAGCTTCTTCTTAATAGATTTACTGATACTTTTGTTCAGTCCAAATCAATGAGTCAATAAACAACGTGCATTTTCACTATAAATCTACAAAATGAAGTTTGGTCACCTTGAGGATATTTCAAATGTGAATTTCGATTTACCAGCAGAGCATCATGCAAATCGATTTGTAAATAAAGGTGAGGGATTTAATTTCTATTATGGCGCACCACTTTGGGGTGACAAAAGTTTTGTAGGCAAGTTGTACCCGCCCAAAACTAAAGCTTCGGACTATCTATATTATTATTCGCGTCAATTCACCTCCATCGAGCTCAATAGTAGCTATTATCGAATTCCTAGTGTGGAGCAAGTGACAAAATGGGCAGCACTTACACCGGTAGATTTTAAGTTTTGTCCCAAGCTTCCACAAATCTTTTCGCAGCGAAATGACCTTGGAATTGATCATGCAATGCAAGGAGTGTTTTTTGAAATGCTCTATGCTTTTGAGCAGAGATTGGGTCCGGTGTTTTTACAGCTTCCGCCAAGCTTTTCGGTAGAGAAGAGAGGAGCGCTCATTCGCTATTTGAGTCAATGGCCAAAGGATGCGAAATTAGCTGTGGAATTTCGACATACCTCATGGTTTGAGGAAGAAAATTTTGAAGCAATTAGCAAGGAGCTGAACGATATGGGCATTTGCTTAGTGATAACTGATACAGCTGGGGTACGGGAGGTTTTGCATAGTAGAGTTATCAATGATATGGCATTTGTGCGTTTTACAGGCAATTCCCTTCATCCAACAGACTTTAGTAGAATTGACCAATGGGTGGCAAGATTACAACTATGGATTGAGAAGGGGCTCAAGGACATCTATTTTTTTGCACACCAGCCCGAAGAAATACTTTGTGCAAATATTGCCATCGATTTGATTACAAACCTCAATAAAAATTTATCCATCAATTTGCCTATGCCTAGCTTTAGAGAAATTGAAGGAGAGCAGGGAAATCTTTTCTAAAAATGGGACATCACCACGATCATAGCGACCACGATCATCACCACCATCATGCAGGAAAAAACCTATCAATAGCTTTTTTCTTAAATCTATCATTCACTATTATCGAAATTATAGGTGGTTTATTGACTAATAGCATGGCCATTCTAGCAGACGCTGTCCACGATTTAGGCGATAGTTTCTCTTTGGGTTTAGCATGGTATTTAGAAAAATACTCAAATAAAAAACGGACCAAGGACTTTACTTATGGATATAGAAGATTCTCAATTTTAGCTGCGTTCATCAATAGTAGCATTCTGATAATTGGCTCATTATCCATTTTGTTTTTTGCCATACCACGGCTATGGGATCCGCCGATGCCTGATGCGGAAGGAATGATTTGGCTAGCTGTATTGGGAATTGTTGTAAATGGAGCAGCGGTACTTAGACTTAAAAAGGGAGAAAGTTTGAACGAACGAGTAGTAATGCTACACTTGCTAGAAGATGTACTTGGTTGGGTAGCAGTGCTGATAGTAGGTATTGTTTTGCTTTACTTCGATTTGCCAGTTTTAGACCCATTACTTTCCATTGGATTGTCCTGTTATATTTTGTGGAATGTCTTCAAAAATTTTGGAAAGACAGTTACCATATTCTTGCAAAAGAAACCTGCGAGCTTTGATGAACAAAGCTTCAAAGAAAAGTTAATAGGGTCAAATTTGATCACGAGTATCCACGATATCCATGCTTGGACCATGGACGGGCAATATGGCGTATTAACCTTGCATATAAAAGTTTCTCAATCTGCAGAAAAAAAGCAAATTGTGAAAATGAAAGCCGCTATTCGAAAAATTGCTTCAAGTTTTGGTATTAATCACACAACAATTGAGGTTGAGTATGCAGATGAAGATTGTGGTCAGCCAGACTGCATATAATTTGTTTTGATTTTTTTTATTATTACTCATACATTGCCCGAAATTCGAATCAAGTGAAATCGATTATTAGCTTAGTTTTCTGCGTGGTGATGTTAATGGCAAGCGTGCTTCCCAAAGGCAATACGTTTGAGCTAGTAAAGGTGCCAAGCATGATCAAGCATTTACAAGGTCATGTTACTAATGATGGCCTTGCTAGCAATTTCGTGGAAAGTTTAGTTCTTCACTACAGTTTAAATTCCGACCACTATGAGCCTACTCATGAAGAAGAACTACCGTTTATTGGAGGTTACTTTAGTGGATCTCCGTATATTTTCAATAAATTCGAAGTAGAATTAACAACCACTCCGCTTACAATTGATTCTTATTTAGTAAAATACAATTCATTGTATAGCTTTCTCCAATCCAACTTTTTGCTACAGCCACCAAGGGTATAATCTCACACCATAGAGATTAAAATTTTTCATTACCCTGATTCATACATTATGATTTCTTCTATACTCGGATTTAGTATCCGAAACAGACTCATTATATTATTATTAGTGAGCGGTATAATTGCATGGGGCATTTACGGATTAATTCATATTCCGATAGATGCAGTGCCTGATATTACCAATAATCAAGTACAAGTAGTTACTGTATCTCCTTCCTTGGCACCGCAGGAAGTTGAGAAATTTATTACGCAACCACTTGAGTTTTCGATGGCCAATTTACCCGACGTCGTCGAAATTCGATCTGTCTCTCGTTATGGGCTTTCGGTGGTTACAATTGTCTTCGAGGAGAAAATGAAGACCTTGGCGGCTAGGCAGCTAGTTGCTGAGCAGATAAATATAGCCAAAGGAAATATCCCGACGGATTTTGGTGAGCCCGAACTTATGCCAATTACCACAGGATTGGGCGAACTGTACCAATATTCACTTGAGGTGGAGCCAGCTTTTGAGAGTCAATATTCAGCAATGGATCTTCGAGAGATTCAAGATTGGATCGTAAAAAGAAGGCTGAGTGGGATACCCGGAATTATCGAAATCGGCAGTTTTGGGGGCTATCTGAAGGAATTTGAAGTGGGTGTAGATCCATTTAAACTCCAAAATTTCGATTTGAGTATTACCGATGTGTTTACAGCTCTTGAAAAAGGGAATCAGAACACTGGGAGCTCCTATATTCAAAAGGGACCAAACGCATATTATATCCGTGCAGAAGGATTACTGGAAAGCCTAGAAAGCTTGAAAGAAGTAGTTATTACGCTTCGAAATGGAGTTCCTGTTAAGGTTGGTGATGTGGCCACTGTCACTTATGGCCATGCTCCTCGCTTTGGAGCAATGACTAAAAATGGAAAAGGCGAAGCTGTTGGTGGAATCGCTTTTATGCTCAAGGGCGCTAACTCCATGGAAACAGTCGGCTTGGTACAAGAAAGAGTAAAAGAGATTAATCTCTCTTTACCTGAAGGTGTAACTATTGTGCCTTATTTGGATAGAAGTTCACTCGTAAATAGAGCTATTTCCACGGTAAAAGCCAACCTTATTGAAGGTGGCTTGATTGTAATATTTATCCTCATTCTGTTTCTTGGAAATTTCAGAGCGGGCCTCATAGTTTCCAGTGTAATTCCACTTTCTATGCTTTTTGCATTGGGCATGATGGAAGCCACTGGTGTTTCAGCCAATCTTATGTCTCTTGGAGCAATAGACTTTGGGATTATTATAGATGGCGCAGTGATCGTGGTCGAAAGTGTCTTATACAACTTGCACGTATATCATAAAGGAAAAACTCTGACTGGAGCAGAAATGAATGAAGTGGTAAAGTCCTCAACCTCCCGCATTTTCCGTTCAGCAGCATTTGGTGTCATGATTATTTTGATTGTGTTTTTGCCGATTTTGTCCCTTGTAGGTATTGAAGGCAAGATGTTCCGCCCAATGGCGCAAACGGTAATTTATGCATTGATTGGAGCTTTGCTATTAAGCTTGACTTATGTCCCAATGATTTCTGCATGGGTGCTCAAAAAGAAAATAAGTGAAAAGGAAAATTTTGCGGATAAGATTGTAATAGGTCTTCAAAAATTCTATAAACCAATTCTTGAACGTGCCTTAGCTCTTCCAAGAGTTATTGTTGGCTTGGCGTTTACGTTATTTCTTATTTCGATTTTCACATTCACAAGAATGGGCGGTGAGTTTATTCCAACATTAGAGGAAGGTGATTTGGCAATGCAGATAACCTTGCCACCAGGAAGTTCACTCGATCAAAGTGTGAAGATTTCTACCATGGCAGAGGAAATTTTATTGCGCGATTTTCCGGAAGTGACTCAAGTGATTTCCAAGATTGGTACAGCGGAGGTGCCTACAGACCCAATGCCTGTAGAAGAAGGTGATGTGATGATTATTTTGAAGCCTAAAGAGGAATGGACAAGTACTGATAATCGTGAAGATTTAGCTAATATGATGAAGGAAAGTCTTGCGGAAATACCCGGTATAGAGTTCGATTTCACCCAGCCCATACAATTGAGATTTAATGAATTGATGACAGGCGTGAAGACGGATATAGCCGTGAAGATTTTCGGTGAGGAAATGGACATTTTGCATGAAAAAGCAGATGCTGCTGCTGCTATTATTGCCACTGTAAATGGAGCAGCGGATATCAAAGTTGAGCAAGTCGAAGGAATGCAACAATATAGAATCCGCTATAACAGGGAAAATTTGGCTAGATATGGACTCAATGTCGTAGATGTAAATAAAATCATCGAAGCTTCATTTGCTGGAGCTAAAGCTGGGATAATATTTCAAGGGGAAAGAAGATTTGATCTTGTCGTTCGCTTGGATAGTACCCATAGAATGGATTTAAATTTTGAGGATTTGTTAATTAATACACCGGATGGCAGAGTAATTCCTATCTCTGAAATTGCCGATTTAATACAAGATGAAGGCCCGTTACAGGTTTCGCGGGAGGATACAAAGAGGCGTGTTACTATCGGAATTAATGTGCGAAATAGAGATGTGGAAAGCCTAGTGGAGGAGATACAAGATAAGTTGGAAGCAGATTTGAATTTGGCTCCAGGCTATTATGTCACTTATGGGGGGCAGTTTGAAAATTTAAAAGAAGCAAAAGACAGATTAACAATTGCAGTCCCATTAGCACTTGTTTTAATTATCGTGCTATTGTACTTCGCTTTTGGTTCAGTCCGCTTTGCTCTACTTATTTTCTCAGCGGTTCCTTTATCTGCCATTGGAGGAGTGGCTGCATTGTATTTACGTGACTTGCCTTTTAGTATTTCAGCGGGAGTTGGTTTTATTGCTCTTTTCGGTGTAGCAGTATTGAATGGCATAGTGCTGATCAATTATATGAACGACTTGAAAGAAGAAGGCAACATGAGTCTAAAAGATATTATCGTGAATGGGTCGCTTATTCGATTGAGACCAGTTTTGATGACAGCTTCAACTGATATTTTGGGATTTTTGCCAATGGCTTTATCCAATTCAGGCGGAGCAGAAGTTCAACGCCCATTGGCTACAGTTGTAATTGGTGGACTCATCAGTTCTACGATTCTTACTCTTATTGTGCTTCCAATTTTGTATCAATGGATGAATAGCAAATACAGACCTTCGGTAGCTTTGCTTATCCTCCCGCTTTTTTTAATTCCAAGTTTTTATAGCCAAGCGCAAACCTTAGATGTAAAGACATTAAGTATAGAGGAGGCTACCGAATTAGCTCTCAAAAATCATCCACTCATTCAGCAGCAGATAATGAAAATAGAATCTGCTGAATTGAAAATTGGTACAGCTTGGGATTTGCCAGCAACGGAATTGGGCTATCAATATGGACAGATAAATTCTAACCAAAGAGATCCATTCTTCGAGATCAGGCAAAATTTGGGATCCATTCCAGGGTATATTCAATCGGCAAAAGTTTCACAAGCAGAGTTGGATCGCTTACTAGCTTCTAATAAGTTGGAAAAAACTATGCTGAAAGTGTGGGTGCAAAAGGCCTACATCCAATGGCTGTACTGGCATGATCTGAAGACATTGCTTTTGAAACAGCAACAAATGATGGCGGATTATGAAAGATTAGCCAAGCTAAGAGTATCTACAGGTGAAGCTGCTTATTTGGAAGAATTGACAGCACAAACTCAACTTGAAAACGCAAAATTACGCTTGGAAGAAGCCAATCGACAGCTAGAGAAAGCAAGTTCTCAGCTTGCCGTACTACTTTTTGAAGATGGCCCTTTTAAGCCTCCATATAGTTTGGATGAATTGGATTTAGGTAATTCTGAAACGCAAGTAATAGATGCCAATTCACATCCTTCATTAGAGGTAAGCAAATTGGAAATCGAACTGAGTAAGCAAACATCTAAGCTGGCTAAGGCGGATTTATTTCCATCAATTTATGTCGGTTATTTTAACCAAAGGATTACTGATAGAACAATACAGGAATCTGGTTTGAGTGGGTTTAACGTAGGGATTGGAATTCCACTTTGGGCAAAGCCTACAATTAATCGGATAAAAATGGCTCGTGTGGATGAGCAAATAAGAGAGGCTGATTTCAGTATTCAAACTAAAGAAAAGGGTGAAGAGCTTAAACAATTATCAATTGAAATAAGTCGATTGAGAGACAGGCTTTCATACTATAATCAAACTGGATTGCCACAAGCGATACAACTTCAAGAGATTGCTGAAAGGCAGTTTAGAGGAGGCGAGGCCAGCTATTTAGAATATTTGCAAGCAATGAAAACATATTGGCAAATTAGCGAAGATCATTTGAGAGCCCTTATGGATTATCATTCAAGTTCTTCCGAATTGACCTATTTCACCAACAATTGAAATTCAAAAAACTAAAACAATGAAAACGCTAAATTATATATTGTTCATAAGCATTTTTTTGATGAATGCTTGTGAACCAAATCAAGTTGAAGAGAATGTGCAAGAGAATACTGCTGTTCCACATAACTCAGTTTTGACGCTGTCGGAAGAGCAAATTAATAGAGCTGGAATAAAAGTAGGCGAAGCTGAAATGAGAAGTATCTCTGGCGAAATCGCTTTTATGGGTTACATTGAAGTTCCACCAGAAAACCTTCATTCCATCCATACCCCAATACGCGGTTTTGTAAGTTCAGTACCAGTGATCGAAGGCGACAAGGTTAGAAAAGGACAAGTCATAGCTACATTGTCTCACCCTGATATTGTGATACTACAGCAGGATTTTATAAAGGAGTGGAGCAAATTAGCTTTACTGGAAAGCGAACTAGACAGGCAAAGGGACTTGCTAAGCGGACAAGCAACAGCTGCCAAGAAGCTTGAAGCTGCTCAAAGCAATTTTGAAATCCAGAAAGCACTGGTTAGTGGAATGGAATCGCAACTCAAACTTCTAAACTTATCCCCAAATACCGTAAAGAAAGGAGAAATTAAGGAGTCAATTAGCATTGTTTCTCCAGCAGATGGCACGGTAAGCCTTCTAAATATTAATGCTGGAAAGCTGGTAGATAACAATGAATTGATTCTAGAGGTTATCGACCGTGATCATTTACATATTGAGTTGCAAGTATTCGAAAAAGATATTGCTAAGGTCTCGCTTGGTCAAAATTTCGACTTTTCACTTCCTGGTAATTCTGAAGCATTCTATGGTGAGGTTTATTTAATCGGGCAAAGAGTGGATCCAACCCGCAAGACTGTAATGGTACATGGTCATCCTGAAATTGAGAATGAAAAGTTTATAGCAGGAATGCAAATACGCGGAAGTATCAAACTAAATCAGCGGGAGGTATTGACATTGCCAAGTTCTACAATAGTAATTGATGGTGAGGATGCTTATGCTTATCTGGTTCGTAATGGGGAGTTTCATAGAACTAAAATAGAGGTAGTTGAACTGAGTAAAGGTCAATACTATGAATTGCTTAACCCGATTGCAGAGAAAGTCGTTGTGGATGGTGTGTGGTTTTTAGAGTCATTTTATCAGCAGGAGTGAAACAATTAATTGTATTAATTTAATTTCCTTTCAGCAAAAGGAAATAATATACAAATAATGGATATTCTTTCTTTTTTATGAACTCTTATGCTTAATTTGCTAAGGATGGGGCTTATTAAAAAAATATTTTTCACTGTAGTTGCAGCATGTATAATTGCATTTTTTGCAGTTATCACTATCGGCATTGACTACCCGAATGTATTTGCAAAAGCCTTACAATCAACAAAACCATTGTACAAATTTGAACATCCTATAATAACTAAATCAGATTCGCTATACGCCCTTGGTCAATTTGATAATGCTATTTTGGTGCTTTCTGATGGGTTAAAGAAGGCTGAGCTTGAAAGTGAATATGAACTGCAAGTTAATTTATTAAGCAAATTAAGTTTTGTAAACAGGAGAATTGGTAACTGGCCTCAAGCAGAAGAACTATTATCACAAGGAGTGGAGGTTGCCACATCCAATCTAGACAAATTTCATCCTGCACTATCTACAATCTACTTTTATTTGGGCGGTCTCTACGATCGAACAAGTAGACCGATTTTAGCTCTTGAAAATTTCAACAAGGCACTTGAGTTGCGGAAACAATTTTATCAAGATGAAAATGCAGATATTGCTAATGTTTTGGTTGGAATTGGAGATGTTTATCGCTTCAATTATTCAAATTATGATAGTGCAACCATTTATTACCAAAAAGCTTTAGAGATTCAAGAACGAGTATTGGAAGGTGGAAATGTGCAGCTTGGAGCCAACTACTATAGTATTGCAAGTGTACAAAGACTTAAGGGGGAATTTGATAATGCGTTAATTTATGCTCAGCAAGCTCTTAAGACTTATGAGGCCTCTGAAGAAGTTACCCCAAATCTCTTAGCTAATACTTATATGCTTTTAGGTAATATTCATTTTGGACGTGAAGCATATTTGGAGTCTACCCAAGATTATGAGAAAGCAGTACAGATTTCATTAGAAAATGTAATTGCACAAAACAATTTAGGAGATTATTATAATAGCCTAGGCGCAGCTTATAGAATGCTTGACAGTACAAATATTGCCAAGGAGTATTATTTTAAAGCAGCGGAAAGATTATCAGAGCAGTTTGGATCAAATTCACTCAGACTTTCTTATGTATATGATAATTTGGGACTTATTTATAAAGATCAACAAGCTTGGGACTCTTCTTTTTACTATTATAATAAGTCACTTGATATTAGGAACTTAAATCCGGGTCAGAATAAATCTGAAATAGCTCAGTCTTACAGGTTTGTAGGGGATGTATATAAATCTAAAACTGAATTTTCTGAAGCATTACTGAATTATCAACAATCCATAAACATTTTACTGGGAGAAAATTTAAATGCACTATTTAAGGTAAGTGAAGAAAAATTATTTGAAGACCAAGATTTACTAAAGGGACTGACTGCAAAGGCAACGGTCTTGAAAAATTTAGCAAGTTTTAGCGAAATTCAAGATGAAAAAATCACTTTTTTGAAACTAGCATTAAATGAGTTTGATAATGCTGATATTATAATTAATAAAAATAGGCAATCATCAGATAGAGAGGGGACAAAACTCTTCCTTTCGGAATACTTTAGGGACTCTTATGAGAATGCAATAGATTGTTCATTTTTATTATATGAGTTAGAAGGCAATATAATTTTTCTAGAAAAAGCCAATGAGTTTATGGCAAAAAGCAAAGGTCTTTTGCTACTAGAAAATTTAAGTGGTGCGGAGGCTATTAATGCTTTAGGTTTGCCAGATAGTATTCTCTCAAGAGAGAATTTCTTAAAGGCAGAGATTGCGACAATTACGAAGAATATCAATTCTATTAAGAGATCTGGAGTGCAATCGGATACTATTCTTATTAGGTTAAATCAAGATTTACTAAATAAGACTAGGGAGCAGGATATTTTTAAGCAAGAGTTAGCACAAGTTTTTCCTAATTATTTTGAATTTAAGTATCGATATGATTATCCCGCTTTGAGTGATTTACAGAATTGGGCAAAGGAGTCAAAATCAACTGTTGTTGAGTATTTTTATGGTTCGAATTATGTTTTTGGATTAGGAGTTAATAAAGATTCATTAAAATTATTTAAAATACTGAAAGATTCAACATTAGAAAGTAATCTCTCTAAGTACAACAACTCATTGAAGTTTGGTTTTAATTTTAGTACCCAACAAATAGACTATCAAGATTTTAAATCAAGCGGCTATTTTTTGTATCAAAAGTTACTAAATCCAATCATTAGGAATTCAGACTCAATTCAAAATTTAATAATTATTCCCGATGGTTATTTATCAACCATTCCTTTTGATGCTTTTCTCTTTGAGGAGTTGAATTCTGAAAAAGTTGATTACAAAAGCCTTCCATATATCCATAATGAATACTTAATTAGCTATCATTTTAACTCTAGCATGGGGATTAATTCATCTAAAGAGATTAATAGAAGAACAGCTAAAAATTTGGTTGCTTTTAGTTTTTCAAGTGAAGATGTAAAGGATCTTTCAGCAGAACAAATTCTAACCACCAATCAAATTGGAGGTTCTTCAAAGGAAATTAATGCTATTTCATCCTTGGTTGAGAATGTGGACTTATTCTCTGGGCTAAATGCAACTGAAGCTAATTTCGTTGAAAATGCTCCTAACTACGATATCATTCACCTTGCAATTCATGGTGAAGCTGATTTGGATAATGCAATGGATTCCAAACTAATGTTTCCTGCGGGCGGAGAAGGACAAGACGGTTCTTTATATCCTTTTGAACTGTATAATTTGAGTCTAAAAGCAAAATTGGTTGTTCTCTCTGCATGTGAAAGTGGAATTGGAAAAATGTTTAGTGGAGAAGGAATTTTTAGCATGGCTAGAGCTTTTGCATTCGCTGGTAGTCCAAGCATAGTTATGAGCCTTTGGAAAGTGAATGACAATGCCACAGCATCTTTAATGGAAAGTTTTTATACGGCTCTATCAAATTCGGAAAATGTCGATAATGCATTAAGAATAGCCAAGAGTAATTATTTAAAAGATGCAGATGAATTGAACGCCCATCCATCAAACTGGGCAGCTTTGGTGCCTATTGGGAATATGAATGGGTTCGATTGGGAAAATACAGCAGGTCTTACAAGCCAGAGTTACATTATTATTGCTATCGGACTTTTATTTTTAACGATTATTTTCTTCCTAACAAGAAAACGAATTAATTTCAAAACAAATTAGCAAGAAGTTACTACTTATTAGAGGTTCAATATTTTGGAAAAAAATCTACATTCCATTTCGTCAAACCAATCCTCAATATAGAGTTTGAGTTCTTTCATTAAATTAGAAAGTCCAAAAGCTAAAGACACAGACTTCAATTTCTTTTATTGAGTTGACTATAAAACATAAAAAAAGGTGTCAAGAAATTGACACCTTTTTTATTTATTAATAAAGAGGAACTAAAGGGTACCTATAATTATAGCAGTGCCAGCTCTTCTTCCTTTGCCTGGAATTCTTTTCACTAAAACACTACTTCCAATTTTCAAACCATTCAATTTACGACCATTAACAAAGTAAAGAGGTTCTCCATCAGAATCTGCTACGACAACACCGTATTGTACGAACCTTCCATTACTTAATGATTCAAGATTTTCCAAATTCATGGAAAGCTCTTCTTCTGCACCATCAGGATAAACCTCATCTTGTCTAACATCATAGACCACAGCTTTTTCTGGAGGATAACCATTGTTTCCTGGATCTAGATTAGCTAAATCCAAAGAAGCAAAAAGATCAGCGGCTTTCTCAGAATATGAGTTCTCTGAAGTCATAAGGTACATCAAATACCCAACTGCTTCCATTCCATTTTCATCTTTCAAATGGGCTAAGCTTAAATACCATGCTGCTTGGTTGTCAAAGTCATCATAATTTTCGAATAGGTTAGTCAATTTTGCAATTGCACTTTTTGTATCACCTAAGCTCAATTCTGCATTACCACCATAAAGAAGCAATGACGCATCCTCTTCAGTACTCAATAAAGAGTTGAAATAATTTGCAGCTTCTGTAAAGTTGTAATTGTCATAAGCAGCGAACGCCAAATCTCTCTGGTTGAATTCACCTGTATTATTACTACGAGACATGCTATTTACATTGTTCATATATGGAGTAAAATTACTCTCAAACAATGCTGACGGCTCAGATTGACCATTATTGATCACAAAAAAGGATCCCATCACTACTAATACTGCAACAACCGCTGCGGCCATTGAGAATCTAGCAGAGTAGAATACACCCTTTTTGTTAATTTTTGGAGTACTGTTAGTCATATTAGCTTCTATTTGCTGCAATTGCTCGAGTGCTTCTTTGCGTCCTACATGTTCTATACCTTCTATGAGAGAACTAACCTTCAAAAAAGCGGAACGCAATTCTTCATTTTCACGAAGATTTTGTTCGAATGCTAGCTTTTCTGTCAGCGTCATTTTTCCCTCAAGGTACTTTTCAATCATTTCAATTTGTTTCATGATTAAGTATTTAAAGTTTCAGTAATTTTCAATAAACAATTTCTTGAGCCTTTTCAGGCATTTATATTTTTGATTCTTTGTAGTATCTGTGTTTTTGTAACCAAGCAACTCTGCTATTTCTAGCATCGATTTCTTTTCATAATAATAAGATATTAATAATGCTCTGCAAGGATCACCTAATTCTTCCAAACACTTTTCTACTAATTCTAGCCGTATTTCATTCTCCTTATTTAATTCATCAGAATAAAACATGTTCCCTGATGTCTCAAAGTGGCTTGAGTCTGAAAATCGATTATTTCTTTTAATTTTCTCAAGTACCTGATTCTTACCAATTGCAAAAAGATAAGTTTTGATCGTACTCGTTAAGAAAGTCAATTTGTCTTGAGTTATTTTCTCGTAGAAAATTAAAATGGAATGTTGGTAAACGTCCTTTGCCTCATCCATAGTGCAGCCATACTTATGGACTGCCCAATTTAAAAATTCTGTTCTGTAGCGTTTGTAAATCGCAACCAATTCAGATTTGTCACCGACTTTTATTCTCTGAATAAGTTCGTTATCACTCATTTAGAACTGTTCTTTAATAGTTATATGGATTGATTGTAACCCAAAAGAAACAAATATTTTTTTTAATTCTTAAGGGTTACTTGAAGAATGTATTTCTATAAAAGATACTTGCTTTAAGTAAATCTGCCTCAAATTACTAATTTTTTGTTATTAAAGCATTTTTTTAAGTCGTTCAGTGTAATTATAAAATTAAATTTTTGATTAGGAAATTTATGGATACTTACCATTATCCGCCCGCAAAATCGGACTTGCCAGCTATTGGTTTGGGGGTAGATATATGTTTCCATATCAATGATTCCGATCAAAAGATCTTTAAATGTAAATCAATTTCTTCTGAAAATACTTCTTTCCAAATACCAGAACTTCTTACCAATTGGAAAGAACTATCTTTCACTCAAAATTCCGATAAGTACTTAGAACAGATATTTTATCAGCTAAATGTTTCAGCTCTTGAAGAGCATCCATCCCCTGTAAAGTTTTTTCATAGGATTGGAGATCAAATCTGGAGTTTGCATAAATATTCAATTTATAATAATGCCATCCACTTTAGGTTTACGATTGTGAAGAATCCTTTTGTTCAAAAAGAGCTTAAGGTTTTGAATAAGGATATAAACCCATATTTGAATGGATTAAAAGGCTTAAGCATCTTAGTTGTTGATGATAACCAAATTAGTGTGCTTATCACTAAGAAGTTTCTAGAGACGTTTGGCGTTGTTGTTTCTTGCGCAAACAATGGAGCCAATGCAGTTGATTTGTGCAGAACCAATGTGTATGATTTAGTCTTGATGGATATCCACATGCCTCTTATAGATGGTTTTCAAACGGCTCGACTTATTCGTAAAACTGACCTCAACTATTCAACACCTGTCATCGCCTTCACAACTTCCTCTTATTATGAAGTGAAAAATGAATTGTTCGAAGCAGGCATGAACGAATACATTCAAAAGCCATTTAAAGCGGAGGAATTGCAAAGCAAAATCCTCATGCTAATTAGTGCTACACGCAAAGCAGTCTAAATTTTCTCCAACAAAATTTAATTATTCTTTTTCCAAGCAAACAAAGGTTGGGAAATGCCTGACTTTGGGCTAATTTTGAGAGTCTAAACTAATACAACCATGCAGCGGGATTCAATTATCTTCGACTTAATAGAAAAAGAAAAGCAACGCCAAATTTCTGGCATTGAGCTTATCGCATCCGAAAATTTTGCTTCTTCTCAAGTGATGGAAGCGGGAGGTAGTGTTCTTACCAACAAATATGCGGAAGGACTTCCAGGAAAACGATACTACGGTGGGTGCGAAGTAGTAGATGAAATTGAAACAGCTGCAATTGAAAGAGCCAAAGAGCTTTTTGGTGCAGCGTGGGCCAATGTGCAACCACATTCAGGTGCTCAAGCCAATGCAGCAGTAATGTTGGCGATATTGAATCCTGGTGACAAAATTCTTGGTTTTGATTTATCACACGGTGGCCACTTAACACATGGCTCTCCAGTTAATTTCTCAGGTAAGCTTTATCAACCATCGTTTTATGGCGTAGAACCAGAAACTGGGCTTATCGATTGGGACAAAGTAGAGCAAACTGCTAAAAAGGAAAAACCAAAATTGATTATCTGCGGAGCATCTGCCTATAGTAGAGATTGGGATTACGAAAGGTTAAGAGCCGTTGCTGATGAAGTTGGAGCATTATTGCTAGCGGATATATCTCACCCGTCTGGCCTTATTGCAAGAGGCTTGTTAAATGACCCATTGGAATATTGCCACATTGTAACTACTACAACACACAAGACATTACGCGGGCCACGCGGTGGCTTGATTATGATGGGTGAAGATTTTGAAAATCCGCTTGGAATCAAAACACCAAAAGGAGATTTACGCATGCTATCTTCCTTACTTGATTCGGGTGTATTTCCAGGCACACAAGGTGGACCGCTCGAGCATATCATTGCAGCTAAAGCCATTGCCTTTCAAGAAGCCTTGTCTGATGAGTATCTCAATTACATAATACAAGTGAAGAAAAACGCTAGTGTAATGGCCGATGAGTTTATCAATAGAGGATATAAGATTATATCTGATGGTACTGACAACCACTTAATGCTTATCGACCTTCGCTCCAAAAACCTTTCTGGAAAGATTGCTGAAAACACTTTGATTAAAGCTGATATTACAATCAACAAGAATATGGTGCCTTTCGATGACAAATCTCCATTCGTGACTTCGGGAATGAGAATTGGTACTGCAGCTGTAACCACTAGAGGAATGAAAGAAGCTGATATGATCAAAATTGTTGATTTGATTGACAGAGCACTCCAAGGTCATGAAGATGAGAATGGACTTAAAGCATTGAAATCGGAAGTAAATAAGTGGATGGAGAACTTCCCATTGTATGCATAATATCTGATGGCAGCGAGAGAAGAGGATATGTCGTTTTTAGATCACCTAGAAGAGCTTAGGTGGCATTTGGTTAGGTCACTGGGAGCAATACTTGTATTTGCTATTGCGGCATTCATGGCCAAGTCCTTTGTTTGGCATTCTGTAATTTTAGCACCCTCCCGCATAGATTTTTGGACCTACGAAATGCTTTGTGTGATGGCTGAAAAGCTAAATACACCTGTACTTTGTATTGAACAATTGCCTTTTACCATTCAAAGTAGACAAATGACAGGGCAATTTACCATGCATATTACATCCTCTATGGTAATTGGGATAATCCTAGCCTTTCCATATGCTTTTTGGGAATTATGGAAATTTATTAGCCCTGGCCTTTATGATAAAGAAAAGAATGCGGCAAGGGGAGCAACGTTCTTCGTTTCAATACTATTCATCGCTGGGATTTCATTTGGGTACTACATAATTACGCCTCTTTCTGTCAATTTCCTTTCCAACTACCAAGTAGATCCTTCTGTACTAAACGAGTTTGATATTACCTCATATGTCTCCACTCTATCCATGATTGTATTGGCAAGTGGGATGATGTTTCAGCTTCCAGTAGTTGTTTATTTCTTTACACAAGCGGGGTTTGTTACGCCTCAGCTAATGAGGTCTTTCAGAAGACATTCTATTGTCGTGATTTTTGTACTTGCTGCCATAATCACACCGCCAGATGTTTTCAGTCAAATTTTGATATCCATTCCGCTTTTGGTTCTTTATGAGATCAGTATTTATATTTCTGCTGGAGTATTGAAAAGAAAGAAGAGGGAGGAAATGAAAGGACAAGTTTAAACTTAACTAAATAAGCAAAACCATGAAAAAAATAGCCATTGGAGGAGACCATGCTGGTTTCGAATATAAGCAAAAGTTAATAAGCCAACTTTCTGGTATGGGCTATAATATCACGGATTTTGGGCCCAGTTCAGATGCCTCTGTAGATTATCCGGATTACATTCATCCAATGGCAAGTTCCGTTGAAGCTGGTGAAAATGTACTAGGTATTGCCATTTGTGGCAGTGGGAATGGGGTAGCCATGACTGCTAATAAGCACAAAGCAATAAGAGCGGCACTTTGCTGGAATAAAGACTTGGCAGCATTGGCTCGTCAACATAATGATGCCAATATCATCTGTATTCCCTCCCGCTTTGTTTCATTCGAAACTGCCTTGGAAATGGTAACAACATTCCTGACTGTAGAATTCGAAGGAGGTAGACATCAAAAACGGGTGGATAAAATTCCCTGTTAAGGATTTTTCCTCTCCCAAATTCCAGTTTCTTTTTTCTGATACTCCAATTTCAAACTTGGTATTCGGTCAAAGATTGGCTCCATCAAATTGCTTGGGTCTATAATTACATCTGGACGCTCAAGTTCAAAAGCTCTTTGAATTTCTTCAATTGCTTCATAATTGTTTGATTGACTTAAAAGCTTTTCAGTAATTCTATGACTCATAAATACACTACCTGATTTATTCTGAGCATATTCTGATAAGCCTTCGCCTAAGTACAGAATGGTTTTGTTAGGATTTACATCATAGTTTTTGGGTTGAATCTGCAATTGCTCCCAACCGAATGTGCTAGGAAGCCCTTTTTGATTAAAGACACCAAAGTAATTAATAATAACTCCCTGAATTATCAACAAGAAGATAATCAAATTTGCCAACCATTTTTTTCTGGCTGTGTTTAAATATCCGGCGAAAAAATAAGTAACTGCAGGGATTAGCAAAAACCAATGACCATCTTCTAAAGGGTCTAAAAGGAAAATCATCATCAGCAAACTCATGAATATCCAAGTAATCATGGTTTTGCGGAAACGCTGCTGATTGAGGTTCATTCCTCGCTGGCCAATAAACCGTAAAGTAGCATAAGTGATAATAATGGCAGGTGGTAAAAGGTAGCTGTAAAGCAAAAAGTTGTTCAAATTTTCCTTCAGGTCAATGTTAAAAACATCCGTAGTGAAATATGCTCCTGCAAGCGCTAATGAGTCGAACCAAAAAAAGATTAATGCACACATTATTAGTGGAAACATACTTCCGAATATCATCATGATCACCTTTTTGGCACTGCTTTCAGAGTAAACTATTAATGCCCAAATAGCTACTAAAATAAAAACAAAACTTGCCAAATCTGTAAGCACAGCTAAGCCCAAATAAAAGCCAAGCGAAAAGTAAGAGTCTTCACCACTTTTAGATTGAAGTATTTTGAATAGCTTCTGAAGTGCTAACAATAAAAATAATAGAGCTATGACAATTGGGCTAAGCGTAGCAAACCCAAAAAAGACATTCGCGAATAAAATATAGGCTAATGCTGGATAATTTGAATTTTCTCTAAATACTCTATTGCTTGCAAAAATTCCGTTCAGCAGAATAGCTTGTAACAAAATCAAAGCAATAGAAAGGATATAATAGGCCAATATACTCCTGCCGAAAAAAAAGTCCAGTAAATAATATATCAATGCAGAAAGAGGAGCCGTATTAGTTTTAAGTTCAGAGTATATGAAAAATCCATCTCCTAGCTTTTCGCCAACAAGTAAGTGATGTAAATCGGGTAAGGTGATTGGATTAAAGCCTAGAAGCCATGATAACCTCAATAGGATGAGCATGATAGCTATCGCAAAAAGCCGATATGGATCATATAATCGAAAAAATTTTAGCATCAGGTAGATTTTGAAATAACCATAAGGAGGACGAATAACGTCAGTCCCAGAAAAATAAACAATATTTGCAACATGACAGGGATAAGTAAACGACAACAACAATTCTCGAGACAATTACAAAAAGATCTTTCGAGCATTTTCCAAAAAGAGCTTAGTGGGGCATTCAAAGGTGCATTTATTACCATTACAGGAGTAGAAATCAGCCCTGATTTGTCGGTAGCCAAGATATATTTAAGTTTTATGTTGGTGGACGATCCAAAAGCGCTTCTTGAAGAAGTGAGGTCTAAAACTAGCCAAATTCGAGGTGTTTTAGGCAGAATGATTGGCAAACAAGTGAGAATAGTACCTTCGCTTGTTTTCTTCCACGATAATAGTGCAGAAGAAGGAGCTAGGATAGACAGACTTATATCTGGTCTGGATATTCCTCCCGCTCCAGAAGATGATGATCAAACCAATTAAGATACATTTTGAATTTAGCCTTCTTTTTTGCAAAAAAGTACTTCAGGAGTAAAAAGAAGAAAAACTTCATTCATTTTATTTCTAGAGTATCTATGATAGGTGTGGCTGTTGGCACCATGGCACTTATTGTTGTGCTTTCGGTTTTTAATGGCTTAGAAGGTTTTCTGCTCGATTTATATAGAGGCTTCGATCCAGACCTGAAGGTTGTTCCCATCGAAGGCAAAACATTCGAACCAAGCGATAGCCTGTTGTATGAGCTTAGAAATATGGAAGGCATACTCGCACTTACGGAAGTAGTGGAGGAAAATGTACTTGTAGAATATCGAAAAACGCGATTGGTATTACGTGTAAAAGGAATTGAACCTGCCTTTCTCGAAGGAAGTCCTTTGGCCGAAAATATAGTTCAAGGCAATGCAAAACTCAGGGCTGATGATGGCAAACCACTAGCAATTGTTGGCCGAGGAGTGCAGTATTTTTTGTCGCTATCTATGGACGATCCTTTCAATCCGATTCAGCTATTTTTTCCGAAAAATTTAAGGCCAGGTATATTGAGCCCTGGAGATGCATATACAAGAGTTTCCCTATTTCCGGCGGGAGTTTTTGCTATTGAAAAGGAATTTGATGATAATTACATCATCCTCCCGCTTGACCAAGCTTCCCGACTCACTAACTATGGCAATAGAAGAACTAGCCTCGAAATTAGACTAAAAAACCCTGATGATTATGCTCAATGGCAATCTGCAATTGAGCCTATCCTAAGTTCAAATCTCAAAGTGCTGAACTCTAAACAACAGCATGATGGACTATTGAAGGCATTGAAACTTGAGAAGCTTTTCGTGTTTTTCACTTTTTCATTTATCTTACTTTTAGCGTCATTCAATATCTTCTTCTCATTATCCTTATTGGCCATCGAAAAGAAAAAGGACATAGCAATGCTTTTTGCAATGGGTGCAAATACTAATTTGGTGCGAAAAATATTTCTCTACGAAGGAGCTTTGATTGCCTTGAGTGGTGCCTTAATTGGGCTGATTGTAGGAGTGATAATTACGTTGACTCAACAACATTTCGGTATTGTGAGAATGGGTGCCGAAGCTTCTATTATCGATGCTTATCCAGTGAAATTGCGAGCAAGTGATTTGCTGTATGTCTCCGCTAGCATAATTGCCATCACTCTTTTAATATCATTTAGGCCTTCGTATTTAGCTACTAAGGTGGATACAGGAAAGGAATTATAGAAAATCCTATTTTCATTTATTTTTTAATTCCTATTTTGCGAATTGCAAGCAAAATATTAGATGAAAGTTTCTACAAATCGACCGTTTCAAATAGTTTATTCAGTATTCGAGCACGAGTATTTAGGGTACCTTTTTGAGTCATTTGTTGTACAACTTGATGATAATGGTGGGTTTACATTCCAGTTTCAAAATATTTCTTCTAAAAATGCCTCCGAGTTCCAGAATGGGCTAGACGAAAAAGACTATCAGCTTATTCAGTGGATGGATACGATACAGCAGGACGCAATTGTTCAAAAGTACGCCACCAAGAAAATGAAGCCGGATGAATTTTTTAGTAAAATCTATGATAAGGAAAAGGGCAATAAGCAAATTCAAGAGTTAATTAGCATTCAAATAGAAGGTATACGTCGCAAAATCATTCCGGAACTGCGATGGAAGCTTTTGTTTGAAATGGGAAATGACGGAAATCCCACTTGGAGTCCAATAGAAATAATGCCGCAAAAAGCGACTGTGATGTTTCATTTTTTCAAAAATGAAGATAACACGCATTATTTTCCAACTATTCGCTATGATGGTCAAAAACTGGAATACAATTACAAAAATGCTTATCTAGTTTGTGATTTTCCTGCCTGCATGGTGTTGGAAGGCAAGCTTTATTCTTTTGAAGGTGATGTAGATGGCAAAAAGCTCAAGCCATTTTTTAAGAAAAAATTTATTGTGATTCCAGCAAATTTGGAAGATACCTATTTTCGAAAATTTGTTGCTCCACTTATTCAGCAGTTTAATGTTAATGCTAAGGGTTTCGATATTCAAGAGTTTAACCTCCCGCCTAATACCATATTAGAATTCACCGAAATGAAAGCGGGAGGAACAGCAGACCTTTTTGGTGGCAAGTCCTCTGAAAGCGAAGATCAATACATCCGATTTGATTTGAAATTTGAATATGGAGATAAGCAATTTTTCGCTTCACCATTTTACGAAACAAGCGTAGTAGTAGATAAAACTGACCAAGGATACACATTCAAAAAGTATCATCGGAATAAAGAATTTGAAAAAGAGATTCGATTGATTCTCGCCGAATTAAAACTGCCTTTGCATAAAGGAACCATTAAAATGGCACGAAGCGATGCTTTCGAATGGTTGAGTATGCATGCTTTTGAACTTGAGCAAAAAGGCATTATGGTGCTGCAAAATGAAAGCAATGACAAGCGTTATTTCTCAGGCTATTCCAGCATCGATATCGAAATAAAGGAAAACATCGATTGGTTTGATATTAATGGTGTGGTCACTTTTGGTGACTTCACAATTCCATTTTCTGAGTTGCGTAAACTCATGCTCAAAAACCAGCGGGAGTTCAAATTGCCCAACGGTCTGATTGCAATAATTCCTGATGCTTGGTTTAGAAACTACAGTGATCTGCTTTACTTTTCGGAGGAAAACTCCAAAGGCTCAGCTAAGCTTAATAAGATTCATCTTTCCTTATTGGATGAATTGCAAAATGGAAACTTAGCTAAAATTTCCATAGATCATAAACTCAATAGACTCAGGGATTTCGAGCAAATCGAAGATTACCCAATGCCAGTTGGTTTTAAAGGAGAGCTTCGTCCATACCAAAAGGCAGGCTATAATTGGCTTAGATTTTTGAGCTTCTATCGATTTGGAGGCTGTTTGGCTGATGATATGGGTTTGGGCAAAACAGTACAAACCCTAGCCATGCTTCAAGCCGAAAAGGAAAAGAAAGTACCAAACCCAAGCTTACTTGTGGTGCCGACCTCATTAATATATAATTGGGAATTAGAGTCTTCTAAATTTACTCCGGAGCTTAAGATTCTGGTCTATGCCGGCACTAACAGATCCAAGCGGGAGGATCAATTTGCTCAATATGATTTGGTGATTACTTCCTACGGTATTGTACGGCAGGATATAGATATGCTCGATCGAGTGCATTTTCATTATGTGATTTTAGATGAATCACAGGCAATCAAAAATCCATCAGCTAATATTGCTAAGGCAGTGAAGCGTTTCAATGCGCGCCATCGTCTTGTGCTCACAGGTACACCTATTGAGAATAGTACCTTGGATTTGTGGTCGCAAGTTTCATTTGTCAACCCAGGTTTGTTGGGAACACAGAGCTTTTTCAAAAAGGAGTATCAACTTCCAATTGAAAATAAAAAGGATGAGGTAAAGCTTAAGAAGCTACATTCACTTATTAAGCCATTTGTACTACGTCGAAAAAAATCACAAGTAGCGACGGAGCTTCCTGAGAAAATTGAGAATATCAAATATTGTCAAATGACTCCCGAGCAAGAGGAAGCATACGAGGAAGTGAAAAATGGCTATCGAGAGCAGATAATTGAGAATATTGAGAAAAAAGGAATGAATAATTCTCACATGCTCATCATCCAAGGCTTGACCAAGCTAAGGCAATTGGCCAACCACCCGAAAATGGTTGATTCTGAGTATGAAGGCGATAGTGGGAAAATGGAAGACATCATTATGTCCATGCAAAAGGTGATTGATGAAGGGCATAAAATTTTGGTTTTTAGCCAGTTTGTAAAACATCTAACCTTGATAAGAGAGCATCTTGAAAAGGAAAAAATAAAGTATGCATACTTAGATGGAGCAACCAAAGATCGACAAGCAGCTGTCAATGATTTTACTGTAAATGACGACATGCCAGTGTTCCTCATTTCGCTAAAAGCGGGAGGCTTAGGACTAAACCTCACAATGGCTGATTATGTATTCATTTTGGATCCTTGGTGGAATCCAGCAGCAGAAGCGCAAGCAGTAGATAGAGCTCATAGAATTGGCCAAACCAACACAGTTTTCTCCTATAAGTTTATTACCAGAGGCACTGTAGAAGAAAAGATATTGAAGCTGCAAGAAAGGAAAATGGCGCTTGCTCAAGATTTGATTACTACTGAAGAAAGCTTTGTAAAGAAGCTTACTACAGAAGATGTAATGGCTTTGTTAGATTAAATTCAATAGAATTAAACCAATCTTTTTCTGCTAATGAATATCATAAGGCCTGCGGTGAAAAACATCAATAAACCATAAATTGCAGGTGATATAGCCATTTCGGCATTATTTAAAAGCAGCGGACTACTCGCAATTGCAATTCCCAAAGTGCCATTTTGCAATCCGGATTCCAATGCAATCGTAAAGCTTTGTCTTTCGTTGGTTGAAAAAATCCTAGCGGAGAAATACCCGATAATCATAGTACTCAAATTCAAGCAAAGTGCTGCCGGTCCGGCTTCGGAAAAATACTCAACAATATTTTCCTTTTCGGCGAGTACTGCTCCCAATACTACCATTACAAATAAAGCAGCGGACGAAATATTTACTGCTTTTAAAGATTTTTGTGTAAAGCGAGGAAATCGACTTTTAATCCACATTCCGATTATAGTTGGGATCAAGGTTATTATCAATATTTTGACCATAGAGTCAATTACCGGTAAACTTTTGGGATTGTCCACTCCCATAAAAAAGTCAAGTGAGAAATTCACCAAAAGTGGAATGGAGATAACAGTTACCAAGCTGCTAATGGCAGTAAGTGTGATCGAAAGTGCCACATCAGCTTTACATAAATGCGTAATCAAATTGGAAGTAGCACCGCCTGGGCAAACTGCCAATATCATAATACCAACGGCAAGTTCTGGCGAGAGTGGAAAAAGATTGGCAATGCCAAAAGCAATAATAGGTAAGATAATAATCTGGTTTGTGAGACCGATTGCAACAGCTTTTGGGTAAATAAGAATTCGCTTAAAATCCTGAATGGTGAGGGTCATGCCCATTCCGAGCATAATTATACCCAAAGCAAGCGGGAGGAATACAGCTGTCAAAAAATTACTTTCCATAGCTATTATTTCTTTGAAAGTAGGGATTTTAAAAGGAAATGCAAAGATGAGATCAATGGATAGAAAATCTGTTGCTCAAATTTCGTCTCAAATTTTAAGGATCAAAGAATGATCTGTCTTATTAAATCAAAATCACAAATTGAAATTCCTTTTTTGTTAGGGATTATTTGCCATTTGCCAATTAATCTTACCGCTTAACTATTTATTTAGATCGAAGTAGCAATGTTTTGAAACCCAAGGGATTTATGGCAGTATAAGGATAAACAGATAGTTCATATTTGTAATAGGTTTTAAGGTTGAGTAGTTAAATTTGGACGGAAGAGCTGGTTACTCTTCCGTTTTTTTATGCTCGATAGTTATCTAGAAGCCCATTTATTCTGGAATTGTATCAGGTACCACATTTACCCTCCCGCTTTCCACCAAAAATATTGAGCGTTCTTTGGGCAATTGATCGATGATTGCTAAGGTTCTTTCCGGCCGTGCATCTGTAATAAAAATCTGTCCAAAGGTATCCTCTGAAGCCAGTTTTATTACTCTTGCAATACGCATATCATCAAGTTTATCAAAAATATCATCAAGTAATAGAATTGGTTTGACACCAGTTTTTTCTCGCAGCACATCAAACTGAGCTAATTTCAGGGCAATCACGAATGACTTTTGCTGTCCTTGCGATCCAAATTTCCTAATGGGATGTCCGTCAATCAAGAATTCATAATCATCTCGATGCGAGCCCATCATGGTTCTTTTCAAAAGCAAATCCTTTCTGAGATTATCTTTAAAAAGCTGTGAGTGCTTTTCGTCATGCCAATCCGATTGAAATACAATCTCCATTTTCTCTTTTTTGTCGCTTAGTTGGTTGTAATGCTCCTCGAATAGTGGAATAAATTGATGAACCATCTCCTTGCGAGTTTCATAAAGCAATGCACCCCAATTAAGGATGCGGCTGTCCCAAGGTTCGAGCTGATCTTTGTCCACCCGATTTTGTTCAGCAAAGCTTTTCAACAGACTATTTCTTTGCTTGAGAGCATGTTGATATTTGATAAGGATATCAAGGTAAGGCTGATCATATTGAGCTAACATGCCATCGAAAAACTTCCTGCGGGTTTCGCTTCCATCACGAATTATCTCCGTATCGTTGGGCGCAATCATCACTACAGGAAATTTTCCTATGTGTTCACTTAATTTTGAGTAAGGTTTTTTATTGAGTTTTACAGTCTTTTTTTGGCCGTTTTGTACATGGCAAATCACTTGGAAATTTTTGCTGTCTTTAGCAAAATCTCCTCGCAGTACCATTTGCGTTTCTCCATGCTTAACACATTGGTTATCAATAGGATTTAATGCACTTTTTGTAAGGGATAAATAGTAAATAGCATCTAGTAAACTTGTTTTTCCAGAACCGTTCGGACCCAAAAAACAGTTGATAAATGGAGAGAAGTTTAAGGTCTCTTCAGAATAATTTTTAAAAGAATAAAGATGTAGATTTTCGAGATACATTAACTATTTGAATGGGTTTTATTAATTTTGCGTTCATTTCAACGAATACCCAATGAAGAATTGTTAGCAAATTGCGAATCAGTTCCAAAACTAAGCATATATGGCAAGCCAAAAGAGGACAACAACTAAAAAAGAAGCTGCGAAGACGAAATTTTCTAAGGAAACATACATGTATTGGTTTGAAAGCATGTCCTTGATCAGAAAGTTTGAAGAAAAATGTGTGCAGTTGTATGGCCAACAAAAGATTCGCGGATTCTTGCACCTTTACATTGGTCAAGAGGCTTGCGCTTCAGGAGCAGTTTCCGCCCTTACACCAGATGATAAATGGATTACCGCTTATAGAGATCACGGGCACCCGTTGGCATTGGGTACGGAGCCTGGGCCCGTAATGGCAGAACTATATGGAAAAGAAACTGGGACTACAAAAGGCAAAGGTGGTTCTATGCACATTTTCGATAAGGAAAGAAATTTCATTGGCGGGCATGGTATTGTAGGTGCACAAGTGCCAATGGGTGCTGGGATTGCATTTGCAGAAAAATATATGAAGACTGGCAATGTATGTATGTGCTATATGGGTGATGGTGCCGTTCGTCAAGGTGCTTTCCACGAAGCATTAAATATGGCAATGACCTGGAAGCTACCAGTTATATTTTGTATTGAAAACAATGGTTATGCAATGGGTACTTCAGTGAAGAGAACCAGCAACGTAACTGATTTATATAAGCTTGGCAGTGCGTATGATATGCCTTCATTCCCAGTAGATGGCATGACGGTGGAGGAAGTACACAATGCAGTAGCTGAAGCAGCAGAAAGAGCAAGAGCTGGAGAAGGCCCTACTCTATTGGAATTCAGAACGTATCGTTACAGAGGACATTCAATGTCGGATCCTTCAAAATATCGTACTAAGGAAGAACTCGAAAACTATAAAGGTCAAGATCCGATCGAAAAAGTGAGAGCAACAATTCTCAAAGAAAAATTTGCTACGCAAGAAGAGCTTGAAGAGATTGAAAGTGCTATCAAGGAAAAAGTATTAGAGGCAGTAAAATTCGCCGAAGAGTCAGATTATCCAGATCCAAGCGAGGCCTTTACAGATAATTATTTGCAAGAAGATTATCCGTTCATAACAGAATAGCTCACAGAATTTTACATTCTAGGAAAATTGTAATAATATTGCGTCCCAAAAAATTGATGAATGGCAACTACGAAAAGAAAACCAAGAGGTAAAAACGAGCAAGGAAATGATTTTCTTGAAAACCCAGAGGTGATTTCAAACCAGCTTGGTAAAACAGAAGAGTTTCTGAGTAAGAATAAGAAAATGGTATTTGGTATAGGTGGATTAATTGCAATAATTATTGCTGCAATCTTCATCTATCGTTTCACAATGGAAACTAAGAATGCCGAAGCTCAACAAGAGATGTTTCAAGCAATATTTTATTTTGAAAATGGAAATTTAGAAAATGCTTTGAATGGTGATGGTAATGCACTAGGCTTTCTAGATATACTTGATGACTATTCTGGTACGGATGCAGCTAATTTGGCGTCATTCTATGCAGGGTCAATTTATCTTCAGCAAAGAGAATTCCAATCAGCATTGGATATGCTACAAGATTTTTCATCTGATGATTTCTTGGTTTCAGGTCGCAAGCATGTACTTATTGGTGATGCTTACATGGAGTTAGGGAACTTTGCCGATGCAGCAGCTGCTTATCAAAAAGGTGCTTCTACGCATCCAAATAAGCAATTTTCACCTCAGTACTTAATGAAAGCTGCTTTGGCTTTTGAAAATGCAGGTGATACTACTAAAGCGATTTCTACTTACGACGAAGTTATCAATAAATATCCTGAGTCTCTTGAAATAACTAATGCACGAAAGTTTAAGGCAAGGCTAGAAGCCCTTGCTGCTAACTAATTTTCTGCAAAAAAGGAAAATATAGAAGGGTAAGGCAGCTAATGCTTTACCCTTTTTTTATAACGAAATTCAAATCAATTTTTCAGCAATATGTCATCAGCAAATAAAAATTTGAGCCAACACAGTTCGAAAAACATTGCCAATGTTCAAGATAAAAAGTTTGCTATTATCGTCTCGGAATGGAATGAGGAGGTAACAGAGTCCCTCTATGAAGGTGCTTTTTCTACGCTTTTGAAGAATGGTGCAAAAAAGGAAAACTTAATTAGAAAAAATGTTCCTGGCAGTTTTGAATTGAGCTTAGCCGCCCAATACATGGCTCAGCGAGAGGATATCGATGCTGTAATTTGTCTAGGCTGTGTAATCCAAGGTGAAACTCGTCATTTCGATTTTATCTGTATGGCAGTGGCTCAGGGAATCACTGATGTGAGTTTGAAGTACAATAAGCCTGTCGTATTCGGGGTACTTACTCCAAATAATCAAAAGCAAGCTCTCGATCGCGCGGGAGGAAAGCATGGCAATAAAGGCGATGAAGCTGCAATTACAGCAATCAAAATGCTTGGATTTTAAATATTCAAGCCAAATCACGAAACACATAAACCCAAAATTCAGGATAAGGCCATTTTAAGAGATTAATGAATCATTAATAATGCCGAAGTCAATTTATTTCATTGTAACAATATTCTGAAACACACATGAAGATCATGAAATTTGGCGGCACCTCTGTAGGCTTGCCGCACCGAATGCATCAAGTTGCTAGATTGGTAACAAAAGATGATTCAGCAAAAATTGTCGTTTTATCAGCATTATCAGGAACAACAAATGCCCTTGTAAATATTGGTGATGCAATGGCTCGTCGCGATAAGGAGGATGCTCGTTTACAAATTGAAGCACTTAAGCAACACTATTTGGAGTTTTATCCTGAATTGCTCAAAACAGAGCAGGCTCGTACCGAGGCATTGGAAGTCATTGAGGAACACTTTGAGTTTCTGAGCATACTTCTCAAAATTTCGTTCAATGAAGCCATCAATAGGGATATACTTGCCCAGGGAGAGTTGTTAAGTACAAAGCTGTTTACCATCTATCTGAAAGAAGTTGAAATTCCAGCTGTTCTTTTACCCGCCTTGGATTTTATGTCTATCGACGAAAATCATGAACCTGAATTGGCTAAAATTTCTGAAAAGCTTAAGGCAATAATTGCAAATTATCCTGATGACAAGCTCTTTGTAACTCAAGGCTATATTTGCAAAAACAGTAAAAATGAAGTTGATAATCTAAAGCGTGGAGGCAGCGATTATACAGCTTCATTAATTGGAGCAGCCATAGATGCAGAGGTTGTAGAAATATGGACGGATATAGATGGGATGCACAATAACGATCCGCGTATTGTGAAGCAAACCAAACCAATTGCGCAACTGTCTTTCGACGAGGCGGCGGAGCTTGCATACTTTGGCGCAAAAATTTTGCATCCAGCGTCTATTTGGCCAGCACAGAAAGCGAACATTCCTGTAAAACTTCTCAACACAATGCAGCCCGAAGCGGCAGGAACCACTATTACTGCTGAAGAAACTGGGGCAGGAGTAAAAGCCATTGCTGCCAAAGATGGTATTACAGCAGTGAAAATTAAGTCCAGTCGAATGTTGCTTGCTTATGGTTTCATGCGCCAAATATTTGAGATTTTCGAAAAGTACAAGACTTCTGTAGATATGGTAACTACCTCAGAAGTGGCGGTTTCGCTCACGATAGATGATACATCACACCTCCCGCAAATTGTACAAGAATTAGAGGAGTTAGGCTTGGTGGAAGTTGATGGTAACCAGACAATTATTTGTATTGCAGGTAATATGGTAGCTGAAAACAAGGGTGTGTTAAATTCTATTTTGGAAGCCCTTAGAGATATTCCACTTAGAATGGTGAGTTATGGTGGTAGCAGACATAATGTAAGCTTATTGGTGGACACAAGCGTGAAAATAGAAGCTTTGAAAGCGTTGAATCTGGGTGTATTTAATTTGGAATAATTCAGAAGCTTTTTCGATTTGGAAGACAATAGCCAATATTTAGTACTATTTTGCAATACATAAAAACAGAAAGTCATTGGAAATAATAAAGCATCGCATCGAGGGTCTAGTGGAATTAAAGCCTATGATTTTTCATGATGAGAGAGGATATTTTTTTGAATCTTTTCATGTAGAAAAACTTCGAAATGCGAACGTGCCGATAGATTTTGTGCAGGATAATCAATCCTTTTCGAAGAAGGGCGTGATTCGAGGCCTTCACTTCCAACGTGAACCCTTTGGACAAGGCAAACTTGTAAGGGTATTGAGCGGGAGGGTACTGGATGTAGCCTTAGATATCAGACCCAATTCTCCAACTTTTGGTCAGCACATGAGTTGCTTGTTAGATTCTAAAATGAATAACAGTTTGTATATTCCAGATGGTTTTGCTCATGGTTTTGCAGCTTTGGAAGATAGTGTGTTTTTCTACAAATGCACCAATTTCTACCATAAGGAATCAGAAATGGGCATTCGTTGGAATGATGATAGTTTGAATATAGATTGGATGGTCGAAGAGCCAATCATTTCTGAAAAGGATCAATTGCTGCCTGATTTTGAAGAAGTTGTGAAAACCTTATTCTCTTAGAAATGCTAATATTTATTACAGGTGCCAACGGATTGGTGGGAAGTGAAATTTGTAAAAGCCTTCTGGCAAAAGGGCATAGCATAAGAGCCACTCGTCGCAGTAATAGTAATATGAGTTTACTAGGAGGCACTGCCAGCAAAATTGAATGGGTAGAAGCAGATATTTTAGATTTGCCGACTATTGGTCAAAATCTAGACGGAGTTGAAGCATTTATTCATGCTGCAGCAATGGTTTCATTCGATAAACGAGACCATAGCAGAATGATGAAGATAAATGTGGATGGAACCGCCGGCTTGGTCAACCTATGTATAGAGCAGAATGTGCCGCATTTCTTACTCATTAGCTCTGTCGCTGCTATTGGCAGGGTGAAGAATATTGATGTGATAGATGAAAAGACCAAATGGCAGACTTCGGAACTCAACTCTCAATATGCCATCTCAAAGTATCATGCTGAAATGGAAGTATGGCGTGGAGGTGAGGAAGGGTTGAAATTTACGATTGTAAATCCATCAGTAGTATTAGGAATGGGCGATTTGCAGCAATCAAGCGCTAAGCTTTTCAAGTACGTATGGGATCAAAAGCCATTCTACACCGATGCTATTATCAATTACATCGATGTGAAGGATGTGGCTGATATTACCTCCCGCTTTATTGAGCTGGGGCCGCAGAATGATCGCTTTATCTTAAATGCTGGAGATATTTATTACAAAGAATTTTTTCAGATTATGGCTAAGCATTTAGGCAAGCGTGCTCCTTTTATCAAAGCAAGCAAACCAATCGTTTGGGCAGCTGTAATTGCCGAAACATTGAAAGGCTGGATAACAGGTAGTAGGCCATTAGTAACAGCCGAAACCGCGAAGCTTTCTCAAAAGAATTTTAAATACAGAAACAATAAAATAAAAGAGAAACTTGGCATTGAATTTTCTCCCTTGGAACAAACCATTGAAAGAATATGTACTGAACTGAAGGAAAAATTGTCAAAAGAAAAATAAATCCCTTCTTTTGAAAATAAATCTTCCAAAGACATTTTCTTTTGGCATTTTTCGTATATTTCTTAAAAGCTCTTTAAACCTAACCTTATGCCTGAAGAATTCAGAAGAAGAGAGGAGGATAAAGACCTCATCAAAAGGTTTGAGGAACATCTCAGCCAGCGTAGTCATTACTTTTTTGACGAAGACACTTTTGAGCAGATAATTCAACATTATCTGGATATAGAGAAAAACGCAAAAGCTCTAAAGGCTTGTGAAATAGCCTTGACGCAATATCCACTCAGTATGGAGTTGCTCCTATTAAAGGCGCAAGTACTTTCTAATATGAACGAATGGGATACTGCCATCGAAGTGTTAGAAACTGCTAATACTGTGTACCCCAATGATACTGAAATACTTGCACTTACAGGTACAATTTTCAACATGATGGGTCGCTATGATGAAGCAGTGGAAGTGCTTAGCAAATCATTGGAAAGTACTGATGAGCCTGAAGAAATCTATTACCAAATAGGAATGGCTCACCAGAGCAACGCTAAATACAGAGAAGCTATAGAAGCCTATAAGAAAGCACTTGAACAGAATTTGCATCATGATGGCGCCTTGTACGAAATGGCTTTTTGCTTGGACGTCCTAGATGAGCTTGAACAAAGTGTAGAGTATTACCAGAAATTTATTGATGAAGATCCGTACTCATCTTACGCTTGGTACAACTTGGGTATTGTTTATAACAAGCTCGAGAAATTTGATTTGGCGATTGATGCTTATGACTATGCTATCCTAATAGACGAGGAATTTGCTAGTGCTTGGTTCAATTTGGCAAATGCCTACATGAATCAAGAAAATTTCATAAAGGCATTGGAGGCATACAAAAAGACGCTTGATTTAGAAGGGCCTTCATCCGAAGTATTTTGTTGCATTGGGGCAGCTTATGAAAAAATGGCTCAATTTGAACTAGGCCTTAAGTACTATCAAAAAGCGGTAAAGATAGATGAGCTGTATGATGATGCTTGGTTTGGGATGGGCTCTTGCCTATTAAAGCAAGAAAAGTACTTTGAAGCAATTCATTTTCTTACGAAAGCTTTAAAGATAAATTCGGATAATTTTGAGTTTTGGCTTGCCAAGGCAGCTGCAGAATACAAAACTGGCAATGTAGTTTCGGCCATGGAAGCTTATGAAGAAGCTATCGCAATAGATCCTACATCAGTAGAGTGTTGGTTAGATTTATCATTCATTTCTTTTGAGCAGGGCAATTTCGATAAAGCTGTTACTTTGATGGAAGAGGCCTTAGAAGAGGTGCCTGATGAGCCTGCTTTCCATTATCGGATGACAGCCTACTTAATCGGCAATGGGAAGTACCAAGAAGCCTTCCATTTTCTAGAAAATGCATTAATTTTGGATTTCGATATGCATACAGTGCTTTTCGATTTCTTTCCTAATCTAGAAATTCAGAAAGTACTCTTCAAAATAATCGATCAATACAAAAGAGATAATCATTAAAACCGAATAAGATCACATTCTTTAACATCGGTTTTATCATTTGTAATTTGAAAGCAACCTTTAGAAATTATCATTTCGATGGTTGTTTTTTTAATGTAAAATAGAAATCAAAATCACATGAATTACCTGTTAAACGAACTTCCTGAGCGTACGCAAAAACCGAGGGAAGATGGCTACACCATGGCCATGGATAAAGGGCTTAGCCTTAGAGAAGCTGAGGATTTTCTTAGCGTAGCTGAATCCTATGTAGATATTGTAAAATTGGGTTGGGGCACTTCATTCGTGACACCAAACTTGGATAAGAAAATTACTTTGTATCAGAAGCATGGCATTCCAGTATATTTTGGGGGCACTTTGTTTGAAGCATTTGTAGTGAGAAATCAGTTTGATGACTATGTGGAGTTACTAAAACAATACAATGTGACTCATGCTGAGGTTTCTGATGGCTCAGTGGTAATGCCGCATGATTTGAAATTGAAATATATATCCAAATTGGCAGAAACATGCACGGTACTTTCAGAAGTAGGGTCTAAGGATGTTGACAAAATTATACCTCCCTATAAGTGGATTGAATTGATGCGTAAGGAATTGGATGCTGGAGCTTGGAAAGTAATTGGCGAAGCGCGGGAGGGAGGCAATGTCGGCTTATTCCGCTCATCTGGTGAAGTTCGCGAAGGTTTAGTTGAAGAAATTCTAACTCAAATACCTTCTGAAAAAATTATTTGGGAAGCACCTCAAAAGGGTCAGCAAGTTTGGTTCATTGAATTGTTAGGCGCAAATGTGAATTTGGGAAATATTTCTCCAAATGAAGTATTACCGCTTGAGACTATTCGTTTAGGGTTGAGAGGAGACACATTCTCTACTTTTATCAAAAGGGATAAAGTTTCAGAATAATTGGTACCAGAATACCTATCTGATTTGGTGTTTTTGCTTTAGAACCTGCTTATGAATAAACTACTTCCTTATATTCTTTTGTACCTGAAAGGATTGTCCATGGGCGGGGCAGATGTAATACCGGGAGTTTCTGGTGGCACAATTGCCTTTATTACGGGAATATACGAGAGACTATTGAATGCCATAAAATCTGTTGATCTTGAGGCATTGAAGCTATTAATCCGATTTGACCTAAGTGGATTTTGGAAAAAGATTGATGGGACGTTTTTGATAGTTTTATTGCTCGGTATTGCAACCAGCGTGCTGTCACTTGCTAAGCTCATTACCTTTTTGCTTCTCACTTATCCGATCCAAGTCTGGTCATTCTTTTTCGGCTTAATTATTATATCAGCCATATTAGTAGCTAAAAGCATACATCATTGGAAACCAATTGACTACCTTGCCTTAGTACTTGGTATTGTAATAGCTTATCTAATTACTGCGGCGTCACCAGCTACTACTTCAGATAGCTTGTTTTTCATTTTTGTAAGTGGAGCAATTGCCATTACAGCGATGATATTGCCAGGTATTTCAGGCTCATTTATACTATTGCTACTTGGTAAATATCAATACATGATGCAAGCTCTTTCGGATATTAACATTCCGGTGATCCTAGTGTTTATTTCTGGATGTGTTTTAGGTCTTCTCTCGATGGCTCGTGGTATTAGCTGGTTACTAAAAAGATTTTATAATCCAACAATTGCGTTGTTGGCAGGTTTTATGGTAGGTTCACTCAATAAGGTCTGGCCTTGGAAAAAAGTAGTAGAATCGATAATTGATAGACATGGAGAAGCAAAACCCATAAAGGAGCAAAACTTATTGCCAAATGAATATTTAGAAGCCACAGGTCAAGACCCATTCTTTTTACAAGCACTATTTTTCATTTTCATTGGAATTGCGATTGTAATTTCGATTGAAAGAGTAGCTAATCTATTAAAAGTTAGAGATGTCAAGTAACACCATTTTATTTGCCTTATTAGGCTATCCTTTGAGTCATTCTTTTTCTCAAGGTCATTTTCGAGATAAATTTGAGAAGGAAGGATTGACCGACCATGATTATATTTTGCTAGATCTCCCGCAAATAGATGATTTGCCTAAGCAGCTTGATAAGCTACCGAATTTAAGAGGTTTCAATGTTACCATTCCTTATAAAGAAAAAGTGATTGCTTTTCTTTCTGAATTGGATCCATCAGCTGAGCGAATAGGCGCAGTAAATGTGGTGAAAATGGAAAATGGAATTTGGAAAGGGTATAATTCAGATTATTATGGCTTCCAAAAATCATTAGAGGAATTTCTGCCCAAAAAACTTGTCAAGAAGGCTATTGTATTAGGAAGTGGTGGAGCATCTAAAGCAGCAATTGTAGCTCTTGAAGATTTGGGATTTGAAGTTTTAAAAGTCTCTCGTAATCCACAAGCCAAAACTCATACAATTTCTTATGACAAATTAAAGTCGATGGAAAATTGGGCAGATGAATATCCGCTTATTGTGAATGCAACACCTTTGGGCACATACCCAAATTTGAATAGTTGCCCGGATCTCTACTACACCAAATTGAGTAACAAAAATTTGCTTTATGATATGGTTTATAACCCAAGCGAAACTTTGTTTATGAAGCGTGGGTTGGAGTTGGGAGCTAAGGTGAAAAATGGCTTAGATATGTTGCACTATCAAGCTGAGAAAGCTTGGGAAATATGGCAGGCTTAGTTTCATTATGGAATTTAAACTCACATCTGAATTTTCGCCCACTGGTGACCAGCCAACTGCCATAAAGCAGCTGACTGAAGGACTCAATAATGGAGAGCCCTGGCAAACATTATTAGGTGTGACAGGCTCTGGTAAAACATTCACCATAGCGAATACCATTGCTCAAGTAAAAAAGCCTACATTAATTCTGAGCCACAATAAGACTTTGGCAGCGCAGCTTTATGGTGAGTTCAAAAATTTCTTTCCTGAAAATGCCGTAGAGTATTTTATATCCTATTACGATTACTATCAGCCTGAAGCTTACATCCCAAATTCCAATGTATATATAGAGAAGGATTTATCTATTAATGAAGAAATAGAGAAACTACGGTTAGCAGCTACTTCTGCTTTGCTTTCCGGTCGTCGAGATGTAATTGTCGTTGCTTCAGTTTCCTGTATTTACGGAATTGGTAATCCAGAGGAATTTGGTAAAAATATTATTCGCTTGCAGCAAGGGGATATGATCTCTCGCTCGAAGCTACTATTTGCACTTGTGGATATTCTCTACAGTCGTACTGAGGCTGAGTTCAAAAGAGGCAATTTTAGAGTTAAAGGAGATACACTAGATATTTATCCAGCCTATGCTGATTTCGCTTTTCGGATATATTTTTTTGGAGATGAAATTGAGGCAATTCAGCGCATAGACCCTGAAACTGGTAAGAAACAATCTGATGAAAGCATAATTTCAATTTACCCTGCAAACCTGTTTGTGACAAGTAAGGACGTAGTACAAACTGCGATTAAAGAAATACAAGATGATCTTGTATTGCGTCTACATCAATTTGAAGATGAGCGTAGATTCCTAGAAGCCAAAAGATTGAAAGAGCGAACAGAATTTGATTTGGAGATGATTCGAGAGTTGGGTTATTGTTCGGGTGTGGAAAACTATAGTCGATATTTCGATCGACGAGAAGCTGGAGCGAGGCCATTCTGTTTGATAGATTATTTTCCAGAAGATTTTTTGATGGTAATAGATGAGAGCCACGTGACCATTCCGCAAGTGCGTGCTATGTGGGGAGGTGATAGAAGTCGAAAAGTTAACTTGGTAGATTATGGATTCCGTTTGCCATCTGCAATGGATAATAGGCCATTGACCTTTACTGAATTTGAGGGCTTGATTGGGCAGACAATCTTTGTAAGTGCAACACCTGCAGATTACGAATTGAGAAAATCGGAAGGAATTGTAATTGAGCAATTAATTAGACCAACTGGGTTGCTGGATCCAGAGATTGATGTAAGACCAAGTTTGAATCAAATTGATGATTTGCTTGAAGAAATCAATCTTCGCGTAGAGCGGGAGGAAAGGGTGCTGATAACCACGCTCACCAAACGAATGGCTGAAGAACTAACTAAGTTTCTTGAGAGAGCTGGAGTTAGAACTCGTTACATCCACTCAGAAGTTGATACGCTGGATCGTATTGAAATATTGCGTGACTTGCGATTAGGGATTTTTGATGTATTAGTAGGAGTCAATTTATTACGTGAAGGACTCGATTTGCCAGAGGTTTCTTTGGTAGCCATTATGGATGCAGATAAGGAGGGGTTTTTAAGAAGCCACCGTTCTCTAGTGCAGACTATTGGACGAGCAGCCAGAAACCAAAATGGAAAGGTGATAATGTATGCAGATAAGATAACTGAAAGCATGCGTGTTGCCATTGATGAAACCAATAGACGTAGAGATACGCAAATGGCTTATAATAAAGAGCATGGCATTACGCCACTTACGATTACTAGATCCAAAGAGGCAATAATGGGTCAAACCAAAGTAGCTGATTCTAAGAAAGGTTCGAACAAGAAATACTATGTAGAGCCTGAAGAAGCCAATGTGGCAGCTGATCCCGTAGTTGCCTATCTGGATAAGGATAAACTCGGCAAGCTGATAGATCAAACAAAGAGGAAAATGGAGAAAGCCGCTAAGGATCTTGATTTTATGGAAGCTGCAAAATTGCGAGATGAAATGGTAGAATTAGAGACTCTATATAAGAGTAAATAAACTTATTAGACCTCTCACTTTTTTTCCAGTTATTGTATGATTTGTGAGTCTACAGTAAATAATCACCCGCTTACCTTAAAAATACCCTTGTATTTATTTATAGTTTATTAATATTGCATAAGTAACAAAAAAGCGGTATTGATCAACAATAGTTTTTTGCCGCAATTTGTCTTGATTTTTTGATGAGCTAGTACCAATAAATAGCATTACTTTGGAGTTTGAGTTGCTTCGATTTATTTTATACTTTGTTGGATCAATCACTACATTCACAAGTGTTATATTGATTTTTAAAGGTTCGGTATGGCCATTAAATAACCGTTTAATGGGTTTTATTTTTCTGATTTCAAATACATATATAATTGTTACATTCCTGATAGTCACAGGTAATATTATTCAAATTCCACATCTTTTTCGTGCTTTTGCTCCCACTTATTATTTGATTGGCCCTCTCTTGCTTTTTTATTTCAGAGGGGCCGTTTTTAATAAGGTTATTGTTTGGAATAAAGATTGGCCTCATTTTTTACCAGCTCTCATTCAGTTTATCGATCTGATTCCTTTTTATTTGAAGCCAAGCTTTGAAAAGAGAGAAATACTTGAGAGAATTTTAGTAGATGCTAGGCTCACAGATTTCGAGGGTTCAGGATTTTTGGGAGCAGAGGTTCATAGCATCTTACGGTTAGTGCTATTATTTGCTTATTTAGTCTACTTATTTGTTTGCCTGTTTAAAAGTAGTAGAAGAATTCATCACTTTCAAAATGGTAAATCATTTTTCCAATTGCTATTTTTGATACTAGTAGTCTTTTCATTGGGAACGATTAACTCCTCTATTCATTTAATCAATTCTTTTTCTTCAGATTTATCAACCAGTTTTTCAAGCAGCAGCTTCCCATATTTTGTGTTAATAGTAAGCTCCTTTGTTGTTTACTTATTCCTTCATGGTTTTATCTTTTTTATGCCTGAGACTACTTTTAGCTTGCCTGATCCAAGTAAATTAAAGAAGTATGATATGCTAAAAAAAGACACAGCTGAAGTAACTGAACCCATTGAAACCAAGAAGGAGTTAGAATTATCTGCCAGTATTTTAAGTAAACTTGAGATTGGGATGAGAGTGGAGAAATGGTTCCAAATCAATGGACTTACGGTAGAGGAATGTGCGAAGAAATTGGAATGTGAAAGATACATTTTGTCAAAGATTATCAATGGACATTATAAAATGCGCTTCAACGATTATGTCAATTTTCATAGGGTTGAATTCGTAAAGAATGAGATTAAGAAGGGCTCCACAAAGAAAATAACACTAGAAGGACTTTCAGAAGAGGCAGGTTTTAATTCTCGCACAACGTTCTACAATGCATTCATAAAACACGAGGGATTAAGTCCACAAGAGTACCTCAAACGCTCTTGATTCCTTTGTTCAATATTTGAAAATAATGTTTCATTTCTGAATTAAGTATATTCTTTTTTTTCAAAAACTTAAGTGTAAACTACTCACTTTCAGTCGAATAAAATTTTATTGGTTTCATTTTAGAAACCTGAACACCACAATTAACTAATAACAAGTTGCTGCTACTATATTTATTGTCGTATAGGACTATTTTTTTGTTGTTAACGATAGTAAATATTAATTGTTAAACCATGCAGACTACTTCTACTCAACTAGCCACCAAGAGTTGTAAATTTATTTTTTGTAAAGGGAAGGCAAAAGGAATTTTTTTTAATAAGATTCAATATTCGAAAATAATTGTTTCACTCGTAATATTTCTTTGTCTTCAAGTTCCTTCATTGGCTCAAGAGAATATTAGAATTTTTGTGAGTGCTCCAGGCCAGATGGTAACAGACTTAGGTTTGGCGGTTGGCCTAACTGAGGCAGTTTATACTGAGACCTATGGTGGCTTTGCTCCTTTACCTAATTCAACTTGGGCAATTGGTCCAACTGGTTACTTTAATGCAGATATTGGAAGGTTTGTTCAAAGTGGTACTGCACCAACAATAAGCACCGATTCCCAATATGGCGCTGGACATGGAGATTTTCTTTCAGTTCCAGTAGGAGGTCAAGTGAGTCTTAAATTGAACGAGCCAACACAATATTTTGGTTTTGCATGGGCAGCAGGTGATGGTGAAAACACGATTTTTGTCTATAGACAAGGTGTGCTTTTATTTACTTTTACTACTGATGATGTAGTGAATTTTATACCAAATGCTCCAAATCCAATAGTCTCCTTTTCGAATGGGAATTATTTAACAGAGGATTATTATGGAAAACCGACAGGTCCAACTGAGCCTACTGGAGGTCAAAATGCAGCAGAACCTTATGCCTATTTGCATATAGTTGCTACAGAAGGCTTGGCTTATGATAGTTTAGTTATCTCTCAATTTTCTGGAGGTAGTTTCGAAACAGACAATCATTCAGCTTATTTTGGCGTAATTCCAAATGATACTGATTTGCCTGGTACATGGGTAACAGTTGCTACTAGAACGCCACCTCAGGCTTTTAATGATTTGGTGTATGGTAACTTCAGACAGCCAATAGTAATTAATGCGCTAGGTAACGATACTCCTGGTGAAAGTCCAATAGATGCTGGGACTGTACAAATATTGGGAACTGCTGCTGCAGGAGACCCATTAGTTGTACCAAACGAGGGTACATGGAGTATAAATGGAACTACAGGGGCAATTACATTTACTCCTGATCCCACTTTAGTTGGAAGTCCTACACCAATAGGTTATCGTGTAAGTGGTTCAGGAGTTCCACCTTTAACATCTAATGCTGCTACAGTTACTGTAATATATCAAGAAACCTTTCCTGATTTTGGCACGGTCAATACGAATACAACATTAAATGGAAATGTTAATACAAATGACCTTGTAGTTGCTGGTACAGAGTATGATGGAGAAGTTTTAACAAGTGGCCCAGTTGGGGGAGATGGAGCGCTAACACTTAATCTAGATGGAACATACTCATTTAGTGCGAGCGTGCCTGGAGTTTACATATACACTTATGATGTATGTGCTCCTGGAGCAACTCCTCCGTGTCCAACAGAAACATTACAGATTACTGTAATAGATCCAAATAGCTCGACTAATCCACCAATAGCAAATCCAGATGTAGCCAATACTTTAGAAAATATTGCAGTTATAATCGATGTATTAGAGAATGATGAGCCAGGCAATGCGGGTGGAGCTTTAGACCCTTCTTCTGTATCTGTAACAGGTGGTCCAGCAAATGGATCTACTTCAGTTAATGCTACTACTGGCGAAATCACATATACACCTGATGCTGCCTTTACTGGTGTAGATACCTTTACTTATGAGGTTGATGATACAGATAATAATGGCCCAACCACTACCACAGTCGAGGTAAGGGTATTTCCAACTGGAACAATAAATACAGTAATAGGAACAGACGATTACAACACTACTTATTCTCGTGAAAACGCAACGGGAAATGTGTTGACTAATGACTCTCAGTTAGATAATACCGACCCTTTAGAAGCAACTCCTCAAACAACAACAAATACAGGAGGACGATTAGTATTATTAGCCGATGGTAGTTATACATTTACTCCTACTCTCAACTTTGTAGGGACTGCAAGCTTTGATTATCAAGTTGTTGGTACTGATGGCGCATCTGCAATCGCAACAATATTTATTACTGTAAATCAAGGTTTAGATACGGAACCTGATGTGGAAACTACATTGATTGGTTCAACTGTATCTGGCAATGTGAGTACAAATGATGTAGTGCCTAGCGGTACAACATATTCCTATTCATCTGCTGGAGGTGGAAACCCAGCTGCTGATGTGCCAACTATAAACCCTGATGGTAGTTACACATTTAATCCAACGGCGGCTGGAGTGTATGTATTTAATATTCAAGTTTGTGCACCTACTAATCCAAATCCACCATGTAAGGATGAAACATTAACAATTACAGTTAGTGACCCTTCGTCAACAACAAATCCACCAATTGCAAATAATGATTTAGCAAATACGCTTGCTGATGCAAATCCGGCGAATCCAGGTGTTCCTGTTACGATCAATGTAATTGCAAATGACCAAGCTGGTAATGCGGGAGGTGTATTAGATGCTGCGTCTACCGCTGTTGTTTCAGGCCCATCAAATGGTAGCCTAGTAAACAATGGAGATGGCACTATTACGTATACTCCAGATGCAGGTTTTTCAGGCGTTGACACCTTTACTTACTCAGTAGACGATACAGATAATAATGGCCCATCTACAGCAACTGTTACCATTAATGTATATCCTGCTGGAACAGGTAATATTGTAACAGCTGCGGATGATTATAAAACTACTTATCCAAGTACATCAACTACTGGTAACGTATTAACCAATGACTCCCAATTGGATAGTACAAATCCATTGGCAGCAACGACTCAGAGTGTTACTAACGGTACTGGAACATTGACTTTATTAGCTGATGGTAGTTATACCTTTACGCCTGCATTCGGCTTTTTAGGGACCAGTAATTTCCCATATGAAGTTACTGGTACAGATGGAGCTACTGCAAATGCAACCTTACACATTACTGTAAATGCTGGAATTACAGCAACACCAGATGTCGCTGTTGGTTTTGTAGATCAAACAATTAATGGCGATGTGAGTACCAATGATGTAGTACCAGTAGGCTCCACTTATTCGGGTGAAACAGCAGATGGAGGTAATCCGGGAGGAGCAACAGTTAGCTTTACTTTAAATCCAGATGGCACGTTTGATTTTGAGACGGATACACCGGGTGTGTATGTCTATACTTTTGATGTTTGTTCTCCAACAGATCCTACTCCTCCGTGTGTGACAGGTTCGTTAACAATCACTGTTACAGACCCTGCTATCACTACCAACCCACCAGTTGCCAATAATGATTTAGCAAATACGCTTGCTGACGCAAATCCGGCGAATCCAGGTGTTCCCGTTGCGATTGATGTATTAGAGAATGATGAACCTGGGAATCCAGGTGGAGCTTTAGACCCATCTTCAGTATCTGTAACAAGTGGTCCAGCAAATGGCTCTACCTCCGTAAATGCTACAACTGGAGAAATCACTTATACTCCAGATGCAGGTTTTTCAGGCGTTGACACCTTTACTTACTCAGTAGACGATACAGATAATAATGGACCATCTACAGCAACTGTTACTATTAATGTATATCCTGCTGGAACGGGAAATATTGTAACAGCGGCAGATGATTACGCAATAACATACCCAAGTGCGAACGCAACAGGAAATGTATTGACAAATGACTCCCAATTAGATGGTACAGACCCGTTGGAAGCAACACCTCAGAGTGTTACTAATGGTACTGGAACGTTGACTTTATTAGCTGATGGAAGCTATACCTTTACACCAGCCTTAGGTTTTGTAGGTACAAGTATTTTCCCATATGAAGTTACTGGTACAGATGGAGCTACGGCAAATGCAACTTTGCATATCACTGTAAATGCTGGAATTACAGCAACACCAGATGTCGCTGTTGGTTTTGTAGATCAAACAATTAATGGCGATGTGAGTACCAATGATGTTGTTCCATCAGGCTCAACTTATTCAGGTGAAACCGCGGACCCAGGTAATCCAGTGGGAGCAACGGTTAGCTTTACTTTAAATTCAGATGGCACGTTTGATTTTGAGACGGATATACCAGGCGTATATGTATATACTTATGATATTTGCTCTCCAACAAATCCGACTCCTCCATGTGTGACAGGTTCGTTAACGATCACTGTTACAGATCCTTCTTCCACCACGAATCCGCCAGTTGCTAACAATGATTTTGCAGTGACTTATGCTGATGCAAATCCAGCCAATCCAGGAGTTGCAGTACCGATAGATGTTGTAGCAAATGATCAAGTAGGTAACACTGGAGGCAGTATAGATGCCACGACTGTTTCAATAGGAACGGCACCTGCAAATGGTAGCACTTCTATTAATGCAACAACGGGTGTAATTACATACACGCCAGATGCTGGTTTCACAGGTGTTGATACCTTTACTTACTCAGTAGACGATACAGATAATAATGGACCATCTACTGCAACTGTTACCATCAATGTTTATCCAGCAGGAACTGGTAATATTGTAATAGCTGCGGACGATTATGCAAGCACGAATGGTATCACTCCAGTGAGTGGAAATGTATTAACCAATGATACCCAGCTTTCAGGAGTAGTACTAACAACTGTTACAAACCCTAATACATATAATAATGCTGGTGAAGGTTCGCTGCTATTGAATGCAAATGGCACCTATACGTTCACCCCGGAAGCTAATTTTGAAGGAAGTACAAGTTTCGTTTATACAGCACAAGGTACAGATGGTGCTACAGCTAGCGCTACATTGCATATTACCGTTTATCCACCACTAACATATACTTGGACTGGTGCAGATGATGATGATTGGTGTAATGTACTTAACTGGGACCTAGGTAGCGTTCCTGTCGCTGGTGCAAATATTCGAATAGAAAATACAGGAACGCCTCCAGTTATCAGCAATAGTTGTAATGTTTGTATCAATAATTTAACAATTGATCTTGGGGCTTCATTAACTATCCCTGCAGGTGAAACGGTATGTGTTACAGGCACTTTAGATAGCCAAGGAACAGTTCTCGATGCAGGTAATATTGCTATGAGAGGAGTTACTGCACAAACAATTATAGGTGACTTCAATATTAGTAATTTGGAGATCGACAATCCAACAGGAGTTACAATTACAGCAGGCCTTGGTAATATGGTAAATATAACTGAAAGCATTAAATTGACTCAAGGGGCACTTACCACCAATGACAATTTACGCTTAATAAGTGACGCAAGTGGTGATGCTTATTTTGCACCAATTTCTGATTTGGAATGTGCGGTGGTTAGTATTATCGGTAATGTTCGAATTCAGAAATTTGTTGCTGGCAATAATAGAGCTTTCCGCTTTATTGCTCATCCATTTAATGGTACATTAAGCCTCCAACAAATTAGAGATTATGTACATATCACAGGTGAAGGCTTAGACTTCAACGATACAGGTAATCCAAGTGCTTTCTGGTACAATACAGCTGCGGGTAACCAAGCAGAAGAGGATGAAGATACTGGTTGGGTTGCAGTAAGTCCGGCTAATATAGGAGACTGGTTCAAAGGGCGTGCGGTAAGAATGCTATTCAGAGGACCACGTAGTCAAGGTGGCGTGGTTGGAGATGATGATTACGTTCCTCAAGATGTTACTTATGAACTTATTGGCGAGGTCAATCTATGTGAGCAAATATTGGTGGGCTTAGTAAGATCAGGTAATCCAGGTGATGGAGTTGCAGGGAGTAGTGCATTCAACTTTATAGGTAATCCTTATCCTGCAGCGATAGATTTGAAAACCATTCCGGGAGGAGATAGAACAAACATAGGCCCTAACTATTATGTATGGCAACCACGCACAGGAGTTCAAGGTGACGACACAGTCTATGGACCTGGCGGTGGTCGTGGAGGTAATTATGTAGCTGAGCCATTTGATGGAGGTACACCAGTGCTAGGTCAACTTGCTACAGGTACTGGTTTCTTTGTGGTTGCAAATATTGATAATGCATCACTAACATTCACAGAAGCAAATAAATTAGCTCAAAAGCAATTGGATCCAGGCGCGGCAGTCACCTTTAGAGAAGATGGAGATATAGCAAGTCGCTATGGCGTTAACACTATGCAATTGGCCATAGATATTGATGGACAAGAGGTCGACCGTGTGCTCGTTTACTTTGATGATGAGACTGATGCTAAGGTAGATATTATGGATGCAACGAAGTTTGAAAATCCATCTGTAAACTTCTTTACAGTATCAGCAGATGACTATGCAATGGCAATTGATCGCCGACCTTGGGTTGACGAAGAAGAATATCGTATTCCATTACATATACTTAGTCCTGCTGTTAAATTTACGCTTACAGTTCCAGATTTCGATATGGAATCAGGTCGTACATTACAACTCTACGATCGCCATCTGGATGAGCTGATTACACTTGAGAAGGGAGCAACTTATGAGTTTGAGGTTACCGATGAACAAGCTTCCAAAGGTCACCGATTTGATATTGTGATGGGAATAGAAGTGATCACAAGCATAAATCCAACAGCAGATCGTTTCCAAGCTTTCTTATTGCCAAACCCAGCTCAACAGCAAGTGATGGTAAGTATTCAGCGTCCGGATGAGATTGCTGATACACATGTGCGCTTAGTAGATATAAGAGGTGTAATGCTTTATGAAACAACCATAAAAGCAACAGATGATGCGCAGATAAGCTATGAAGTAGGAAGCTTAGCCAAAGGAGTTTATTTGGTGGAAATAACCCATGGCAAGCAACGAATTGTAAAACGATTAATGGTCAACTAAACCGAAGAAATGGCGGGAGGATAAATTACCCTCCCGCTGATTTTCAATTCACCATTCAAAAGAAAATTTAAAATGAAAAAGATCATCTTCACTATACTAATTAATTTTGTTGCAATTTGCACCTACGCCCAAACCTTTGGTGGGCCTCCTAGCTTCACTCCAGATGTATTGGATAATCCAATCGATGGTGGATTAGGCATATTACTAGGTGCTGGTGCTGCCTATGGAGCCAAAAAGCTTCGTGACAAGCGCAACAGAAATAATCAAGATCATAATAAGGAGGATTAAAATAATGCTGGCAAAACTATTTGGTAGAAATAATAGCTTGGCCACAAAAGGAGCGAAGCTTTGGAAGCAATTTGAAAAGAAAGGTAAAGAAGCTGAAAGCAAAAATGAATTGACTGAAGCAAAGCAATTTTATACAAATGCATTGGAGGAGATTCAAAAGCTCCAAGAAGTTGATAATCGCCGCTCTCGTTACTTTTCTTTCAAGATTTCGCAGATCCGATTTGCTCTAGAGAGAGTGGAGTCGCAACTGCAATCCTAGGTTTTATCATACCCATGTTTAGAGCTGGAATAGCATTCCTAATTGATTAAGTTTTTCAGGAATTTTTACTCCTTATTTTTTACCTATATTGTTTCCAAATTTTATGGAAACACAGCAATTAAAACATTCTTATTCAAGAGCTGTATATTCAGGTCTGGTTACTTTCTTTCTGCTATTTTTTATAGCACAGTTTTTAAATTATAAAATATATCAGAAGTCAGAGGAAGAAGAGTATCAGCGGACTGTAAATGAATCCATATCTATTACTAGCAGGCTGCAATCTTCCCTCAATTATAGTCTTTCTGCTACAAAATCTCTGGCTTTCTTAATCCAAGAAAACGGAGCCCCAGATAATTTTGAATTTATCGCTGAAGGCTTATTGCAGGCCAACCAATATATAGATGCTATCCAATTAGTGCAAGGTGGAGTAATCACCAATGTTTTTCCAATTGAAGGAAACGAATCTGTCATTGGCTATGATATTTTGGCTGATACTCTCGTAAATAGAGAAGCATTTGAAGCTATTGAGAAAAGAGAGCTTTACTTTGCTGGCCCGATTAATCTCCGTCAAGGTGGAGTTGCTGTAATTGGTCGATTGCCAATATTTATTGATGATGATTTCTTTGGTTTCTCAGCAGTGATAATAAAAATCCCGACGCTGCTCGAAGCTGCTGGTATAAACCTGAATAGCAGTAGTTATGATTACATGTTGTCAAAAATAAATCGTAATACTGAAGTTGAAGAGTTTTTTATTTCAACTAGCGATTTTGAGATTGATGCTGATGTAGTAAAATCTAATATTTTAGTTGGTGAATGGACACTGTATGTGAAGCCAAAATTGCCCAATACCATTTTCAATAGCCTACCTTTTGCCATTCTAGGATTCCTATTTTCATTAATTGGAGCTGTTTTTATTTGGTATGTATCAAAGCAGCCTATTGAATTGAAGCACCTAGTTGAGGAGAAATCAAACCAAATTTTACAACAAGAGCGAAAATATAGGGCTTTATTAGAGAATGGAACTGATGGTATAGTAGTGCTAAATGCCGAAGGGAACCCAGTTTACGTCACGCCATCTGTGGAGCATATACTTGGCTATTCTAAAGAAGAAGCTTTCAATTTGAATTTATTTGAATTAATGCATCCAGATGACGTTGAAAAAATTCAAGGGATTATGGTGAAGGTTTTGGAGAGCCCAGGAATTCCTATAAAGGGTTTTCCAGGTCGCACAAAACATAAAAATGGCACGTGGAGATACTTAGATGCCACTATTACCAATATGATCCATGATCCAAGTATTGGTGGAATCGTAGATAATTTCAGGGATGTAACCGACAGAGTGCAAGCTGAAAATGCAAAGGAGTACGAGCGGCAAAATAAAGAAGCATTAATTAATAGTACTCAAGATCTAATTTGGAGTGTTGCCACAGATTTCAGGCTTATTACTGCAAATGAAGCGTTTTTACAGAACCTTAAAGATTATACTGGAAATGAGCTAAAACCAGGTGATGACCTAATAATGGCCGGTAAATATCCAATTGACTTTTTGGAATTTTGGAGCAAACTATACAAGCGTGCACTAGATGGCGAGTCTTTTCAACAAGTAGTTTATATACCACCAATAGATGGTGCTACAGAAAGCTGGGCGGATATCAGCTTTAGTCCCATTATCATTGACTCTAAAATTGAAGGAATAGCCTGCTACAGTAGGGACATTACCGAAGTGAAGTTGTCCGAAATTGCATTACAAAAAGCCTTCAAAGAGAAGAATGAAATATTAGAAAGTATAGGTGATGGCTTTTATGCAGTAGATAAAACCTGGAAAGTAACTTATTGGAATTATCATGCGGAAAACTTACTACAAAGGAAGCGGGAGGAGATGATTGGAGCCAATTTGTGGGATAAATTCCCTGAGACAGTGAAGCTTTCATTTTATCAACATTATCAAGCAGCATTATCCACTGGCTTGGTTTCCCATTTCGAAGAATATTTCCCACCATTATCTGCTTGGTTCGAAGTTAGTGCGTATCCATCATCCAATGGTTTAGCAGTGTATTTCAAAGATGTTACCGAAAGGAAGCAAACAGAGAAGCAACTTCAAGAGCTTAATGAAGACCTAATTCGTCAAGCAAAAGAGCTGGAAATTTCCAATAAAGAATTAGAGCAATTTGCCTACGTTGCATCTCACGATTTACAAGAACCTCTTAGGATGATCACTGGGTTTCTGACACTGATTGAGAAAAAGTATAATGAAATATTGGATGAGCGGGGTAAAAAATATATCTACTTTGCAATTGATGGTGCCAAAAGGATGCGGCAAATCATTCTCGATTTACTAGAATTTTCTCGACTCAGCAATTCGGATGAAGAAATTGAGCTCGTGGACCTCCAAGATATTATGAATGAAGTTTTGGTGTTAAACAGAAAAACAATTTCTGAAAATAGGGCTAGAATAAAATTCGAGAATTTACCAAAGTTAAGAGCTGTGAGGGTCTCGATGCTTCAGTTGTTTCAAAACTTGGTGAATAATGGATTGAAGTATAAGCGGGAGGGTGTTCAGCCAACAGTCTCAATTAATGCTAAGGAAATTGGCGATTTTTGGCAATTCTCAGTAAACGATAATGGTATCGGAATCGACAAGAATTATTTCGATAGAATTTTCGTGATCTTTCAGCGCCTCAATAGAAAAGAAGAGTATTCAGGAACAGGAATGGGATTGGCAATTTGCAAAAAGGTAATTGAAGGAATGGGCGGTAGAATTTGGGTAGAATCAGAAAAAGGAATTGGTTCTACTTTTTATTTCACCTTGCCAAAAACTACCTAGTCAAACAAAGTTCTTCGAAATAGCTTATATTAGAGTCAATTTCAAATCCAATGAAACATATCCATATCTTATTGGTAGAAGACAACGAAGGGGACATCTTGCTTACTACCGAAGCCCTTGAAGAAGGAAAAATCATCAATGATGTAAGTGTAGCGCGTGATGGAGAGGAAGCCATCGATTTTTTAAATAAAAGAGGGGTATTTTCGGATGCCAGTACACCCGATTTGATTTTGTTGGATGTGAACCTGCCAAAAATGAATGGACATGAAGTACTTGAGTATATTAAGTCTACTGAGCATTTAAAGCATATCCCAGTAATTATTTTGACTACATCTTCTTCGCACAAAGATATTCTACATGCCTATAAGAATTTTGCAAATGCATATATCACCAAGCCTGTAGATGTTGATGACTTTATTAAAGTACTCACAACTGTTGAGGATTTTTGGATTGGGATAGTGCAACTACCCAGTAATTGAAAATCGAACATTTGCCTATTTGTAGAGAGTCAATTTTCTAGACCTTTTAAAATAGCTATATTTACCCATTCAATAGCTACTATGAAAATCGCAACCATTTTTGGCGACTACAAAGAAAAATGGAATAGTATTCCATCACCAGTAAGAGGTTTTCTTATAAAAGGACTCATTATCTTTCTCGCTTGGAAGTTGGTTTACTCCCTTTTTTTATTGCCAGATAGAGTAATTGACGAACCATTAACTCAACTTGTAGGGAAGCACACTGTTATTCAATTAAATAGAATGGCTGATGGTGATCCATTTCATGCAGTTGAAAAAACACATTACATTGTGCAGGAAGGAGTAGAAAGCTACCCTGTACAGACTGTGCTTTATTTTAATGACATCCCCCTTAGCGGTATAGGTGATCCATGTAATGGTCTTGAAGTTTTTGTGCTTTACTTGGGTTTTATCATTGCATTTCCTTCTAGCTGGCTAAGAAAAGCCTTCTTCATTCCAGCAGGCATTGTGATAATTTATGTAGCAAATATTGCTCGCTTTGTTGGCCTCATTTGGCTGCAATGGTACAAGCCGGGTATGCTAGAATTTGCGCATGACTACCTATACAAAGGCGTAATTTATTTGATGATTTTTCTTATTTGGGTAGTATTTACCCGTAACCTCAAACTTGACGAACCCGAAAATTATGCAGCCGTATAAGCGATTTATTTTTGGGCTAATTGGGATTGTAATCGTCTATTCTATTTACTACCTCTTTTTCGAAGGCTATTATCACTGGAATATTCCTCGCAAGCTCAAGCATGTTGGTAGAGTTGTTTCAATAATAGGTGTTTATGGAATTGGAACCCTGTCTCTAAAAAATGGTGCCGACAAATGGATGATGACTCTATGGCACCTTATCCATACTGCTCTAATTGTTGTATTGGTTTTTATTGGCTTGTATGATTGGACTATCGAAATGGTGAGCTATCCTACCAAAAAATTTGCTCAATCTCTACATGAGTTTTTGATCTCACCCGTACTATTTGTCGGAATGTGGATTCTCAGAAGCAAGCTAGTAACGAATAAACCCAGTCAGGAGGAATTATAGCAAATCCTTCCACCCACGTTTTTCCATTGCCTCAGCACTTTTTACTACCTTATCTTTTAGGCTCTCCTTAAAGATCAATAGATTCTGAGCTATACTTTTATCAAAAGCACCGATAATTTGGGCAGCCAAAATTCCAGCATTTCTTGCACCATCCAAAGCTACAGTCGCCACAGGAACTCCACCGGGCATTTGCAGAATTGATAATACAGAATCCCAACCATCTATAGAGTTAGAACTTTTTACTGGGACACCAATTACAGGAAGCGTAGTTAATGAAGCAACCATTCCTGGTAAATGCGCAGCTCCTCCCGCCCCAGCAATAATTACCTTTACGCCACGTGAAGCAGCTTTTTGGGCAAATTCTACCATTCTTATCGGAGTTCGATGTGCCGACACAATGGTAACTTCGTGACTAACTCCTAATTCTTCCAAGACTCTAGCCGCTTCCGACATCACTCTCAAGTCAGATTGGCTTCCCATTATTATACTTACACTTATTTCACTCATGCGATTACTTTTATGGTCTCTTTTATCTTTCTAGCTTTCGCTTTCAATTTAGTCAAATCTGAATCAATCACGGTGACATGGCCCATCTTGCGGAAGGGTTTAGTGAGTTTTTTCCCATACAAATGCACATATACGCCCGATTCTGACAAAGCTTCCTTAAGCCCAGCATAAACAGCATCACCCGTGTAGCCATCCTCTCCCAACAAATTGATCATAGCTGCGGGACTGCGTTGAGTTGTATCACCTGGAGCTAAATTTAGAATGGAGCGTAAATGATGAGCGAATTGAGAAGTCATATTTCCTTCAATGGTATGATGTCCACTATTGTGAGGTCTAGGCGCAACTTCATTTACCAAAATATCACCCTCCTTGGTCAAGAATAACTCAACGGCAAGCAAACCAACCATATTTAGTTTTTGAATGACTGTTTTGGCAATTTCCTGTGCTTTGTTGGCGATATCTTCGCTGATGTCAGCTGGTGCAAATAGAAACTCAACCAAATTTGCTTCTGGATGAAACTCGCAATCTACCACTGGGAAGGTAGCCATTTCTCCTTTTTCGTTGCGCGATACAATCACAGCTAACTCCTTTTCGAAAGGAATAAATTTCTCCAGCAAACCCTTTGCATCGAATGCTTTAGGTAAATCCTCTTCACTGCGCAAAATTTGAACGCCTCTGCCATCGTATCCACCTCTACCCATTTTATTTACAGCAGGTAAAAAATGCTTATTGGCGATTACTTCTTCCATATTATCTGTTAGGATAAATTCTGAAGTAGGAATGCCATTTTCTTTATAAAATTGTTTTTGAAGCCTTTTGTCTTGAATCAACTCAATCACTTCTGGTTGAGGAAAAACCTTTTTTCCTTGAGCTCTCAATGCTTTAAGAGCTTCTGTATTTACAGTTTCTATTTCGATGGTAATTACATCACAAGCCTGTCCAAATGCTAAAACAGTGTCATAATTTAGTAAAGAACCTTGCTGAAAGCGGGAGGATATTTCTTTGCAAGGCGCATTTGCATCTGGATCTAAGATGTGCACATCCACATTTAAATTAATAGCTTCTTGAATAAACATTCGGCCTAATTGACCTCCCCCTAAAATGCCAATTACTGTAATTGTATTATTCATTGTGATTTAAATATTGTTTTCTATATCTTTAGAATATCCCATCAACTTTAAAGATGCAAAACAAATTAAGATTTTTGCCAATAGGAATTTTATGCGGCATTTTATTTAGCTCCTGTGATGCTCAGAGTGAATATGAAAATCCAACAGTATCTTTTGAAATCGTTGGCGAAAAGAAATTTCCGCTAGACTCCATTACCAAACCCGATGGAAGTTTGCAATACATAAAGTTTGATTCGAGCCATAAATTGGCCTATTCAAATCAAGCCTTTAACAGAATTTATTTATACGATTTTCAATCTACTGATCTGGAAAATGTAATTGAATTCGATAAAGAGGGACCAAATGGTACTTCATTTATTCCGCTTTTCTCATTTCTAAATAAGGATAGTCTCCTAATATCTATTGCCAACGCAAGAGAGCTATCTCTTTTTACTACAGATGCAAAACTGCTTTGGAAACAGAGATTTCCACAAGAAACTTTGCAAGACCCATTTCCTTCGGTTCCACGAAATATAGTTCGAGATGTGGTAAGAAAGAATGGCAATTTTGTGCTCTCAGTTCCTATGGGAAGTAATACTGATAAAGGAATTGTAATGGAAATAGGCAAGAATGATGGCAACCCAGTAGACACCCTAATGGATTGGTCAGAGGATATTCCATACAATACGAACTTTGTGTATCCATTACGTAGCTTTTGGGAAACTCAGTTATTAGACGGTTCAATTGCTTATAGTTTTGCTACAAGTCATCATCTGGTGATTACCGATGACTTTAAAAGCTACCGAAAGGCAGAAGCACGAGGAAATGAGATTGGTGAAATAATTTTATCTGATTTGCCAGATACAAATGAGAATATGGCCAAAATATCAGAGCATTTTGCTCAACTGAGCACCTATGGCCCGCTGATTACAGACCCATATCGTAAGCTATATTATAGAATTGCTTATCAAGCTGTCCACGATCCAGATAGGCTTGCCGAAAACCCAAGACAACGAATTACTAGACAATGGATTTTGGTCTTCGATGAAGAATTTAAAAAGCTTGGTGAAATAGATTTGGGAATTAATCTTAATCAACCAATAAGCTATGTTGGTACGATGGCATTTGCTACAAATGAAGGTCTCGTTATCCGCAAGGCGGGAGATGTTTCAGATGATTTCCTCCATTTTGATATTATGAATATTAAGGTTAATTAGGTTGAATTTTGATTCCCATTAGCTCCATTAATTTGCTTGCATTAAAGCTATTGCAAGTGCCGTTGCGTAATTTATAGTCGAAGTGAAGTTTATCTTCTACAATATCGCAATGGAAGCTATAGTTTGTAAGCCGAGGAATTTGTCCTTCCAAGGCTGTCAATTCCAAATCGTGCGTTGAAATCAGACCCATTGCATTTGAATTGTTCAATTGGTAGGAGAGGCTTTTTGCACCCAAATGGCGATCTGCGGAATTTGTACCTTTCAATATTTCGTCGAGTAAATAAAAAGTTGGTATTCCTCCCGCTTCTGTTTGATCCAATAATTGGCGAATTCGCTTCAATTCTGCATAAAAGGAAGATGTACTTTCCTCTAAAGCATCTTCCGTTCTCATACAGGTGAAAATTCTAAGCATAGATAATTCCATACTTTTTGCACATACTGGAGCTCCTACATATGCAAGCACCATATTGATACCTAGCGTTCGTAAAAAGGTACTTTTTCCAGCCATGTTGGATCCTGTAATCAATCCAATCCCTCCACGGCCTTCCATTGTGAAATCATTTGTAATACTTTCATTTTGAGGGATTAGCGGATGTCCCAATTCTGTACTTTTGATAGTATACTCCTTGTCTGAAAAAGTTGGAAATTTGTAGGCTTCATTTGCAAATGCAAAACCTGCCAATGAATTGATTGCTTCGAAATTGGCTAACGTTTCATTCCAAACGGGAAACTTGTCCTTAGTTTGTTCTTTCCAGCGGCTAATTGCCACCATTAATCGAATATCCGAAAGCAGGAAAATGTTGACAATGCCGTAAATTATATTGGCTCTATTCTGAAGTTTATATAATAGGTTTTCCAACTCCTTTATTTGCTTGGAAGCGCCATTCAATTCTTTCTTCCACTCTTGCAAGCTTTTCGTTTCAAACTCACTGTCTTCTATGTGCTGAATTCCATTTTTGAGAGCTTTCAAGAGTTTAGAGCCCAACTGTGCCAGTTCAGTTGCCTCTTTAGTGGCATTAAATACTTTGCGTAATGCCCACAAATGAACAAGGATAGGCACTGCAAAAATGTAAATGCTAATGATACTGTTCAGATACAGCATTAAGGCTAAAACGGCAATTATTGGCGTAACCCACAGAAATAGAAATAAAAGTGGAGGTTTTTTGAAATCGTTTTTATTGAGCCAAAGGGAAAATTTTTGGAGTGATTCTTCCTCTAAATAGCTGCCAATCAATTTGGCTTGAAACTCTTGTCGCCAGTCAATTTTATCTTTAAGTTCTTTGATGCTTTCCTGTCTACGTAGCAATTCGGTTTTGGCGGGAGGATATTTCAGCCAATCGGCCAGCGTGGCTTGACCATTATTACTTTCGGCTCTATTGAGAAGTTGAAAAAGTGAGTGTTTCCCAAAAATATCTAAATCACTAGCATAAGGATGTTTACTGTCGTTAAAGGAACCCCCATCTTGTTGTTGCTTTAATTCCAGCTTGGCAAGTTTGGCTTCATTCTGATTGATAGTAGATAAGTTTTTGAAAAAGTCTCGGGTAGTTTTGAGACTGTTATGTCTATTGATAAGCAAACCAAATACAAAGAAGAAAGCTACTGAGACTACGGCAACTCCTAGAAACAATTCATATTGAAATAAGATGTAGAGTACCGCTAATGCTACAATAAAAAAACCTAGACGCAACCAAGCAAAATAGCTTACTTTCTTATCCCAAATACTAGCGTCAGAAACAAATTTTGAATGTCGTTGAAGGAAAAATGTGACCAATGAAATATAATTATAGATGATAGAATATTGAGCAGCAAGATACGGCTTTCTCAATGTATCCTTTATAAATTATCAGTCAGAGATTAGTTAGAAAATTGAAAGAAAAAAAATGGGCAAAAAATATAATGCTGTTTTGAGTAAACGAGAAAGTTTAGCCGGTTTTTGTATTGCTTTTATCTTCATTCATCTCTTCAAATGACTCCTTAAGATAAGAATTCTCAGGATTTATATTAAACGGGACTTGTTTGTCTTTCTTATTTTCTAACAAGGTAAGAGCATAATTCACTTCTGAAATCTTGCTTAAGATGTACTTCTTGTAGTACAATTTTGCTTGGCCTTCTGGATCTTGCAATTCCTCAAGAGCATTTTGATAACATTCTCTTGCATACTGAAATTCTTCATTGTTTTGAGCTTCTTCAGCTTTACTAATCCAAGCACTCCAAGGGCCACCTCTCTTGGTTTTCTTTTTTGAAGCAGATAAATCGGTGTTCAAGTAAATTAAGCCTGCAATTGGACTCAGTATTAGAGAGAATAAGAAGGTTGTAGCAAACTTCTTATTTAATTTTGTTCCAGCTTTCGCTAATAAAAAGGCTATAATTAGCCATCCACTTAGGCCAAGTAAAAATATTTCCATTTCGTTCTTATTAGTTTAAAAAATTAGAGCAACTATCAAAAAATAACATTTGAGCTATTGCACTTCCAACAAATTTAATCAGAACTTTATAAAGGCCAAACAATTATGTGATAATTGTCAGAAGTGAAAGGTTCTCTTTACTCTGTTATTTATATTAGTAAGCATTTCATATGGAATAATGTTCAAGGAATCAGCCATTTTTTTTATACTTTGTAGTAATCCAAATACTTCCACTTCATCGCCTTCGTGCGCATCTATGTTTGTGATATCCAGCATAGTCATGTCCATGCACACATTACCAATGGTGGGTGCAAACTGCTTATTCACAATCATTCCTCCTGCTCCATTACTGAACAACCTACTGTAGCCATCTGCATAGCCAATAGAAACTATGGCTATTATCTTATCAGCTTCAACTTTTCCCATTCTTCCATAGCCAACTGAACCACCCTTTTTCACCTTTTTAGTCTGAGTAATTTTAGTTTTTAGTGATGCTACAGTCTGTAATCTATCTTGAGTTTCATCGTCATTTGCAATTCCGTACAATCCAATTCCAAGTCTTACCATATCCAACTGATATTCAGTGAACCTACTTATGCCAGAACTATTCAGTGCGTGTAAGAGTGGTTTTTCAGGTAAAAGTTTCGCAATTTTTGTAGCCCATTTTTTAAAATGCTCAAGCTGTTCTAAACTAAATTTATCGAACACTGGATCGTCCGAAGCGGCTAAATGTGTGTAAATGGATTTGATTTTAATTCGAGATTGAGATTGCAGAATTTGACTTAGAATTTTATCATCTTCAGGCATAAAGCCAAGCCTATGCATCCCAGTATCTAAATTGAGGTGCGCATTTAGCTGAGCATTTTTGTTGGCCAAAAAAGTGAGGATAGAGCTTAAATAGGAAATTGAATAAATCTCTGGTTCTAAGTTCCAAGTGAGCAATTGTTCGAAATTCTCTTCCGTTGTATTCATGACCATAATGGGTGTGTTTATCCCATTTTGTCTTAATGCAACGCCTTCATCTGCATAGGCAACAGAAAGGTAATCTACATTATGATGTTGCAATACTCTGGCTACCTCCCGCGATCCAGAACCATAGGCGGAGGCCTTCACCATCACCATCATTTTAGTGCTTGGCTTCAGCAGAGATTTGAAATAATTGTAATTATGAACCAATGCTTCCAAATCAATTTCTAACCGAGTTGAATGGATTTGGTTGGTAAGTCTTTGAACTATTTTTTCGAATGAAAACACACGCCCACCTTTTACTAAGATCATTGAATCAGCAAATGACTTTACTTTAATTTGGCGAAGAAACTCATCAGTGCTTTCAAAGAATTGGGCATTCAGATTAAAAAGATTTTCGCACTTCTTAAAATCGTCACCTATCAAATAGACGTCATCAATTTTATATTGCTCAAGCAATTTGGCTATGTATGAATAGGTTTCAGTTGGGTTTGCTAGCTGAGCCAAAGCAGAAAGTATTACAGTTTTCTTATCCCTAATGCCAAATGAAATCAAATAATCCAATGCGACTTTCAAGCCAGCCAGATCATTGTTATAAGTGTCATCGATTATGATTGAGCCGAACTTGCCTTCCTTAATTTCTAATCTAGATTCAATTGGCTTAAGTGCTCTTATACCATTTACAATTGATTGATGAGAGATTTTTAATGCCAGCAACAATGATATGCAGTGAAATAGATTTTCTTTGGATGCAGCATCTTTAAATGGGCATTCAAACTCAAATGACGCACCATTATAATTAACTCGCCAAAGTGAAAGGCTTTGATTAACAAGATGGAATTGGATATCAGCTTGACCTTGTTCATTTTTTGACCAAGACAGCCGCTTAGTTTTGGGGAATAATTCTTCTACTGTTTTCGCAACTAGCATTTGATCTGTAGAATAGATCAGGAGCCCGGTATTTTTAAATAACTGAAGCTTCTCATTCAGCTTATCTTCAACTGATCTGAAACCTTCCTCATGGGCTGTGCCAATATTTGTTATGATTCCGATATTTGGCTTAAGGATGATTTCTAGTTTGGTCATTTCTGCTTTCTGAGAAATACCAGCTTCGAAAATAGCCAAGTCGAAGTGTTCTGACATTTCCCAGACTGAGAGAGGCACGCCTATTTGTGAGTTGAAGCTTTTCGGGCTTTTTACTATTTTAAAATGGGAGTGAAGCAACTCTGTTAACCATTCTTTAACGATGGTTTTGCCATTGCTGCCAGTAATTCCAATTACCGGGTAAGAGAATTTTTGACGGTGAAAGGACGCAAGCATTTGAAGAGCCTGAAGAGTATCTGAAACTTCAAGAATATTACAATCGCCTGGAAATGGAAAAGCGGGTGGTAAATAGGAGACTACAAAATTTCGAATACCTTTTTCATAAGCAGCTGATAGATATAAGTGGCCATCGCTTTTTTCTCCCTTTAAGGCAAAAAATAAAGCCTGATCAGAAACATTGCCTACTCGAGTATCAATCAGTAACTGATCAATTGTCGTGTCTGGCTTTGCTATTTCCTTTCGGTTGCAATTGACTATTTCACTTATTTTCGAAATATTATACATGCTTATTCCTCAACACAGTTTTGCTCCATTTGGCACTTCTCCATCAACAGTGGCCAAGACTACATGTCCATTATCATCAAAGAAGCCCGTCACCAAGATTTCAGATAGCAAATTTGCGATTTGTTTTGGCTTGAAGTTACATACAGCAATTACTTTTTTACCAATCAAATGCTCGGGCAAATAATGCTCAGTAATCTGTGCGCTTGATTTTTTTATACCTAGCTCAGGCCCCATGTCCACATGCAATATGTAGGCAGGCTTTTTCGCTTTTTCAAAATGGCTTGCTCTTATAATAGTACCAATTCGGATGTCAACTTTGGCGAAGTCTCCCCAATCAATATAATCATTTGTCATAGGTGAATTTCTTAAATAAGCGGTTTTGTAGATAGATTTATATTTCTCCGAGCTGAAGTTAAATATTCTGGATTAGAGTAAGGAAGCTTATAAAATATTTTTCGTTAGACTGTTGTAAAAGGTTATTAATTAGTATATTTGGTGCCTATGCTGAAAAAACCTATGAAAAACGAGTTTAAAGTAGTTTTGTTGATTTTTATATTTTCGGGAACTGCCTTTTCTTTTCAAGCAAATGCAGTTGACCAAAATAGCCATGAATCTTCTTGGTTAGCACTTCAAGATGCACATCAAGAAAATCCAAATTCAGCTAAACAACAAAACCCAAACACACCATCTGCCAATAGCGAAGTGTCAGAGAAAACGGTGAGTTTCGATTTCGTAGAAGAAAACAAGCTGAAAAATGAGAGAGAGGATATCCTTATCACTCCAAATCAGAAATTAACACTTAAGAATAACCCTCCCGCAAATAGTAATTCGAAGAATTCAGAAAAAGTTGAAAGTGAAAGCCAATCTTCTATCCTTTCTTTCAACTTGATGCTAAACTTACTTTATAGATTTAAGACTAGCGACTAAAAAATCATTATTAGTCCTTATTTCTAAGTATCCAATTTCTTTTTGCAACATTATTGCATTAAGTTTGCAAGCCTAATTGGTTATGCAATTGAAATCATTATTTCCACTATACTTTCTTTTTTCCTCAGTCCTAATTCATTTCAGCTTCTTTTTTGAAGCCAGCGGACAGGATTGTTCTGCAGAATTAATTCTCGAAATTCAAGATGCTGATAATGCTGAGCCGCTTGCTGGAGCAGCTGTTTGGATCAATCAATTGGACAAAGGTCAAGCTGCTGATAATGATGGAATAGTCAAATTTTCAACCCTTTGTGTTGGTCAAAAGTACACTGTAGACATTCATTTTATTGGCTATGAGGAGATTCGGATAGAGTTTGTTGCTAAAGAGACTCAGAAAATTCAAGTAAAGCTCAATCAAAGTAATATAGTATTAAGTGAAGTGGTAGTAGACGGCGAGCGCCAAATTGCTATAACTCAAGCTACTCAGCAATTAAGAGGGCAAGCACTTTCACGATCCCGAGGCAAATCCTTGGGCGAGTCACTCAAAGACTTGCCAGGCCTCAGCTCCTTACAAACGGGGCCGGGAATTTCCAAGCCCGTAATACAGGGGCTGCATAGCAACCGAATCCTCATTCTTAACAATGGTATTCGTCAAGAAGGGCAGCAATGGGGAGCAGAGCATGCGCCAGAAATTGATCCATTCGTTGCTAGCAAAATCACCGTTATAAAAGGTGCCGAAGGCGTAAAATATGGCCCAGATGCTATTGGAGGTGTTATCATTTTAGAGCCGGAGGATTTGCGAATCAACAAAAAATTTGGTGGTGAAATAAATACTGCTGGAATGACAAATAGTCGTATGGGGGTATTCTCCACCATTTTCGAAGGCAATATCTCTACCTTAAATAACTTCGGTTGGCGTGTTCAGGCTTCTGTCAAAAGGGGAGGTGACTTTCAAGCTCCTGATTATAATTTGATGAACACAGGAGTGAAGGAGCTAAATTTTTCACTTGCTGGTGGTTGGAACACAGAAAACAAAGGGCTGGAAGTATTCTTTAGCCGATTCAATACCGACATTGGCATCCTAAGAAGTGCTCATATCGGGAACCTTACTGATTTGGAAGATGCAATTGGCCGTAATGAACCATTCTATCAAAGGGATTTTTCTTATGAAATCGATAATCCAAGACAAGAACTTAAACACTCCTTGCTAAAATTGAATGGCTACTGGACTGCACTAAATCTGGGTAAGATTAAAGCGAAGTACGGTGGTCAATGGAATTTACGTCGTGAATTCGATGTCCGTAGAGGCGGGAGGTCAGATAGAGCGGCAATAGATATGGATCTGAATACACACAGTCTTGATTTGGGATTGGAGCATAAAGCAATTGGCTCCTTGAAAGGCGAAGTAGGCATTACTGGCATATATCAGCAGAATAGAAATGTACCTGGAACTGGAGTTGACCCACTTATACCATTTTTCAATCAATTCACTACTGGCATTTTCTTGATTGAGAAATACATTAAAGACAATTGGCAATTGGAATTTGGTGCTAGATACGATCATCGAGAGTTAGAGGTGAAAACTTTTAACGAAAGTAACCAATTAGTGAATCCTAAATACTCGTTCGATAATCATACCTTTTCAATTGGAGGGCAAATTGATTTGAATGAGAGCATTCGACTTTCAAGTAATTTGGGTTCGGCTTGGAGGCCACCTCATGTCAGTGAGCTTTTTAGCAATGGACTTCATCATGGAGTTGCAGCTATTGAAAGAGGCTTATTATACGAAGGGGGTATATTGTCAGATGTGGAAAACAGTGAAGCAATTAAGGCCGAGTCCTCATTAAAATGGGTAAATACTCTGAGTATAAATAAGAATAAATGGAGCGCTGTTGCGAATCCATATATTCAGCGAATTAATAATTTTGTTTATCTGGAGCCTAAGCCTGGAGAGTTCGTACTTACTGTAAGAGGAGCGTTCCCACTTCAACAATATGTGCAGACGGATGCTCAATTAGTTGGCTTTGATGGAACAGTAAACTATGACTTTACTACAGATTTGAATGCTACATTGAGTTATAGTATGGTTCGTGCAAATGACCTGAATAAGAACGAAGCCATAATTTGGATGCCTGCAGATAGGTATAATTTTTCTTTACGTAAAAATTTTTCTGGAAAATTCAGTCCATTTATTGAAGGCTCCGTTTCGCATGTTGCGCGGCAAAGCAGAGTGTCAGACGACAGAGATTTTACTGCTGCACCAGATGCTTATCAATTGGTTGATTTGGCTTTGGGAGCAAGTACTACTGTAGGATCCAATAATTTGAGTCTTTTTATAGATGTTGAAAACTTAATGAATACATCTTACAGAGACTATATGAATAGACTAAGATACTATGCTGATGAACTGGGAAGAAACATCAGTATTAGATTTCAATATCAGTTTTAATTAATGTTTAACTTAAATTCAGTGGGAAAATGAATTACAAAACAACAATGAACAAAAGCTTATTGCTGCTATTATTTGCATCGATATTTGCTTCGGCATGCAGCAGCGATGATGATCCAGAGCCAGAAAATGAAACAGAAATCATCACAAGAGTAGAAATGAAATTTACCAATACGCTTAACACAAGCGAGGTGGTAACGGCCAAAGTTGATGATCCTGATGGGCCTGGTGGTAACGACCCTATTTTTACTCACCCAACGCTCAAGCCAGGAACAGTTTACAGTGTAAGTATTGAGCTTTTCAATGATTTGGAAGGGGAAGATATTACTGAGGAAGTCCAAGAAGAAGCTGATGAACACCAATTCTTCTTTATTCCAACAGGAGATATATTCACAACTATCGCATATGATGATGTGGATGATTTTGGAAGACCTGTCGGTTTGAGTTCTATATTCACAACGGGAGTAGCAGGCACTGGGACATTACGAGTAGTGTTAAGACACATGCCAAATAAAACGGCTGCTGGTGTAGCAGAAGGTATTATTAATAATGCAGGGGGTGATACAGATGTCGATATTATCGTCAATGTAACAGTACAGTAAAACAAATTTTAATCAATAAAAAAGGCTGCTTAAACTAATTAGGCAGCCTTTTTTATTGATTTTCACAGTGTAATTAAGGTTCGTCGGTTGTGTAATTGCTAGTAAATTTTTCTAGAGATTTTAAATCGATCTTATTCTCATAAAGCGCTTTCCCGAAAATAACTCCATAAACTCCCAAATCTTGAAGTTTGGAGATATCATCCACAGATCGTACACCGCCACTTGCCAAAACACATAAGCCAGGAAAACGATCAATAAGATTTTTGTATAAATCAAATGAGGGGCCTTCCATTAATCCATCTTTTGAAATATCAGTAGTTTTAATATATTTCAAGCTTCTGAAATAGAAACTATCCACATGATCGTAAATATCTATTTCGGTTTTTTTCTCCCAACCTTTAATCAAGATCTTTTCGTTTAGCGCATCAGCTCCAAGAACTATTCTATTTCGGCCATAAGAAATAATCCAAGATGCGAACCAATCGGGCTTGTTTACTGCGATGGTTGCAGCTGTTATAGAAGTTGCTCCATATTCATAGGCCTTACTAATGTCGCCATCAGTATTAATCCCCCCGCTAAAATTTATTCTCAAATTGGTATAACCAGCAATGGTTTCCAAGATGTGGTAATTTACTGGCGAGCCACGGCGTGCGCCATCCAAATCTACCAAATGGATGATCCTAATGCCATGATCTTCAAATTTCTTGGCAAGCTCCAAAGGGTCTTCTTTGTATACCTTCTCATTTGTAAAGTCACCCTTTTGGAGCCTTACAAATTTCCCGTTGAGTATCGATATGGAAGGAATAATTTCAATCATGAATCATAAAATAAAAATTTGAATGGAGGATTTTAATTCAAATGTACTTGACAATTTTTAATGAAAAACTAAATGGTCGATTGCTAATATACTAAATATCCGACTTTATTTTAATTGTTCATAAAACAATCATTTTTTTCGATTTGCCAGAATGCAGGAGGGCAAGGGTTCTTTCCATATATTTGTGAGCATTTTCAAACTCATTTATTCGTGACTCCACAATATTCAATTCAAAACCTCCCGCTTACTCAAATTGCTGAACAGTTTGGCACTCCACTTTACGTATATGATTCGGAAAAGATCATTTCAAATTACAATACCCTAGCAAATGCTTTTCCCGGACTTAAGGTCAAAATCAAATATGCAAGTAAAGCATTAACCAACATTGCTATTTTGAAGCTATTAAAAAAGGTTGGTTCTGGTATGGATGCCGTGTCAATAGAGGAGGTGAAAATTGGATTGAAAGCAGGCTTTGAACCAAGTGAAATCCTGTTTACGCCAAATAGCGTTGCTATGGACGAAATAGATGAAGCGGTAAAATTGGGCGTGGTTATCAATATCGACAATATTTCTGTGCTTGAGCAATTCGGACATAAATACCACAATACAGTACCATGTTGCATACGCTTCAACCCTGGGATAATGGCGGGAGGTCACTCCAAGATTTCCGTTGGCCATATCGACTCGAAGTTTGGAATTTCCATTTTGCAGCTGAGACATGTCATCAGAGTAGTGGAAGCAAATAACATGAAAATCAATGGATTACACGTGCATACTGGCTCGGATATTCTCGATGCAGAAGTATTCTTGCGAGGAGCAGAAATCCTATTCGATGCAGCTATGAGCTTTCCAGATTTAGATTTTATTGATTTTGGCAGCGGTTTCAAAGTTGCTTACAGAGATGGCGATGTTACCACGGATATTGTGGCTTTGGGCGCTAGATTGAGCAAAGCCTTTAAGAATTTCTGTATGGAATATGGCCGTGAACTTGAGCTTTGGTTTGAGCCAGGGAAATATCTGGTAAGTGAAGCTGGAATTCTACTCGTGAAAGCTAATGTAATTAAAACCACTCCTGCTACTGTATTTGTAGGAGTCAACTCAGGCATGAATCACTTGCTTAGACCAATGATGTATGAAGCATATCATGACATTGTAAATGTGAGTAATCCTGATGGAACGCCTAGAGTTTATACAGTTGTTGGTTATATCTGCGAGACGGATACCCTAGGCGCAGACAGAAAATTGTCTGAAACGCGGGAGGGTGATGTATTGGCAATAATGAACGCCGGGGCTTATGGCTACATGATGGCTTCTAACTATAATTCAAGACCAAAACCAGCAGAAGTTTTAGTTCATGAAGGCAAAGCCCATTTGATTAGAAAACGTGAAACTCTTGATGATATTCTAAGGAATCAAGTAGATATAGAATTATAGAAATTAGCTGATTAATAAGCTAGCCAGATTTTTTGTTTAAGAGTCTGGCTATTTTTATTTAAGATTACCCAATATATTCCACCCTTGAGTGTATTCAATGGAATTTGATAGTATTTATCCCTTTTGTTAGGGCTATTCAGAATAGTTGTAAATACTACCTTGCCTGTGCTCGAAAAAATTTGGACTCGAACTGAGGATTTCGAATCTAGGCTTTCAATAAAGAGGTTTTTGCTTGGTGTTACCCAAATTTTGGGAGCAGTTACAATGCCCAAATCTATCCTTTGAATTTCCGAAGTACTTGCGCTACCGTCAATATCCACTTGTTTGATTTTGTAATAGTTTCTGCTATTGCTGATTTGTGAATCAGTAAAAGTATAGTGCGAAATTGCCTTTGAGTTGCCAATCGCGTTCACTCTGCCAATTTTCTTAAATATCCTCCCGCCATCTTCCGATTTGAGGACTTCAAAGTGACTTACATTTTTTTCAAAGCGGGTTTCCCAATTGACGAGTACACTTTGATTTTGGGATTCAATTTTGAAAGATTTCCAAACTAGAGGCAATGTACTTTGAGGAATAATAGTTCCTAATCCATAAACACCGGTAGGATTGGCACTCACAGTAATTTCCCCAATTTCACTATTGTCTAGAGTGCTTAATTCCTCTAAATCACCACTGACGGTTGACGAAAAGCCAATTCTAATATCCTCATCATCACTTGCAATGTCATCCGGATCATAAATAAACCTAATGCTGCCACTGCTGAGGCTTCCAGCAACTGATTCCAATTGCCAATGATATAGATCGCTCAAAACTATTATTGGTTCCACCGGATTACCTATTGGTTCGCTATCTATCAATTCAATGCTATAGGTGTGACCCGACCCTGTGATATCTGCATAAACAGGTCTGAAAATTTCGCTTTTCCCAATTGGGAAATATTTTTCTCCATTTCCAGAATGTGCAAGAGGTCCGGAGACAAAACTATCTTCTGAGCCTCCATTGATGGTTCCATCTGCATCAATGGTAAGTAAATGACTTTCTGAAATTATGTTTCCTTGAATTAATATAAGCTGGTTGGTAACAGTTTTTGACTCATGTAAAGTCAGGCCATTTGAATTGTCAATTATTAAATTAGGAATACTAAGATCCGGCCAGTTTTCTTCAGTAGTAGTTTGAGCGACATTCCCTCGAAACACTAATGAAAAGGTAGAAGGAAAGCTGAGCGTAAATGAATTTCGATTAGTTATTGCACTTTCTTCAATGACTAATGAATCATTTACAGTTATTGCATTAGCTAAGGTTTTTACGCCTGTTCCTGCAAGTTTGAGTATTTCATAAGTTTCAATATCTATGCCTCCTGAATTGCTTTGTAGCAATGTTTGATTTCCGCTTCGTGAATAAATGACACAACCTTCATTAAGAATATTCGCCGCGGCTATATGTGGGTTTGCTCCTAATAATTCCAATGTTCCACCTTCTTCAATCCTAAATTCTTGGCAAGCACTATCGCCACCTTTCGATATTACCTGCAAACCTGAAGACGCACCTGTTCGATTAGAAATTAATTTACCACCATCTTCTATTGTAAATACACCAGAACTACCACTTGCGCCACCACCATCTGCTGATAGACGATTGGTGCTAGAGTTTACTGTTCCATTGCTGATTACAATCCTTCTAGCTTTGAATGTATTAGCAATAGTAATAATATCTTCATTACCCACATCGAAAACAATCCTAAATGAATTATGATTGGCTGCCCAAGCACTTTCATGCACAAATGTCCTTGAATTGCCTTTGACTATTATTCCGCCTGAATTATCAGATTCGATTTGACTCTGACTTACGCCAATACTAGAATTGAAATCGTTATTTCCTAATGCCGGAGTAGTTCCTTCCGAGGCATAATAGTTCCGCAAAAATCCGTAAATCTCCAGTGAATTAGAGCCTAGAATCAAGAAACTGCTACAAACACCCGTATCGCATCCTCCGCCATTGGAGTCAACTCCTGCACTTAAATGCAGATTAAGAACCTTTTGATTTGAATTGACCGTAACGGTATGCTGTACCTGTATCCACGCCGAGTTTGTCTCATTTGGGAATTGACCTGAGGTGGCATCTACCCAAGTTGATCCCGTATACCGCTCCCAAGTTGAATTTGAGCTCCATAGACCATCGCCTTTACTCCTGAAATCACCAACATTTTGTGCAGAGTAAGTAGTTGAGCTAATTAGGGTCAGCACAATAAACAGAAGCAGACAATATTTCTGAATATATTTTTTCACCATTTTTATATGGTTGCTATCAGCTTTAAAAGTTGTAGCAATGAAAAAACGAAATTTCAGAGCAGCGTCGGCTTTAGATAATTGGTATTATCTACTTGTTTTTATTCTCCAGTAAGCGCAATCATCCGCTCCTTCAAAGGCTTGTAATAAGCCCTACCGATTGATATTTCCTGATCACCCATAAATAGGTGTGTAGGCTTGATTGCAGTAATAGCATCTAATCGGATTATATGAGATTTGTGAATCCTTAAGAAATCCCTTTCAGGCAGCTTAGGTTCAATTTCTTTCATTGGTTTGTTTATAAGGATATTCTTATCCTTGGTAGTAATGTTGATTTTACGCCCGTCAGAGCTAATCAATAATATTTCACTAAACTTCACTTTGGTGAGTATTCCGGCGAATCGCACAAAAATTCCATCACCCATTATTAAATTCTCCTCATTTGCAGTAGACGATTTCTTCTTCGACTTTTCGTCTTCAGTTTTAAGATTTTCATAATTGCTCAAGGCAATTTCAATCGCTGCAAATACACCATCAACTTTAAAAGGCTTTACAAGATAACCAAATGGCAATGTCTTTTTAGCTCTTTCCAATATAGCTCTTTCCGCAAATGCAGTAAGATAAATAAATGGTAAATTATACTTCTCTTTAATTATTTCACCTAATTGGATTCCATCCTTATCACCTTGAATATTAATGTCTAATAGAATCAAGTTTGGTTTAAAAGATTCTATTTTAGTAAGAGCTAAATCTGCCGAAGGTGCCGTATCGGTAACATAACCTCCCGATAGTTCGAGAATTTCCATTAAGTTTTCAGCGATACTCGCATCATCTTCTACTACTAATATTTTAAGTTTTGAAGCCAAGTTATAGATGGGTTTTTGTGGTTAAGATTACTAATATCGACATTAATTCTAATCAATTCAAAAATTAGGAGATTAAATGAATTGAAAATTTTCAGAAAATTGGTATTGAAAACAGAAAAAGAGGTATTAACCAACCAGTTTTTTGTAATCTGCTTGGCTAACGTTTAACTTTTGTCCTTTGAATTAGTAATTTGAAAATGAACCAATTTTGGTAATTTTTAATCAGCAGGCTTAGTTTTCTCTTCAAATCTCGAAGGAAATAGCGGACTCTCAGTTTTCATCCATTTATCCCAAATCGTAAAATACAATCCATAATTGCAGGAGTATTTTTGATGATGTAAGCTGTGATGGCTTGCTCCAATCCAATGTTTCCCAAACCAATGCTTGTGTGTGCCACGTGGATAAATCTCAATATCTAAATGGTTTATCACACTGGTGATCGTCATAATGGTGAGTTGTGTAATGATCGCATAAGGATGCATAGGCACCACAAGGATAATTAGCGGGAGGATGATTCCTTCAAGCAGACCTTCCACAGGATGAAACGAAAAAGCCGTCCAGGGCGATGTGATCATACTCTGATGATGCACTTTGTGGATTTTTCGGTATACAGCTGGTATGTGCATCCATCTGTGTAGCCAATAGTAATACGTTTCGTGGATCAACATCCCAATGGCAATACTCGCTATAAACCACCAAATCCCATATTCATTAAAATCAGTATAAATAGCCGTATAGCCTTTTTGCCAAGCTACAGCTGTGATTGCGCCGAGGAGAGCAAACAGCAATGAAGTAAGAATGGAGTATTTTAATTCATACCAAAACTGTTTTTTTGAATGTGGCTTTTGATTGATTTTTCTGCTTCGCCATTTGTTGGGAGCCCACAAGTAGAAATAAGCATAAAAACCTCCCGCCAAAATAAAATAGCGAATTACTACCATCAAAAACATGGCAAGGAACAGCATTCCAAAAACTAAAGGTTCAGTAAAATCCCAAGGAATTGTTTCTTCCATTATCCGCCTAATTTATTGCTTTTGCTGGTATAGTTTCCACCAAGGAACCCAAGGCGTGTTGTGATGCTCGTAGTGGTAGCCAAAAAAATAGCAGCTCAAAAATGCCCAAAGATGATTTTTGGATTGACTACGAGCTTTATGTTTATTGCCTGCTTCATGCTCACCTCTATGAGGCAAATAAGTGCCAAAGTAAAATAATTGCATAGTAGCTAAGAATGATGGAGCAATCCAAAAAAGAAGAAGATTTTCTTGTGGAATATACAGCTTCAAAATATTGAATGTAATGGCCATTAATACTATTTGCTTCCAGTTTAGATATTCCATCAAAAACTTGAGATACCAGCCAAAAAAGCCTTTTTCTGCATAATCAGGATCTTTATCTGTGGCTACGTATTTATGGTGTTCGTGGTGTTTTGGTAAAAGACGCTGATAAAAATTGAAGGCAAATAGTAGTGCCGCAAAAGTGCCGATTGCTTTATTTAATCTGGGATTGCTAGGACTTACCACTCCATGCATAGCATCGTGAGCAGTGATAAAAAGCCCTGTGTATAAATGACTTTGCACCAATATAAAAAGCGGGAGGAACAAGGATGTGTAAGTAACTTCCCATTGTAAGGAAATACTCAATAGACCAAACCAAGCCGCAATGATAAGGATCGAAATAATTACGCCAAGATGTTTCTTGAGTAAAGCCATTGACAATTTTACGAAAAAATTAGAAGGTAGCTAGTCTTTCTTTTACCTGCTCCATAAGCCACATAGGAGTGGAAGTTGCGCCGCATATTCCTATTGTCTCCCCTTTGCTAAACCAGTTTGCATCCAATTGATCTGCATTGGATATGAAATAGGTAGATGGATTCTGCTCTTTACACACATTGTAAAGTACTTTTCCGTTCGAAGATTTGGTGCCGGATACGAAAATGATATGGTCGAATTTGCCAGCGAAATCTCTCAATTCTCTATCACGATTCGAAACTTGCCTGCAAATAGTGTCATTGGAATTTACTGTAATGCCAGCTTCCATCAGTGTTTTGGTAATTTCGTAAAAGCTGTCAGTACTTTTGGTAGTTTGGCTGTAGAGTGTCAGATTTTTTGGAAGTGTTTCAATATCTAATTCATCAATATTCTGAAAAACAATAGCTTCATTGCTGGTTTGCCCCAAAAGGCCAATTACTTCTGCATGGCCATGCTTGCCATAAATGTATATCTTCTCCTTTTTGTCGAAGGAGTTTTTGATTCGGTTTTGCAACTTTAGCACCACAGGGCAGGATGCGTCAATTAGCGTAAGATTGTTGTTGAGAGCCAACTCATAAGTAGATGGAGGCTCACCATGCGCACGGATCAAAACGCTTTCATTTTTTAGCGTGCCCAAATCATCATGAGTAATTATTCTTAAGCCTTTTGCTTCCAGTCTTTTTACTTCTTCGTCATTATGCACAATGTCACCTAAGCAGTAGAGATAGCCTTGTTCATCGAGGATTTCCTCAGCCATTTCGATGGCATACACAACGCCAAAGCAAAAGCCAGAATTATGGTCGATTTCTACTTTTAGGTTTAACATATTGGATTAACTCAGAATTGATTTGATTGTTTATTTGAGCAATTGATTATATGAAATTGAGTCTGTATTTGAACCAAGTTTGGACCAGTAATCCCATTTTTTTAGTATCGGGAATTCTAATACGTTCGTCTAAAATGCGGGAGGCTGGGCAACTACGTATTTTGTCGAAAAGCTTCAAATAATATACATAAGCTAAGTAAACGCCCATTTTTGCTCCTGCAGGTAATTGCATAATTCCCGCAAGTGCCTCTTCAAAATCTTTTGATATATCAAGTTCGATTTGTTTTTTCACTTCAGGAGTGAAATGCTTGAAATCTACCCCTGGAAAATAAACCCTCCCGCGATCTTCAAAGTCGCTTTTCAAATCTCTCAAGAAGTTTACTTTTTGGAATGCAGCCCCCAATTTCTTTGCTGGAGTAACTAAACTTTGATATTGTAAATCATCACCTTTGCAGAAGACTCTTAAGCACATTAAGCCCACAACTTCTGCGGAGCCGTATATATATTCTTCGTATTTCGAATCGTCAAATTGCTTTTTGTACAGATCCATTTCCATGCTGAAAAGGAAAGCATCTATTAGATGTCTATCAATTTCATATTCGTTTACCACCAATTGGAAGCTATGTAATATTGGGTTTAAGCTTATTCCCTTTTCAATTGCCTTGAAAGTTTCTGCTTTAAACTCTTCTAGCAAAGCTGCTTTATCAAAATCGTGAAATGTGTCTACGATTTCATCTGCATAGCGAACAAAACCGTAAATAGCATATATCGGGGAATGGAATTCCTTGTCTAGCGTTTTGATACCCAATGAAAATGAGGTGCTATAGCGAAGCGTCACTAGCTTGCTGCACTCAAGAGTGGTTTGGTCAAAAAGCTCTTTTCCTGTAATCATATTTCTCTATAATGGATACTCTTTCGAAATTTCTTTTGCTACTACTCTACCCGAAATCAATGAGGGTGGCACGCCTGGGCCTGGTACCGTCAATTGTCCTGTATAAAATAAGTTCTTTAGTTTTTTACTCTTAAGCGATGGTTTCAGAATTGCTGTTTGAGTCAAGGTATTTGCAAGTCCGTAAGCATTTCCTTTGAAGGCGTGATAATCCTTTACAAAGTCATTATGAGCATAACTCCTTTTATACACGATGTGCTCTCGTATGGAATTGCCAGATAATTTTTCCAATCTGTCTAGGACAATATCGAAATATTTTTCCTTAATCTCCTCACTATCTTCCATTCCCGGAGCAGTTGGAATAAGTAGAAATAAATTTTCCATTCCTTCTGGAGCAACGGTCAAATCTGTAACAGATGGTACGCAAGCATAAAATAAGGGCTTGGTAGGCCATTTGGGATTTTCATAAATCTCTGAGGAATGTACGCCTAAGTCCTCATCAAAAAACAGATTGTGATGCAATAGGTTTTTGAGCTTTTTATTCACTCCCACATAATAAAGTAGGGATGAAGGCGCCATCACACGCTTATCCCAATAGTTGCTGCTGTATGATTGCTTGTCTTTCGGCAGCAGCTTGGATTCTATATGATGGTAATCTGCACCGCCAACTACAATATCGGCTTCATATTCGCCATTAGTAGTGATTACTTTGCGGATTTTGTCGCCATCAAACTGAAAGCCTTTTACTTCTTGGTTGAGTTTGATTTCCACACCCATTTCTTGGGCGAGGGAAACCATTCCTTCTACTATTTTAAACATGCCGCCTTTTGGATACCAAGTGCCCAAAGCCATATCGGCATAATTCATCAAACTGTAAAGTGCTGGGATTTTGTGGGCTGTAGCTCCTAAAAATAGCACGGGAAACTCCATCAATGCGACAAGTTTTGGATGCTTAAAAAATTGCGCTACATGCTTACTCATAGATGTAAAAACGTCTAATCGTAATACATCCCTCCAAAGTTGGGTATCGATATATTCAGTTAGGCTGCGGCCAGGTCTGAATACCAAATCGTGAATGCCTACTTGGTATTTATAGGCGGCTTGGCTCATGAATTCTTTCAACCTCCCACTGCTTCCAGGCTCGAGCGATTCGAACATAGCATCGAGTTCGGCTGGCACAGCTGGGATATCTAGACGATCATCTTTCCCAAAAAAAACTGAATAGGATGGATCTAAGCGGATAAGATCATAATAATCGGAAGTCTTTTTTCCGAAATGCGCAAAATACGAATCGAACACATCAGGCATCCAATACCAACTTGGACCCATATCAAAAACAAAACCCTGCTCCTCAAATTTCCTTGCCCTTCCACCAGGCACGGAATTTTTCTCAAGCAGGGTGACTATATAACCCTCTTTACTAAGACATGAAGCAGCAGATAGGCCAGAGAAACCTGAACCAATGACGATTACACTTTTTTGCTTCATAGAAATACTGATTTTTCAATAAGATGAACAATTAATAATGAGCATAATATACTCAATTTTCAACCTTAGTTGTATGCGTACACCTTCAACCTGTCTTTCAGTATTTTTCTAGCAATGTGAATTCTATTCTTAACAGTACCGATTGGGATTCCCAATTTATCAGCAATTTCATGGTACTTAAATCCTCTGTAGTGCATCATAAATGGCGCCTTGTGTACATCGTCTAATTCTTCAATTGCCAAGTTGATGTCCTTAAGAGCAAATCCAGTGTACGCATTGTTTTCGATAATGCTGCCAGAGGAATTGATGTAATGCAAATTGTCTGTAGTATCTACAAAAGTTCCCTTTCTTACCATACGTTGGTAATTGGTGATAAAGGTATTCTTCATAATGGTATACAACCATGCTTTGAGGTTTGTACCCTCAGTAAATTTTTCACGATTGGTGAAGGCTTTTAAGACTGTTTCCTGCATCAAATCGTTTGCATCTTCCATGTCCCTTGTAAGTTTCAATGCGAAAGGCTTCAAGGACTTGGACATTTTGTCGAGCGTGTAACTGAATTCTAAAGCTGTCATGTCTTTTAGGTTGTTTTGTTGAACAAATCTAGCGAATGATTAAACAACATCCAATAATTTGTTTATTCTTTTTTCGTAATAATTAAACAAAAAGTTACGTAAATTTTTAAAATAATTTTTATAAATGCGTTTAAACACGTATAAAGGCCTAAAATGAAGAAAAATTATTTTTCATTAAACAATTAATGTTTATCTAAACATAAACAAAAATAAGCATTGAAAATGGAATAAGCGGGAGGATATAAAAAAAGCTACCCAATTTGGATAGCTTATATTATTACGAGCCTTGAGAAAATTTATGCCTATACAGTAGCGACTTCTTGTTCGATGTAGTCTATGAGATACTGAATGTTGGCCATTTCAATTGTATTTTCGGTAAGTTCTAAGTCTTGCCCAATTACTTGATAGCCGCTGAGGATTACTGTAGAGTCACTAAACTTCTTACCAAGATTCTGCACGTAGTTTTGCACGTTTTCTTGATCTGGTGAAGAAGTAATTACTGTAAGCACATATTCAGGTTTGTGAATATCCTTTACAATGTCTAAGTCTCGCAGAGGCATATTTTGTCCAAGGTAAATTACTTTGAATCCACGTGCCTTAATTAGATAGCAGCTAAACAACAAACTCAATTCGTGTAATTCGCCTTCTGGCAAATACAATAAGAATTTCTTCGCATGAGGATCAGCTGTTTTTATTTGGCCATCGATCGCCACAATCATTTTTTGTCTAATCAGATTGCTGATGAAGTGCTCATTGGCAGGATTGATTGAGCCCGTTTGCCATAATAAACCAATCCTCGAAAGGAATGGATAAACAATTTCTTTGATGGTTTTCTCAAAACCCATTTGAAGGATAGAAGTATTCAATATTTTCTCGAATCTATCTTCATCCATGTCCACCATAGCAATGGTGAGCGCATGTATTTGATCTGGAAAGTGTAAATGCCTTTCGGTAAGTTTAAGTACTTCCTCTTGCATTTCCTTTTCGGTCATTTCAGCGATGCGAGAAATGCGGAATCCGTTATCCTTAAGTAAGGAAATATTCAATACTAGTTTTAAGTCTTGGTCATCGTAATAGCGGATATTCGTTTCCGTACGTTTTGGGGACATAAAATTGTATCGCTGCTCCCAAATTCTAAGTGTGTGAGCTTTGATGCCTGACAAATGTTCCAAATCCTTAATTGAATATACGCTCACCATGCTTTCCTCATTTATTTGTCAAATTTGAAATATCTTTTCGGTACATAGAGCAATCCAAAACAAATTGCTCCATCCTTTTTATTTGTCTTATGATGATCCTTATGTGCTTTGGCAATTCCTTCGATGAATTTACTGCCTGGTCGCTTTGCCCATTTTACTCTTCTGTGGATAAACATATCGTGGAAGATAAAATAGACCATTCCATACAAACTTATCCCTGCGCCTAACCAAAATCGATAATCCCATTCGGGTAAGCCTAGGATGATCAAAACAATCGCAATGCTTCCAAAGAAAAGTGTAAAGACATCGTTTAGTTCGAATTTACCTTTGCTGGGATTGTGGTGGGTTTTGTGAATAAACCACAACGGGCCATGCATCAAATACTTGTGAATGGCCCAAGAAGCAATCTCCATTGCTACAAATCCGATAATTAAGAATAGCAAACCGATCATTTTATGAAGAACTCTGATTGATTAATAATGTTTAATTTCCGATAAAAAGAATTAAAAGCCTCAATATCAGAAAGAAAAATAGTTGGATGATAAAGACTTTGCTAGCCAGAAAGTTATATTTAGTGAAGGGGAGTTTGAAAAACAGTATTTGAAGAATAAGAGAGATGGCAAACCATCCGATATAATTTTTGAATGGGATGCTACCTCCCGCCCATGACCAAAAGTCGAAGTAAACGGCTACGGGCTCAATCAGGATATCCAAACCAACCATAAGCAATGCAGCAATTATGGGTTTGAGCCACGGGGCAATAGGAAAACTATTTGCCAAATAACCACTTGCCAAAACTAAAATAAGCCAGTTGGCACCAATAAGTATGGGTACTTTCCAAAGCTTAAATCCAAGGGTTGCTCCATAGCTATAATCACCAAAAATAAGCCCTGTATGTACCCCCAACACTTCAGAAGAATATCCAACCAAAAAGGTGATAATAGCAAAAAGCAGAAAACTGCGGTTTTTATTTTCTTGAAAAAGAATTAACAATATAGCACTAGTCCACAAGGAAAATGGGGTAAGATCTTGAAACAATGCCCTGCTTGCAGGAAATGCCAAACCAATAACACCGGCAGTGTAAATCAGTATAAGAAGCACAAAAGCTCCTTTAACAAGCTGATTTTGGAAGGGGTGTAAATAATTTGCTTGGGTCATTTTATCCTTTTGTGCAATAGCCAACAATAATGCGAAATAAAGACTCAAAAGCTTAAAAAGCGAATGGGGAGGTTTTGTTTGATTAATTTGATCTCCATGTAATTTATTTACCTTATTCAACCAGTAAATCTTACCACTAAATCACTCCAGATAAATGAATAATTTGAAATTCCACAAAGTTATTTTAAAGAAAAGATTAATTTTATTGCAAATTCAAATGGCTGATGATATTATATAATGTTACTATAAATATTGATAGAGATGTAGAGTCGGAGTGGATGCGTTGGATGAAATCGGTTCATATTCCAGAGGTGTTGGCTACCAACTGTTTTGAAAATGCTCGTATGCTCAAAATGATGTACGAAGAAGAATCCCAAGGTACAACTTACGCTGTGCAGTATATGGCCAAAAGCATGGAACTGATCGAGCAATATCAGCAGGAATTTGCGGAAGCATTGCAAGCCGAGCATAGCAGCCGCTATAAAGATAAATTTGTGGTATTCCGTACTTTGCTGGAAGAAGTTTAGCCAACCACATCATAGTATTCACTTTGCAATCGGCAGTTGAGCCAGCCTGCGTCAAAGTCGGATTGTAGCCTTTTGTAGAAACGGATAGCAGGCTCATTCCAGTCGAGCACTTGCCAGGCTATTTGGCGGCTGTTAGTCTCTTTTGCTCTTGCGATCAGCTTTTGGAACAGCATTTTGCCTATGCCAAGGCCTCTTTTATCCTCCCGCACCACAAAGTCCTCGAGATAAAGCACTCGTCCTTTCCATGTGGAATAGCGCCAATAGTAAAGAGCAATTCCAATTATTGTGTCATTCTCTTCTGCCACAAAAAATTCAAAAAGGGGATCCTTTCCGAAACCATCTTCGAGCATAGATTCAATACTTGTTTCCACTTCATTGGCGGCTTTTTCGTATTCAGCCAATTCTTTTATTAGATGGTAAACACTTGGAATATCTTGCGACTCACCTTTTCGAATATTGATCATGACAATAATTAATTCAAATTATAGATAAACAAATGTATCGAATTTGAATTTTTCTCCAAGTAAATATTGAACACGGAAAATCAGCGGGAGGGTGGATTTAGTTTTTGTAAATGGCTATAAATGCCAAAAGACCCGAATGAAGGGTCTTTTGGATTATTAAATTTAGAATCAATGAGAATTAGCCATTCATCGAGATGAGAAATTCTTCATTGTTTCTTGTGCCTTTCATTTTGTCGAGTAGGAATTCCATACCTTCTACCGGGTTCATATCGGCCATGTATTTACGTAATATCCACACTCTAGCAAGTTCTTCCTTGTCGAGTAGTAGATCTTCTCTACGGGTGCCTGATGCTGTCACATCAATAGCTGGGTAAATTCTACGGTTACTAATCTTACGATCAAGCTGCAATTCCATGTTGCCGGTACCTTTGAATTCCTCAAAGATTACTTCATCCATTTTGGAGCCTGTTTCGATTAGTGCTGTCGCAATAATGGTAAGTGAGCCGCCATTTTCGATGTTACGTGCTGCACCAAAGAAACGCTTAGGCTTATGCAATGCATTTGCATCCACACCACCTGAGAGAATTTTGCCTGAGCTTGGAACTACTGTGTTGTAAGCACGAGCCAAGCGAGTGATTGAATCCAATAGAATCACCACATCATGGCCACATTCTACCATACGCTTTGCTTTTTCCAATACGATGCTAGCCACTTTCACATGGCGATCGGCTTGCTCATCGAAAGTAGAAGATATTACTTCAGCTTTTACGCTTCTAGCCATATCGGTAACTTCCTCAGGACGCTCATCGATAAGTAAAATCATCAAATAGCATTCTGGATGATTTTCAGCGATTGCATTGGCGATAGACTTAAGCAATACCGTTTTACCCGTTTTTGGCTGGGCTACGATCATGCCACGCTGGCCTTTGCCAATCGGTGCAAATAAATCTAAAATTCTGCTGGAGTAATTGTTCGATTTGGTGCTCAGTCTGATTTGCTCCTCAGGGAATAGTGGAGTCAAAAATTCAAATGGCACTCGATCTCTTATTTCTTCGGTAGTTCTCCCATTTACAGATTCTACTCTTAATAACGCAAAGTATTTTTCACCTTCTTTTGGAGGGCGAATTTGACCTTTTACAGTATCACCAGTTTTCAAACCAAAAAGCTTGATCTGCGATGGAGATACATATATATCGTCAGGGCTTGCAAGGTAATTGTAATCCGAGGAGCGAAGGAAGCCGTAGCCATCCTGCATCATTTCTAATACACCTTCATTTACAATTATACCGTCGAAATCCTTAACGTTTGTTTGTGGTTTTCTTGGTCTAGGAGGCTGCTGCTGTTGCCTATTGTCATCATCTCTACGCTCTGGCCTAGGTGCTCTAGCTTCACGAGGTTCTCTTGTCTCGCGTGGAGCATTTTCCCTCGGCTCTCTATTGTCTTTTTGCTCCCTATTATCCTCTCTTCGTGGATTTGGCGTGCGTTGTTCAGCTGCGTTAGTGTTGTTTTCTGTTGCGCTTGGCTTTTTGGCTTCAGGAGCATTTTCCTCCGACTGATTTCTGTTTCCCTGATTAGGATTTCTTGGCTGATTTCTGTCTGTAGGTCTGTTGTCAGCAGGCTTGCGCTCAGGCTTTCTTTGAGGTGTTTCTTTATTAGCCTCTGGTTTAGCTGCTCCACCAATATCTTCTTTAGTCTTTTTATCTAGGTTGGAAACGGTATCTTCTACTTCCAGATTAAATGACTTCAATAGCTCCTCAGCAGTCATTTCATTTACGGGCTTATTTATTTTGCCAGTATCTTCTGTTTTAGCTTGAGGAGGGTTGGGTTTTTCGCGGGAAGAATCCGGCTTTCTGTCGGTAACATTTTGTCTGCGAACTCTAGGCTTTTCAGCTCTATCATTTTCATTTCGAGTTGGTGCAGCACTAGGGCTTGGTTTTTCGGAAGCTTTTTCTGGGGCTTTGCTAGCCTCTTCAGTTTTTTTCTTGGGTAGCTTTTCGTCAGGAGTTACAGCCTGATGTTCGAGAATGGCATAAATCAAGTCTTGCTTAGCAAGTTTTTTGAAATTTTTCAGGCCCATTTCTTCGGCTAGTTCCCGTAATTCCGAAAGCAACCTGACACTTAGGTCGTCAATAGTATACATACAATAAGATTAGTAAATAAAAAACCTTTGATGATTGAGGTAAAGGTTGGAAAGTAAAAAGTGATTAGATTAACGATAAGATCTTACCATTTGATTCGATATTGGGATCAACATCTTTGGAAGACACTGCAATATTAGACCAACCATTATTAATAGTCAAGTGAATAGCCATATTTAAGCAATTCTTTTTTAATTCCCTTTTTCCTTCGAATTGATTTATTTTGCAAGCTCAAATAAGAATTACTATGCTTCCAATCACTCGCATACGCGAAGAAAAAGAACAATTGATAGCTGGATTACTCAAAAGGAACTTCCAAAATGCAGCCTTACTCATTGAAAACGCCCTTAAGTTAGATGATCGTCGTAAGGAGTTGAAATCGGAAATGGATGCTCAGCTGACCGAACTCAATACGATATCTAAGAGCATTGGTGAACTGATGCGTGCAGGCAAAAAGGAAGAAGCCGAAGAAAGAAAGCTTTGGACTGGCCAACTAAAGGAGAAATCAAAAAATTTGGGAGATGAATTGCAGGCAGTAGAAAAGGAATTGCAAGACCTGCTTTACACTATTCCTAATGTGCCCCATAGCTCGGTGCCGGCAGGAAAAAGTGCTGATGATAATGAGGAGATTTTCAAATATGGCGAAATTCCTCAATTACCAGATGGAGCATTGCCACATTGGGAGCTAATCCGTAAATATGATATCATCGATTTCGAGCTGGGTACCAAGATTACCGGTGCGGGATTTCCTGTGTATAAAGGCAAAGGAGCCAGAATCCAACGGGCACTAATTAATTTCTTTTTGGACAATGCGCTTGAAGCTGGTTATGTAGAAATCCTCCCGCCTTTTATGGTAAATGAAGCCTCAGGGTACGGCACAGGGCAATTGCCTGATAAGGAAGGCCAAATGTACCACATGACAGCCGACGATCTTTATTTGATTCCAACTGCCGAAGTTCCGGTTACCAATTTATATCGTGACGTTATTCTCAATACCAATGATTTGCCCGTAAAAAATGTCGCTTACACACCCTGTTTTAGAAGAGAAGCAGGCTCTTGGGGAGCGCATGTGCGTGGACTCAATAGGTTGCATCAGTTCGATAAGGTAGAAATTGTGCAAGTGAGGTTGCCGGAAGAAAGTTACCAAGCATTGGAAGATATGAGCCAATATGTACAAGGCTTGCTCAAAAAGCTTGAATTGCCATATAGAGTTTTGAGATTGTGCGGTGGCGATATGGGCTTCACTTCAGCACTTACTTACGATATGGAGGTGTTTAGTGCCGCACAGGAAAGATGGCTCGAAGTAAGTTCTGTTTCCAATTTCGAAGATTACCAATCCAACAGACTAAAGTTGAGGTATAAAGGCGAAGACAAAAAGTCACAATTGCTGCATACACTTAATGGATCTGCATTGGCGCTTCCGAGAATTTTGGCGGCTATTTTGGAAAACAATCAAACTGAAGCAGGCATTCGAGTGCCATCAGCTTTAGTGCCATATACTGGTTTTGAGTTTATAAATTAAGATGTAGAAAGAGGTCGTTTTGAATGAAAGGGCCTCTTTTTTTTACGCATATTTCCTATATTGTTTTCCTATTCAATAATTAGGAGACATGCCAAAAGCGCAATTTTTTACCTTCATTTTACTTTTACTTCTGATTATAAGCTGTAACAAAAACGGCGGGAGGGTAGAACTTGCTGCTGATTTGAAGCCTTTCGACAGATTGTCTCAATATGGCTTTTTCACAGGTAATTTAGCTGATCTGCAACCTAATGAAGGAGTGTTGCCTTATGATTTGAATTCTCCTTTATTCTCTGATTATGCAGAGAAAGCGCGCTTCATTTGGCTGCCCAATGGCCAAAAGGCAAGCTATGTAAGTAGCGGCTCATTGCAATTCCCAATTGGCACAGTCATTATCAAAAATTTCTATTACCATCAAGACAATCGTAATCCACAATTGGGAAGGCGCATCATCGAAACTCGCTTGTTGATCCACACTGAAACTGGTTGGGAAGCATGGCCATATATTTGGGACGATGAGCAAAAGGATGCCACTATGGACGTGATAGGTGGGAATAAGCAAATTAGTTGGCTTGATAAATCAGGAGAAAGTCATGAGCTTAATTACAGTATTCCCAATAAAAATCAATGCAAAGGCTGCCATGACTGGAAGGGAAGTATGCAGCCCATTGGCCCACAAGCCAAGCATCTGAATAAAGATTTTCAATACGAAGAGGGTACATTCAACCAATTGGAGTATTGGCTAAAAGTAGGTTATCTGCAAAACTTACCCTCAGAGCAAGATTTGATTCCTCGCATGGCCGATTATACTCAAGTCGATAGTTCTAATGAAAATTTGAATGAAAGAGCAAGAGCGTATTTAGATATTAATTGTGGGCATTGTCATAATGCAAAAGGTCCGGCCAAAACAAGCGGACTGTCTTTATTGTATGAGGAAACTAATCCAACAGCTATTGGGATAAACAAGCCGCCAATAGCAGCCGGTAGAGGTTCAGGAAATTTAAAATTCAGTATAGTGCCTGGCCATTCTGAAGAGTCTATCTTGCTTTATAGAATGCTGAGTGCTGATCCGGGAAGTATGATGCCTGAGATTGGTCGCAAAATGGTGCACGAAGAAGGAGTGGAGTTGATTCGAGAATGGATTGACTCTATGGAACCGACTTTAAGAAAATAGAAAAAGGGCATCGATTGCTCAATGCCCTTTTGTCCTAGAATTTTTATTTATCGCTTAATTATCCAAATCGCCACGTTCAGCAGCTTTGATCATATCTTCGTTAGCTGTAATTGCAACGGTAACTCTACGGTTTTGAGTTCTTCCAGCTGCAGTTGAATTATCAGCGATCGGCTGGGTAATACCATGACCAACTTCAGTAATTCTAGCTTGAGCAACGCCATTTATTTTCAAATGGTTAGAAACACTAGCAGCTCTTCTTTTAGAGAGATCCATATTGTAATCGGCTCTACCAGTATTATCTGTATGGCCTTCAATAAGGATATTTGTATCAGGGTATTTCTTCAATGTTTCAGATAATTTCTCAAGCTCAGTTTTCACATCAGGCTTAAGCGCATAAGAATCGATATCGAAAAGGATTCCTGAATCGAACGTAATTTGGATACCTTCACCTACACGTTCCACTTCCGCATTTTCTAAGTCTTTTTGGAGCTCCTCTGCTTGCTTGTCCATGTTGCGACCGATGAGTGCACCTGCTGCACCACCTACTACAGCGCCAATAAGCGCGCCACGGCCAGTATTGCCAGTTGCAGCACCAACACCAGCGCCAACTACAGCACCGCCACCCGTACCGATTGCACCGCCTTTAGCAGTATTGCTCCACTTGCTACAAGAAGTAAACATTCCGAAAGAAACTAAAACAATAAGCAAGAGCTTGATTGTTGAAAAATTGTTTGTGGTTTTCATAATAAAAAAATTGGTTTCCATTATTGTAGAAATAATCGAGCCATGATTTGCAAACAGAAATTATGTTTTTGTAAATCAATAAATTAAAATTTCCAAAGCAAAATAAGCTGACTTCTAGACTTTAGAAAGCGGGAGGTGTTTGCGTTTCGTAAATCACATTGCCTTGCTCATCCCATTCTTTTACTATGTAAGGTTTGAAGTCTTTATCAAAAGGGTCAGGGCTGTATTGAATTTGGCGTTTGGGGCGTCGTTGCATCCTGTAATATTCGGTCCATAGTCCCACACGGCTATCGAAGCGATATTGACCAGCAACGGCTATTTGTCCGTTTTCATGGAAGATATAGAAATTACCCTCCCGCTCCCCGTACTCGATCGGTGTGATTTCCTTCATCTTATTCTGTGAGCCATCATACCACACAATTTCCGATTCTACTGGCCAGCCTTTATAATAATATTCTTTATCTACCAATTCGAAATCTCTATTGTAAAGGAGCCACCTGCCGTGTTTTAAGCCTTTGTAAAACATCCCTTCTTCTACAATATCTCCGCCTATGCTTCTTTGATATGGGCCATGAAGTAAAAAGCCTTTTTTGTCAGCCACATCTCTATTTCTAGATACCTCCCGCTTTTCCACATCGTACCAATGATAGTCTCGCACATAATTGTCGGGCGGTGGAGGTAATTCGGCAATAAATCGATAAGTCTCCACTTGTTGGTCATCAGCCATTCCTCTTTTGGCAAATCCTTTTTTAGTCTTTATCCCAAAGAATTCATTTTTGCTGGCTTTTTTCTTTTTCTTCTTTTTTTCGGCAGGGTCATCGGTAAGATTTACTTCTAACAAATCATCTGAAAGAGGAATTTTCTCCAACCAATCTGGGCCTTCAATCGAATCATTTTCAAGTGGTTCATCATAAACTAATTCTTTATCCTCATTACTTTCTGCATACGGTCTTTGTCGCTGCTTACCTTGGAAAACGCAAGAAGTAGCTAATGTGCTGAGAAGGAAAATAAGAAATAGTTTATTCATCAATTTAAATAGAACTGCTGTGTTCGATAACGAAGATATACTTTTCCTGTTGTAAGGCAATATTAGAAATTGTTTGAGTCATTGCGAAGGTATGTGTTCAGATTCGAAGCAGATATATTTCTTCTCCTTATATTTACCCAATGCGATTGATCTCTCACCCTATTCTTTGCAATTACTATGTGACCTACCGCTGTAATGCTACATGCAGCTTTTGTGATATTTGGGAGAAGCCATCACCTTATGTGGAGGAGAATACGGTACGGCGCAACTTGGAAGACATGAAAAAGCTGGGCGTAAAGGTGATTGACTTTACTGGAGGGGAACCCTTACTGCATCGTAAAATGCCTGAATTGCTTCGAATGGCTAAGGAAATGGGCTTTATTACCACATTGACTACAAATGGGCTGCTCTATCCCAAAAATGCCGAGAAATTAAAAGGCCTGATAGATATGCTCCACTTTTCCCTTGACTCGCCCGATAAGGAAGTTCATGATAAATCCAGAGGTGTAGCTTGTTTTGATCATGTGATGAACTCTATCCGCATTGCCAAAAGCTTGGGAGAAAGGCCTGATATTCTGTTCACAGTATTCGAAGAGAATATAGATGATGTGGAAAGAATGTACAGCGAAATCTGCAAACCCAATAATTTGGTACTTATTCTCAATCCGGTATTTGAGTATAATAACGTGGAAACGGGTGCAGGTCTCTCAAAGGAAAGTCTGCAAAAGTTGAGAAAATTCGGTCAAAAGGATTTGATATATATAAATGAGGCATTTATAAGCTTGCGATTGAATGGCGGCAATCAAATTGATGCGCCGGTTTGTAAGGCAGGGAGCTCCACCATTGTGATTTCGCCTGAAAATAAGCTTGTGCTGCCTTGCTATCATTTGGGAGTGGAGGAGTTGCCAATTGAGAATAGGCTATTGGAGCTTTACCGTTCAGATAAGGTTCAGCAAATTGTGGCAATGGAAGGCAAGCTGCCCGAATGTCAAGGTTGTGTAATCAATTGCTATATGCAGCCTTCATTTGCTGTAGAATTAAATAAGTATTGGTGGAAGGCTCTGCCTAGTACATTGAAATACAATCGAATAAAAGGAACTTGGAAAAGGATGATTCCATTTTTGAATAAAATGCCTGCTTAATTTCAAGAACAATCCAAGATTACAAGCCGTTATGAAGCTGTACAAGTGAACGGATTATGTAAAATTTATAGGGCTTTTTACTTTATTTAATATATTTGTACCGCTCTTTCAAAGGGCATATTTTCATTTCGAAACAATCAAATAAGGGGTAAATGACTTCAATTATTTTAACGTCTATAGTAGCATTCACCGTAATTATACTGCTACTGGTGTTTATTTTGCTTTTCGCGCAATCGAAGTTGGTGCAGTCGGGAGATGTAAAAATCATTATCAATGGAGATGAATCCAATCCAGTAGTAGTTTCTGCTGGTTCGACATTGCTAAATACGCTTTCTGGGCAGAAGATTTTCTTGCCATCAGCTTGTGGTGGTGGTGGAACTTGCGCTATGTGTAAGTGTGTGGTAGAAGATGGTGGTGGCGATGTGCTTCCAACAGAGGTTGGTCACTTGAGTAGAGCAGAACAAAAAGAAGGAGTACGTCTTTCTTGCCAAGTAAAAGTGAAGCAGGATATGCATATTCGTATTCCTGAAGAAATATTTGGTATTAAAAAGTGGGAATGCGAGGTGGTATCAAACTACAACGTGTCTACATTTATTAAAGAGTTTGTAGTAAAGTTACCTGCAGGTGAAACATTAGATTTTCAATCAGGTGGCTATGTTCAAATTGACGTGCCAGTAATCACTTGTTACTTCAAGGATATTAATATTGATCCACATCCAGATTTGGGTCACAAGCAAGATATTTTTAAAGAAGACTGGGATAAGTTTAAGATGTGGGATCTCGTAATGAAAAATGACGAGCCAATCTTTAGAGCTTATTCTATGGCCAACCACCCAGCTGAAGGTAATATCGTGATGCTAAACATCCGTATTGCAACTCCGCCTTGGGATAGAGCTAACAATAAATGGATGGATGTGAATCCGGGTATTTGTTCTTCTTATGTATTTACTAGAAAGCCGGGTGATAAAGTAACAATTTCTGGCCCTTATGGTGAATTCCATATCAACCCAACGAAGAGAGAGATGATTTATATTGGTGGTGGCGCTGGTATGGCTCCATTACGTTCTCATATCTTCCATTTGTTCCATACTGAGAAAACGGATCGTAAAGTATCGTATTGGTACGGTGGTCGTTCGAAAAGAGAATTGTTCTATGTAGAGCATTTCAGAGATATTGAAAAAGATTTTCCTAATTTCAATTTCCATATTGCTTTGTCTGAGCCACTTCCTGATGATAACTGGAAGTTGAAAAAGTCAATTGATGATAGAGAAGCTGATGGATACGTAGGATTTATTCACCAAGCACTATTCGACAATTACTTGAAAACGCATCACGACCCTGATGAAATTGAATATTACTTATGTGGGCCTCCAATGATGAATGCAGCAGTATTGAAAATGCTGGATGATATGGGAGTTCCGCCAGAGAATATACGTTTTGATGATTTTGGTGGTTAATTTTTGATTAAACAAAAGATAGAAGGGAGAAGTGATTCTCCCTTTTGTTTTTTAGGACGATTTGATATTACCTTCTAAGAATTTGTAGCATCCCAAACCTCCCGCTGTTTTTATAGTTTGATAATAGATAGTGGTGAATTCAAATTGCTAGTTGCAAGGCTTATTTATTTTACTTAATACTATCTCTATTTAAGTATAGCTTCCCTTAAAAAATTGTAAATTGAATTTTTACCAATAATCATAATCTTATGGATCAAAAATCAGCTAATTTATTTGATGTTCCACCAGAGTGGAACAAGTGGAAAAAGCACATTGGCAAGATTGTCATCGGCTTTGTACTACTGCTAGTGGTTTTTTCATCCGTCAAAACTGTAGGCCCGGAAGAGGAAGGTATCGTACTTTTCTTCGGTAAATATAATCGCACAGTATATCCTGGGTTGAATTTCATTGCTCCGCTGGGGATTGAAAGCATGCGAAAAATTCCCGTGCAGCGTCAGCTAAAACAGGAATTTGGCTTCAGAACAACGTCTGCTGGACGCCAATCTGAATATTCTAAAGGTCCTTATGTAGATGAATCACTAATGCTTACTGGGGATTTGAATCTATCTGATGTTGAGTGGGTGGTTCAATACAGAATAAGTAACTCTTATAATTACCTATTCAAGGTGCGTGACGCAGACCAAACTTTACGTGACATGACTGAGGCTATTATGCGTAAAGTTGTAGGCGACCGTACCGTAAATGAAGTCCTTACCGTTGGCAGACAAGAAGTGGCTAGTACTGTAGAAGTATTGCTACAAGAGATGTGTGAGGAATATGAAAATGGAATCCGCATCGATCAGGTGGTGCTGCAGGATGTGAACCCTCCAGAGCCAGTGAAGCCATCATTTAACGAGGTGAACGAAGCCCAGCAAATGCGTGAAACCTTACTAAACCAAGCAGAAGCCGAGTATAATAGAGTAATACCAAGAGCAAGAGGTGAGGCGCTTGAAACCATTCAATTAGCAGAAGCTTATTTATTCAATAGAGTGAATATTGCAAAAGGTGAAGCAAATAGATTTACCAGTGTATTCGAAGAATATATAAAAGCTCCTCAGGTGACACGCAAAAGACTCTATTTGGAGACAATGGAGCGTGTACTTCCTAAACTTGGAAATAAAATCATAGTAGATGAAAGTGGCCAGAATGTATTGCCACTGCTGAATATCAATCAAATAAAAGAACAAGCGGGAGGAAATTGATCATGAAAACATCGACTATCATATTTATAATCGCGGGCTTCTTCATATTTATAATCGGCATCAACAGCTTTTTTATATTAGATGAAACCCAACAGGCTATTGTTACGCAATTTGGGAAGCCTGTGGGTGAGCCACGTACAAGCCCAGGCCCTAATTTCAAAATTCCAATCCTCCAAAAGGTACAGTTTTTCGATAAGCGCTATTTGGAATGGGATGGAGATTCCAACCAAGTACCAACTAAGGATAAGAAATTCATCTTTGTAGATGCGTATGCGCGCTGGGTAATTACCGATCCTCTGCAGTTTTTCATTCGTTTGAGGGACGAACGCTCAGGTCAAACTCGTCTTGATGATATTCTTGATGGTGAGACGAGAAATGCCGTAGCAAGTAATGATTTGCTCGATATAGTTCGCTCCAGTAACCGAGATCCGGAGGTTGTGGATGATGTAATGGAAGATATCGATAAACTTGAAGATATTTCTGTTGGCAGGGAAGCCATAGAAAAAATGATTTTGGAAAAATCGAATTTGAGAACCGCAGATTTGGGTATTCGTATTTTAGATTTCAGGTTTAAGAGAATCAATTATGTGGATGAAGTTCGCGAGAGTATTTATCAAAGAATGATAAGTGAGCGAAAGCGTATTGCAGATCAGTTTAGATCCGAAGGTCAAGGTGAAGCAAGACGTATTGCAGGTAACAAAGAGCGTGATTTGGCACAAATACAATCAGAGGCAACGCGGGAGTCAGAGGAAATTCGCGGTCGTGCCGATGCTGAAGCTACAGCTATTTATGCTGAGGCTTACAACAGAAATGCTCAAACTCGTGACCTTTATGAGTTCCTACGTAGTATGGAAAGTTTCGAAAAAGCACTTGATGATAAGACCTATTTGATTTTATCGACTGATAGTGATTTCTATAAGTTCCTTAAACGCGGAGGCAATTAATTTACATCCATAAGCATTACATCTTTCTATCAAATGAACGATTCAAATGAAATACAAGAGCCTCTGTTCCCTTTTTCGTACAGAGGCTTTTTAGGCATGATTGGAGCCTGGCATCTTGCATGGGGTTTTTTTATTAGGCAGTTTTCGGGAGCATTTAGTGCATGGATTACCCGCGATAGGGAATTTACCGCCGATTTTCTTCCGGAAGTAGGGCTTATTTTGATGCTTTCAGGCTCTATATTGTTTCTAGTAGCAGCATTCCCAATGCGCTATCGGGTGTTGTTGGTCTTTTGTGTGTTGTCATTTCTGACAATTGGAGCCTTTCTATACACGGGCGCTTTTGCAGGGCAAGCCACCAAGCAATTGTATTTTCATCTTATTAGCAATTACGTTCTCACATCCATTTTTCTAATTATCATCGGTATAAGAGCGCAAAAAGTAGCTAAGAGTATGAAGATGGGGTAGGGTACAGTGGAGGGAGGATGAGTATGTTTGATGGATAGAAGAAGAAGGTGATGGGTTATGGGTTTTGAGATATAGCTCTGTAGAAGCGAACTGTTTTTAGCAGCAGAACATGCGAAAATGCCACCTAGCTCCGTAAGAGCAGCTTTCATTTTAAAGAAGTATAGGTTGACCTCTTTTCCGTAATAAATCTAGAATTTCAGGTAAAGCTCAATTGTTAAAAATCCTTACATTTAGCCTCCCAAAAATTCAGATAGAATGAAAAAGACCCTTTACGACTTGACAAAAGACGATTGGAATACTTTGTTTCCAATTGAGCTGGTAGAGCATAATCCAAAATGGAAGCTGATATTTGAAAGTGAGCGGGCGCAAATAATTGAGAAAGTTGGATCTGATACAATATTGCAGATTGAGCATTTTGGTAGTTCGGCGATTCCAAGTATCAAATCGAAACCCTATATCGATATGCTAATTGAAATTCCAAAGAAATTGCTTTTTGATGAGACATTGATCTCGAAATTTGCCGAATTAGGGTATTCGCATTTTGTAGTTCCGGCCAGAGAAAATATTGAAGCATATTCATCATTTGGAAAAGGCTACAATTTGGAAGGCAAGAATGAGCAGATTTTTCATATACACATGTGCCCTGCAGATAATATAATGTGGGAACAAATTGTTTTTAGAGACTACCTGAATACACACAATGAAAGAGCTAAGGAGTATGAAAGCTTGAAAGAGTCTTTAGCTGCCAAATACCGAAATGACCGCGGAGCGTATGTATTGGGAAAGGCAGAATTTATAAAAGAAACGCTGAAGCAGATGGCCCAATCTTAAGGCAACCTCTGGACTGTTTGAAAAATTAGTAAAGGCCTGAAGTCGTAAATTTCCTTCAACTAGAGGATAGAAAAAATAGCGGGAGGTAATTAGCCTCATGATTTAGACTCTTCAATAAATTTTATTGAATTTGCTCAATTCTAACCCACGGGAGCAAAGGATAAAAGCAGAATTTCCTCCCGCTCGCTTCCAACACTTGTTGGATAAATGCCGATTTAGAAAAATAAATGAAGCCTAAACCATGCTGATAATTCACTAAAATCAAAGCTATTGGTAAGAATCTTCACCTTTCAAGACCAATTGAAATGTATATATGCTTATAACGGCTAGTTTTAAGAATTCTATGAAGTTTGTTACAATAAGACAATAAGATACTTGCCTTTCTGCCCAAGACAAATACAAGACGATCCTTGAGTATTTTGAAATTGGATATTGGTAGTGTAAGAATTGATTGCGAATTAAGATAATCGTTGCGATCCCAGCAGAAGTGAATGCTTATACAGATTTGGGTTTAGAGCCTTCAATTGAACAGATTCAAGCAGGTCTAGACTTAGGTGGGACAGTCTAGTCTGTTTTCTTTTACTTGGCCATGAGCTATACATTTAGAATTTTTATATAAAAGATTAACCCATCCAATTTCCCCTCCTCTTGTTTTCTCTAAGGATTAAAGTATTTTTAATCCCATGCTTATCGAAAAATATACTGCTGACTGGATTAGAGCTTTTGAGCTATTGAAGTTTGAGATTGCAAAAGGATTAAGAGGCACTGAATTCCAAATTGAGCATGTAGGTAGTACTGCTGTTCCGAATTTGGCTTCAAAAGCCATTATTGATATAGACATTATCTATGAAAAAGCTAAGGAATTTGAAGCAATCAAAACTGGGCTAATCAATCTCGGGTATTTTCATAACGGAGACCAAGGCATCGCACAGCGAGAGGTATTTAAGAGAATTACTTCAAGCAATCATAAAATTTTAGATGGAATAAGACATCATCTTTATGTTTGCCAAGCTACCAGCAATGAGCTAAAAAGGCATATTTTGTTTAGAGATTTTCTCCGGAATAATGATTGGGCGAGGATTGAATACGAGGCTAAGAAATACGAATTGGCAATGAAAGCAAGGCAAGACAAAAAGCTTTATGCCGAATTGAAAGAATTGCATTTGAAAGATTTTGTAAACTCAATAGTGAAATATAATTGATTATCCTCCCGCCAAACCCATTACCAAATGGAAAACATAAGTGATATATTCAATATCGACCCAAATGCTCAAACGAAAGCATACCGCAAAGGAGCCTTGCTCCAAAGTGCTGGCGATTCAAAGGCATTGACTTTTTATGTAAAAACGGGTTTGCTCCGAAGTTATATTATTGATAGCAAGGGCAAAGAACATATTTTTATGTTTGCTCCAGAAGGTTGGATTATTGCCGATGTAGAATCTTTGGAGTATGGCAAGCCGGTGGAGTTATATATAGATTGCTTGGAGGATTCTGAAGTAGTGATTTTAGAGAAAGAGCTATTATTTAATGCCGAAGTCTCAAAGGAAATGATCATTAAAAATGCCAATCTCTTGTATCGAAGGATGGGTGTTTTGCAGAGAAGAGTACTTATGCTAATGAGCGCTCCTGCAGTGGATAGATATGAATACTTCTTGGAAGCTTATCCAAACCTTGCCAATAGAGTTCCACAAAGGATGATAGCGACTTATTTGGGTATTACCCCGCAAGCTCTCAGCACGATAAGAGCTAAAATGGCTCATTCTTAACAATCGTACTTCTTCATCTACATGAATGCGAATGAAAAAATAAGTTTTGAAATTTAAATAAAAATTTCAAGCTTATGAAAGAGTATTCAAACGGTGAAATCACCATCAAATGGCAAGCAAATCTTTGCCAACATGCATGTATTTGTGTTAAAACTTTACCACAAGTTTATAACCCTAAGGCTTCTCCGTGGTTAAAAATAGAAAACGCAAGTACAGAAAAGCTAAAAAATCATTAAATAAATGCCCGTCAGGAGCTTTAACCTATTATATCAATGAGTAAAATTATAAATATCGAACCACTCGGATTTCCTTGGAAAACCCAAGATCCATTTTTGTTTTGTGTCTACCATAGAGATGAATTCCCAAAAGGAAATGCAAAAATGGGCGTTGACCCTGAGCTTCGCAAAGGACGGAATGTAGGGCAAGATTTTGTGATAAAAGACGGCTGGCGTATGTATCACGGGCAGAATATGCCCGGCTTTCCGTATCATCCGCACAGAGGCTTCGAGACCATCACCATCAATAAGGAAGGTGTGGTGGATCATACAGATTCACTTGGTGCTGCGGGTCGGTTTATGGCAGGTGATGTACAATGGATGACTGCGGGTAGAGGAGTCCAGCATTCAGAGATGTTTCCTTTGGTAAATGAGGATAAAGGAAATCCATTAGAAATATTTCAAATCTGGCTCAACTTACCTAGAGCATCCAAAATGGTGGAGCCACATTTTAAGATGTTGTGGCGGGAGGATATACCAGTGGTTAAGCATAAAGATGAGGCTGATAAGACCACCACTGTACAGGTGATTGCAGGCAATATCAAAGACGTGAAAGCATTAGATCCAACACCGGATTCTTGGGCAGCTAATCCAGCAAATGCAGTGGCAGTTTATACAGTGAAAATGGATGCCAATGCCGTTTGGACACTTCCCAAAAGCAACAAGGATGCTCACCGAACGATCTTTTTCTACAAAGGCGAATCGGTAGAAATTGAAGGCAAAAGTGTTAAAGTAAATCATTTGGTGGAAGCTTTAGCTGGCGAGGATATAAGCATACAAAACGGCAATCAGGAATCTTACTTTCTGATATTAGAAGGCAAACCTATAGGTGAACCTGTAGTGCAGCATGGGCCATTTGTGATGAATACCGCAGACGAAATACGCGAAACCATGCGCGAATACGGAAGAACGCAATTTGGTGGCTGGCCTTGGAAAGAAACCGAAGTAGCCCATCCAAGGGAGAAAGGCAGATTCGCTTTGCATAGTGATGGCAGAGAGGAAATTAAGTAATCATGGAAGTGAAAAATAGCTTTTCAAATTGGCCGGTTCTGAATTTTGCTGAAATAAAAGATACGTATGAAACGCTTCATCAGTGGATTCAAATTGTAGGCAAAATCAGACTAAAAACCATGCCTTGGCAAAATCACTCTTGGCATGCGGCATTGTACATCAGTACCCATGGATACTCTACTCATGGAATTCCCTATCAAGGGCGGCTTTTTCAGCTGGAATTTGATTTTAAGCAACACAAGCTTTTTATTGAATACACCGATGAGGAAACCTTGAGTATAGATCTTCGACCCATGACAGTTGCAGATTTTTATTCCGAACTGTTTGAAAAGCTTTTGAGTATAGGCATCGATGTAAAAATACATGGAAGCCCAAACGAAATGGATCCTGCGATTCCTTTCAAGGATAATAAAATTAACAAGTCATATGATCCAAAAGTAGCTTATGATATATGGCAGGCAATGTTGAAAGCCAATAATGTTTTCAGCAAATTCAGAAGTGATTTTATAGGCAAGTGTAGTCCTGTGCACCTTTTTTGGGGAGCATTTGATTTGGCAGTGACTCGTTTTTCAGGTAATTCAGCTCCTTTGCACAAAGGGGGTGTTCCTAATATGCCTTTGGAAGTAATGCAGGAAGCATATTCTCAAGAAGTATTTAGTGCAGGTTTCTGGCCAGGCTCAAAAGATTTTCCTCCTGCTTTTTATACCTATATCTACCCAGCAAATCCTTATTTTGGCGAACAACAAGTGTTGCCAAAAGAGGCTTTTTACAGTAATGAAATGGGTGAATTTTTCCTTATGTACGAAGATGTCAGGAAATCAAAGGATCCCGAAGGCATGCTCAAGGCCTTTTTACAAAGCACCTATGAAGCTGCCGCAAATTTATCAAATTGGAATAGAAACGAATTAGAATTTAATTATGAGTGAACCTAAGATAGCAGACAGAAAACCCAAAAAAGTAGAATTAGAAAAAGGAGAGGTGAAATATTGGTGTGCCTGTGGCTTAAGTAATAACCAGCCATTTTGCGATGGATCCCATAAAAGCACGGACATTACTCCAGTAAAATTTGAGGCTAAAGAGACAGGTGATGCTTACTTGTGTATGTGTAAGCGCACCAAGGATCAGCCCTATTGCGATGGGACACATTCCAAATTGAAGGATGAAGAAAAGAACGAAGAAAAATCATCCAATAATGGTAGTGTGGATTCAACCAAAGAGGAGCCCAATTTGGCTTTTATCAAAGCCTTAGCGAAAGATGGACTCTCCAAAATGGGAAAGCATGGCGAAATGGCTGCGATGGGTGTACCGGGTCCGGAATTACCGCAATGGAAAGATATTCAAATTCTTGCTGCTCAACTGGCAACCAAGCCTTTAATGGAAGATGTGGAAGTGGGTTCAGAACTCATTATTGGACCAAATGCTAAGAAGCCGTTAAAACTAGCTATTCCATTGTTTGTTTCGGATATGAGTTTTGGAGCTTTATCCGAGGAAGCAAAAATAGCTTTAGCGAAAGGAGCAGAATTAGCCGGTACAGGTATTTGCTCAGGTGAAGGCGGTATGTTAGATGAAGAGCAGCAGGCCAACTCCAAGTATTTCTATGAATTGGCTTCTGCTAAATTTGGCTTCGAGTGGGATAAACTCAAACGTGTTCAGGCATTTCATTTTAAAGGAGGTCAGGGAGCAAAAACAGGAACAGGAGGGCATCTCTCAGGTAATAAGGTAGTGGGTAAAATTGCCGAGGTTCGCAAACTGGAAGAAGGAACTCCAGCCATTTCTCCTCCCACTTTTGAAGACTTGACAACAGTAGAAGATTTCAAAATTTTTGCAGACAAAGTTCGTGACCTCACAGGAGGTATTCCCATTGGCTTCAAGCTTTCTGCCAATCATATTGAAGCAGATATACAGTTCGCCCTCGATGCAAGCGCAGATTACATCATTTTAGATGGCCGTGGTGGCGGAACAGGAGCAGCGCCATTACTTTTTCGAGATAATATCTCGGTTCCAACGATACCTGCCTTAGCAAGAGCCAGATATTATTTGGACAAAGTGGGTAGAAAGGATGTCACCTTAATTGCCACTGGTGGAATTCGAGTTCCAGCAGATTTCATCAAAGCTATGGCCTTGGGTGCCGATGGTGTGGCGTTGGCCAACTCCGCCATACAAGCAGTAGGCTGTGTAGCCGCCAGAATGTGCCATACGAACAATTGCCCTGCAGGTGTAGCTACACAAAAGCCGGAGTTAAGAAAGTTAATTGATATTGATAAATCGGCAAAGCAGCTACATAATTTCTTCTCTGCTTCTACAGAGCTAATGAAAGTAATGGCAAGAGCTTGCGGTCATAATCATTTGAATCAATTCAATAAGAAAGATATCACTACCTGGAAAAAAGAGATGGCTGAGCTTGCTGGAATAAGCTACGCCGGATTTTTAAGTGAATAAACCACAATCGACTATTTAAAAGTGGGAGGTATAAGGAAGAACACCTTTTACCTCCCGCTTTTTTTAAAGCGTAACTGTGCTATGCAGAGACTTGGAAATGATGCATAAAACAATTCAAAAAAACTTTGGGACTCCAAGAAACAATTCTTAATTTTGAATTGTATCTAAAAGAGAATAATTCTCTTGAAAGAATTAATGAGAAAGCAAGAACTAATAAATAGGCTTAAGGAAAAACAGTTACGAGTAACTCCTCAACGGATTGCTATTTTAGAGGCAATCATCAAATTGAACAATCATCCAACGGCTGAGAATATAATCACCTACATTAAGAAAAATCATCCAACCATCTCTATTGGAGCGGTTTATAAGATTTTGGATTCCTTGGTAGAAGCAGATTTGCTAAAGAGGGTAAAAACTGAAAATGGCATAATGCGCTACGATCCCTTCATCACTAAACATCATCATTTGTACTGTGCAGACTCTGACAAAATCGAGGATTATGAGGATGAAGAGTTAGATCAAATTATTAGTGATTATTTCAAGAAAAAGGAAATCAAGAACTTTCAAATCAACGATATCAAACTTCAAATAAGCGGTAAATTTAAAAATTAACACTAGCATATGGAAAACATGAAAACTGGTAAATGCCCGGTAATGCATGGGGCAAATACCCAACATTCTTCGGACTCGGTAACAGGTTGGTGGCCTAAGGCCTTAAACTTTGACATCTTGCATCAGCATGATACCAAACCCAATCCTAATGACGATGGCTTTAACTACAAAGAGGCATTTTTGAAGTTAGACTTAGAAGCAGTAAAAAATGACTTAAAAACATTGATGACAGATAGCCAAGACTGGTGGCCTGCCGACTGGGGTCATTATGGGGGTTTGATGATTCGTATGGCTTGGCATGCTGCCGGTACCTACCGTGTAGCTGATGGTCGTGGAGGTAGCAATACTGGTAATCAGCGTTTTGCGCCACTTAATAGCTGGCCAGATAATGGTAACTTAGATAAAGCTCGCCGTCTATTATGGCCAATCAAAAAGAAGTATGGCAATAGCCTTTCTTGGGCAGACTTATATATCCTAGCGGGTAATATGGCTTATGAGTCTATGGGCTTCAAGACCTTTGGTTTTGCAGGTGGAAGAGAAGATATCTGGCATCCAGAAAAGGACATTAATTGGGGTAGTGAAAAAGAATGGCTAGCGGCAACTAAGAACAGATATTCTAATGACCAAGATCGAGCTTCTTTAGAGAATCCATTAGCAGCCGTGCAAATGGGATTGATCTACGTAAACCCAGAAGGTGTAGATGGTCAGCCTGATCCATTGAGAACTGCACATGATGTACGCGAGACATTCAAGCGTATGGCCATGAATGATGAGGAAACTGCTGCACTAACAGCGGGAGGTCATACAGTAGGTAAGGCACATGGCAACGGTGATGCGAGTATTTTGGGTCAAGCACCAGAAGGTGGAGAAATCCACGATGCAGGTTTTGGCTGGATGAACCCAACAGGAAAAGGTAATGCAGAAAATACAGTAACAAGTGGTTTGGAAGGTGCATGGACTACTACTCCAAACAAATGGAACCACACGTATTTCCATCTATTGTTAAATCACGAATGGGAGACGAAGAAAAGTCCGGCAGGAGCATGGCAATGGGAACCGATAAATATCGCTGAAGAGGATAAGCCATTTGATGCTCATATTCCTAATGTTCGTAGAAATCCAATTATGACGGATGCGGATATGGCAATGAAAATGGATCCTGAATATAGAAAGCATATTGAGCGTTTTGCCAAGGATCCAGCATATTTTGCCGATGTATTTGCAAGAGCTTGGTTCAAGTTAACTCACCGTGATTTGGGACCAAAAAGCCGTTACCTAGGAGCTGATACACCACAGGAAGACCTTATCTGGCAAGATCCAATCCCTACAGTAGATTATACACTCTCAGAAGCTGAGATTGAAGAATTGAAAAGCAAATTGTTGAATAGCGGACTTTCTAGTACCGAGCTAATCAATACTGCATGGGATAGCGCAAGAACTTTCCGTCAATCAGACTACAGAGGTGGTGCAAATGGCGGTAGAATTCGTTTAGCTCCACAGAAATTCTGGGAAGGCAATGAGCCTCAAAGATTGGAGAAAGTGCTTAATAAGCTAACTGAAATCCAGGCAGGATTAAGCAAAAAAGTGAGTATCGCAGACTTAATTGTATTGGGTGGTACTGCTGCTGTAGAGAAAGCTGCCAAAGATGCTGGTGTAGATGTGAAAGTGCCATTCGCGCCAGGTAGAGGTGATGCAACTGCAGAAATGACTGAAGTAGATTCTTTCCAATATTTAGAGCCTGTTCATGATGGTTTCAGAAACTGGGTGAAAAAGAGCTATGCAGTAGAGCCTGAAGAATTGCTTTTGGATAGAGCTCAATTAATGGGCTTAACAGCTCCTGAAATGACTGTGTTGATTGGTGGTATGCGTGTATTAGGCACAAACCATGGCGGCACCAAGCATGGAGTATTCACAGATCGGGTAGGCGTACTTAGCAACGATTTCTTCGTGAACCTTACCGATATGAGCTATAGCTGGAAGCCAGTTGGAGAAAACCTCTACAATATTGTAGAAAGAAAAACTGGAGCACTTAAGTGGACAGCTACAAGAATAGACTTAGTATTTGGTTCAAATTCTATTTTGCGTTCTTATGCTGAACTTTACGCTCAAGATGATAACAAAGAGAAGTTTGTAAGAGACTTCGTAAGCGCTTGGACTAAAGTGATGAACGCTGATCGTTTCGATATCAAATAAGTCTTGAACTTACTTTAATAGGCCAAGGCCAAATAAATTTTAAACCGAGGGAGATTTTCTTCCTCGGTTTTTTTTTATGACCCTTTCTGTTCGGGATTGTAACCCTGTTCGGGATTTCCAAATCCCGAACCTTGATACTATGGATTTGTAATCCATGTTTTAAAATTATCCAAATTTCACTTGCTATAAAATTCGGATAATACTAATTTGAAAGTCAAGCATTTAAATGTCTTTTCATGTCGTTTGCTTATCGTATTTATGATCAACATGAGATATACTTTGTCACTTTTACAGTACGTCAATGGGTAGATGTTTTTACCAGAAGTGAGTATATTGAAATTCTGCTAGAAAATCTTCGGTATTGCCAGCAGAACAAAGGGTTAAAAATTTATTCATGGGTGGTTATGTCAAATCACTGTCACTTAATAGTACGCACCGAAGGTCATAAGTTGAGTGATGTTATCCGAGATTTCAAAAAGTTTACAGCTAAAGCAATTGTAAATGCTATTGAAGAAAATACCAAAGAAAGCCGGAAGCGGTGGTTATTATGGTTGCTGAAAAAGGAAGAACAGGTCGTTTTCTGGAAAGAGGGATATCATGGTGTAGAAATCAGTGATCAAAATATATTTGATTCAAAATTGACCTATATTCACTTAAACCCAGTAAGAGCAGGATTAGTAGAGAAAGAGGAGGAGTATTTGTGGAGCAGTTGTGCGGATCTTTATGGTGTACGAAAAGGGGCATTGGAGTTGGAGTTAATTTAAGGCTTCGGATTACAAATCCGAATTATCAGGAATTCGACATTGCAAATGTCGAATAGGTAAATTCCTGTTCGGGATTTCCAAATCCCGAACCTTGATACTATGGATTTGTAATCCACCTTTTTAAAGTTTTTTGAGCTTAACGGATTACAAATCCGAATTATCAAGAATTCGATATTGCAAATGTCGAATAGTGGGTGATGCCATATTACCCATTGAGTATTTGAGTGATTTTTTCTTCTACAATAGGCATTCTTTCTTCTCGCATTAGTGGATGAATGTGTGCTGTTAATACCTCCTGCAAAAGACCTTTTTGAATAAGCTTTTCCAATTGTTCTTTTATAAAAGTAGTAACAAGGATTTCATCATTGGCAATTTCCTCTACAATACGAATGCGGTTATCAAGAATATGGACAATATCTTCTATATCGTGACTGGTTCGGTAATCCTTTCCACGATTGTTAAACGCTTCGAATTTTGTAGCCAAATAGCATGGTGCAGATAAAATTTTCACTTCCTGTTCCTTTGCTTTTGCAGACCATAGATTTTCAAACCCAATTTTATACCATCGGTTTGCCGGACCTAATGGCCCATCTTCGCTAGACATAATATCTACTGGAATATCATTGTACTTGAAACTACAAATGGCATGGCCAAAGGGATCGGGATGAAAACCAAGGACTCCTAATCTTTCTTGCACTTCTTGCCAATGGCTGAGGTTGATGATATTCAATGTTAAATCAACATCTTGTGTAGGTCGTACTTCATCGGCTGCTGGATCATCAGTATATAAACTCACCACTGCTCCACCTACAAAAACCATGTTTTGATTGAGATCTTGCAATGCTTCAGCAATTTCAGCTACTACTGCAATATTTATCGTTCTATTCTCCAAGACCTAAACGTTTATTGAGTTCTACTACTGCTAGTTCCCTTTCTCTTACTCGACCTACTCGCAAGGCATCTGCCAAGGCCAACAATTCATGTAGTTTTTCATCTTTTAAAGCAGCCTCAGGAACGGAAGGATATAAAGGCTGTATGCTGTGTCCGCGCACTGTTCCTTTGCCATAGGGCCATACATAATTTTCGGTGCTTTGTATTTGTGCTTTTAAGGGTAGTGCTGAATGTGAAGTTGGTACACCTCTTACTACGGCTCCTGGTTTTTGAGGGAATACATAGCGCAAACCATATTGCAAAAATTCCATCAAACCCAGTTTCATCACTGTTTTGCCATTTGGAGCAAGTAAGTCTGCATACTTGCAACGGGCTACCCCTTCACTCACTTCCGACTGGCTTAATCCTAAGGCCTCAGCTACTGTTTTTTGATTCCAGGAAGGATGGTCATCACTTACTATTTTCAGTAAGAGTAGTACATCTTGCGGTTTAAGTTGTTGGCCTTGTGACTTCATTCGATTTTATATTGCGTATCGCGATATGCAATATTACGGAATAATCTGAAGTTTTAAGCAATATTATACAATTATATCGCATATCGCGATATGCGATAATTTTTTATAAATCTTACTCCGCTTTTGGAAAAAGATTGGAGAGGAAACTTTTTTGAGCTTATCGGATTACAGATCCTCTTTATCTGTAATTCGACATTGCAAATGTCGAATAGCAGGGGTTCTCAATCCGCTTCGCCTTGCTTAAGTCTGTTATCGTATCGTCTAATACAAAACCTTTGATAATATACTCTTTCAAGGTTTTAGTAGCCCATATTCTAAATTGCGTGGCTTTAGTAGAATTTACCCTATAACCCACCGAAATGATAGCGTCAAGGTTGTACATTTTCTGTTTTCTAGAAACTTCTCTGCCTCCTTCCATTTGAACTTGTAAAAATTCCTTACAAGTTGCCTCCTCGTCTAATTCGCCACTTTCAAATATATTCTTTAAATGAATCGTAATGTTTTGAGGGCTAGTGTCAAACAGAATTCCCATTAATTTTTGAGAAAGCCAAATGGTTTCATTCTCCAACAACACATTCAACCTCACCTTACCTTCCGGCGTAGTGTATAAAATAAAGCTATTCTCTTTCGGTGTAAAATCAGGCATAATTCTTTTCTGCTTTGTTTCCAAAATGGAAATATGTCAATTCAACTCAGACCGAATTTATCGAATTGTTTCTTTATTCTTTTAACCATTCTGAGTTTTCTTTCCTGTTCGGGATTTCCAAATCCCGAACCTTGATACAGTGGATTTGTAATCCACCTTTTTAAAGTTTTTTGAGCTTAACGGATTACAAATCTGAATTATCAGGAATACGACATTGTAATTGTTGAATTTTGAGTTGCCGAACGGGTGGCTAGTTTTTTAAAAATATGATAACAGCGGTAGTTAGAAGAATAAGCAGCGAATACAGATATAGAGATTTCGGATTAAATCTTTCCTTTACCAAAAAGACTAATAAAAATACAGGTAGGATAAAAAGTGCAGCAATCATTGGGAGCCAAAGCATTTCAAATATTGCTCCACTCAATGCAAAATAATAAACATCTGCAAACTGGACTAAACACCAAAAAACCGCCGTGAATGTGCTTAAACAAAAGGCAGTTTTAGATTTGTTGCTTGCAGTCATTTATCTCCTTTTAAGAACAGATTAGCTATTGTTTTATTAATTTTTTCACCACATAAGTTTTACCCATGTTAAATCTTATGAGATAAATACCTAGCGGAAAATTACTAGTCTCAATTGTAGTTCTTTCAACCAAATTTCCTTTTAAAATAATTTGTCCTAATTTATTTAAAATTTCAAAACTTACAATTTCCTTGTTTCCTGTATATTCGATCATTAATTCATTTGAAACAGGGTTGGGATAAACACTAATAAATTTATCTTTATCAGCCGATTGAATTCCTGTAATAAGACTGATAAACTGTTCTTCGTTTCCATAAGCTGTACCTGCCTCGTTGGTAGCATATGCTCGAACATAATAAGTTGTGTTTGGATTTAAGTTAA
>NZ_JBMPIY010000006.1:115908-236198 GCF_049340005.1 Peijinzhouia sedimentorum
GAGTTGTGCTCCATGCTACTCCTCTAGCCGTAACGACTCCATTACCTAGATTGGTTACTTCCCCTCCGCTGGTTGCATTGATTACGGCAATATTGGAAATTTCTTTGGTTGTGACCGTAGGCATCACAATTTCTGGTTTAGTAGTAAACATATCGATGAAACTACTATAATTTGTACCTGCCTCGTTGGTAGCATATGCTCGAACATAGTAAGTTGTATTAGGATTTAGGCCAGTAAGCTGGCTTTTAAAAGGACCTAACCCCAAACTATCGGCAGTAAATGAATCATTAAGAGTAGGAGGGAAAGATGTACTCCAGAGAACCCCTCCAGCAGAAACGGTTCCATTTCCCAAAAAGGTAATTTCACCCTCAGCTATAGCACTTGTTGAACCAATGTTGGATACCGTTATCATGCTAACATCAGGGTAGAGTATTTCCAAAGTAGTAAACACAATTTCGTTTCCATAAGCTGTACCTGCCTCGTTGGTAGCATATGCTCGAACATAATAAGTTGTGTTTGGATTTAAGTTAATAAGTTGACTTGTAAAAGCCCCTAATCCTTCTCCGTCGGTTGTAAATGAGTTATTTATCGTAGGGTTTGGAGTTGTGCTCCATGCTACTCCTCTAGCCGTAACGACTCCATTACCTAGATTGGTTACTTCCCCTCCGCTGGTTGCACTGGTTGCACCGATGTTTGAAATTGATGCAGTTGTTAAAATCAATTCTGGCTTAGCAGTAACAAACATAACTTCATTCCCATAAGCTGTACCTACCTCGTTTGTAGCATATGCTCGAACATAGTAAGTTGTATTAGGAATTAATCCAATAAGCTGGCTGGTAAACGGCCCTAATCCCTCCCCATCAATTGTAGTTGAATCACTAATGGTGGGATTTCGAGATGTGCTCCAGCATACTCCTCGGGCGGTAACGACTCCATTACTTAGATTAAATATTTCCCCTCCACCTGTTGCTGACATGTCTCGAACATTTATTATTTTTTTTGTCAATAATGGGTAATTGCCACTAGTATTTATTCTATACTTTGAAAGTACTTCTCTCATTTCCCGAATGGTTCTTGCATTATTTGCTAAATTAGGATGGCCGGTAGGGTATCCTTTGTGTAATACATCAGGGTTTGAAAAATAGGGTAGATTGACAACTATTGAACTATCTGCATAAAAATGACCGCCGAATGACATTTCATCCGCAAAAAAAGGATATTTATCGAAATATAAAATATCTGGATGCGGTTCATCGGACTTCCACTTCCAACCTGCTGACCATGTATTCTCAGGCCAATCTCCCCAGGTATTAGGTCCAGGATCAATTGTTTGTTCCCAATTATGTCCAGCTCCAAAATTATGACCTATTTCGTGTGCTAAGACACCTTTATCATATCGCCATGAATCAATGCCACAAACATTAAAAGCACTTAATTCAGAAGCTCCGGTTTTTCTTCCTAACGCACTGGCGACACCACCTGCTCCCATGATTTCAGCAACTAGAGTTACTAAATCGGCATTGTAGGCGTCTCTTAATTCATGGATTTCATCCATATATCCATCATCTTTTCCCTGTAATCTATAAAGGGCATCAGTGAAGTTTGTTACTGTGTTAGGGTTGAAAACGTAATCTGTTAACCCTGAATAGACAAGTGATACTTGAGTGTAAGTTAAACTGTTTTCTAAACATAAATTTAAATAAGCAATTTGGTTAGCTGTTATATTTTCAATTCCATTTGAATGCTCGTTAAACCACTTAAATGCTTCGGGTGTGTAAACTACCATTAGGTCGATGTTAATAATGGAGTCTCCAATATCCGTAACTTTATTATTGGGTATTAAGTGCTCAGATTTATGTTGATGTATAGTTTTGGGCTCCATGGCATCAAAATAACAATAAGCATCTGAGGCTAAATTATTTAACTGATTCCTATTTTCACTGACTTCAATTACAGCTATTCCAGAAAGATCTTTGGTGAAAAAATTATATTCCTGATTTAGTTCAGGTATTTGAATAATTCCCGTACTTAGGCCATTCGTTGTAGAAAGAAGCAAATAACCCATTGAATACATTTGAAACCTTGCTCTTACTGTAGTAGTATTATTTACATTTGTGCTAATTTTATCTATAATTACTATAAAAATTTCATCAAACAAATTTAAACTAATAGTATTACCTATTTCAAGGTTTCCCATTGCTACAGATTTATTCAAAACAACAGTTTTCTTATTTAAAGAAGGGATACTATCAATTCTATTAGAGTTAAAAACATCTGAATCAGCAATTGGAATAAATAAATTAAAATCTGCTTTTTTATTTAGATTAATATTTTGTCCACTAAGGGTTTTAACTGTAAATAAGGGCAAAATAATTATTAATAATACTATTCTTAAATTGTGCAAATATTTCATGAGAATTTATTTAACTTTCTTTGCAAGGATTCTCTATTTCGATTGAAACTTCATTGACACTAAATTAAAAATTAATTTTTAATCATTAGTGTCCGACTAAAATTAAAAGTAGAGAAAAGTCTTTATTAGAGTCGATTTAGGTGGATATTTATTTGATTTTAAAAAACAAAGCCCCTATGTGGGAAAAAGTGAAGGTTGGTTGAGTGCATTTACCCTTTGTTTTAGCCCTTTTTCTGGGTTGATTAGGTGGACGTAGCTGATCAGATAGAATCTGACCAATGCGACCATATTAGAAAATGCCCATCTTCTTTTGGCCATTTTTCTGATTACCTCCATAAGCAAAAGAGAGATCAAGGAACACCATATATGGATTTCAATTGCATTTTGATTGTCTCCTAAGAAGTATTTTAATGGGAAATTTTGCTTGAGTTTTTTAAACAGCAGTTCTATCTGCCAGCGATACTTGTATATGGCGGTAATGATGGATACGTCGAGTTCAAAATTATTGGTCATAAAAACCAATAGTTTTGGATGCTGTTCATGTCAAAAGACTATCCTACGAAGTTTTAGCGGTCTTTTTTCGTTGTTTACTTTATAATTGATAGTAATGAGCTCATCTTTTAGGATTTCTTGCTCGTTGTATTCGGGAAGCTCTATTTCTTGTAGGCTTTTATAGCGCGTATTATCTCTCATTCTGGTGATGAAATAAATCTCTCTGTCAGTCCATTGGGCATATTGAAGGTAATCTGTATAACCCTAGTAGGTTCTTCTAATCTGGAAACAACCCCTTTCGTCTTGATTGATTTTAACTCTTTATCCCAGATTTTGATTTGTGAGAAGGTTGAAAAAGAAACCCCAATCAAAATAATTAAAACAATATATTTTACTTTCATAATTTCACTTTTGCTAAGACCTTTTCAAACTCAAACACGTTTCGCATCTATTGTAATAAACTCCTCATCGTCAAAACTATATAAAAGTAACCCATCCCAAAATAAAATCCAATAGTGCTATTGTAATATTATGAAGAAAATTGAAATGAGAATTGGCCTAGCCTAGTTTCCTCGCATCCCCCAAAGCCTTCACCAATTGCAAAGTATCAATTTTGAAGGCGCAGTCGAAATGGCCTTTGGGGCAGTCTTTGAAGCCATGTAGGCCACAGGGGCGGCAGGGGAGGGATTCTTTGATTTGGATAATTCGCTTAAAGCTGGAGAGTGGTCCAAAGCCAAACTGTGGAATAGTGGAGCAAAATACCACAGCTACCGGCGCATCCATGGCAGATGCTAAATGTAGCGGAGCTGAGTCATTTACATAATTCAAAATGGCACCTTTCATCAAAGCGGCAGATTGCAATAGCGATAGTTTTCCGCAGAGGTTTACCAGCCTGCTATCGTTCGTTTCGGAGATAATGCCATTTACCAGCTCGGCATCATTGGGTGCGCCGAGTAGATATATCTTTCCTTTGAAGTCCAAATGACGGATTAAGTCGCACCACTTCTCAGTTGGGTATTGCTTGGTGTACCAAACTGAGGCGGGTGCTATGCAGATATAAGCTCCCTGTTGAAACTCGGCAATTTTTTGCTTATCCGCTTCCGAAGGGTATAGCTTAGGCATACACGGCTTTTCATCCGTCCAGGGTAAGATCAATTGCTGATTGCGGCTGATCTCATGTGTGCCATCGCCTACTTCATGGCTTACCCGGTATTTGAATAGCGCAGAAAAGGGATTTTTACGAAAGCCCACTTTGATTTTGGCTTTGGACAAAGTGGTGAATAAACCCATAGAGGCAAATCGCTGTAGGTTTACGAGCAAATCGTATCGCTGCTGTTTTACCTCCCGCAAAAGCTCCCGCCAATGTCCGTACTTATCGGTTTTTTTATCCCAGACCAACACTTTTCGGATATGCGGGTTTCCATCCAAAACCGATTCATTTCCTTTTCGACACATAAAATCGATGGCACTTTCCGGATAAAATCGACGTAATTTTTCCACCAAAGCCGTAGCCAAAATCACATCGCCGATAAAGGCCGTTTGGATGATCAGGATAGAGTGGATCTGGATTTTCTTTTTCATTGGAGGCTTAAAGATAAGACTTCCCTTCAAAAGGCAATTTGCCATATAGTTATTTTGTAAGTTTGTACAATTTCTAGCGATGACCGATTACGACATTATTACATTAGACAATGGCATTCGGGTGGCCTTCAAACCCAATCCGCATAGCCATATCGTACACTGCGGCTACATAATAGATGTAGGCAGTCGCGACGAACAACCGGGGCAGGAAGGGCTTGCACACTTTTGGGAGCACATGGTTTTTAAAGGAACCTCCCGCCGCAATTCCTTCCAGATTATCAATAGACTCGAAAGCGTTGGCGGTGAGCTGAATGCTTATACAACGAAAGAAAAAATCTGCTTTTATGCTTCGGTTTTAGATCAGTTTTTTCCACAAGCTGTGGATTTGCTTACTGATATTACTTTCGGTTCTATATTTCCTAAAAAACAGCTTGAGGTAGAGCGAGGCGTTATTTTGGAGGAAATGTCCTTGTATGAAGATACCCCGGAAGATGCTTTACAAGATGTATTTGATGAAGTGCTTTTTGGCAAGCATCCATTGGGCAATAATATATTGGGTAGCCGCGAAACCGTCCGCAGTTTTTCGCGGGAGGATATGCTGCAATTTGTGCATCAGAATTTGCGTTCGCAGCAAATCATTTTTTCGATAGTAGGCAATTTGCCCTTGAAAAAAGTGAAATACTATGCCGAGAAATTTATCGCGCAAGTGCCTGTATTGAGTGGCCGAAAAGTACGGACGCCTTTCGAGAAATACGATCCCAAATCAGTGAAATACGAAAAGCCGATTACTCAAGCGCATTGTGCTATTGGAGGCTTGGCTTATCCGATCAATCACAAACATCAGCTCGACTTTTTTATATTGATGAATCTGCTGGGCGGCCCGGCAATGAATTCACGCTTGAATATGGCTTTGCGTGAGAAAAACGGTTTGGTTTACGCTATAGAAGCATCTTATCAGCCCTACTCGGATACTGGCAGTATGGGAATATTTTTCGCTACTGAGCCCAACCAAATCAATAGGGCGATTCGTTTAGTGATGAAGGAAATCAAAAAACTTCGCGAGCAGCCTTTGGGCATTATGCAACTGCACCGTGCCAAAGCGCAGATTAAAGGGCAATTGGCGATGGGTGAAGAGAATAGCGGAGGTATGATGTTGATGATGGGTAAAAACCTGCTTGAACTAGGCAAAATGGAAAGCATTAACAATATTTTCAGCCGAATTGATAATATTTCGGCCGAAAGGCTGATGGATATTGCCAACGAAACGTTAGAACCGAGTAAATTGAGTATATTAACTTTTGAGCCTGATTGAGGTGAAAAGTAATTTTTTGGTCAAAAAACGGTTATTCAATTAATGGAATTTATTGACGTTAAGCTTCAGGAATATTGCGAGCAGCATTCAGGAACGGAAGCGGAAGTGCTGAAGAAGCTCGATAGAGAAACGCATGCAAAAGTAATGATGCCTCGAATGCTTTCAGGGCATTTGCAAGGGCAGTTTTTGGCGATGATCTCGAAAATGTGCCAGCCCAAACGTATATTGGAAATTGGAACATACACCGGCTATTCGGCCATTTACCTTGCCCAAGGTTTGGCAAAAGGCGGGAGGTTGATCACCATCGATATCAATGAGGAGCTGGAAGAAATGGCCAATCGCTATTGGACTGAAGCGGGTGTACGCGAAAAAATCGATTATAGAATTGGTAATGGGCTGGAATTGATCCCGGATATTGATGGCCCTTTCGATTTGGTTTTTATCGATGCGGATAAGAAAAACTACTCCAACTATTACGACCTAATCATTGATAAAATGGCTCCTAGCGGAATAATCCTAGCCGATAATGTGCTGTGGAGTGGAAAGGTAATCGACGAATCTGCAAAAGATAAGGATACTGTAGCCATAAAGGCCTTTAATCAGAAAGTGCAGGAAGATGATCGAGTGGAAAATATGCTCCTCCCGCTCAGAGATGGAATAATGATGGCAAGAATGAAGAAATGATTAAAAGAATCAGCGTCATATTACTTGGATTTCTACTGATAAGCAATGCTTTTGTGCAGGCTCAAACCCCAACTGTGCCTTCAACATTAAAGTTTGGCGATATGACTTTGGAGCTGGACAATAAAGTGCGGGGGGAAATCCAAGTGGATGTGGATCGTCTGTATCGCAGCCCTACGTATTTTCAAAGCTTACTCGATCGCGTAAATCTTTATTTCCCTATCATCGAGACCGTGTTTAGAGAAGAAAATGTGCCTGATGAATTCAAGTATTTGGTAATCCAAGAAAGTGCTTTGATTTCGGATGCCGTATCCGTTTCCAATGCCGTTGGTTTTTGGCAATTCAAAATGGCGTCTGCCCAAGAAGTAGGAATGCGGGTGGATAGGCAAATAGACGAGCGTGCCCATATCGAAAGAGCCAGTAGAGGAGCTGCAAAATATCTCAAGCGTAATAATCAGACCTTTGACAATTGGTTGTATTCATTGCTATCCTACAATGTAGGTTTGGGTGGAGCTTTGTCTATTGTGGATAAAAAGTATTATGGCTCTCGCAAAATGCCTATCACTAGCAAAACGCATTGGTATGTGAAGAAATTCTTGGCGCATCAAGTAGCCTTTGCAGGCCGAACAGGTCTTGCGCGTCATCCTGAATTGGCGCTATATAACCTGAAAGGCAGTCCGGGAATAGCACTTGAAAAGATTGCGGCAGACTATAGCTTAGATCCCAAACTAGTACGCGACTATAATAAATGGCTCAAAACAGAGAAAATCCCACAGGGTGGAAGCTTCGATGTGATATTGCCGGTAGCGCATCAAAATGAAAGAGCAATTGCTCAGCTGACAGGTAAAACCTATTTAGAAAATACACGAATTCCTGTAAATCAAGATATTCGATCGGTTTCCCAGCCGGCAAGAAGTACAGCGAGATATCAGGTTCGAAATGAAATGGAGGCCGTGTTGGGTCAGCGAAATGACACGCAAAAGGAGTTGGCGAAGTTGGGTGGAATCTCAAGGAGAAAATTCAGGAAGTATAATGATCTATTTAGGAAGGAAGAAATTCGACCTGGACAGATTTATTATTATGAAAAGAAAGCAAGAAAAGCAGAACAGGAATATCATGTGCTTCAGCCCGGACAAAGTCTTTGGGAGGTATCGCAAGCGCATGGAATCCAAATGGGAAGGCTCATGAAATTGAATAGAATTGAGCCTGATGAAAAGGTAAGAGATTGGCGAAAGCTTCATTTGCGGAAGCGCATTAAGAAAAATCAGCAAGTAGAGTATGTTAGAAATACTACTCAATTCGCAAACAATTCAACAAGTAGTAATCGAAGATCAAATAGCCAAACAAGTAGTAATTCAAGTAATACAATTGAACGCTATGTGCCTTCTGAGCAAGGTTATGCTATACCAGCGGGGCACAACAAAATCAACTATACAGTAAAGCGTGGCGACAATTATTTCAATATCGCAGCAAGACACGGAGTATCGATGGACGATGTATTGATATGGAACGATGCCAATGCTTCACAGGCACTTAAAGAAGGAACAGTTTTAGTAATCTATGTAGATCCAAATAAGAAAAAATTACCTCCCGCTGGTCCGGGTTCTTATTATGAAGTGCAGCCGGGAGATACGCTGTCGGCCATTTCCAGAAGAACTGGTGCAAGTGTCGCCAATATCAAAGATTGGAATGGCTTGAAAGATGATATTATCCACCCCGGACAAAAACTTCGAATTAAGCTGTAAAAATTTATTTTGATTGTATAATTGCAAATCGCTTAGCTCGTTTAAGAAGCTGTATTTTTAATTTAATAGATATCCGATCTTGCGTTTCTTTTTAATTTCACTATTCATCTTCATTTTTTCAATTCCTATCTATGCGCAAAGTGATACTACTAAAGCGGTGGTAGAGGTCGATTCTGTTTTGGCAGCAGACACTGTGAAGTATTGGTCTAAAACAGGGAATTTCAGACTCAATTTCAGAAACGTAACTTTGAAAAACTGGAATGCGGGTGGATCGAGCAATATTTCTGTAGGAGGAGAATTGCGATTAGGAGCTGTTAAGGAGAAGGAAGATATTACATGGACAAGTGATTTGCTGTTTGCTTATGGCTTGATTCGCGAAAGTAGCAGTGATTTTCCTTTCAAAAAGAATGACGACCGTATTTTACTCAACACTAAATACAGTCATAAAATCAACGAAACTTGGTCGCTTTCATCCATTTTAAACTTCCGTACTCAATTCGACGATGGTTATAGATATCGAAGAGATGCAAACGCCGATAGAGAAACGCGTACTTTCTTATCCACTTTTATGGCTCCAGGTTACTTGCAAGGCTCCCTTGGACTTACCTTGAAAAAGGTAGAATGGTATTCCGTGACTATGGCTCCCTATACAGGAAAGCTCACCTTTGTGTGGAATGATAGCCTTTCGAATGCAGGAGCCTTTGGTGTGGAAAAGGGCGAAAAAAGCAGATTGGAAGCTGGTTCAAGTATTACGACATCCATTAAGAAAACGCTTTTTGAAAATGTAAAAATCACCAGCTTGCTCAACTTGTTTGCCGGCTATGAATCGTTCGAAAAAGTGGATGTGAACTGGGAAGCCTTGCTGGAATTGAAGGTAAATAAATTTATCACATCTAGTGTATCGGCAGTGCTTATTTACGATGAGGATATTGATGTGAAACGGGATGATGGCACCACTGGGCCAGCCGTTCAATTTCAGAATGTAATCAACGTTGGATTTAGTCTCGACCTGAATGGGAATGGGAAGTAAGAGGTTTTTTGCTCAATTGAATTGTTGACAGATCTTTAAAATTCATTTTTTACTATGCTTTGAATTACTTTTTCTAAATCATCCAAATCTTGGGTGGCATAGTAAATCCTTTCCATTTTCACACCATGATAAACGTGAATAATGAAATTTCTGAATGATTTTGGAATATGCCATGGATAATCATATTTGGATAAAATACGTTCATCAGTATGTCTTATCGCTTCACCAATGATCAAAAACTGATATTGTATTGCACTTTGAATTTTTATATCAACTAAAAATGCGGCTTCGTCCACATCGGCTACAAACTCCTTGATTAACTTAATAGCTTCAAGAACATGCTCAAATCTTTCTTTAGGGTTTGGCTTAACCATAGATTTTTAACAGGTTATTTTTAGCCGATTTCAGCGCAAATTCCTCTAATTGCCCTTTTTCGACAAGATCTACCTTTCTGTCAATTTTGTTTTCTATGTTGTGGGCAATATCCAGTAGGTCAAACATAGAATATTGTTTCTTGTCATTGAACTCGATAATAATATCTACATCACTTTCTGGTTTTTCTTCACCAATTGCCATCGATCCATAAAGCCAAGCAGCGGCAACTCTTCCGTCTATTTGCAGCACCTTTTTGATTTCAGTTACGATTGCAGCTAAGTTCTTTTTGGTGGGAGATAGATAGCCAATTTTTTCCTCAGCCACTTGCAAAGCTCTTAAAGCCACATCTTCGTCTCCAACTTCATACAGTAGTTTGTCCGAAAGCCATGCAACGAGTAAATCACTTTCCTTCACATTAAAATATTGCGCAAGTTTTACAACAGTTCCGCGGCTTGCATTGCGTTGCCCTCTTTCAATTTTGCTCAAAATGGCCTGGTCAATATCGAGATATGCAGCAACTGTCCTTAGGGGCAATTCCTTTTCTAAGCGGAGTTTTCTTATCGTTTCACCTAGGCTATCCATATTCATTATCCACAGTGAGAATTTTGCAAAAATTATTTTGACTAATTTTGTCAAAAATACTTAAAAATTTGAAAAACTCACTGACGCGTTTTTGCAAAGTGTGCCTATCTATTTTCTTTTCTACCGAATCAATTGCAATTGGCTTATATAACCTGTGCATTTTTTCGCTTCTCTTGTATACCGGATTGCAAATCCTGGAATTGAACCAGCAATCTTTGCAAAAGCGCTTCAGAATAAATCGAAAAATATCATAGCTATCATTCAATCAATATCATCCCTACCTAAGAAAGGCAAGATGGTTAGACAATTCGTAAGCTTTATTTGAGATTCAAATTGTTGTGAATATTGGATAATTAAATAAGATGTCCTAGGAATTTGATTGTTGTTGTAAAGGGTAAGTTTTGTTCATCATCAATTTTGACCGTTCATTTTGTCATTTTGCTATTTTATCGATCTCTTATTTTTATAAAATTAGTTATAAAATTAGATTTATAATCTAATCAAGTAACGAAAAAGCTTAAAAACTCTTTCATCAGAAGTAGCTTGTGGGGATATGATTCCTACGGGAGTCATTATTTGATAGAATAAATTGTAATCCAACCATCGAATGATACGGTTATTTTCTGGCCTTTGCTTATTCTTATGCATTAACTTTATGTCCTGTACCTCCGAGAAGGGAGTGCAAGACATTTCCTTTGCTCAGCCTGATACTTTAGTCATTCAAACTAATGTAAATTTTTTAACATATTATGATCGAAGTTATACTTCTACCATTGAGGAAGATCAAATTATTTTTTATGGCTTTAATCATACTCGAAACACGATTGATAGAATAAACCTTAGTACGGGTGAGATTGCCAATTTCAAACCTTGTGATCCACTTGTCAGCCTTTATTCAGGTTCAGCTGTTGGTGTTTATGGACAAGACATAATTGTTCAGAATTTTCGTACTAACTATCAACATTTTCAGATCAACAAAGAAAAAAACTGCTTAAAACTAATAGCGGAAATTGATTCCAAAAGTTTAGCTGGAAATAGTATTGTTGTGAATCCAGGTTTAGATATAACAATCTCCCCATCAATTAAACCTGCGTGGGTAAACCAGGAATTCATAGAAAGTTTTTACCCATTTGTGTTTGATGAAATTCCAAGGATGGTTAAGATAAACCCAGACAGCAAAACTGTTAGAGCATTGGACGTAGCATTGCCGGATGAAATAAAAGAAAGACTTAGGCCATTCACGGATATAGCCAAACCCTTAGTCAGTGCTATTGATGATACTAAGGTCGCCTTTATCTTTCCTTTTTCAGATTTACTTTTTACTTACAATCTCACTGAAAAAAAAATAAATTTTGCATCGGCACCTGGTGAATTCATTAAAGGAGAGGTTGAATTGCCAGGTGAAAATGAAGACTTACGGGTCTGGCACGTTAGAAGGAGCAATTTTTTTCACAATCTGATATGGGATCCTTCCCGAAGAGTTTTTTATCGTGTTGAGGTTACATATAATCCTAATGAAGATTTAAAGAAACCCAGTTTCTTTTTTAACCGTCATCATATCTCTGTAATTTCTGAAAATTTGAGTTTAATTGGTCAAGTAAAGGTTCCAAAAAACTGCTTCTCCATTCCCATCCCAATGGGTGATAGGCTTTATTTTATGTTAGCTCAAAACATGGAAGAGGATGCTATTATGTTTGTTGGCATTCCTACACCTGAGAATTAGGAGTTTTTATTCTAATCAGTCTAACTGGCGCGTTTTTGGAGATTGGCTAAATATTAATTGATTTCTAATTCTATTTTCGGATGACTATGCGGGAGGATGATTTGTGCTTTTCCATTATCCCACGGTTGAAACCATGGGCTATGGCCATTTTCCTTTCACTAAAAAAAATCCGTGAAATCTGTTAATCTGTGAAATCCCTGCCTGACAGGCGTGATTCAGACAATTGTCCAGAAGGATGATTTGTGCAATTCCATTACCCTATAGTGGAAACCTCAGCCTTACTTCTCGTAAGTATAAAATCCCTTACCGCTTTTTCTGCCATGAAATCCGGCATCTACTTTCTGTTGCTGTATTCTACTTGGGCGGAATTTTGAATCTTGATAGAAGGAGTTGAACATCGAAGTAGTCACTGAAAAATTGGTGTCCACACCGATTAAGTCCATCAAACGGAAAGGACCCATTTTGAACCCACTCGCTTCCATCAATCTGTCTATGCTTTCGTGTGAGGCTACATTTTCTTCAAGCACTTTGAGGCTTTCCACATAGAAATGACGGGCAACACGGTTTACGATAAAGCCAGGAGCATCTTTGGCCATTACTGGAGTTTTGCCCAGTTTCAAAGCAAGCTCATAAATAGTATTGGCTACTTGTTCATCAGTGGCGGCACCGCTAATTACTTCTACCAATTTCATGATATGCGCAGGATTGAAAAAGTGCATGCCAACCAAATTCTGTGGGCGACTCAATCCAGCACCAATTTGAGTAATCGGGATGGACGAAGTATTGGTTGCCATGATGCAATGCTCATGGTTGATTTCTTCCAATTTGCGGAAAATGCTCAATTTCACATCCAGTTTTTCCACTACCGCTTCCACGATCAAATCGGCTTTGCAATCTTCAAGCTTTTCTACATAGCTCAGGTTTTTGAGCGTAGCTGCTTTACCAGCTTCATCGAGTTTACCAATTTCAATAGCCTTATTCAGGTTCTTTTCTATTTGCTTGGCAGCTTTCTCAAGCATAGCGGTAGATATATCGAACAGCATACAAGTGAATCCATTCATGGCCGCCACTTGTGCGATGCCCAATCCCATTGTTCCTGCGCCTATTACTGCTATACTTTTGATCTGCTGCGTCATAATTTCAATTGGTTAATAAGGTTTTTATCCTCCCGCTTTATGTAAACTGCTTGAGGAATCGGACGTCATTTTCGGTGAAAAGTCTCAAATCCTTTATTTGATATTTCAGCATGGTAATGCGCTCCAAACCCATTCCAAATGCAAATCCCGTATATTTTTTACTGTCAATACCACAATTTTCTAAAACATTCGGATCTACCATGCCACAGCCTAATATTTCTACCCAGCCCGAGTATTTACATACATTGCAGCCTTTGCCGCCACATATTTGGCAAGAGATATCGCATTCAGCGCTTGGCTCAGTAAATGGGAAATAGGAAGGACGAAGACGGATTTTCACATCCTTGTCGAAGAACTCTTTGGCGAAATGATAAAGCGTTTGTTTCAAATCTGCAAAGCTTACATTCTCATCTACATACAAACCTTCCACTTGGTGGAAAATACAATGCGCCCTTGCCGAAATAGCTTCATTCCGAAATACACGTCCCAATGAAAGTGTGCGAATGGGTGGTTTTTGATTTTCCATCACCCGTACCTGTACCGATGAGGTATGAGTACGCAATGCAATATCTGGATTTTTCTCTACGAAAAACGTGTCCTGCATTTCACGTGCTGGGTGATTTTCGGGAAAATTTAATGCGGAGAAATTATGCCAATCGTCTTCGATTTCAGGCCCTTCCGAAGTATTGAATCCCAATCGGCCAAAAATTTCGATAATTCGGTTTTTGGTAGCGGTAATCGGGTGAATACTTCCCAAGCTATCAGGAATAGGCGGGAGGGTAAGATCAATGGGGGCGGCTATAGATTCATCCTTTTTGGCTTCCAGTGCATCGATAAGCTCTTTAAATTTTTCTTGTGCTGCATCCTTCACTCCATTGATGGCCGCGCCATAAGCTTTGCGTTCTTCAGGAGCTACACTTCCCATTTTGGCAAACAATTCTCCCACTATGCTCTTTTTACTTATAAAGCGCATTCTGAACTGCTCCAGCTCTTCTTCTGAATTGGCTGTGAAATTTTTAATTTCTTCTGTAATGGATTGTAACTCGACCAACATAAAGATGTAAATTGAACTTGAAAGCAAAAATACACGGCATATCGTGAAATAAATAGTTATCTGATAGAATATGATAGATTCCAGTGAAAAGAATGGGTTTGAGATGAATTGGATTCCGAAGTTATTGGAAAGCTCGCGAGAAGCCGGTGATATTCTTATGCACTATTTCGATGGGCATAGTCCACTACGGGCAATGGAAAAAGCCGACGAAAGCCCAGTAACCCAAGCCGACTTGCAAGCCGATAAATTTATTAGAAAGGTGCTGTTGGACATTGCGCCGTCTATACCTGTGATTTCTGAAGAACATAGCCTGCCGAGCGATCAAGAGATTGCCAAATTCACTAACTTTTGGTTGGTCGATCCGCTAGATGGCACGAGAGCTTTTATGCGTGGCTCGGGTGAATTCGCAGTCAATATTGCTTTTGTGCATCAACATGAACCTGTTTTTGGAATTATCTACTTACCATTTACTCAGCAGTTGTATTGGGGGCATGTGGGTAAAAATGCTTTTAGAAGCGAATCAATTACCAAGGATGGAAAAAATCCGCATACGGAGGAAATTAGCATTTCGGGTAAAAAGAAAGATTTAACGGCCATTTTGAGTCACATGTATGCACAAACAGAGCGGGAGGAAATATTGGTGAATTATCCTATTACCAAATGGGTAGGAGCCTCCAGTGCACTTAAGTTTTGTAGGGTAGCAGAAGGAGCCGCAGACTTGTACGCCCGAAAAGGTCGTACTATGGAATGGGATACCGCTGCCGGTCAAGCCATTATTGAGGCAGCGGGAGGAATAGTGACCAATCCATACACAGGAGAACGAATACGCTATAAAAAGCCTGGTATGGACAATGGCCCGTTTCTGTGTTCAGGGATGGGAAGTTAATAAGGGTTTTTTCTTATAGCCTGGCATCAACTTTATCCTTCGGCAACATCCCTTTAATATCGAATACTACAGAATAAGTATTTTTCAGCGCATCGATATCTAAGGTCTTAAATTCCTGATGAGCTACTGCAAGAATTATCGCATTGTATGAACCTGTAGGTTTTTCTACTAGGTTGATTCCGTATTCGTGTTTCACCTCATCTTTGAGCGCATAAGGGTCATATACCTCTACGTTGATACTGAAATTACTCAGCTCTCTCACAATGTCTACTACTTTGGTGTTTCTGATATCAGGACAGTTTTCTTTGAAGGTGATGCCTAAAATCAAGGCTCTAGAATCTTTAATTTTATCGCCTTTTTGCACCATCAATTTCACCACTTTATTAGCAATAAAAACGCCCATATTGTCATTGATCCGACGACCTGAAAGGATTACTTCCGGATAATAACCGAGACTTTCAGATTTTTGAGTGAGGTAATAGGGATCCACACTTATACAATGTCCACCTACCAAACCCGGACGAAATGGAAGGAAATTCCACTTAGTGCCAGCCGCTTCTAATACATCCAAGGTGTCGATGCCCATTCGATCGAAAATCAGCGATAGTTCATTCATAAAGCTGATATTCACATCGCGCTGAGAATTCTCAACAACTTTAGCCGCCTCAGCTACTTTCATAGAAGCAGCTTTGTGCGTGCCAGCTGTGATTATTTGCTTATAGAGTTGATCTACTTCTTCTGCAATATCCGGAGTGGAGCCGCTAGTTACTTTTTTGATAGTAGGCAGGCGATTTACCTTATCTCCAGGATTGATTCTCTCTGGTGAATAACCGCAATAGAAGTCCTGATTGAATTGCAGCCCGCTATACTTTTCAAGCATCGGTACACAATCTTCTTCTGTGCATCCAGGGTATACGGTCGACTCATATATCACGATATCGCCTTGCTTCAATATAGTCCCAATCATTTCAGAAGCTTTGAGCAAAGGCGTAAGATCAGGATTCTTGAAATCATCAACTGGCGTAGGTACAGTTACAATATAAATCTGGCATTCTTTGATGTCCTCAAGTTGAGAAGTAAAGCTTAAATGTTGGGCTTCTTTCAGTTCCTCACCATCTACTTCCAAAGTGCGATCGAAGCCATTATTAAGCTCAACCACACGCTCCTTATTGATATCGAAACCAATTACTTCACGGATTTTGCCAAACTCTACCGCTAGGGGAAGGCCAACATAACCCAAACCAATTATACCTATTTTCTTATTGCTAGTTGATGTCATGAATCTTATTGAATTATAAGCTATTGCTCATTTTTATAATATTGCTTATACCACTCTACAAATTTTGTCAAACCTGTTTCGATGCTGGTAGCAGGCTTAAAATCCACCTCCCGCATTAGGTCGTCCACATCAGCAAAGGTAGCCTCTACATCTCCATCTTGCATGGGTAAAAACTCTTTTTTAGCTTCCTTGCCCAAAGCTTTTTCCAATACCTGAATAAAGGTCAGTAACTCTACGGGTTGATTATTTCCAATATTGAATATTCGATATGGCGCAAAACTACTCGATGGGCTCGGTTTGCTTCTATCCCAGTTGGGATTTGCTATGGGTGCTTTCGGAATCAGGCGAACAATTCCTTCAACTATATCATCGATATACGTAAAGTCTCGTTTCATTTTACCCTCATTGAAAACCTTGATTGGCTCACCTTTTAATATGGCTTTTGTAAATAGAAAATAAGCCATATCTGGTCTGCCATACGGGCCGTACACAGTGAAAAAGCGCAATCCCGTTACAGGAATTTGATACAAATGGGCGTAAGTATGCGCCATGAGTTCATTACTTTTTTTGGTAGCAGCGTATAAGGAAACCGGGTGATCTACACTATCAGTTGTGCTAAATGGCATTTTGGTATTAGCGCCATAAACCGAGCTTGAGGAAGCAAAAATTAGGTGCTTTACGGGATAGTGACGGCAAGCTTCGAGTATATTCAAAAAGCCTTGCACATTGCTTTCGATGTAAGCGTGTGGATTTTCTAAGGAATATCGAACGCCTGCTTGTGCAGCAAGGTGCACGACAAATTCAGGATTTTCACTTTTGAAAACTTCTAAAACATCTTCGGTATTCTTGAGATCAACATGATGAAATGTAAAATTAGAATCTCCTTTTAGCTGATTGAGTCTAGCGTGTTTGAGGCTTGTTTCGTAGTAGTTATTCAGATTGTCCAAACCAATTACCTGCATGCCTTGGGCTAGTAATTGACTGCTGAGATGATAACCAATAAAACCCGCAGCACCAGTTACCAATATTCTGGTATTTTCCTTCATATTATCTATTTCCGAAATTATAATGCAATTAACGGCAAAAATAGAAAAAAGCAGATAAGGAAGTAGAATTCTCTTTCCACGTATTATTCCTCCCGCTTATATCGAAGCCTTTATGTATCGAAAAATTTAGTGCTATATTAACCTTTGAAACCACAATGAAATGAAATGATGAAACAAAAACTATTAGCATTGGGGATGGCCTGCCTTCTTTTTGGTGGGACTTCCCTTGCGCAGCAAAACCCTAAGGTTTTCAAGGGAGCCACTATCCATACTGTGTCGGGCGACCCTATTGAGAATGGGGTATTAATTGTGCAAAACGGAAAAATCACCGCTGTAGGTGGAGCTCAAACGAATATTCCATCAAATGCAGAAATAATTGATGTAAGTGGAAAGGTAATTTTACCTGGACTGGTTGATACGCATACGCACTTGGGTGAAGGTTCGGGTGGTGATGGTTCCTCGGCGCTCAATCCTGATGTTCGTATTTATGATGCCATAAATGCTCGTAGTGATGGCTTTAATAGAGCATTAGCCGGTGGAATTACTACAGTGAATGCCATGCCAGGTTCAGGTCATTTGATGAGTGGCCAAACAGTTTATTTGAAAATGCGTGAGGCTCGTACGATCGATGATTTGATCATTACCAACAGAGAAGGCGTATTTGGCGGAATGAAAATGGCAAATGGTACCAACCCGATAAGGTCTATGGGCCCATTTCCAGGAACAAGAGCCAAGAGTGCAGCAATGGCTCGTGATTTATTTGTGAAAGCTCAAGAGTATAAATCCAAGGTAGAAAAAGCGGGAGGTGATGCGACTAAAATGCCCGAGCGAAATCTGCAAATGGAAGCAATGATGGAAATATTGGAAGGTAAGCGAATCGTCCATTTCCACACCCACCGCCACGATGATATTATGACAGCAATTCGTCTTTCTCAGGAATTTGATTTTCGTCTTGTACTACATCACGTAAGTGAAGCTTGGAAAGTAGCAGAAGAAATTGCCAAAGCTGGCGTACATGCTTCTATTATTTATCTGGACTCACCGGGTGGTAAATTGGAAGCAGTAGATTTGCGCCCAACCAATGGTCGTGAACTTGAAAAGTATGGTGCCAATGTAGCTTTCCATACCGATGATGGTATTTCAGATTCACGCTTTTTTATCAGACAAGCTGCTTTTTCTGTAAAAGAAGGCATGTCCAGAAAAGCCGCCATCGAAGCATTAACCATTGCAGGAGCTAGAATGATGGATCTTGACGATCGTATTGGGACACTAGACAAGGGAAAAGATGCTGATTTTATCATCCTTTCAGGTGATCCATTCAGTGTATATACTCGTGTAGAGCAAACTTGGGTAGAAGGGCAAAAGAGATTTGATCTAGCAAACCCAGAAGACAGCTCATTTGCCAGTGGAGGCTACGATGTATATAGATCGAATATGCATATTCATCATCACCTAGAAAATTAAGAATAAGAAAATGAAAAAGTTTAATATATATAGAATTGCATGTTTGCTAATGCTCGGCATGTTACCCATGTTAGCAAATGCACAAATTGCAGTGAAAGCCGAAACGATTTATACCATGGAAGGTCAGGCCATTTCCAATGGTGTAATTTTGATCAGAGATGGAAAAATCCAGCAAGTGGGAACTGCTGCTCAAGTAAGTATCCCATCGGGCTATAAAGTGCACGAAGCAAAAGTTGTAACACCAGGACTTGTAGATGGTCACTCGGTGGTTGGTTTGGCGGGGATTTTAAATGCGCCCGGTGATCAAGATCAACTGGAAAAATCATCACCAATTCAGCCAGACTTAAGAGCAATTGATGCCTACAATGCAAGAGAGGCCTTAGTAGGTTATGTTCGCAGCCAAGGAGTTACCACAATGCATACAGGCCATGGTACGGGCGCAATCATAAGCGGCCAAACGATGGTAGTGAAAACTGTAGGCGAAAATATAGATGAGGTAACCTTAGTTCCTGAGAAAATGCTTGCCATGACCTTGGGTACAATGACAACCGGTAATTTCAGTTCGCCAGGCACAAAAGCCAAGGTAATTGCCATGCTCAGAACAGAGCTACTTAAGGCGCAAAGCTATCTCAAGAAAATGGAAGATAGCGACCCAGCAAAGCATCCTTCGAGAGATTTGAAAATGGAAGCACTTGCGAAACTCCTGAAAGGAGAGACCAAAGCGCTAATCACGGCAAATACAGCTTCCGATATTCAAGCTGCTCTTCGTTTGAAGGAGGAATTTGGTTTCAAACTAGTATTAGATGGAGCTGCTGAAGCTTACAATTTTATAGAAGAAATTAAAGCTTCTGGAGCTGAAGTTACCATCCACCCAACAATGGCTCGCTCAACGGGAGATATGAAAAATATGAATATGGAAACGGCAGGGAAATTAGCAAGTGCCGGTATTCCGGTTAGCTTGCAGAGTGGTTTCGAAGGCTATGTGCCTAAAGCCAGAGTCATTCGTTTCGAAGCTGCCGAAGCTGTGAAATTTGGAATGGATTATAATGAAGCATTAAAATCGATTACCATCAATCCAGCCAAGATTCTTGGTTTGGATGCCAGAGTTGGTTCAATCAAAGCCGGTAAAGATGCGGACTTGGTATTGTACGATGGCGATCCATTCGAATACCTTACTAATGTATGCATAGTGATGATCAACGGAGAAGTGGTTGAATCACAATGTGATTGATTACTGAAATAAAATCTGATAGGAAAAGGGAGGCAACTGGCCTCCCTTTTTTATTTCCTTTCGCTGATATTAATATTCGGGATCAAGCCCAAATTTATCAGCCATTTCTCTAAGAAGCGGATGCTTTTCTAGTAGGAAGGTGAATTTCTCAGAACTTGTATAAGGTCTGCGTTCTTTAGCTTCTTCCTCGTTGATTTCAGCTTCAAGTACAATCTTTCTATTCTGATTTTGATGTTTCAAATGCTCCATCAAATCCACCTTGAAATCTTCGAGAATTCCCTCCTCAATATTATTAATCAGATTGATTACAACCTTGTGTTCTTCAACCAGTCGTATTTTTTTGTTGGCAAATGTTTGAAGCAATGCTTTACCATTGTCTTTTCTTTTTTCGAAAAACTGTAGCCAAGTTTCTTGCAACTTCTCAATGGTGAGGGGAAGATCTTCCTTGATATTTAAACTAGAATTTTCTTCTTCCTTTACTTCATTTTCAGCATTTATTGCAGCGTCGTTTTTGGATGGAATCGTCGGTATTTTTTTTAGAGAAAGGCTAACTTTCTTCTTTGCCGGGGTGTTTACTTCAGGCCTTTTGGCAGAAGGAGCAGGAGGAGTGTTTTCTGCTTTAGGTACTTCTACTGGCTTGTTTGAGCTCTCAGTAGCATCATCAGCTATTTTTTTTTTAATACCGGCTCCGATTGAGCAAGAAAAGCAAGTTGAATAGCATCTTTTACGTGAGCCATTTTCAACAAGTAAATTTCCAAATGCAATCGCTGATTTCTGCTAGCTTTATATTGCAGATCACATTGATTAGCCAAGTTGATACAGCTTAGCAAAAAGGAGATGGAAGTTTTCTGCGCTTGTTGGATATAGAGTTCTTTTACACCGTCGCTCATTTCAAGGAGCTTATGGGTGCGTTCATCTTTACAAACCATTAGATTGCGGAAATGCTCTGCTAAGCCTGTAATAAAATGATGCCCGTCGAAGCCTTTCTTAAGAATGTCATCCAGCGTAAGTAAAATAGCTGAATTATCACCTGCAAGCAATTGATCTGTGGCTTTCAAATAATAATCATAATCAAGAATATGGAGGTTTTCTACTACTCGATCGTATTTTACTTTACGATCAGATGAGTAGGTAACAATTAAATCGAAAAGTGAAAGTGCATCCCTCAATGCGCCATCAGCCTTTTGAGCAATTAGGTGTAAAGCTTCATCCTCAGCTTCGATATTCTCCTGATCTGCTATGGCACGTAGGTGCATTACAATCTCCTTCACCTGTATCCGATTGAAATCGAAAATCTGACAGCGCGATAGAATAGTTGGAATAATCTTATGCTTCTCTGTAGTTGCCAATATGAAAATGGCATAGGAAGGAGGCTCTTCCAAGGTTTTCAAAAAAGCATTAAATGCTTGATTGGAAAGCATGTGAACCTCATCAATAATGTAGATTTTGTACTTACCATTCTGTGGGCCATATCGTACTTGATCTACCAAGTTTCTAATATCTTCTACGGAGTTATTAGAAGCAGCATCTAGCTCCCGAATATTGAGCGAGGCACCTGTATTGAAACTCAAGCAAGAGTCGCACTCATTGCAAGGCTCCATATCAGCTGATGGATTTTTGCAATTGATGGTTTTGGCCAATATTCTAGCGCAGGTAGTTTTACCAACACCTCTTGGTCCACAAAACAAGAATGCCTGAGCAAGCTGATTATTTTGAATTGCGTTTTTTAAAGTGGTAGTAATATGCTCTTGTCCTATTACCGAAGAGAAAGTATTAGGGCGATATTTTCTAGCCGAAACAACAAAATTTTCCATCGTTGCAAGATAAAGAAAATGACTTCAACTTGGAGAGATTATATATGAAATTTGGCAGTATTCATTCAATTTTCGAAACCAATTAACCTATTCCTCCCGCTACATTATCGTAAATGAAAAAAGCGATTGATTCAAAATGTGAATCAATCGCTTTGTAAATATCTTCTTTTGATTTTCGTTATGCTCCTTCTGCAACCACTTCTTTTACTTCATTCGGCAGCATTCTTTTTAGCAGATTTTCTATACCTGCTTTCAATGTAATTGTAGATGAAGGACATCCACTGCATGAGCCTTGAAGCAATACTTTTACTACACCATCATTAAATGAGTGAAAGCCAATAGCGCCGCCATCTTGCTCCACAGCCGGACGGATATATTCATCTAAGATACCTTTGATTTTCTTTACCGTTTCGGAGTCACTTTCATCAAACAGCGGATCTTTGCTCAAATCTTCCTGAATCACAGCTTTGCCTGATTCTAGATATTTTTTCACATGATCTCTAATGAAATCTTGCACATCCATCCATTCGACTTCGGCTTTTTTTGTAACGGTGATAAAGTTACTCATCACAAATACACGTTCCACGAAGGCATAATTGAAGAGTTCTTGAGCCAATGGGCAATTTTCGGCACTTTCCAATGTTGGATAGTCGAAGCTCATGCCTTCAGGCACCAACATAAAATTGGCGACAAATTTTAATGAGTTTGGATTTGGGTTTGACTCCAAGTAAATGGTAACCGCTCTTTTATATTCTTTCAGCATAGTAATTCATTTTTAGAAACAACAAAATCAATCTTAATAAGTTCTGTTGCTCGAGAATTATGCAGTTTTGTCTGTTTCTACATTTTCGTAACCTGGCGTGGTGGAGGTATCGAGCATATCTTCACTATGCGCTACCACCATTGTCACTGTGGCATCACCCGTAACGTTTACCACAGTACGACACATATCGAGTGGCCTATCTACCGCAAGGATCAATGCCAAGCCGGCAGGATCAAGTCCAACAGATTCTAATACGATAATAAGCATGATAATACCTGCACTTGGTACGGCTGCTGCGCCGACCGAAGCTAATACTGCGGTAAGCAAAATAGTAATTTGCTGACCAATACTTAAATCTAAACCAAATGCTTGCGCAATAAATACGGCAGATACACCTTGGTGAATACTTGTGCCATCCATGTTAACAGTAGCGCCGAGCGGGAGGACAAAGCTGGAAATCTCTTCCTTTACACCTAGATTTTTCTCCACACAATCCATTGTTACAGGCAGAGTGGCAGCACTGGAACTGGTTGAGAAGGCTAAGATTTGTGCAGGTAAAATGGCTTTGAAAAAGCCGAAATAGCTTGTTTTGGTAAACATCTTAAAGATGAGTGGATAGATAACAAACACCATCATTGCCAAACCGAGGATTACGTTTCCGCTATACACACCAAGTGCACCTAGGAGATTGAGATCTAAGTTTAAACTTGCCAAAAGGGCAAACACACCCAATGGGGCATAGAGCATAATAAAATCCACGATTTTTAATATGATGGAATTTACTCCATCAAAAAAGGCCTTTACTGTAGCAACCTTTTTGGGTGGTGACATTACCATAGCTACGCCAAATAATATTGCAAAGAATATTACTTGAAGCATGTTGGTATTATTGGTAAGTGCAAAAAAGAGATTATCGGGCACTATATTCACTAAAGTATCCAATGGGCCGGCATCAGTTACGCCTTCAGCGCCTTGGATTCGTGTGTCCATATCGGAAGCGTAAGCTGCTCTCAATTCCTCCCGCTTACTTGGGTCTAAGAATTTGCCGGGCTTAATAATATTAACCGAAACCAAACCTATTACTACAGCGATTACCGTGGTAGCCAAATAGAATATAATAGTTTTGCTTCCAATTCGGCTAAGCTTGGATACATCTGTAAGATTGGAAATTCCATCAATTAGGGAAACCAAAACCAACGGAATGGCTATGAGCTTAAGTGAATTTATAAATATGGTACCGAATGGCTTTATCCAGTCAGCTGTGAAATCTACCAGTCCAAATGACGGTGCAACGAGTCCCCAAACTAAGCCCAGCCCCATACCAATTAGTATTTTGGCATATAATGGCATAGGTTTTTTTTCCTTCAGCATATATTTAATCTAAATAGGCTACAAAATAGAAATACGAAAGCTATTGATTGCTCTGCTGCGAATGTCACAACACACAAACAAGCCTACAATTTTGAAATTTTATTCCTTAAATAAAAATCTGCTATGACGATTGCAGCCATTGCTTCGACTATTGGTACTGCACGTGGCACTACGCAAGGGTCGTGACGTCCTTTTCCGCTTACAGTTGTTGTATTGCCTTGCTCATCCACACTTTCTTGATCTTGCATTAATGTAGCCACAGGTTTGAAAGCCACACGGAAATAAATATCCTGGCCGTTGCTGATGCCACCTTGAATGCCACCGCTATGATTGCTTGTAGTTATTATTTTATCGCCTTCTTTTTTGAAAAGATCATTATGAGCAGATCCATTCATTTCTACTCCTTCGAAGCCGCTGCCGTATTCGAAGCCTTTTACTGCATTGATGCTTAGCATGGCTTTGCCTAATTCGGCATGCAGTCTATCGAATACTGGTTCGCCAAGTCCGGTAGGCACTCCTTTGATTACCCCCGTAATCACTCCACCAATGGTGTCTCGATTTTTACGGGTGGTGTCTATCAGCTCGATCATTTTTTCGGCCATTGCTGCATCCGGACAGCGGACGATATTATTCTCGATACTTTCTAGATCCAATTCCTGATAGGGTTTCTCAAGTTTGAGCTTGCCCACTTGTGAGACATAGGCTTGGCAAGTAATGTTTTGTGTATTGAGGAGCAATTGAGCTACAGCACCAGCGGCTACTCTTGCCGCAGTTTCTCTTGCAGATGACCTTCCGCCACCACGATAATCACGCACGCCATATTTTTCGCTATAGGTGAAATCGGCGTGGGAGGGACGGAATTTGTCCGCAATGTGGCTATAATCATTGCTTTTGGCATCGGCATTAGGAATCAACAACATTATCGGAGTTCCTGTGCTTTTGCCTTCGAATACACCAGAGAGGACTTGAAAAACGTCATTTTCCTTGCGCTGCGTGGTGATGCGAGACTGCCCAGGTTTCCGCTTTTCTAATTGCGCTTGAATAAATTCCTCGTCAATTTCTAAGCCTGCCGGGCAGCCGTCTATTACTACGCCAATAGCTGGGCCATGTGATTCACCAAAAGTTGTAATGCGAAATAGCTTACCGTACGTATTGGACATTCTTTATTTTTTGAACATGATGTATGCTGATACGCCCAACATCAAAAATATGAGCGCATTGGCAAATATGGTGAATGTGCCTGATCCGCCCAAGTTTCTCAATTTATTATCCTCAAGTTCGATGCGATCATAAAATGGACCAAAATCATTGGAACTGATCACTTGGTTTTTCTTACTTTCTCCTGTAACTGTGATTGTTGCTTTTGGCTTGAGCGTATCGTATTTGGCTACATTGGTATTAAAATAAATAAACTGTAACTGATCCGCCAACGCATATTGGCCAGGCTCATTTGGGATAAAGAAATAGCTAAAGGATTTATTGCCAGTCACCCTGCCATTGCTCCTACGGATATTTTGTGTGGTGTTTGGTGGAAAAATATCAAAGTTCTTTCCTTTTGTTAAAGTAGGCTCTTGAATAGCTGAAATGTTTCCTTCACCCACCAGATTGAATGTATAAGTTAAACTTTCGCCAGTGCTCAATGCTGCTGTAGAAAGTCCTTCCTCCAAACTATAAGCACCTACTGTAACTTGATCTTTTAATGGATGAGGCGGGAGGTCAAGCACTCTTACCGTTTTTGGTTTGGTGGTGAATGTCACATAATCTTCTTGCCTGTTGTTACCGAAGAAAGATTGGTTTTGAGCCACTCTATATTTGATCATTTTCAATGGAACAGATGGGAATTCCAATGGGCTTACTGAGAGTGGGAAGAAGGTAGCTTGGTAAATTTTGAACTGAGTGTAATACTTACCATTTATGTTGATTCGTGTTCCTTGAATATTGTCAATGGCGAAATTCTCTTCCCAAGTATTTTCCGGCTTCAAGGTTTTTAAGATGTCTTGTAACTGAATAGCCAAATCAAACCATTGCAATTGAGCTCGGTTTGTTTCAGCTACATAAAGTGCAAATGTGGCTGTAACGCCTTCACCTCGATAAACTTGATCTTTGTCCGTAGTTAGAGCCAAAAACGCATCCTCTTTTACATCTATATATTCGGCTTGGCCTCTACGTCCACCAAAAAACTCTTCGAAGGGGTCTCGTGTAGGATCGGTTGCTCTTTGTTGAGTTTTTGGAGCGACTACACGGATGGTTTTGCCTGGTGAAGAAACTTCTTTTTCATTTACAGTAATCTTAAATGGCGCTATAGTAAATGAACCCTCCCGCATTGGCTGATAGTTTTGAGTGATGGTTTGCGAAAAGGACATTTGGCCATTTACTATGCTTGTAGAAGAGGAAGATGCTGTTCCTCTTTTTTCGAAACCAGGAATGTCCGGGAAGTTATCGTAATTACGAATTCTTTCATTTTTCACCATTATCGATATAGTGAACATCTCATTCATTCCTATTTCATCAGCACCTAATTCAATCGTAGTTTCTTGAGCAAAGGAAAGTGAACTAAGAATAAAAATATTTAATACTAGGAGGTATAGACCTTTCGTTATCTTCATGAAATTGATAGACTTAAATTTTTGTAAAAATACGTTTTATAAACTATTTTAAGGTCTTTGACGAAACGAAGAAACATCAAGTTTGGTATTTCGTAAAAAAATGTGACTTACGATCAATCTACATATAAAATCAATAATAAAAATGCTAGAATATGCAAAGACTATCCTTTCCAAAGTAAGCTTTGATAAGAGACTTTTTGAAAAAGAACTCAGCAAAGCAGTTAAGGCGCTGGTACCTGACGAGCTCAGGGAATTTAAACAATGGTGTTATGATAAGTTTGGTCAATTGTATCAAACGGTTTTGAATAAATATTTTGTGAATGTCGCATAAAAGCAAAAACCCGGATTCGTCCGGGTTTTTTGTTATTTCTAATTTTCAAAATCCTGAATACTTTTTAGCTCACGTAAAGCTGTCTGTATTGATCGTATCTAGAAAGGATCTCTTTCACATAGTTTACTGGTTCTGCTCCTCTGCAGTATCCGGATCTTACGATTGGATCTAAATAGAATTCAGGGTCAGATTTTTTCAGTAAATACTCTTCTACATTTTCCCACTTCTTGGGATTTTCTCCATACTTGATCGTAAGGTTGTATGCATCTAATACGTGGCCTTGGCCAGCATTGTAAGAGGAGAGTATGAATTTCAATCTTTCGTTGGGATCTTCAATTTTCTTCATCCAAAACTTATCGAGATATTCTAAGTATTTAACTCCAGCTCTCAAGCTTTGCATTGGATCGAAAGGATCTTCTGCGCCAAATCTTTCCGCTGTAGCAGGCATTATTTGCATTAGGCCTTGCGCTCCAGCCCAAGATTCTACGTCTATTTCGAATTTAGATTCTTGGTAAATTTGAGAGGCTAATAGGCGCCAATCCCAACCTAGTAAATCTGCATATGATTGTATTTCTGAATCAAAAGGCGAAATCATGCTTCCTCGAACAGATGAATAACTGCTACGGACTCTATATGCATGGTTGTAAGAGTTTTTGTAATAACGGTTATACAATACCGCATAGATTGAGGATTTTTGAACCTCGTTGAGCCAGGTGTTAGTTTCTGCTAATAGTTCGGGAGCGTTGCGTCTTACCGCCCAAGCAATGCTTTGAGTAAAGCTAATGGGAGTTTTAGTGTCAATATCAAGATACAAGCCTTCTAATAACTTAGCGTCGTTCTCATCTATCACGGTCATAGCAATTTCACCATTTGCTACCATTTGGATTAGCTCTTCTGAGCCAACTTCTCCACCCATTTCTACAATCTGAATAGGCGAACCAATTTCTGTAGATAAGTTCTGTAGTCTGGTTTTGAATGAGCTGCCCTTCCGAATGTGTATTCTCTTATCACCTAGTTCTACAACATTTCTAACTAACTGCCTATCAATTTGAGTGGCAGACATCGAACGCCAGTTTATTGGCTTTCTTTGAATTAGAATTTGACGAGTTTCGTGATGAGTTTCGGTAAAGGCAACTTTCTTAAGTCGGCCTTTTGTTACGGCAAGGTTGTAAGCTAAAATATCTGCTCTTCCAGCATTCAATTCGTGGAAGGCAACATCTAAATCCGACTCTTGTCTTACTTCAAGTTCTACTCCGAGCTTTTTACTCAATCGAGTTAGCAGCTCAAACTCAAAGCCCATTGGTCGGCCTTTGTAAATATAGAAGCTAGTGGAAGTATTATCCACTAACGCGATTAATCTACCTCTTTTTTTGATTTCTGTGAGATCAAACTCTACTGGAGGGATTCCGCCAAGTTCCTTTTCATCTGTATCTGTTATTTCGGCTTGCTGACAAGCATGAGAAACAAACACAAGAACAAGAAACATCTTAATTAGCAAATTGCTCTTAAGAAAGTTTTTTTTCATACCTGAAGATACACAATGCAGATTTTCAGCTTCTTAGCTAAATCTATGCCACATTATGCAAAGCCTCTTTTGATTACTATTTGTTATGAGGCTAGAAAACGAAGGCGCAAAGATAATAATAAAAAACGTAATAACAAATTGATTATTAGACTAGTATCTTCGTTCGGTATGCAAACAGGTCTTTTACTATAAAGGTTCCATTACTCTTGTGCGTATTGAATTATCTCACCGCTAAGTCTAAGTAGCTCTATTTCAGATGATTTTGCATTGAAGGCTGCAACTAGTGCACGAGTTTCGGCGTCAACAGCATTGACTTGAGCTTCTCTTAATTCAAGTGCATTACTCACACCAAGCCTATATCTTTCCAATGCTATTTCTGCATTTTCCTTGGCTATTTCCTGATTGGCATTTTCGAGATTCATCAGGATAATATTTTTTTGGTGAGTAGTATATGCTCTTTTGATATCTGATTCTAGTTGGAGTTGCAATTGATCTACTTCGAGTTCGGCATTTAGGGATTGAACTTTTGCAATTTGTGCTCTTCGGTTCACGCTATTTCCATTGAATACATTCAGAAATGCAGAAGCACCATAAGTAAAGCCTGAACCTTTATTTGAAATTAAGAAACCCGCATCCGAATTACGAACTGAATAATTATAGCCACCATTCAGTGTAAGCGTCGGCATTCTTTCAGCTTGTATCTCTCTTATCTGCAAGTAGCTAACATTTTTTCTTCTTTGTGCTGCAAGCAATTGTGGATTTTTTACATTTAATGTATTTACCAATTCATCAAGAACTAGATCTTCCGAAACTTCAATTTCAAAAGCTACACTAAAATCAATGCTAGCATCTCTACCCATCAATTCATTCAAATTGGCTTTTGATGTGAAGATGATTACCTCTTGATTAATAAGTGCAGTGGAATCTGTATTATAATCAACCTGAGCCGCTAGGTATTCTAATTTGGAAGCCTTTCCCAATTCATACTTGTCTTTGGAAATGGTCAAACGTTCTTTTGAAATATCCATGGTGGTTTCTAACACCTCAAGTCGAGCTTCTTCCAGCGCAATTAAATAGAAGGAGTTGAAAATTGAAGCCATAGTATTTTCAACTGCGATTTTCGTGTTTTCTAAACCTTCGGCTTCCAATTCTCTTAATCTTTCCAAGGCAACAAACATTCCTAAGCCATCAAAAATTGTCCATTGTAGTGAAGGATTAATTGATAAGTTATTCGTTTTCGCATTATCAATTCGCCCAGGCTCTGGATCATTCCGAAATTGCTGCTCAACATCTTCGATAGAAAAACTTCTTGACGCATTTACTCCTACAATTGGCAAAAAACCTGCTGCACCTGGAGTCGCATTAAGTTTAGCTATTTCTTCAGTGTTTTTAGCAATCCTTATCGAATAATTATTTTCCAAACCTATCGAAATTGCTTCCTTCAAAGTGAGCTCATTTTGAGCGCTTGCAGTATTGTTTACAAACAAAAAGGCACAAATAAATATAATTGAAAACAGGTGTTTCATAGTAATGGTGGTGGTATGCAGCAATAATTTAAACTCTAGCTAGTCGAGCTGATTTACTTGTGAAATAAATGTAGATACCTGGAATAACATATAGCGTAAGGATGGTTGCGAAAATCAATCCACCAATTACTGCTATACCCATGGAGACGCGACTCTCAGCTCCAGCACCCAAAGCAAGAGCAATTGGTAAAATACCTAGGATCGTTGACAAACTAGTCATCAAAATCGGTCTGAATCGGGCTTGGGCAGCACCAACAATTGCTTCATAAATCGGCATTCCTAATGCCTTGCGTTGATTTGCAAATTCTACTATCAGAATACCATTTTTAGTAACAAGTCCTATGAGCATGATGATACCGATTTGACTAAAGATATTCAGTGTTTGGTCAAATCTCCATAAGGAAATCAAGGCACCTGCTAATGCCAAAGGCACTGTAAACATGATGATAAGCGGGTCTCTAAAGCTTTCAAACTGAGCAGAAAGAACCAAATAAATCAAAATCAAAGCAAAGCCAAATGCAAAGTATAAACTGTTTGAACTATCCTGGAATTCTTTAGACGCACCAGTAAGTGTAGTGGCAAAAGTATCATCAAGTAACTCACCAGCAATTCTGTCCATTTCTTCTATACCTTCTCCTAAAGTTACACCTCTGCCAAGGTTGGCTGAAACTGTAGCAGATACATATCTATTGTATCTATACAATTGAGGTGGAGTGGCAGATTCAGTAAGGAATACCAAATTATCCATTTGGATAAGATCGCCATTGGAAGATCTTACATAAAGGGATTTTAGATCTAAAGGCTCATTTCTTTGATTTCTAGCTACTTGCCCAATGACTTGATATTGTTTACCATCCATGATGAAAAAGCCAAATCTTGATCCACTCAAACTCAACTGCAATGTCTGAGCAATATCGCGAGTGGAAACACCCAAGTTTCTCGCTTTCTCTCTATCTATCTCAATTTTTAACTCAGGTTTATTGAATTTCAAATTGACATCAGCGTAACTGAATTTAGGGCTGGCTTTAGCTTGATCCAAGAATTCAGGAATTACTTCTTGTAATTTCTCAATCGTTGGGGCTTGAATAACATATTGAACTGGCGGGCCACCACGTCTATCGCCAATACTTTGTGATTGAGTAATGTTTGCTCTAGCGCCAGTAAGTGTGTTTACAAGTGGAGTTAAGTCATCTACAATTTCTTGTTGGGATCTAGTTCTTTCGCTTTTGTCAACAAGGACAATTCTTAAAAAGCCTGAGTTTACAGCACTAGTGCCGAACCCAGGTGATGTAATCGATACTACTGAAGCTAATTCTGGAACATTATCATTTACCAGCTGCACCATTTCTTCCAAGTATCTATCCATGTACTCAAAGGTTGCACCCTCTTGAGCAGAGGCTTGTATTCTAAACTCTCCTCTATCCTCCATTGGAGAAAGCTCAGTTTTTACTCTATTATCAGTCATCATTAAACCGATGATTCCTGCTGAAGCTATAATTACCACAAAGGCGAGCCATTTCATTTTCATGAAACCCTCTAATGAGTTGTTGTAGCTTTGATTCAACCACTTGAAGAATGGCTCAGTTGCATTGTAAATCATATTGTGGTTCTTCCTTTGTTTCAACAGTCTGGTACAGACCATTGGAGTAAGCGTAAGCGCTACAAATGAAGATATGATTACAGCACCGGCCACTACAATACCAAATTCTCTAAATAATCGACCCGTGAGTCCATCTAAGAAAATTACTGGTAAGAATACTGCAGCTAAAGCTACGGTTGTAGCGATTACCGCAAAGAATATCTCAGCAGTTCCTTTTTTACCAGCTTCAATAGGAGATTCGCCATCTTCAATTTTGGTGTAAATGTTTTCCAACACCACTATGGTGTCATCCACCACGAGTCCAATAGCAAGTACAATACCCAATAGCGTAAGTACATTGATCGAAAAGCCCATGGTGTACATAATGAAGAATGTACCAATCAAAGCAATGGGAATAGTAAGAACTGGGATAATTGTAGTTCGCCAATCTCTAAAGAATAAAAATATAATACCAACAACTAATAGGAAAGCAACTAAAATCGTCTGTTGCACTTCCGTGATCGAGTCTCTTATATATGTTGTGACATCAAAACCCATTACTGTACTAATATCCTCAGGTAAATCCTTTTCGATACTTTCCACCCGCTTATAAAACTCATCGGCAATAGCAATAGAGTTTGATCCTGGCTGGGTTACTACCACAACTCCGACCATTGGCACACGGTCTCTTCTCAGTATTGTGCGCTCATTTTCAGGTGCGTATTCTGCATACCCTAAATCTCTAAAGCGTACTATATCATCTCCAGATTGAGTAATCACTAAGTTATTAAATTCCTCAGGAGTATTCAGTCTACCTAAGGTCCTAACAGTCAGCTCTATATTTTGTCCTTCTACTCTACCTGATGGAAGTTCGATATTCTCTCTTGTTACAGCATTTAGAATATCCAGTGGAGTCATATTGTATGCTACCAGTTTATCTGGATCCATCCATAGTCTCAATGAGTATCTTTTAGAGCCCCAAACTTGAATAGTACTTACGCCAGGAATCGTCTGAATTCTTTCTTTAAATAGATTTTCAGCAACAAGGGTTAGATCAAGCAGTGATCGGGTTTCACTTTTTATTCCTAAGAAAATAATGGGTTGAGAATCTGCATCTGCTTTGGAAACAGTTGGCGGCTCGGCATCAGGCGGGAGGTTGCGGACTGCTCTGGATACTCTGTCGCGTACGTCATTGGCCGCAGCTTCCATATCTATACCCAATTCAAATTCCACATTTATATTACTGCCACCATCACGACTAGTAGAAGTCAAGCTTTTGATCCCAGCAATACCATTAATTGATTCCTCTAATGGCTCAGTAATTTGAGATTCGATAATATCTGCATTCGCTCCAGGGTACGAGGTTGACACCGAAACAGTAGGAGGATCGACACTTGGATATTCTCTGATACCCAATAAGTTGAAGCCAATAATGCCAAAAATGATGATGGTAAGGGACATCACCACTGCCAATACTGGCCTGTCAATACTAATATTGGATAAACTTGCCATTAATTAATTTTTTAAGTTGTTTATTTCTATTGCAATGCCTGGCCTAAGTTGGAGAATGCCTGAAGTAATTACAGTGTCTCCAATATTAAGACCTCTTGCAACCTGTATCTCACTTTCCGTTCTCATGCCAATCTCAATAATCCTTTGTTCGGCCACGCCGTTCTTAGCAACAAATACCATTTGAGAGTCTGCAGTTGGGGTCACCGCAATCGAAGGCACAAGTATGGCAGAATCTAGCTCCTCTAGCACAACTTCAATTCTTGCAAATTGACCCGGTAATATTTTACTATTTTTGTTAGGAGCAGTAGCTCTTAATCGTAGCGTTCTTGTAGCTGGATCAATCAATGGCTCCAATGCGTAAATCGCCCCTTCGTATTGGTCGATTGTGCCATCTAGTTCAAAATAAATCTTATCTCCAATTCCTAACAAACCTGAATATCTAGCTGGAATTGAGAATTCGATTTTTGCTGGGTCGATGCTATATATATTTACTATGGAGGTAGCAGGTGTAACATAGCTACCTTCACTAATATTTCTAAGCCCAACCACCCCATCAAATGGAGCTCTAATTTGCGCTTTATTAATTTGAACTTCCAGTAATTTGATATCTGCCTCTGAAGTTCTCAATTCAGTAAGAGCAATTTCGTATTCTTCACGACTTATTGCTTCTCTTTCAAGTAGTATTTTTTGTCTATATTCATTGTCCTCGTATAGCTTTTTGCTGAAAGTGAGTTTTTCTAACTGTGCTCTCGATTCTTCATCGTTTAGACTTAGCAGCAAATCACCTTTACGAACTCTTTGTCCTTCTTGAAAATGAATTTTCTCTACAATACCATTTAGCTCACTTTTCAGATCAACAGATTCATTAGCCTGCACTGTACCAGTAACACGAATTTTATTTTCAATTTTTTGTGGTTTTAGCACCACGGCATTTACAGGAAGGGCTGAATTATAGGCTGATATAGCTGGCCCACTTTCCGATTGTTCTGCAATTTCCGAATTGCCAAATTCGATTTTTGGCATAAAGAACAGAAACAATAAAACTAGGACTATGACAAATATTAGGATGTTTTTTACCGTGCGGTTCATTCAGGTTTTATTTGGTGCTTTTGAAACGATTTATAAGTAGGGCTAGTTTTGTTATCCGTTTTTAATTTGTAAACGGAGTTTATGTCTTCTTTCGAGTAAAAAATCTAGAGATAAGTGGTTGAAAGTATCTGGAGCTTCGATATTGCAAACGTGGCCACATTTATCTATTACATTAAGTATTGCGCCAGTTTGGCCTTTTACCAGTTCCTTCACTTGTGGTAAAAACATATAATCATCTGCTCCCATTATATAAAGAGATGGAAGTTTAAGATCTTTCTCATAGAAATACTTTAAGAGCTTATTCAGATCTTTTGTAAGATTAAACCACCTAAGAAATTCCTTTTGACAGAGTTTTTTGGCTTCTCGGATGAATAGATTTCTTGAGAGTGAATGCCTTTTTTTAGGCATGATAATCCATGCTACTAATTTGTAGAGCCACATATAGGGAACAAAGCGCTTGATTGCATTGCCGACACCAACTAAAAATTTTGATCTGAAATTGAGTCGAGCAATGGCACCGCCCATTATTAAACTTTCCACCCGCTCAGGCCAAAGTTCACCTATGGTTCGCACGATGATAGTACCGAGACTTATTCCCATAAAATGAGCCTTTTCAATTTTATGGTGATCGAGCACTTCCAAAATATCTTGACTGACTTTCTCAAAAGTGTATTCACCTTTTATAATTTCTGTAAAAGTAACTTCTCTCGATTTGCCATGTCCTCGGAGGTCAATTAGTAATAGATTGAAATGATCTTGAAATGCACGTATTTGTTTGAAAAATAAATTTGAACTCCCTCCTGCACCATGCACGAAAACGAGCCAGTCTTTATCCTCTCCAAGAAAATACGGTTTATTATAGAGCATGGGATCTTTGTATTAATCTATTAACCAAGCTTGTTGTGCTTTGTTGTCGATTTTAAAAATTTAAATTAGTTGGATCAACTATTTCAATAAGCATTAATTATGCAAATGGTACACGTAATTCCTTAAAAGGTCATGTTTGTAAATAGAAAAGCCCCTTTCAGAATTTGAAAGGGGCTCCAATGAATTTAGCTATTATTATTTAGTCGCTTGGTATCTTCTTGCCACTTCATCCCAATTGATTACATTCCAAAATGCTGAAATATAATCTGGACGACGGTTTTGGTAGTTCAGATAATATGCATGCTCCCAAACATCCAGGCCTAAGATAGGTGTTCCAGCACATCCATTTGTCTCAACATCCATCAAAGGATTGTCTTGATTTGGCGTAGAGCATACTTCCAAGGAGCCATCAGCTTTTACACAAAGCCATGCCCAGCCTGAGCCAAAACGAGTTGCGGCGGCTTTGTTAAACTGCTCTTTCAAGGCGTCTAAGCTTCCGAATTGTGAGTTAATTGCAGCGGCTAAATCTCCTTGTGGAGCTCCGCCACCATTTGGTGACAATACGGACCAAAAAAGTGAGTGATTGAAATGGCCGCCACCATTATTTCTTACAGCAACAGAGGCTTTGCTCACATTTGCTAATATATCTTCAATGCTTTTGCCTGCAAGGTCAGTGCCTTCTATAGCTGCATTTAAGTTGTTTACATATCCTGCATGGTGTTTGCCATGGTGAATTTCCATAGTGCGCGCATCAATATGAGGTTCTAGCGCATTGAAATCATAAGCTAATTTTGGTAATTCAAATGCCATTTTTGATTTATTATTATAGTTGAACAATTATTTAATCTCATCTAATTCCTAAGCTTCTTAAAGAAACTTTGAAGCAATTCTGCTGCCTCCTCTCTTAATATTCCTCCTTCACATATTGTTTTCGGATGAAGCAATTTATCCGATATCAAACTGTAGCCTTTTTTATTATCAGCTGCTCCAAAAACGATTCTTCCTATCTGTGACCAATTTAATGCACTTGCGCACATACTACAAGGCTCCAAAGTCACGTATATACAACACTCAGAAAGATATTTGGTTCCAAGAGAATTTGCTGCTGATGTAATTGCCAACATTTCAGCATGAGCTGTCGCATCTTTAAGTTTTTCGGTTTGATTATAAGCTCTAGAAATTATTTTATTCCGGCAAACTATCACCGCACCTACCGGAACTTCATCCTCTTCAAAAGCGTATCTGGCTTGCTTTAAGGCCTCCCGCATATAGCGGATATCATCCATTTCGGAATTCTGAATTGACTGCATATTGCAAAAATGCTAAAGTATTTTCTTTTTGCCTCAATGCAATTTGTCAGAGTTTTCAATAGTAATCAATAGATAAATTTTTTTCCATGCGATTCCTATCCAATGAAGTGAGTTATTACATTAAATTACTTCATCTATAGTGCCTTTTATACTTGAGGCTAATTACAATCCCCATATCCTTCTTAAATTGCAGCCTCAAAACGAAATAGAAATGATAAGAACTCATACTTGCGGAGAACTCCGTTTGGCAGATATAGGAACAGAAGTGACACTTTGTGGCTGGGTACAGCGAATTAGAGATAAGGGTGGAATGGTCTGGATAGATATTCGTGATAGATATGGACTCACTCAACTCATGCTAGATGGCAGCAGTTCAAACGCTGATTTGCTAGAAACCGCACGGAACCTTGGCAGGGAATTCGTAATAAAAGCGGGAGGTAAAGTAATAGAACGCGTAAGCAAAAATGATAAAATGCCCACTGGGGATATCGAAATCAAACTGTCGAGTTTAACAATACTCAATGGTTCAAAAGTACCTCCATTCATTATAGAGGACGATACAGATGGTGGCGATGAACTACGAATGAAATACCGCTACTTGGATTTGCGTAGAAATTCAGTTCGGAAAAATCTTGAGCTTCGTCATAGAATGATGCAGCAGACGAGAGCCTATTTGGATGGCTCTAACTTTATAGAAGTGGAAACACCTGTGTTAATCAAATCCACACCTGAGGGAGCGCGTGATTTTGTGGTGCCAAGTCGAGTACATGCTGGGGAGTTTTATGCCCTCCCGCAATCTCCACAAACTTTCAAGCAATTATTAATGGTATCGGGTTTTGATCGCTACTTTCAGATTGTGAAGTGCTTTAGAGATGAAGACTTGAGAGCAGATAGGCAGCCAGAATTCACCCAAATAGATTGTGAAATGTCTTTTGTAACTCAAGAAGATATTTTACAAACCTTCGAAGGCCTAATTCGCCATCTATTCAGCAAAGTGAAAGGTGTAGACTTACCAAGTCTTAATAGAATGACCTATGCCGATGCCATGAATAAATATGGAAGCGATAAGCCTGACTTGCGTTTTGGAATGGAGTTTTGTTATCTCACCGAGTTGGCTCAAGGTAATGGGTTTCCAGTATTCGATTCTGCCGAAGCTGTAATTGGTATTAATGCTGCGGGTTGTGCGGGATTTACTCGTAAAGAAATTGATGCACTTACAGATTTTGTAAAAAGGCCACAAATTGGTGCAAAAGGCTTGGTTTACTTAAGATATAATGAAGATGGAAGCTTAAAATCTAGTGTAGATAAATTTTATTCTACAGATGATTTGGAAGCTTGGGCAAAAGCATTCGATGCTAAACCAGGAGATTTGATGCTAATATTAGCGGGAGGTTTAGCAGCCACGCGTAAGCAATTGAATGAGCTTCGATTAGAAATGGGCAATAAGCTTGGCCTTAGAGATAGAAATACATTTGTGCCGCTATGGGTGGTAGATTTCCCACTTTTGGAATGGGATGATGAGAGTGCGAGATTCCATGCAATGCACCATCCATTTACCTCGCCTAAACCTGAGGATATAGAATTGCTATCCTCCGATCCGGGAGCCGTTCGTGCCAATGCTTATGATATGGTAATCAATGGAGTGGAAGTTGGTGGTGGCTCTATCAGAATTCATGATCGTAGTATGCAGGAGCGTATGCTTTCGCTTTTAGGCTTTAGTCCCGAGGAAGCAAAAGCACAATTTGGGTTCCTAATGGACGCCTTTGAATTTGGAGCTCCTCCACACGGTGGTATTGCTTTTGGTTTCGACAGATTGTGTGCTCTCTTTGGAGGTGTTGATTCGATTCGTGATTTCATTGCCTTTCCTAAGAATAATGCAGGGAGAGATGTTATGATAGATTCGCCTTCACCAATATCTAAAGAGCAGCTTACAGAGCTGTACCTTGATATTAAGCAATCCACCAAAGCCTAATGCCTTTTGGATATTAAAATTTGATTAGATTAAATGCCCTGAAATTATGCAGGGCATTTTTTTGTATATTCGAGCCTCAAGAATACCGATAATTACTGCATGCTCTCACAAAAAGCGATTTTAAGAATAACTGGCCCACTTGCTTTCTTATCTTGGCTTATTCTGCTTGCAGTTAATCTAATCATTTATTTTGGAGAGATTAACCAGGTTCCTTCCGGGATTCCAGGTTTTATTCCTCCCGCTTTATTGAGCATATTTTTCCTAAGCTTACTTATTTTCTTCCGCCACCAGATCGACAAAGCCAAAAGGATGAACCTTGTGGATATGCTCTGGAAGGTATTTGTAACGGGACTAATGGCAGCTATTATTACTATTTTAGTGATACTTGTTTTTGTGTTGTTAGGTGATAATCGATTAAGCCAAAATCCACTATTTATCAATTTTCTATACCATCTGGACTTAGGTGTAATTACGGTTTTTCTGGTAATTACTTTCACCATTTACAAGAGGTTAGTCTTATACCAAAAATCCAAAGTACTTATCAATACTTGGTATATTTTCGAATATGGACTTATGATAAGTATAATGCTCAATTTCTTTAAAATTGAGCTTTTTGATTCCTTTTACATCACCACTTTTATCTTCTTTCTGGTTTTAAGTTTATACCTAAGTGTCAATTTGAAATGGGTGGCTTATTTATCATTTAAAGAAAAGTGGAAAAGTATTTTACTTCTTTTATTGGTCTGTTTATATCTCTACTTCTTCCTTACTGTTTTATCAGGTTTTCCAAGCGAAATATTGGTTGTTAATTTAGTTGATAATGTATTTGCTACCACATTATTCTCATTCATTTTCATTTATAGCCTGTTCTCCTTTTTAGTAATTCTATTCAATTTGCCCACTACTTCTGTATTCGAGCAAAAGCTTAAGGAAGCAGTAAATATTCAAATGCTGAGCCGTACTATTCAGGAAAAAAGAAATGAAAGTGAGATTTATCAGATGTTCTTCTTTAGTTCTGTGAGTGCAGTGTTTGCCGATGCAGCTTTTTTGGAGTCGGTAGATGAAAAAGGAACGAACAGAATTATTTTGAAAGAAAACTTAACTGATGAGCAGATAGAAGAGATAAAGGATAGTTTGGCAAGTAGTAAGGTTCGGCCGCTCAAGAGTGCACAAGTACCTGTCGAGCAAAGTGGAATTATTGCAAAGGCTTTGAAATATTCAGGTTTTAGGTCTTTAATGATGCTCCCCTTGGTCGTAAAGGAAAAGGAAATCGCACAACTCTATTTGCTAAAAGAGGTAAGCGATGGATTTAATGATGAAATGCAAAACATCATTACAACTTTTGCAAATCAAGCGAGTATATCCATCGAGAATTCACGACTGATGACAGAGACGGTAGCAAACGAACGCTACCAAAAGGAGCTGAAAATTGCTAAAGAAGTACAAAAAGCACTTTTGCCAACAGTGCTGGAAAAGGATCCTGCCTTTGAGATTTCGGCCTTTTCACAAGCTGCCGATGAAGTTGGTGGCGATTATTACGATATATTCAAGAAATCAGATGTCAATTATGCCTTGATAATTGCTGACGTTTCAGGCAAGGGAACTTCGGCAGCCTTTCATATGTCCCAGCTAAAGGGGATTTTCCAAAGTTTATCGGAGATTGCTTTGGGTCCTAAAGAGTTTTTGATCCATGCGAATAGTGCATTAAGTAGATGTTTGGATAGGCGGTCGTTTATTACAGCATCTTATTTCTTAATTGATACTTCCGATTCATCAATCAAATTTGCAAGAGCTGGACATTGTCCAACACTTTACTTTAAGAAGTCGGACAACAAAGCTTATTATTTTAAAAACAAAGGCTTAGGCCTTGGCGTATTACGCAACAATCAATTTCAAAACTATATTCAAGTTCATCAGATGAACTATGAGTCGGGTGATATAATGGTGCTATACACCGATGGAATTACTGAAAGTAAGAATGATTCTGGTGAAGAGTTGGGCTATGAAGCCTTGAAGAAATGGCTAGAAGAGAATGCTCATTTTGATGCTGAAACAATTAAAAATAGAATTGCAGAGACCTTTTTGAACTTCTGTGGAGAAGCGCCACCGGATGATGATTATACAGTTGTAGTGATCAAATTTGAATAAACTTAACAATTACCTAAACGTTACTAGAATATGGTAGAAATAGAAAAGGAGCTAGAAGGGGATCGGATTTTAATCCGAGTAATTGGTGAAGTTGATGCCAGCTCCTCCATCAAATTGGATCAAGAGCTTTCCGAAGCTATTGAAAACAATCACAAGAAGATACTCGTTGATTGCGAGAAACTCGAATACATTTCATCTGCAGGGTTAGGAGTTTTTATGTCCTACATTCAAGTTTTAGAGAAAAAGGAAATTAAGTTTGTGTTATATGGTCTTAGCGATAAAGTACATAATGTATTTGAAATCCTCGGCTTAGATCAATTATTACCCATTACTGGATCAAAAGAAGAAGCACTTCAAATAGTAAATGAAGGATAGTTTAACAGTTGGCTGTACAAGAACAATTTTGAGGTCTGTCAGGAGTTTTGTTTCTGATGTGCTTTTCAAAATAGGTATGTCCGACATCGATGTAAATATGCTTGTATTGGCAGTGGATGAAGTATGCTCCAATTTGATCATCCATTCTCACAGTTGCAACCCAGAAAGGCATATTACTTTGGAAATCTGGACGGATGATGATGGTATTTTTTTTGATATAATGGACGAAGGCAAATTATTCAATTTTATGAATTACGAAGAGCCAACTCTTGATCAGCTTGTCCAGGACCAGCGCAAAGGAGGCATGGGGATCATTCTTGTAAAAAGAATTATGGATAATATCGAGTTTTTCCGAGAGGATAATCGCAATGTAATTAGGCTGTATAAGAAGTTCACAGACAAAAGCCAAGCTGCATCATAAAAACCTCCCGCATTTTCATGCCAATTCAGTTAAAATAGATTAAAATTGCACCCTATTTCGAATTGCCCATATGAAGCGCTTTCAGCAGTTTTCAATTTTCCTTATCATTTTTATCTCCATTTCTTGTAGTACTCCGCAGAAACTCGTGGACGCTACTAAAGATGAATACATTTTCAAACTTGGAAACGAGATTGTAAGTCCGGAAGAATTTATCTATCAGTATAACAAAACAAGTACAATTAGCGAAGACATTGAAACAGAAAGTGCTGAGGAGTACCTCAATCGCTATATTAATTTTAAGCTGAAAGTTCAATATGCAAAATCACTCGGTCGACATGAAGATGAGGGTTTTCAAAAGGAATTAAATCAATATAAAGCAGATTTAGCCAAACCTTTTTTGCAAGATGAGGACAAATTGGAAGAGCTTGTCGATGAATATATTGAAAGAAAGCGGGAGGAAGTTTCTGCCTCACACATATTAATAGAAGTGCCGCCATTAGCAGCCCCAGAAGACACTTTGGAGGCTTGGAATCAAATTTTGGAAATCAAACAAAGAGCATTAATTGGTGCCCCATTTGAAGCACTTGCTCAAAGCTATTCTGAAGATCCATCTGCGGCCAACAACAAGGGAAATTTGGGATATTTTTCGGCCATGCAAATGGTGTATCCATTCGAGTCGGCAGCATATAGCTTAGCGAAAGGCCAATTGTCAGATCCAGTTCGCACACGATTTGGCTATCACCTGATCAAACTTAATGATAGAATTCCAGCTCGTGGCGAGGTAAAAGTAGCTCATATTATGCTTCGTGCTACGGAAGGAATGCCACAGCAAATGATTGCGGACCAAGAGTCTAAAATCAAACAGATTCATCAGGAATTAATAGCAAATCCCGAAATGTGGTCAAATTTGGTAAGCAATTTTAGCGATGATATTTCTACTAAGCAGCGAAATGGAGAACTCGATTGGATTGGAGTAGGAGCTTTGGTGCCAGCCTTTGAAAATGTAGCCTTTGGTCTGCGAGAGATTAATGAAATAAGCGAGCCTTTCAAAACGCCTTATGGCTGGCATATTGTGAAACTATTGGAAAAACGTCCAATGGATGAAGCTAGCCTTCAAAGAGATATGATTCGTGAAAGGGTTTCGAGAGATAATCGTTCTAGAGTGGCTTTTGAGAGTTTTATAGAAAATGCTGCAGTAGATATTAATCTTGTGGAAGTAGATAGTGTTAAATCAATCCTTCTAGCTCAAGCTAATTCCAAGCTATTACAAGGCAATTGGAAATGGGATGGTGATTCTTCGCAGTTGAATCAGATCTTGTATACCACAAATACGCGCCAAATACCATTAAAAGAGGCGGTTGTTTATATCGAGAATGAACAAACTCGTGTGCAGAATGCTGCGCCTGAGCCGTTAATGCTACAGAAAATTGCACAGTTCAGGCAAGCTCTAATTCAATCGGAATACCAATCAAATCTTGAGAATCTAAAGCCTGCATACAAATGGCTTGTAAAGGAATATCAGGATGGGATGTTGCTTTTCGATATCATGGAAGAAATGGTTTGGGATAAAGCGTTGGAAGATACAATCGGCTTGCAATCGTTTTATGAATTAAACAAAGGAAACTATCGCTATGAAGAAAGAGCCAAAGCAACCTTATTTATAGCCTCAGGTGCTTCGTCTATTGATCTGCTCAAGGAAGTTTTTGAAACAGCAGATTCTGCGGAGGAGATAAAAAGTAAAGTTGAAAAGGTTTTGAGCAATAATCCTCAATTGATTCAAGTTAGAAATGGTACCTTTGAAATTGAGAATGATCCGTATTTGTCTGTTTTTGATGAGTTGCTTGAGCTCAATAGCCTTGAGACGGATGATAGTTTTATAATTGCAGTAATTGATGAAACCCTCCCGCCACAGACAAAGGAGCTAAATGAGATCAGAGGTCAAGTAATCTCTGAATATCAAGAATATTTGGAAGAACAATGGCTTAATCAACTTAGAGAAGAATATCCCGTTGTGATTAACAAAACAGTTTTTAATCGAACCAAAGAAATTATTGAAAAGGAAGAGTAACATATTAATTGCCTTGGTTGCTTTATTTGGTTTATTCTCATGTGAAAACTTGGGACTAGGCGAAAAGAGTAATCCTAGCAATGATGATCGAATTCCTGTAGCCCGAGTTTATGATTTGTATCTGTATGCAGATGACCTTGTAGGTGTGGTACCCAATGGCACAACAAGCCTTGACAGTGGGCGAATTACCGAAGCGTATGTTAGAAATTGGTTAGTAAAGCAGCTGATGACGAGAGAGGCTAATGCATATCTCAGCATAAATATGAATGAAGTGGAGCGTAAGGTGCAAGATTACCGCTACGCATTGATTGCTTATGAGTACGAAAAGCAAATGGTAAATGAGCAATTGGATACAGAGGTAAGCCAAGAAGAAATCAGGCAGTATTACGAAGAGAATAAGGAAAATTACGAACTGAAGCAAAATATTATTAGAGGCTGGTATGCTAAAATACCCAAAGGCGCACCTAGGATAAACCAAGTCCCTGGCTGGTTTAAGAGTAACAGTGAAAAAAGTAAAGAGGAATTTAGGCTTTACTGCGTTCAATTTGCCGATATTTACCACTTGGAAGATTCCACTTGGCTCAATTTTGATGATGTGATTAGGAATACACCATTAGCCGGAGTTCCTAATAAGGTTCAATTTTTGCAAGAAAATGAGTTTGTCGAAACGGCAGATAATGAATTTAATTATTACTTGAAAATTAAGGAATACAAGTTTTCTGATCAGATATCGCCATTGGAATTTGTAGCAGATAATATAGCCAGTATCATCGTCACAAAAAGGCGGGTGGATTTGGTGGAAAAAATGGAAAGAGAAATTTATGAAAAAGCATCACGTCAAAATAATTTCGAGATTTTTAGGCCTTAGTTGCATTTTGCTACTAAGTATGGCTTTGGTAAATCCCAGCTTGGCTCAGCAAGTGCGTGGCACAGTAGCCGAGAAAATCGTAGGCAAGGTGGATAATTATATCATCCTAAAATCGGATTTGGAAGCCAACTATTTACGGGGCTTAAGTGAAGGTATGTTCAAGGTGGCAGATGGCAGATGCGCAGCCTTAGAAAGCCTTGTATTGGGAAAAGTGTTAGTTGCCAAAGCGGAGATTGACTCAGTAGAAGTGAGTGATGCCCAAGTGTATATGGAGTTGGATAATCGCCTACAGGTAATGTCTCAAAGACTTGGTGGCGATGAGGCTATAGAAGCTCAGTATGGAAAAACATTGTCGCAAATTCGTCTGGACTTGTTTAAGGATATCAAGGAACAAGAACTGGCTGCAGCAATGGAGCGTCAAATTTTTGAGGATGTTACAGTTACTCCGGCAGATGTACGCAAATACTTTAATTCACTTCCTAGAAACGAAAGGCCATACTATTCGGCAGAAGTAAAACTCGGTGTAATTGAAAAGAAGCCTGTTGCAGGAAAGGAACAGAAAGATGAGATAAGAGCCAAATTAACCGAAATCAGAAGAAAAATAGTTGAAGGCGAAGCAACTTTTGCCCAAATGGCATTAGAACATGGAATGGATGCTACTTCGCAACGTGGAGGTGAACTTGGGTTTTATAAAAGAGGAGAATTGGATCCAACATTCGAAGCTACAGCAATGAAAATGAAGGTTGGTGATGTGTCTCCTGTTTTCGAAAGCCAATTTGGTTTTCACATATTGCAATTGGTTGAACGTAGAGGGAATGAATATAATACTCGCCATATTGTAATAATGCCTCAGCCTTCACAAGCAGATAAGGATAAAGCAATCAGATACTTAGATAGCTTAAAAACCGAAATTATTGAGGGAAATATTTCTTTTGAGAAAGCAGCATCCGAATACAGTGACGATAAAAATACATCTTCTGCAGGTGGCTTCATGATGGGAAGATATGGAGGATATACCATTTCGGTTGAGGACATTGCACCTGACTTATACCTTACCATTGATACTATGCAGGTAGGTACTTATAGCAAGCCAATAGCCTTTCGTCAAGAAGATGGAACAGAATCTTTCAAAATCCTTTATTATCAAGACAGAATTGCTCCACATGAAGCTAATCTCGAGCAAGATTACGAAAAACTTAAAGCAGTAGCTTTATCAATTAAAAAAGATGCAGCTAGAAGGGAATGGTTTAAGCGAGCAATGACTGAGGTGTTTGTGGAGGTAGCTCCAGAATACCAAAACTGTGCATTTTTGGAAAATCAACAATAATTAATGGAAGGACAAACTGATGTAGCACTGGCCGATAAATTTCACCAGTCGCACGAAGAGCTAAGAAAAGAAATAAGTAAAGTAATTGTTGGGCAAGATGAAACGGTAAAGTTTTTGTTGATTTCCCTTTTTTGTCAAGGCCACTCATTACTAGTTGGAGTTCCAGGTTTAGCCAAAACTCTCCTTATCCAAACGATTAGCTCAGCTCTTGATTTGAGTTATAATCGCATCCAGTTTACTCCAGATTTGATGCCCTCAGATATATTGGGGGCAGAAACTATGGATAATGAAAGAAATTTCAGATTCATAAAAGGGCCAATCTTTGCCAATGTAGTATTGGCTGATGAGATTAACAGAACCCCTCCAAAAACCCAAGCCGCCTTACTTGAATCAATGCAAGAGTTTTCTGTAACAATTGCTGGTCAGGTGTTTAAACTTCAAAAACCGTTTTTTGTATTAGCGACTCAAAACCCAATTGAGCAAGAAGGTACTTATCCATTGCCAGAAGCACAGCTAGATAGATTTATGTTCAATATCAGATTGGACTACCCAAGCTATGATGAGGAAGTTGCCATTGTAAAAAGCACAACAGCGGGAGGTTTACCTCAGGTTAATAAAGTAGTAAGTCAAGAGGAGATCATAGCATTCCAACAATTGGTGCGTAGAGTTCCTGTTACAGATAATATTGTGAAATATGCTGTAAGTTTGGTGCAAAAGACTCGTCCTGATAATTCCTTAGCACCAGATATTACCAAAAACTACTTGGAATGGGGTGCTGGACCTAGGGCTTCTCAATATTTGGTATTAGGAGCAAAATGCCACGCACTCACAAAAGGCAAATATGCTCCCGATATTGAAGATGTGATGGCAGTAGCCAAACCAATCTTGAGACATCGTATTGTTAGAAATTTCAAAGCTGAAGCAGAGGAGTTTTCTGAAGATATGATCATCGAAAAATTATTATAATCTCTTCCATTCCAAAATCCGGACTGCGCAAATTGGAAATTAATTGATAGCCATAGATTAGCTTCAAATTGATTTCTCTTTAGGTAGATTCTTTTCTGAAACTCAAAGGTTTTATGGCTTTTGCGTTGTATTTTTGCGCCACAATTGCTATGCTAAGAGAAATTAATGCATTGATATGGAAAGAAGTAGTACTTGAATGGAGGCAACGTTATGCTTTCAATGGGCTACTCTTGTATATCGGCAGCACTATTTTTATTGCCTATCTCAGTTTTCAAACCTACAATCAATCTCTAAGCTCAGCTACGTGGAATGTCCTTTTTTGGATAATCATTCTTTTTGCAGCTGTTAATGCAATTGCCAAAAGCTTCATTCAAGAAAGCTCGGGTCGACAACTTTACTATTACACGCTAGCTCGACCCGAAAGCATCATTATATCCAAAGTAATTTACAATGCAGCATTATTGCTCGTTATAGCACTTTTGGGTTTTCTGCTTTACAGTTTGGTGCTTGGGAATCCAGTTGAACAGTTAAGTTTATTTATATTGGGGATTGTACTTGGCTCGATTGCTTTCTCCAGTTCGCTCACTTTGATTTCCGGTATTGCTTCCAAGACGGCCAATTCGAGTACGATTATGGCAATTTTGGCTTTTCCCGTATTAGTGCCGGTAATGCTTATGAATATCAGAATCTCTTGGAATGCAATTTCCGGCATTCCTATTTCTGATAGCACTACTGCTATTTATGGACTTGTAGCGATCAATTTAATCATGATTGCCATGTCTTTTTTATTGTTTCCTTATCTGTGGCGTAGCTAATGATGATATGAAAAATTACTGGTGGAAAATATTAACCGTTGTTCTAGTCGCCTATACGCTTATTGGAGGTCTGCTTCTGGATGTGCCAAGATTAGCAATTTTGAATGAAACCATACGCTCATTGTACTTCCATGTACCCATGTGGTTTGGTATGACTATCCTTTTCACCATTTCGGTTTTCTATTCAATCAAATACTTACGAACCCAAAATAGCCTTGATGATTTCAAAGCAGTAGAATTTGCCAATGCTGGAATTGTGTTTGGAGTGCTTGGAATGGTCACGGGGATGATTTGGGCGAATTTTACTTGGGGCGAACCTTGGAGTAGCGATCCGAAACAAAATGCTTCTGCCATAGCATTGCTTATTTACTTCGCTTATATGGTTTTGAGAAACGCCTTGGAAGATGAGCAGCAAAGAGCTAGAATCGGTGCGATATATAATGTCTTTGCATTTGCAGCGATGATTCCGCTTTTGTTTATCCTCCCGCGTCTTACCGACTCACTTCATCCGGGCAATGGAGGCAATCCAGGCTTTAATGCCTATGATTTGGATAGTAAACTCAGAGCAGTTTTCTACCCAGCAGTTATCGGTTGGACATTAGTAGGAGTTTGGCTGGCAAGCTTAAGAGTAAGAATACGTGTGGTGGCCAATAAGCTTTTGGAAAGAGGAATGTAATTAATTCAAATTTGTTTGATTAGAATATTTACCAAAATGAAGCATATACTAACAATTACGATTTTCATTCTCATGCTTAATTTTTCAGCATTTGCACAGAAAATGGAAGTGAATGAAAGTGATTATAGCAACACGCAAGTGGAGATGGCAGATACCTTCCGAAAAGAAGGAAAAATCTATACCGTTGTAGCAATCGTCGGGACTGTAATGGCTGGAATTTTTATATATGCGTTCTTTATTGACAGGCGCTTGGCTCGTTTAGAAAAAGAATTAGAAATGTAATTTCGATAGGGGACTTTAATTGATAAAACTTTGTTCCTTCTGAAGCAAAAATAATCTGATTATGAAAAAATCACATATTCTCGCCCTTATTGTAGTGGCACTTGGTGTAGTAATCGTAATTTCTACAGCAGGCGATGCCAGTAGCTACGTGTCTTTCAACGAAGCCTATGAAATGGCTCAAGGTGGAAGTAGTAAAAAAATCCACGTGGTTGGTGAATTGAAAAAAGGTGAATCAGGACAAGTGATAGGTTTGGAGCCAAGTGCAGATAAGCTTTCATTTAGTTTCGTAATGGTAGATGAACACAATCGCGAACAAAAAGTATTTTATGCCGAGCCTGTGCCTGCGGATTTTGTAAGAAGTGAGCAAGTGGTAGTGGTAGGCAGTTACAATAATGACCTATTTGTAGCCGATAAAATTTTGATGAAATGTCCATCAAAATATCAAGAAGAGGAGCTTTGATTTAGAATTCACCCATTATGATTGATACACTTATTGGCGAAATTGGTCACATTTTCGTTATAGTTTCCTTTGTTAGTGCACTACTAGCAGCATTCTCATATTACAAGCTCACAGTTTCTTCAGAATTCGAAAAAGAAAAATGGAAAAGCTTTGCTAGAGGGACATTTTACTTTCACATTGTAAGTATTATGGGGATTGTGACTACACTTTTCCTCATTATTTACCAGCATAAGTTCGAGTACCATTATGCTTGGAGCCATTCCTCCCGCCTTTTGCCAGCTTACTATATGGTGTCCTCCTTCTGGGAAGGTCAAGAAGGGAGTTTTCTGCTTTGGATGTTTTGGCATGCAGTATTAGGTATCTTCCTTATCAAAACCAACAAAAGTTGGGAAGGCCCAATGATGACCATTTTTGCTTTGATTCAAGCTTTCTTGGTGTCAATGATATTGGGTGTTGTCATTGGAGATTTGAAAATAGGTAGTACGCCTTTTATACTACTAAGAGATGCACTTGCTGATCCCATTTTCCAAATAGATCCGAATTTTGTACCTGAAGATGGTACTGGCCTTAACCCACTTTTGCAAAATTATTGGATGGTAATACATCCACCTACGTTGTTTTTGGGCTTTGCTTTAACCTTGGTTCCATTCTCCTATTGCATTAGCGGATTGTGGACTGGCAGGTATAAGGAATGGGTAAGACCCGCCTTGCCTTGGATGCATGCAGCTACATTAGTGTTGGGTTTAGGCATCATGATGGGTGCAATTTGGGCCTATGAAACCTTGAATTTCGAAGGCTATTGGAACTGGGATCCTGTGGAAAATGCAGTGTATATTCCTTGGATTATCATGGTGGCGAGTATTCACACTATGATTACCTATCGCAAAAGTAATACAGCCCTAAAGGCTTCGATCATACTTGTGATCACAAGTTTTATCCTAATCCTCTATTCCACTTTCCTTACGCGTAGTGGTATTTTGGGCAATGCATCCGTTCACTCATTTACCGATTTAGGTTTGAGTGGCCAGCTTTTGGTATATTTGCTCTTCTTCACCTTTATGGCGATAATCTTCTCAATTAAAGCCTGGAAGCATATTCCTAGCGCCAAAGAGGAGGTTTCAAATTACTCAAGAGAATTTTGGATTTTCATCGGTGCTACTACTTTGGGATTGATGGCTTTTCAGGTGTTAATACCCACATCTATACCGGTTTACAATGCCATCGTAGAGTTATTTGGAGGCATTTCAAATGTAGCACCTCCAGCAGATCAAATTGAGTTTTATACTAAGTTCCAAATGTGGTTTGCTATTGTAGTGGCCCTTCTTTCGGGTACAGGTCAATTTTTCTGGTGGAAAAAGATGAAAGCTTCGGATCTCTGGAAAGCAATCTCTACACCTTTGATCATCACTTTTTTAGTAGCGAGTTTAGTTATTGTTTTAGCGAAAATTACCAATCTAGCTTATATCCTATTGCTAACTGCGGCAATCTATTCGATAGTTGCCAATAGCAAAATATTGATCGACTTGGCCAAACAGAATGTGAAATTGGCGGGAGGGTCGGTTGCTCATATTGGCATAGCACTGATGCTAATAGGCATATTATTCTCTTCAGGTTACTCTGAGGTTTTGTCTATCAACAACACGGGTCGTTTAATCAATCGCGAATTGCCTGATGATATGAACCTCAATAATGTCCCGCTTTTCTATGGCAAAAAATATCAAATGGGAGAGTACACACTCAACTACAATGGTAAATTGATGGATGCCAAGGGAATTCCTGAATTGGTGAATATCAGAGATCTTGAAGATACGATGGAGCCTGAATTCAAAGTAGCCCGAAATGATATCGAAGCAAAAGGAAAATTGTATGCTCAAGCTGGGGATACAATTCAAGTTTTTCCAGAAAATACGTATTATAGAGTGGAATTCACTCATCTTGATGGAGATCAATTCTCTTTATTTCCAAGAGCTCAAGTAAACCCAAACATGGGTTTAATATCATCGCCGGACATCAAAAAATATTTTGGTCGTGATTTATATGCACATGCGACATCCATTCCAAATCCAGATGCAGAAATAGAATGGGGCGAAGCAACAACATACAATTTGGCATTAGGTGAGCAGTTTTTCCTTAACGACTACGTTGCCAATTTGACGAATGTAGAAAGGATGACAAGCATTGAAAATGTGGATCTTGGCGTAAACGATGTCGCCGTAAAAGCAACAGTTGAAGTCCAAACAGACAACGGAATTTTCACTTTGAACCCACTATTCATCATCAAAGATCAGATGGTGGGTCGTGTTCCAGATGAAAGTCCAGAAATTGGTGTGAAGCTCGTTTTCAACAATGTAATACCTGATCAAAACATTTTTGAATTTTCAGCGCAAACTACTCAACAAGATTGGATGGTTTTTAAGGTAATTGAGAAACCATATATCAATTTACTTTGGATTGGTACTATTATGCTTTTGATTGGCCTTTTGATGGCGATGTTTAGAAGATATAGAGATTTTAAATTGATGCGCGATAAGGGTCAGGATTAAAAACTGATTATATGAGCACAGAAAAAAACCTTCAAGGAAAAATAGCTTTAGTAACTGGTGGAAGCCGAGGAATTGGAAGAGCTATTTCGCAAGCACTTGCCGAAAGAGGAGCTTTGGTTTATATCAATTTCCGCAAAAGAGAAAGCGAAGCCCAAGAAGCTAAAAAGCTTATAGAAAAAGCGGGAGGTTCCTGTCGCCTATTACAAGCAGATATTAGCAAAGAAGAGGAAATTCAAAGTATCATTGATCAGATAAAAGAAGAAAGCGGCGCATTAGATATTTTGGTGTCCAATGCGGTGACTGGTGTACTAAAGCCAATTTCAGAACTGTCCGTATCTGATTGGCACTTTGTGATGAACACCAATGTCTTATCTCTAATGCACCTAGTGCAAAAGGCTTTGCCCATAATGGAAAATCAACCTTATGGTAGAATTATCTCCTTGTCTAGTCATGGCTCCTGGAAGGCTTATCCTATGTATGGATCCATTGGAATTTCAAAAGCAGCACTTGAGACTATGTCCATGTATTTGGCTGATGAGCTGGCTCCTAAAAATATTACAGTGAATGTGATAAGAGGTGGAACCGTTAAAACTGATGCCATCAAAAATTTCCCAAATTTGGATAAAATGCTTGCTCAACTTACTAAGCAAACACCAATGGGTAAACTAACTTCAGCAGAAGATATTGGTTCTTTGGCTGCTTATTTATGTTCAGCTGAAGCTGGAATGATTACCGGGCAAAATATCACTGTTGATGGAGGAATTAGTATTCGCTAACCTCCCGCAAAAACTCATCAATTAAATGAGCGGTTTCCTCAGCTGACTCCCAATGTGGGTAATGTCCCACTCCTTCCAAAAAGTTAATATTTGCATTTGGCACCAATTCATGGTAGCGCTTTGCCATATGTATGCCAGATACAGGGTCTAAAGGCCCATTTATTAGCTTCATCATCACGCTAGCATTAGTCAAGGCAGAAACCCAACGATCTCTATTTCTGTCTCTTTCAGGAATATAATTGACGAGTTTTGCCGCCAGTCTATTTCCGTGCTTGTAGGAGATTATTGACCAAAAGTCATCTAACTCTTTTTCTGTTGGTTGATTATTTTCACCAAATACTGAGGAAAAGCTTTTCCCAAATCTGCTTCTGCCAACCAAACGAGAAACCAAACCGCCAATCTTAGACATGAACAATTTCTGAATAAGTCGAGGTTTATGTGTTTCTGGGAAAAGACCTCCATTCAGAAAAGTAATCGACTTCATTTTCAAAAAGTAATTTTCATCTTCGAGACTGCGAGCGAGCATTTCTTGAACTACACTTACACCATAATCGTGCGCTACAATGTGGCATGTGTCAATTCCCAAGCTACGCATCAAAGCCTCAACCAAACTTGCCTGATCATAGATAGAATAATGATATTCAGTAGGTTTGGAAGAAAACCCAAAGCCTAAAAAATCAGGTGCAATAAGTCGATAATTTTCTTTTAATGATGGCCAAATCTTTGCCCAATCCCATGAGGAAGTAGGAAAGCCGTGCAAAAACAAGACTGCTTCGCCTTTTCCTTGTTCTTTAAAAAATATGGGCATACTTCTGAAGTTGAAATATAGCCCTGTTTGCTTCCAACTTTCAGGTGATATTACTTTTTGCATAATGGTATTATTGGAGCTTTATAATTGTAACTATTAATTTATCGTATTTTTTCTCTACTAATATAGATAAACAACCTTTGCTTAAGGTCATCTATGTTATTCTAACGAGTTTTAAGTAAATTGTTTGCCAAACCTCTCGCCTTATGAAACTCAACAGACGCAATTTTATTTCAGGATTAGCTGGGGCAAGTAGCCTATTATCTATCAAGGGTCTCAGCCACAAACTATTGGCTGCAGAAGTAAATGATAGTTTAGCCAAATTAAAACAATCTTCAAATTATAATGCTATAGAAGATGAAGATATTTGGAATGGAATAAGGCAAGCTTTTACGTTAAATCCCAATATAATAAACCTAAATAATGGGGGAGTAAGTCCACAGCCCAAAGTGGTGCAAGATGCTATGGATCGGTATTATAGATACAGCAATGAAGGACCGACCTACTTTATGTGGCGAATTTTGGATCAAGGAAGAGAACCTCTTAGAAGTTCCTTGGCAGATTTCGCAGGGTGTTCTGCGGATGAATTGGCCATAAATAGAAATACTACAGAGGCTTTAGATAATGTGATTTTTGGATTGGATTTGAAAGCCGGCGATGAAGTGATTCTTACCAAGCAAGATTATCCAAATATGATACAAGCTTGGAAGCAAAGAGAAATGCGGGAGGGAATAGTTCTTAAATGGCTAAGTTTTGATTTGCCAATTGAGGATGATCAGCAATTTGTAGATGCTTTTGTAAATGCCATTACACCTAAAACCAAGGTGTTTCATATCACGCACATGATTAATTGGACTGGACAATTATTGCCGGTGCGCAAACTTTGTGATGAAGCACGCAAAAGAGGGATTTTTTCTGTAGTAGATGGGGCTCATACTTTTGGGCATATTGAATTCAAGATTCCCGACTTAGGTTGCGATGCATTTGGTACAAGCTTGCACAAGTGGCTTTGTGCACCTTTTGGTACCGGCCTTTTGTACATTCGCAAAGATCGGATAGCTGAAATTTGGCCATTAATGCCAAATGTAGATCCAAAAAGTAGCGACATTCGGAAATTTGAAAATATTGGAACCCGCTCCTTTGCACCTGAACAAGCCATTGCTACTGCATTGGACTTTCACTTGGCTATTGGCAGCAAAATGAAGCAAGATCGACTTCATTATCTCACCAAGTATTGGTCGGAAAAGGTAATAACTCACCCGAAGATTAAATTGAATACTTCCCTCAATCCCAAGTATGCCTGTGCATTAGCAAGTGTGAGTATTGAAGGATTTGAGCCCGGTGAAGTTTCAAATTTTCTGTTTGCCAATTACAAAATACACACAACTTCTATCGTTTGGGAGAATATAAGTGGAGTAAGAATCACACCTCATGTATATACACTTACCAAAGATTTAGACAAATTAGTGGAGGCCTTAATTGCAAAAGCAAATTCTTAAATGTCAAAATATTATAAAGTAACCATAATAGGTTCGGGAAATGTAGCTTGGCATCTTTCAAGAGCGTTAGAGGATGCAGGCCATTTCGTTTTAGAAGTATATTCAAGAAACATAAAAGATGCTATTTCATTAACAAAAAGGCTATATGATGCAGAAGCTGTTGATAGTCTAGATTTTTCAAATAGTGAATCGGAGGTTTTTATTTTAGCAGTTTCAGACTCTGCCATTGAGGAAATCGTGGGGGAAATTATTCTTCCAGACAATGCCATCATTGCACATACATCTGGCGCCATGTCTATTTCGGAATTGGGTTATGCTCCTACAGAGCATTTGGGCGTGTTTTATCCGTTGCAAACTTTCAGCAAAGGAAAGATCGTAGACTGGAAGCAAATCCCAATTCTGATCGAGGCCGAAACACAAGCATGTGCTGATGCACTTGAAACGCTAGGTGAAAGTATAAGTAGCCGAGTACTCTCAATAAATTCTGCCAAAAGACAAGAAATTCATTTGTCTGCAGTCTTTGCCTCAAATTTCACCACATATATTTTGAGTTTGTCCGAGCAAATATTAGCGGAAAGGAAACTTGACTTCGATTTGCTTAAACCACTCATTGCTGAGACAATTAATAAGTGCTTTGACATGAGTCCATACGATGCACTCACAGGTCCAGCACGTCGAGGCGACATGGAAACCCTAAATAGACACATACAAATGTTGGAGGGTAATCAAAGTCAAAAAGAAGTGTATAAAATACTCAGTCAACAAATTTTGGATGCCTATTTTGAGGGTTAAAGCTGATTTTGAAAAATGATTCTGGATATTTGTTGTATTTGATTTCCAATCCTTATAACTTTATCAGTGTTTCGCTGTATCCTCATATTTTTGAGAAAGTTAGTAGACTTAAAGTATTAAGAAGCAATAGATTTCAGTAGATTTCAATTAAACCAATCGTCAGCCATGACAAGAATTTTTACAATTAGTATTTTTTTAACCTTTATGGCAAGTATTGCCATAGCACAAGAGGTTCAATGGGCGTCAAAGGTCATGGAAGTTTCCAGTCAATTTCAGACAGGTATTCCAGGGCCATATTTTTCTAATCAGCAGGTGCTTAACCGCCCGAATGCAATGCCGGCAGGAGGTAGAAGAGCTAATGCATGGATGCCAGCTGAATTTGAAGGTCGTGAAACCATCAAAGTTGGTTTTCATCACCCACAAAGGGTAAGTCAAATCGCCATTTCTGAATCATTCAATGCTTCTGCGGTGAAGGAAGTGTACGTGTACGATTTCCAAGATGTACCTTATCTAGTCTACACTCAAGAGCCTTCAATGGTAGCAGAGAATGGCCGTGTATTAAATATATACTTGGACAAGACTCCCTATGATGTATATTCTGTAAGGTTGATACTCGACGGTTCAGCTATTGGAGATTATTATGGAATTGATGCCATTGGTATTTCTGAATCTACTGATCCAATTGAAGCAGAAATTTTAACCGCTGAAAACTTGAATCCAATGTTTATGGCTGAAAGAGTTAGCGAAAACGTAAACAGTCCATTCAGTGAAACTGCTCCAATTTATGCTCCAGACAGCCAAACACTATATTTCAGCAGAGCTGAGCACCCTGAAAATTCGGGAGGAATTGAAGATCCAATGGATATTTGGTACTCAACTTACAACCCGTCTACAGGTGATTGGAGTATGGCTCAAAATATTGGCTCTCCATTAAATAATAGTGGAGCGAACTTTATGACGGCCATTAAGGCTAATGGTGCGGATTATGTAGCTGTCCTTGGCAATACTTACAGAAATGATGGCACTATGAGAACAGGTGTGTCTGTTACAGGTAAACCTGCTACAGCTGGTCAAGACGCTTGGGAAGAGCCTGCAACATTTAGAATAGTAGAAGATTATAATTTTAGCGATAAAGTTGATTTCACTCTTTCTGAAAATAGAAGAGTTTTAATAATGTCAACGCAAAGAAACGATGGTCGTGGAGATAGAGATCTTTGGGTGAGTTTTTTACAAGAGAACGGTAATTTTTCAAGACCACTTAATTTAGGTGGAAATATCAATACTGCTTGTGAAGAAGCATCTCCATATTTGGCTCCAGATTTTAAAACATTATACTTCTCGTCTTGTGGGCATGCCGGTTATGGTGGAATGGATATCTACATGACAAAGAGATTGGATGACTCTTGGACAAATTGGTCCACTCCTGTAAACCTAGGTCCATTGGTAAATGGTGCAGAAGATGAAATGCATTTTAATTCAACTCCTGATGGAAAAGAATTTTACTTCTCTCGCGGTGATAAAAATGGTGACATGGACATCCTAAGAGCAACTACTCCATTATTCAGGGATCCTCCACATGAGGTTCGAATCATTGGTAAGGTTTACGACAATGAGAATAAGAACCCTTTGAATGGTAGAATTGCTTATTACGATCAAGACAATAATTTGAAAGGCCATGCAATCACTAATGCGTCTGGATATTATGAAATATACCTTGATGCTCAGTCAACTTACACTTACAAAATGGAAGTAGATTGCTACGAGAATTTCTCAGCAAATCTTGATTTAAATATTCCAGTGGATTCTACTTTGGCGCTTGTTGACTTGTATTTGGAACCAATTTATTTGGAAAGCTCTCAAGATTTAGCAGTATTTTTCAACTTAGGCTCTGCTGATTTGAAAATGGATGAGTCTAGCCAGCAATTAGATTTACTCTTTAATTTCCTTCGTTCGAACCCTGGTGTTTCTGTGGAAATTGAAGGCCATACTTGTACCATTGGAGGAGAAGAGTTGAACAACAAACTATCGATGGATAGAGCAAATGCTGTACGACAAGAAATGATTGAGCGTGGTATTGATGGATTTAGAGTAAATGCTCAAGGATTTGGCTATACTCAGCCAAGAGCGAGCAATGATACTGAGGAAGGTCGTGAACAAAACCGTAGAGTGGAATTCACTATCAAGCAGAACACTAAGTGTAATTAGAATTAAAAAATTATTTTATTTCAAAAGCCGCTCATTGAGCGGCTTTTGTGTTTTAATGAGGTCTGTGATTCTCACAAATTGATCAACCTCCTGCTTTTTATGTTTTTGTATTGATCATTAGCATCCTCTTCAAATTGTCAAAAGCTTCTGCAAAGAAAAAATCTCTACAAAGCAATTAATTGACTATTAAGCCTTTCAATTTTCTTTGTCTTAGGTAAAAAATGATTTATCTTTCTAAGACAGCATAGAGAAATGATGAATTCAGACACTATAATAGACGGGCAAATTGAGAAAATCCAGAATGTCTTTCGTCTTCAACAAAAACAAGCAAAACTGACTGGGCTCGAAACGTATTCTGAGCGGGTGGAGAAATTGAAAAAGCTTGAAAAATGGATTAAAGAGAATCGAGAAAAGATTAAGGATGCTATTTTCAAAGATTTTAGCAAGCCGCCTGAAGAAGTTGATATGACTGAAATTTTTGCTGTGTTGTCAGATATCAACTATAATGTCAAGCACCTCAAAAAGTGGATGAAGCCACAAAAGGTACATACGCCATTGACGCTTTTGGGCACAAGTTCATACTTGCAACATGAAGCAAAAGGAGTTTGTTTAATTATAGCTCCTTGGAATTACCCTTTCCAATTGGTAGTAAGCCCGCTTATTTCTGCAATTGCGGCAGGTAATACGGCTATATTGAAACCTTCAGAAATAACACCCAACACTTCTAAACTGATTGTGGAGATGTGCAGCGATGTGTTTGATCCTTCGGAAGTAGTTGCATTCGAAGGAGCTGTTGAAGTCTCCAAAGCCTTGCTTGAATTGCCTTTTGATCATATTTTCTTTACAGGAAGTCCGGCAGTCGGAAAAATTGTAATGGCTGCTGCTGCTAAAAATCTAACGTCTGTTACATTAGAGTTGGGAGGTAAATCACCAACGATTATTGATGAAACAGCCAATTTGGAAGATGCTGCGGAGAAGATTGTTTATGGCAAATTTGTGAATAATGGACAAACTTGCATCGCTCCAGATTACTTACTCGTGCATCAAAAAGTTGAGTTTGGACTAATTGATGAGATTCGAAAGGTTATAAACAAGATGTTCGACCATGATGGAAAAGGTATTGATAACTCACCAAATTATGCGCGGATTGTAAACGAGAAGCACTATTTCCGATTGGTAGAATTGATAGATAATGCAGCATCCAGTGGAGCAGAAATCCCAATTGGAGGAAAGTATAAATCAAATGAGCGATTTATTTCGCCTACCATTATTCGAAATATTCCTAAAGACTCAGCGCTATTGGATGAGGAAATCTTCGGTCCAATATTGCCAATTGTCACTTTCACAGATTCTCAGGAATGTGTTGATTTTATTAATGATAGACCCAAACCACTTGCTCAGTACATTTTCTCCAAATCATCAGAAAATCAGAAATTTATCCTGAATAATACAAGTGCGGGAGGAGTGTGCATCAATGATTGTTTGATCCACTTTATGAATCATGAACTGCCATTTGGTGGTGTAAATAATAGTGGGATTGGGAAATCTCATGGCTTGTTTGGTTTTAAAGAGTTTTCCAACGAGAAGGGAATTTTAAAGCAGAGAATTGGCCGTACAGCTGTTAAGCCACTCTATCCACCATACAGCTCAACCTCCCGCAAAATGATTGATTTCCTAATGAAATATTTTTAGTCAATGATTGTTTGGAAACCTTGGCAGGAAGCTTTACTTAAAGAGATTGCAAACACTTTTGTGCCTGCTATAAAAGATAAAGAAGGAGCATTTTGGCAATTCGAAGGTGGAACTATAGCCACTGCTGATTGGGTAGCCATACTTATAAGTAAGCAGTTAAAGGCCGATCAAAATGAATTTTTTCAGTTACTTAAATTGATGAAAAGTCCACTTCTTGGACTGACTTGGAAAGGAGGTTTCAAGAATTTTATTTCATTATCCTCTGATGAAAGAGAGCAATTATTTATAAGCTGGGCCAATAGTAAGCAGGGTAAATTGCGTAAAGGATTTACTTCACTTAAAAAGATTTTCACATTTCTATCCTATGGTCTAAGTAATGAAAATGGTCATCCAGCTTGGGAAATAATTGGTTTTCCAGGTCCAATCTCAAACCCTAATCCTGTACCTAAACCAATATCACTGTACCTCCCGCCAAACGATGACACCATCATAACTCAAGTACTTGTAATAGGAAGTGGAGCAGGTGGAGGAGTGATAGCAGGCGAGTTAAGTAAAGCGGGTTTGGAAGTATTGGTGGTTGAAAAAGGAAGCTATTTCAACGAAGCAGATTTTAGCCAACGAGAAGTCGAAATGGTAAGTAAGCTGTATGAGCAATCTGGCGCATTGAATTCTCGAGATGGAGCAGTCACAGCACTTGCTGGCAGCTGCTTGGGTGGTGGAACAACTGTAAACTGGGCAGGCTCATTTCAAACACCGGATTATATCCGACAGGAATGGACTGAGATTCATGGAAATTCTTTTTTTACAGAACATTCATTTCAAAATAGCCTTGATGAAGTTTCTCAAAGAATTGGTGTGCGCTCCGATTATATTTTTCACAATCCACAAAATGAAGCATTGTATGAAGCTTCAAAATCCTTAGGTCATAAAATTAGGACGATACCCATCAACCAGAAATTTCCAAAGAAGGAGGAAATGTTCAGGCTAGGTTTTGGAAGTTTGGGAGATCAATACGGTGATAAGCAGAGTACATTGAAGACATATTTGAATGATGCTTATGATAATGGAGCTAGGATAATGGCGGATACCGAAATTCAGAAGTTGACAATTGAATTAGGTAAAATAAAGGGAGCAGAAGGAGTTTATACAGATAAGGACGGCTGCAAAAAGAGTATAAAAATTATAGCGGATAGAGTATTTGTATGTGCTGGGGCTATTCATACACCCGCTTTGCTTATTCGAAGTGGGCTCACTCATTTACAAATTGGTCGAAATCTCCATCTTCATCCAACTGTTGCTGTTGCGGCTTATTACAGGCAGGAAATGAATTCGTGGTACGGCCCAATGATGAGTGCCGTAAACGATGAGTTTACAAGAATTTCTGGTAATTATGGTTTCAAACTGGAAACTCCACCCACCCAATTGGGACAATTTGCAATGTCTATTCCATGGACGTCTGGCTATGAGCACAAACGGATGATGTTGAAGGCCAAAAATATTGGAACTTTCATTGTACTGTCACGGGATAAATTTGCTGGCAAAATTGCTGTGGATGTACATGGGAAACCTAGCATTGTTTACAATCTAAAAGAATTTGACCTAAATCATTTGCAAAAAGGAATGATTGAAGCAACAAGGCTTCATTTAACTGCCGGTGCGGAGGAAGTGTATTTTCCACATAATAGTATGAGGACTTTCCTTAAAGAACAAGGCATAAAGCAACTTGATAATTTTGGTAGAGAAATGAATAGTTGGGGATGGCGACCAAACCAATATATGCTATTTACGGCACATCAGATGGGAACTTGCCGAATGGGAGCAGATGATAAAAAGCATCCACTCAAACCCAACGGAGAACTGCGGGAGGTTAAAAATTTGTATGTTGCAGATGCGAGTGCATTCCCTTCAGCAAGTGGAGCAAATCCGATGCTCACTATTATGGGCATTGCGCACCATATAGCCAAAGAGCTAGTCGGATAGATTATAAAGAATCGAGATTTTCTAAATATTTTTCTGCTTGAGTAAACAGAGCTGTTTTGTTGGAATACTTCATCTTGTCCAGTGTATTATATACAAAGCCAATGCGAGGGTTTTTCTCTAGTTTATTTCTATTTACATGGTAAAAATTCCAATAAAGACTGTTGAATGGGCAAGCCTTTTCACCCTCCCGCTTGGTTTTACTGTAATGGCAAGCTTTGCAGTAATTACTCATTTTGTCTAGATAATTACTCGTGGAGACATAGGGCTTGGTTCCAACCAGACCACCATCAGCAAACTGACTCATACCTCGAGTATTGGTGATCTCAACCCATTCAATTGCATCGATATATATTCCCAAATACCATAAATCAAGTTCTGAAGGGTCAATTCCTGCAAGTAAAGCAAAATTCCCGGTTACCATTAATCTTTGGATGTGATGGGCGTAAGCATTTTCCAACGAGCCGTTTATGGTTTTGGATAAGCAATTCATTTTGGTGTTTCCGTCCCAAAACCACGATGGAAGTTTTCGCGAATGCTGGAAATAATTCATTTTAGCATAATCAGGCATTTTGGCCCAATACATACCACGCATATATTCTCGCCAACCTACAATCTGCCTGATGAAACCCTCCACCTGAGAAATAGAAATAGTATCTTGATTTTCTCTCCAATACGCTATCGTTTCTCTTACCACCTCCAGTGGACTGAGCATTTTTACATTGATTGAAAAGGAAAGTCGAGAGTGATTGAGATAGGTGGATCGGGTGTCCATCATATCCTGATAGGTGCCAAATTCCTGAAGGTGATTCTTAAGAAAATAATCAAGTAGTTGAAGCGATTCTTTACGACTTGTAGGCCAAGGAAAATGCTTCTCATCAATATTACCAATACTTGCAATTTTCTCCTTTTTGAGCATTGCAACGATATCACTCACATCTTTGTCAAACAATAGCGGTTCTGGTGCTTGGAAATCCTCCGTCCAGCCGTGTCTGTTATCATGGTCGAAATTCCATTTTCCTCCTTCAGGCCCTTCGTTGACCATTAGTAGATCATATTTTTTGCGCATACTGCGATAAAAACTCTCCATCAAGTAGGTCTTCTTGCCTTTGAAGAAATTGGACAATTCATCACGTGAAGTCAAAAAGTGCTCAGAATCTGCTGCCGTAATAGGAATTGAAAGTTGATCCGCTAGTTTGCTTAGTTCTTGATCTAATCGATACTCATCAGGCAATTGATATTCGAATTTGTTGAAATCCTTTTGCTCCGCAATCCATTTCGCATTAGATGAAATACTTTTCTTATTATTTGGGTCATCCAATTTCACATAAATGACTTGATGACCATTTTCATTAAGTTGCGTTGCAAAAGCCCTCATAGACGAGAAAAATGCTACAACTTTCTGAATATGGTGGCTTACATACTCACTTTCGGAATGTGCTTCGATCATCAAATAAGTAACATCTTCTGATTGCTCAGCAAACCATGAATGTTGGCTATTGAGTTGGTCGCCGAGGATGAGTCGTAGAGTTTTATTTGCCATTTGAATGTTTTAGCAATTAACTCTGCGATAGCTGCAAAGTTTGGAATTAGCTTAATAAATCAACTTCTGATACTACCTTCAACTACATCGAAAAATCCTTGAATCATTTGTTTCGGAGAAGTGCCGGTTTCTTTGGCAAGGATATTTCCTTTTACCGAAATCAATTGAACCACGCCTGAAGCCATAGCCCAGAGCGATTTGGAAATTAAGCTTGGGTCAATATTGGGTTTAATACTTCCATCTTCTATGCCTTCCCTCAGGCATTTTTCAAGCAAATGCACAATATCCAGAACCATCAATGTGGCAATTTTTTGAAACTTCTCAGGGCTTTTGGGCTCAAAAAATGACATGAATTTGTAATAATCAGGCTGTTCTTGTGCAAATGCAAAAAATGTAAGACCCATTGCTCGCACCTTCTGAAAGCCATTTTTGGCGCTCTCAATATCTTTCACAAAACGATTGAGCAAATGATTGTGGCCACGCTTTGCAATTTCTTTGAATAACTCATCTTTGCTGCGATAGTACACATAAAGCGTAGCCTTACTCATGCCTACTTCATGTGCAATCTCGTCCATGGTAGTTTCTAACACGCCTCTTTCCATAAAAATAGATTCAGCCACGTCCAATATTTTCTTTGAGCGCTGGAGTTTATTTTTGGTTCTTTTAGAAATTTCCATGGTATTCGGTCATTAATCAAATTCTACCTTGAGCCTATAAAAAGCCATAAATTGAGTAAATTTAATTTTTAAAAATAGTGAAATTTATTTGCATAGATATTGCATGATAAGTTTAGTTTTTATTTCAAAGATAAAACCTTCCCATATGAACTAATATCGTTCATTTTCAATAGAGAGTATAAGAACAATTATTAAATAGGAAATTTCTTGAACCATTTTTTCGTATTATATATATCATGAAAAAACTTGCCATTATCATTACCTCGGTCATAGCCGTTATTTTTTTATTGCTCATTCTTATTCCAGTTTTATTCAAGGAGCAAATTTTTAATGAAGCAAAGGCACGAATGGAGCAAAACCTAGATGCTCAAGTAAATCTGAATCTAGATCAAATTTCGATCAGTGGGTTACGTGCTTTCCCAAGTCTAAGTGTCGCTATTCGGGATTTAACTATTGTGGGTAAAGGTGAATTTGAAAAGGACACTTTGTATACAGCTAGTAATACGCTTATGCATTTGAATTTATGGAAAATTGTAGTTGACAAAGTTCCGGAGGTTAACCTAATCCGACTTGAGAATCCTAGTATTTCGGTGAAAGTATTGGCGGGAGGAAAAGCCAATTATGATATATATCTGAGTGATGAAAGCGCCGAGACAGATGTTGCCCCAGATGAGACTTCCAATCCACTTGCACTCAAGAAATTTGAAGTGGTGAATGCTAAATTCCGATACGACGATCAAGATTTGAAATTTTCGACCTTCATCGACGGGCTTGATGCTACTGGGGATGGAGATTTTACTGCAGATATTTTCGATGTTCGTACAGAAGCATTAGCCAAAAAAGTGGATATGATGTACGATGGTGTTAGTTATTTATCCCAAAAGGAAATTGCCCTTGATGCCACTTTAGGGATCGATTTGCTTAAGAATTTATATCAATTCAAAGAAAATACGATTCGCATAAATCAATTTGTGTTTAGCACTGATGGTCAATTAGTGCTATTAGAAGAGGGTGTTGATTTCGATATGAGCTTTGCTACAGATCAGAATGAATTTAAAAATCTGCTTTCCTTAGTTCAGGGCATTTATAATGAAGGCTTCGAAGGACTTTCGGCTAATGGTACTTTCGATTTTGATGCGGCAGTCAAAGGTATATATGCCTATGATGATTCAAGAATTCCAAGTTTCAATTTCGATTTAGCGATGGCGGATGGTAATTTCAAATATCCGGATTTACCATCTGCGGTTGAAAAAGTTAATTTGAAAGTTAGTGTTGTCAATACAGATGGAATCTTGGAGAATACTTCTGTTAATATTCCAAATTTCAGTGCGATGCTGGGAAATAACCCTGTAACCGGACGACTGAAAATTGCCAATCTCCGCGATTATGAAATGGATGGTCAGCTCAAGGCGGCACTTCCATTAGAGGAGTTGATGGATTTGTTTCCAATGGAGGGGTATGCTCTCGCAGGCGATTTAGATTTGGATGTGAAAGCCCAAGGAATTTATGACAGCACTCGCAATATAATTCCAACTATCGATGGCTTGTTCAAGCTCGCAAATGGAAGTATCAACACTCCAGACTTGCCAGCACCAATCGAACAGTTGAATTTCACAAGTACTATCCTCAATACCTCCCGCCGTTTGGCCGATACACGTGTGTCAATTGAGCCTTTTTCCTTCACTTTTCAAGGTGAGCCACTTGAAGGCAAACTTTTACTGACAAATCTGGAAGATTATACTTGGGATGCATTTATTAAGGGAAATATAGATTTAGAGCAAATGAGTGCATTTGCCGGCCTGAAAGAAGGGACTGTTCTCAAAGGAAAATTAAAAGGCGAGTTGAGTACCAAAGGCAAATACTCTGACCTAGAAAATGAACGGTATAGTCAATTGCCTACATCTGGCAAAATGGATCTGAAAGCTTTTTCATATGTAGGAGAAGATTTCCCTGAAGGTATAACCATACCTACAGCTGAGCTTGTGTTCAATCCGACCCAACTAAGTTTGAATGACCTTGTAATGACAGCGGGAGGAAGCGACTTTCAAGGCTCAGGTTATCTCACCAATTACCTTTCCTATTTTCTAGGCGACGACAGTATTCTAAAAGGAAGGTTCACCACGCAATCCAATTATGTGAATTTGAATGAGTGGATGACAGCGGAAGATCCCAATGCTCCTGTTCAACCTGAAACCAATTTACAAGCGTTTATCATTCCTGAGAATATAGATATAGAGCTAGTAAGTGGAATCACTAAATTGGATTATGAGAAATTTAATCTTAGGAATATCAAAGGTGTAATCAAGGTGAAAGATGGTGTAGCTCAAATGAATAATGTCGCATTCGAAATGCTTGATGGCAAATTTGCGCTTAATGGTTCTTATGATACTAAGGATAAAGTGCAGCCAGCTTTCGATTTCGATTTTGCTATTAATGATATGCCAATTAAGTCAGCATTTTTGAATTTGGAGACAGTACAAGCTTTTGCACCAATTGCTAGGCACGCAGAGGGATTATTCAATACTTCATTTAAAATTAGTGGTCTTCTTGGCCAAGATTTGATGCCCGTTTTGACAAGTTTGGATGGAGAGGGATTGGTAAAATTGCTAAATGCTAATCTACAAGATGCGCCAATTGTAGATGCCATTTCTAAATTTGCAAAGACGAATCTTAAGAATATGTCTTTCAAAGATTTGATTCTGAAAACGGAGTTCAAAGATGGTAAATTGAGTGTGCAACCTTTTAATGTAGCGTGGGGAGAATATAGCGGGGTGATTTCAGGGAGTACGGGTTTCGATGGTTCACTTGACTATGATATTTCATTGACGATTCCCGCCAATAAGTTTGGCACAACTGCTTCGGGGTTCTTGAGCAATATGATTAATAGACCTGTTAATACAGCTAATGAAATTAAGCTTGAATTGGGCATGACAGGAACTTATTCACAGCCCAAAATCAGCATTGAAAATAGGCTAGATCAAAGTGTTGCTAGTTTCTTAGGGATTGATACTGGAGGAAGAACTGCTGGTCAAATGATGACAGATACGCTTCAATCTGTAAAAGATTCGCTTACCATGGAATTGAAACAGAGGTCGGATAGTTTGAAGAAAGTTGTCCAAGATTCTTTGAAAAAGGAAGCTGATGCAGCAAAATCCAGAGCTTTAAGAGGATTAGGCAATATGTTGCGCAAAGAGTTGGAGCCTCCTAAAAAAGATACGACAACTGTAAAAGCAGATACTACTAAAGTAGTGAAGCCGGACACCACCAAAACGGGTAATTAACCTCTCGCTTTTTACCATCTTTTAGGGCTTTGATGCTTACCTTTGGTTAACTAAATTTTATTGTTTCGATGAGTAAAAGTTGGGTGATAGGCGATGTACATGGTTGTGATAAATCTCTGAAAGCACTTGTAGAAGAACGGATTGTGCCGTCAAGAGGTGATGAGCTTATTTTCTTAGGAGATTATATCGATCGCGGCCCAGGTTCAAGGCAAGTGCTAGATTACATCATTGAGCTTGAGGATACATTTGAAGTGAAGGCTATTATGGGCAATCACGAGATTAGCATGATTGAAGCTTATCATGGTGAATTTAATATGAAATCGAGCTTTTGGAAAAAACCAAAGAATCATAAAAAACTAGCATGGTTTAGCTACGGTGGAGATAAGGCAATGAAAAGTTTTGGCGTAGAAGATATCAAGGACATTCCAAAACATTATATCGATTGGCTAGAAAAGCTTCATTATTATATACTCACACCTTCTTTTGCCATGGTGCATGCAGGATTCAACTTCGAAATTGAGAATCCTCTAGAAGATAAACATTCGATGCTCTGGATAAGAGATTTTAAAGTTGATAAGGACAAGATTAGAAACCGCAAAGTAGTACATGGGCATGTGCCAGTTCATTTAGATTTTATAAAAGAGTGTATTGATAGTTCTGCTTATTCTTTTGTGGATTTGGATAATGGTTGCGTGTATAATGATCGTCCAGGTCAGGGCAATTTGGTAGCGATGGAACTGGGAAGTTTGGAGCTTAAAGTCCAGCGAAATATTGATATGGATTAGTTAATCCCAAATCCCGTTTGGCACAATCTCTAATACATTGCCGAAAGGATCATCAAAATAAAATGACTTCAAGCCATCTTTCCATTCTTGCACATGCGTAATGGCGATATTCAAGTCTTTGATTTTTCGATTCCAGCTTTCATATTCGTCCAGGCTTACTTCAAAAGCCAAGTGTTGAGGTCCGTAAGCAAAGTGAGGTGGTAAATTTTCCTCTGTTTTGGTTACTTCTGGAATAAAGCATAGTAAAACAGAAGTCCCTGCTCTAAAGAATATATGTCTTCCTTCCACCTCGCTTATAAGTGGTAAACCAAGCTGCCCATTATAAAAATGCTTGGCTTTGGCTAAGTCATCTATATAAAGGCAAGTTTCCTTAATTTGAGTAATTTTCATGCTTAAAATCAGCGATTTTAGGCGAAAAAAATGATTTAGGCAATAACTGCGGTAGCAGCTAAAGTTTGTTCTTCGCTTACAAGTTCGAAGTATTTCGCAAACTCAGGTTTTGAAATCAGCTTGGAAGCTTTATTCCGCCCCCATTGTGAGCATACCTCGTACATGCCATTAAAATTTCGGCCTTCGTAAAGACCACCTTTTCTGAAACCATCTAAGCCACTTTGAGAGGCTGGCTCCTCAACACACAAATACTTTATCTTAAATTTCGTCATGACAATTAAATCCTTCTCCCTTATCAAACAGCAATTGGCCTGCAAAGGTTGAAAAATTATGTCAATATATATTAAGCATTAAAGTTTATTTCCGTATTGTCTCCGATGTTTAAACTATTTGCATGTCCTTTTATGAGAGAGTCATTACCTATAATTGACTTTTCAAGTACTGTTGAGTTGAGCTCGCTGAAGGAGCCTATGATGCTGTTTCTCACAATCGAATAATTCACAATACTATTATCACCAATGGCGACATTTGGTCCAATCACAGAGTTTCTGATAATACAATTTGCTCCAATACTTACTGGTGGAATAATGATTGTTTTGGGAAATTTGAGTTTGTTTTTGTCTTTAAATTCTGGTTTGTTCAGCAAGATGGCATTCGCTTTCAATAGAGAAGCCATTTTCCCACAATCGTACCAATTCTCTACATCATAAGAAATAAGTGAGGCACGATTCTCAACCATATACATCAATGCATCAGTCAGATGGTATTCTCCTAATGTACGAAGGTTATTCTTAATGGCATGTTCGATCCCATTCAATAAAAGCGGGAGGTCAGCAATTTTATAAATGCCAACAAGTGCTTGATTAGATTTGGGTATACTTGGTTTTTCAATCAATTTTGAAATAGCACCGTTTTTTTGCAATTCTGCCACTCCAAACAAGCCAGGTTCAGCCACTTTTTTTACACCAATTACATTCCCTTTTTTATTGATAAAATTTTCATAATCCATATTGAGGATTGAGTCTCCAAGAATGATCAGTAACTCTTCATCGTTAATAATTTCGTTCTTTGCCATCCATACTGCATGGCCAATTCCTTCTCTTGGAGATTGATTTACAAATCGGACTTTAATATCGCCATCGCTATAATGTTGCTCTACAAAAGCGATGATTTTCTCACTCAGATAACCAACTACCAAAATAAACTCCCGAATTCCTCCACCTATTAGCCGATCCATTATATGTGCTAATACTGCCTTACCAGCCACAGGCACTAATGATTTCGGCTGAGTATGTGTATGTGGCCTTAGCCTACTACCGATGCCGGCTAGAGGAATTAATGCTTTCATGGTTTTTGTATTTGTTGAATTGGGCTTGGTTTCCAAATCATTAGACCAAATATAGTAAAAGCATACAATCAATTTTGCAATTATACTTTTTCCAAATTGGACACAAAAAAAGCCACCTCTTTCAAGGCAGCTTTTTGATAGATTATTTCGTCATACTATTTATTGTACCAATGATCTCTCATGATTTCTGCTGTAGTTTCGTGAGTTTGTCCTCCCGCAGTCAGAATAACTCTGTATGTGCCTTCAGCAGCAGGTTCGGTCACATAATTGATATCGCCAAATCGAGCATTTATATCTTCTTCAGACATACCAAACTCTTTCATTCTTTCCATTTGAGCCTTCACTTGTGTGATTTCACGTTCAGTTCTCTCACGGCTGATCTGTTGCATTGGCCACATAATCTCGTTAAGACCCTTAGTTTTGGTGCCTGTCATAGAGTATACTTCTCTCGCTCCACGCATAATTTTCACAGTTACATCACCGCTCGGTACTTGGTTGAGGTGGTATCTAATCATAATGCCATTTGGCTCACTTTCACCTTCAAAATTAGTGTGTGGTGAGTGATTTTCACCAGTGCTTACCCAACGTACTTTTGGTTTCGTAGGGAATAGATGCGATGCTTTATTTATGTTTTCAGCAGTTAACTCATGCATCCAAGAAATATCAGCGATAAATGCACCTCTTCCGTGTGTACCAACTACCAAATCGTATTCACGCGGGTGGATTACAAAATCATGAATTGGATTTGTTGGCATATTGCCCTTCATCTTATTCCAAATCTTGCCACCATCAATGGAAACATAAATGGCCATTTCAGTACCGACAAATAATAGATTTGGGTTTCTTGGATCTTCTCTTATTACGTTGATTGGTTCATTTGGAAGATTGGCGCTTATCGAAGTCCAAGTTTTTCCAAAATCAGTCGTTTTGTAAACAAATGGTCTGAAATCATCATTTCTGAAACCTGTGTAAGTTACATAAGCAGTTCCATTGTAATGGTTAGAAGCAATAACTCTGCTCACCCAATAGCCAGGATTACCTGTGATATTACCATTTAGGTTTTCCCAGTTTTCGCCATTATCTAAACTTACCCATACATTACCATCATCAGTACCAGCCCATAATTGGCCTCTACGAATGGGAGATTCATCTATGGAAGTAATTGTACCGTATTGGATATTACCTGTACCTCCGATTTGCTCGGGAGTAGCAGTGCTCAAGTCTGGGCTAGCGTATTCCCAATTTTCTCCTTTTGTAGTTGATCTTAGAAGTCTGTTACCAGCATGATACAATACATTAGGGTCGTGGGGAGATAGCATAATAGGTGAATTCCAATTGTATCTCATCTCACGATCGTTGTGACGGATTGATTGTCTTTCGCCAGTTACTTGATCTACTCTCGAAATTGCGCCAAATTGAGATTCATTGTACAACCAACGGCTGTCTGTAGGATCTACCACATTGTAGAACCCATCGCCACCACCTACAGTTTTCCAATCTTCAAGTCTAATATTTCCACCGCTTCTTTTGGTGCTTGGGCCTTTTACAGAGCCATTATCTTGTAATCCACCATACACATTGTATGGGTATTCCATATCTACATTAATAGCATAGAACTGAGCTAGTGGTTTTTCGTCAGGATGATACCAAGTTTTGCCACCATCGTAAGTTATTCCCATGCCATGATCATAGCCAAGCATCATGTGAAGTGAGTTATTTGGATCGATCCAAAGTGCATGGTTGTCACCACCAAAGTTGAATGGTCGGTACCAGTTCTTTCCACCGTCATCAGTAGCCCACATACGTACACCAAGCACAATTACGTGATCTTCGTCATTAGGATCAACACGTAATTGTTGATAGTAGTAACCTGGACCACCACCAATATCTTCTCCGTCTGGACTTACTTTCGCCCAATTGGAGCCATTATCATTCGATCTCCAAACTTCTACACCTTTTACTCTTCCTTCTGGAGCAATACCTATTGTCAATTGGCGAAGCCTTTCAGAGTCGCTTACACCATCGATATTTACGTTTTCGATATTGGCGTATACCACATTAGGATTGCTTGCAGAATAAGCTAACCCTATTCTACCTAAAAAGCCTGTAGGTAGTCCTCCTTCAAGTTTTGTCCAAGTATCACCACCATTTGTGGTTTTGTAAATGCCGCTACCTGGACCTCCTTCGTTGAACGTCCAAGGAGTACGGATTTTGTCATAAGCTGCGGCTATGATTGTATTTGGGTCGGTAGGATGCATTACGAAATCCACCACACCGATATGCTTGTTATTTTCAAATACCGCAAGAGATTTTTTCCATGTTTTGCCGCCATCAGTAGTTTTGTAAAGGCCTCTTTCCTCATTATCAGAATATAAATGACCTAAAGCTGCAACATACACTACATCTGGGTTGATTGGGTGAACAATAACTCTACCAATATGGCCAGAGTTTGGTAAGCCTACATTAGCCCAAGTTTTACCGGCGTCTGTAGATTTATAAACACCATCCCCCCAATATGTGCTTCTTGAGTTGTTTGCTTCACCACTACCTATCCAAACTTGGTCTGGATGGCTTTGAGAAACTGCAACAGCACCAATAGATACTATATCTTCATTATCGAAAATTGGGTAGAAGGAAATGCCATTATTCTCAGTTTTCCACAATCCACCAGAACCTGTGGCGGTATAAAAAGTAGTTGGATTGCTTTCCACTACGGCAAAGTCTACATATCGACCACCCTGACGAGTAGGGCCGATTTCACGATAATGAGTTTTTCCTAGAATTTCAGAGCCTAATTGCTGTGCCGAAGAAATATGCGGCATAGCAAGCCAGCCTGAAGCAAGTACCATCACGACAGCCATAGTCGAGGTAGTAGCTTGTTTGAGCTTGATAAATATTTTGTTCATAGTTTTTGAGTGAATTAATTCAAAATCAATTTATGCTTATAATTTATGAGTTCCGAATGTATTTCATAGTATTGAATATATCAGGGATAAACGGTCGTTGAGAAATCCGTTTGGGAAACCATTCTTTAAATATTCACTTGTTGGTCATTAGGTTTATGTGTATTTTTCTAATTCCTTAACCCTAATTCAAGCATTATGAAGTTCTCAATTTTATTCAGTTTAATCTTCTGTGTTTTTAGTTGTCAGACTGCGGTCGTTAATGATGACAAGGAAGAAAAGAAGGCTTTGAAAAGGTATGATAGACCCGATGCTTCTATCTTGAGAGGTGTCGAAATTCCGGAAGGAGCTTCATTCTTCTTTTCAAGTGGACTGGTTGCTCCTGTATTAGATGAGTCAGCTGAAGTTAATACAGGAGAAAGGTACGGCGACACCTATATGCAGTCGGTTGGCATTCTTAATAGAATAAAAGAGCTGCTTACTGATGCGGATCTTTCCATGTCAGATGTGGTTTACTTACGAGTATACCTTGTGCCTGATAAAGCTAATAACAATGAGGTAGATTGGAGCGGTTGGTTTAAGGCCTATAGCGAATTTTTTGATAATCCTAAAAATCCAACCAAAGTGGCTCGAACAACAATAGCAATTCACTCCTTGGCAAATCCCGATTTGCTAATTGAGGTAGAAGCAGTGGCAGTTTATCCAGAATGATTTTCCAACTATTATAAACTTAACCTATACCAACACTATGAAAACCCTATTTTCTCTATTGATTGTAATGATCGTATTGGTTTCTTGTCAGTCGAATGATACAGCTGAAATCCCTGAGGTGATTCCTCAAGCTAGTGAGCCCGATTATGAGGTGATGTCACTTTTGGGCGAACCACTCAACCCTCCCGCTGCTCCAGCCGAGGTGGTGAAATCGCGGGAGGATGCACTTGAAGATGCCATCATTTGGCATGGTCGTCGCCTTGGCTATATGAGTCGTTTCAATGAAGCTATTGAAGTATTCACTACGGGTCTTGAAGATTTTCCAAATTCATACAAACTACTTCGCCATAGAGGACATCGCTTTGTTTCCGTTCGTAAATTCGATGAAGCAATCGCTGATTTTGAAAAAGCTAAATCATTAATGCCAGCTGAAATTGAAGTGGAGCCTGATGGAAATCCCAATGCACTTAATATTCCTTTGTCAAACACCCAATTCAATATTCTTTACCACTTAGGTTTGGCATATTACCTCAAAGGAGACTACCAAAATGCAGTGTCTGCCTATATTGACTGCTTGGAATATTGCGAAAATGACGACTCTGTAATTGCAACCAAGGACTGGTTGTATATGACATACCGTAGAATGGGTGCTGATGACAAGGCGGCAGAATTGCTTGAAACAATTACAGAAGATATGAACATCATTGAGAACGATTCATATTATAATAGAATGCTGATGTACAAAGGCTTAATGCAGCCTGAGGAATTGCTTGATATTGAAGCCTCGAACGATCCAGATATGGGAATTTCTCTTGCCACTCAAGGTTATGGTGTTGCCAATTGGTATTTGTACAATGGAGATGAAGCCAAAGCAAAGGAAATATTGAATTTGGTAGTCAATAGCCCAATATGGGCAGCATTTGGTTATATAGCAGCAGAAGTTGACTTAAGTAAAATGCAATAACAAGCGAAGCATTAAGAATAGGGACTGGGCAGTATTTGTTCAGTCCTTTTTTTTCCTGACTTGTCCACTTCTGAGTCTTTCAAAAAAATAGGGATTGATTTACAGCAAGATATCTCATTTTTTAGTTGGTTTGACCGCATTAATAGGGTCACTGCACACAAGAGTTGTAAAAACAAAGGGGACATCTCAGGCTGTCCAGATTTAGCGCTATCAAGACAGTCAACGTATAATTCTTAAGCATATCGGCTCTGGCTCAACTGATGAAGAAATTGCCTCCTTACAAGAGATGACCAGGGTATTTATTACTGATTATACCAAGCAAATGAACCTTTTCAAGGAGTTTCAACCCAATCAAGAGGCCGTATTGGTCAGTCAATGCAGTCCATTTGGGTGTATTATAGCTTTTTTTACGATGTATTCAGAGCCCTTCAACATCAACTTGGCTATGCACTGGAAGTGGATGCCTTGTTGAATGATTGGGTCGTGATGAGAATCTTTGAACCTACCTCTAAACTTCGGTCTATTTCGTTCCGTTGAAAAAAAATCCGTGAAATCGATTAATCCCTGCTTGCAGTATTTTCGCTCGTTATCGAAAGTCGGATTGCAAATCCTTTTTATCAGGGGAGTACGACATTTCAAATGTCGAACAGTTGCGGTGGGAGACCCGCAAGGTTTCGAAACCTTGCGGGTCTTTTTAAAAAATTGGACATATTTTGGGCATTGATCTTTGGGCAAAATTTTGCGATTTTGAGTCAAATTCCGCTCAATGATCATCGTATTTTTTTGGCCTGGCCGCACCCTCCATTTTGGGTGGTTTGCTTCGGCTTTGAACTAATTTGGTGAATCCTTTAGGGATAAAAAAATGAGTGTGCGTTTTATTCGCAATATGCGTTTATTGCACATTTTTCGTGATATTCGTTTTCTTCGTTTTATGTTCCTTTTTACGCAATATTCGCTTTATGCGTTTTCTGCGAGGTTCCGTACAATTAAAGCACAATGGGAAGACAAGGAAAGCACAAGGAAACCCTAAGGTAAACACCCACTAAAATGGGCTAAAATCGAGTGGAAAAAAATTCATATTTTAAATTTACTTATTCAAAATAATAGTATTTGAATATTTCCGAAAAAGTGACTTTCTGCAAAGAGGTTGGTTGATTTGGGCATAATTTGGTCTGAAACTGGGCAAAATGTGCATGGATAATGAGCTGCTTAGGCTTTGGGAATTGAAGGAAATTCAGGACTGTTTTGGGTGGTGATTTTGGTGATTTTTTGGTGGATCCTTTTAACTAACGGAAAATAATAAACGTTGATGAAGGAAAAAGGGTTGACGGTTGAAAAGAAGTTGACGGTTGACGGAGGACGGTTGAGGAATGTCCCTTGTCCATCCCTAAATACCGTTGACCGTTTGGTTCAACAATCATTTATAATTTCCATCGGGCAATTATGAGCCTGAGGTCGATTAGAGCCTTCTTAACCGAGTCCAAAAAGGTGACAGATGCTAGGCTATGGAATAAAATAACCAAAAGGAAATGAAAATCAGATCAGCCGTACCAAAAAACCTAAGCCAAATGATAACAAAAATTATTAGACCGCACTAAAACGGACAAGTCAGGAGAATAGGGACTGGGCAGTATTTGTTCAGTCCTTTTTTGTTTAAAGTAAAGAAATTTGGCCTTTATTAAATCGCTTAAATCGATTAAGAAATGCCTCCCGCTTTTTTCTCAAACTCAAAAAAAATGCTGTACCCAATGTGAGGAGGATACAGCATTTTAAAGTTTAATTTGGCTAAGCCTAGCCTTATTTTTTTACAATTGGCAAACTTATTTGGCTTGGGTATTCTCTAGAATGATGGATTTTGTTTGTGGCCACTTTACCTTTGGTTTCATCATAATTATTGCCCCCAGTATTCATATTACGATCGAAGCGAGGGAAGTTAGAGCTAGATACTTCAATTCGAATGCTATGACCTTTTTCAAAGTAATTGGAAGTAGCCATAGGTGTCATTTTTACTTCATAAACTTTGCCATCTTCCATCCATACTTCTTTATCGTAGCCTTCTCGATATCGAACGCGTTGTATAGTCTCATCCAGATTGAATGCTCTTCCATCTGGGTACACATCGATGATCTTGATAGTTAGATCAGTATCTTTTACATCAGATGATAGGTAAAGACTTGCTTCAATAAAGCCACTGATTTCAATTCCTTCTTCTAATGGGTCAGTAGTATAAACTAGAATATCGTCTCTCAACTCCATTTCTTGCTGATCCCAAGACCCACCTTGAATGGCGTTTCCAGTACAACAAACATTTCCTCCAAAGGAAGGCACAGGGCTCATTGGGTCATAAATAAAGCTATCTGGATTATCTTGGCGGGGGGTAGAGTTTATAAGCTTTCCATCACCTAAACGGCTGTTGGCATTTCCTTCACTACTTAAGAAAAAGGTGGTCATTTCTGCTCCTGCAGGTGGCCAAGTATCAGAGCTTTGCCATTCATTAGAGCCCATTGTAAAATATTGCACTTTGGGCATTTCTTGTCTTTGATTGCTGTCATCGCCTTTGAGCCAATAATCAAACCAAGCGAAAGTCATTTCATTGTATGGCAATCTTGCATCTCCCACGCTTCGCTCACCCACAATGGTATTTTCAGTAGCACGTGTGTAGCCACAATGCAAGGTGGGAGCAATTACCAAATATTGATTGTCTTTGGCTACTTGTGTTTTCGCATTTTCACGGATGTGATTATACATCGCTAAATTGGGTGCTGCTGCCACATCGTACCATGATACGAACCAATAAGAAGGCTTCTCGAATGGCATGTCATCATGATACAAACCTCCTTGATACCATTTGGGATCATTAGGTTTACGGGTTATCATTTCCTCATAAATGCCTTTAGGACCATTTACATTTTGGATAATATCTTGTACGGGTAAATGCTTGAGCCCTTCTGCCCAATCTATACGAGGATAGCGTGGTGCCATATCATAAAACCTTTGTAATCTTTGCAAGTCTTCTTGCATAATGCCTTCAGGCAATCGCGGTGCCATTGGATCGTGCTGTGTGCTATATAACCAAGTGGTAAAAAGCATCTGTCCAGCACCTCCTCGATACCAATTGCCTTGCTCATGGAATTCGCCTATACGTCCTACTCCAGCACCGAAACCTTGAGGTACAAGAGCAGCATGATTGGGGTGATCCATTGAGGCTACAGCCATTTGCCACTCTGCTGTAGAAGAGCAGCCGATGGTGCCTATTTTGCCATTGCTCCAAGTTTGATTTCCCATCCAAGTAAAGGCGTCGTATCCATCAGTCAATGGAGTTCCAAGGATATCCCAATTTCCTTCGGAGAAGAATCTGCCACGTTCATTTTGAACGACATAAGCATAACCTCTTTTCACATATTCCAAGGCTGTTTGCATGGTACGTGTTACCAATTCACCATCTCGGTAGGAGTTAAAGTTGTAAGGTGTTCGAGAAAATACAATTGGAACGGGTTGATCAGTCTTAGGTCTATAAATGTCGGTTGCCAATCGCTCTCCGTCCCGCATTGGCATCATTACTTTTTGGTCGATAATGGCTACTTCTTCTAGTTGCCTTAAGATGTCTTCCGATTGTTGGGCTTGTGATAGCACAGGTAAGAAACTGGCTATACATAGAAATAATAAAGAAATTCTTTTCATGAGCTTGGGGATAAATTGAAAAAAGCTAGAGTAGTTAAGCTGTAAGTTTGCTGTATGGGAAAAATAGCAAAATTTATCCAAATTAAATATAATTATATGTAAAATTCTGATTTTTAATGTATTGTGAAGTTAGGCTTTTAAAAATCTTATTTGAAGGTAATTTACATTGCTAATGCTATTCCCAGAATAATGGCGGACAAGTCAATAAAAAAGGTGCTCGATCGAGCACCTTTTTTATTGGTAAGAATTTTTAAGTCAATTTTATCTCTGACCAGTACGCTGTACTTGTGGCCCAACATTTTGCAAGCCGGAAGCAGAAAGTCTGTCGTTGTAATTTTTCAAATCAGTTTCAATAAAGGTTCTGATTTGAGATTTTACTTGATTCCATTCTTGCTCTAAGTCACCTAGTCTTACTTTTTGGCCAGTTGTTACTGGAGCCGCAGCATTGTTGATAAGGTTTGTCAGATGGATAAAGTGGTTGTCTAACTTGTTTTCATAGTTGATAACATCTTGGAAGGTTTCCTGCTTTGGTTGTATCATTAGCCATTCCATTTCATCAATATCCGAAACCATTGTATTGCTTGCTTCTAATATTGCTTCATATTCTGGGTCATCACCAATTCTTTTAATAATTGATTGAACCTGAGTACGAATGTCGCGAAGGTCATTTACTCTAGCGTAAATCTGAACCAAATTTTCATTAAGTGCTTCGAGGATTCTCTGTTCCTCTAAGTATTGCTCTTGTGTAGCTGTTTCTCTTGGATCAGGTTTTACTTCTACAGTTTGTGTAAGCACTTTGTCGCCATGAGTAAGTTTTACAGTATAAGTGCCAGGAGCAATTCTATAGCCACCACGACCAAAACCGGCAACAAGACCTTCAGGGCCTTCTACAGGTGGAGTTGTTAAGTCCCAATAAACCATGTTAAGGCCTTCTTTACCTTTGATTTTATCGCTAGGTAATTTCGAGTCATGTGCAAAAGTGCGGAGGGTTTTTCCTGATGCATCCAGGAACTCAACCTTCAAAGGAGTTTCTCCATCATGTCCATCCTTCAAAGTATAATATGCCATAACACCATGATATGGATTTTCGCCTAGTCCATTTTTAGTAGCCTCTTTGTTTTTATTGAATGGCGTGCGGAGAGCATCATTTGGTTTGAACAAATGCATATCGGCATTGGCTACTTCACTGCTAAGTTGGTGTAATGGAGTAAGATTATCCAAAACCCAAAATGCTCTACCAGCAGTTGCTATCACAAGATCATCATCATAAACTAACATATCAGTGATTGGTGTCACCGGCAAGTTGTTTTGGAATGGCTGCCAAAGGTCACCACCATTGAATGAAACATACATCCCTGACTCTGTACCCAAATAAAGCAAATCTTTACGCTTCGGATCTTCTCTTACCACTCTTGTGAAATGCTCATCTTTTATGCCATTTACAATTCTCTTCCAAGTCTGACCATTGTTTGTGGTTTTGAAAACATGAGGAGTAAAATCATTCACTTTATAATCATTTACAGCGATGTATGCTGTATTTGGATCGTGTGGTGAAACCTCTACAGCATTTATGAGCATTGTTTTGGTCAAGTTTGGAGGACTTACATTTTTCCAATTTTGGCCGCCATCTGTAGTTACATGAACTTGTCCATCATCTGTGCCAGCCCAAAGTACATCAGCACTATGTGGAGATTCAATAAGGTGAATAATGGTTTGGTAAATTTCACCTCCCGCTCCTTCACGGGTGATTGGTCCGCCACCATAATCTAAATATTGAGGATCATTTCGAGTAAGGTCGGGACTTACTTCTGCCCAAGTCAAGCCTCTATCTGTAGATTTAAGAACCACATTGCCTGCATGGTAAATAACATCAGGGTTAAACTGAGAAACGATAATTGGTGCATTCCAATTGAATCTATATTTCTGATCCAAAGGCTTAGAACCTAAACCGAGAAATGGATAAGCCATTATGTCTTTGGCGGTAGCAGTAGTTCTGTTCCACTCATTAATAATGCCTTGGTAACAACCTGCATAGACAAATTGAGGATTTTTAGGGTTGAATGCAACAAATGCAGACTCACAACCTCCAACTGAGTAAAATGCTCCCCAAGGAATGCCTGGGCCATTATGTGCACTTGGAATTGCAATAGTAGAATTGTCCTGCTGCCCACCGTAAACAGTGTATGGGAAAAGATGATCCACATTTACTCTATATATTTGTGCAGTCGGCTGATTTTGTTGCGTAGACCAAGTTTTGCCTCCATCGAGGGAGATGTTGCCACCACCATCATTAGCGTTTGCCCAAATTTCTGGATGCTCTGGATTGATCCATAGGTCGTGATTATCTCCGTGCGGTGTTTGAATTCTTTCGAAGGATTTACCTCCATCGATGGATTTCATAAATGGCGCATTTAGAACATACACTTTATTTTCATCAACTGGATCGGCAAACACGTGCATGTAATACCAAGATCGGGTTCTTAGGATTCTCTCCTTATTAATATTGGTCCAAGTTTTACCTGCATCATCAGATCTAAATAAACCACCATCTTCTGCTTCCACGATTGCCCAAACTCTTTTATTATTTGCTGGAGAAACAGCTACACCAATTTTGCCCATAAATTTTGGTAGTCCGTTTGTGAGTTTTTCCCATGTATCTCCACCATCTACAGACTTGTAAATAGAGCTATTTTCTCCACCACTGTCTACAATCCAAGGATATCTGCGGTGTTCCCAAAATGCGGCATACAGTACTCTAGGGTTAGTTACATCGAGGCTTAAATCACTTACGCCAGTGTTTTCATCTAAATGAAGTACTAGTTCCCAAGTTTCGCCACCATCCATGGAACGGTAAACACCTCTTTCGTCATTGGCTCCATAAGGACTTCCCTGCGCACCTACATATACTATATTGTGATCTGATGGGTGAACTTGCACGCTTGATATTTGTCTAGTACGATCTAAGCCCATGTGCTTCCAGGTATCACCACCGTCTGTAGATTTGTAAACCCCGTCGCCGTGGACGGTCATTACACCACGAACGGGCGCTTCACCCATGCCAACATATACCACATTAGGATCCGAAGGCGCTACTGCAATAGCACCTACTGAGCTAGAAGTGAATTGGCCATCAGATACATTTTGATAAGAGATGCCAGCGTCTTCTGTTCTCCAAAGTCCACCACCCGTGTACCCAACAAAAAATGTGAGTGGTTTGGATGGGATACCCGTAATAGCTACCGACCTCCCGCCTCTAAAGGGGCCGATATTTCGATAACTCATTTCCTCATATAATGAGGTGTCGTAAATGAGTTGGTTTTGTGATAGGATGTCTTGAGGGAGGCACAAAAGTAAGCCTACCATTAAAACAAGATTTTGCAAAATTTTCATCATAGGTTGTTTAGGTTATCATTTTCATTATTTAAAGATAAGAGGGCAGAATTTAGAAACACATTATTATTTTTCAAAAGCTATTATTTCGATTGGTATATATTTCACAAAATATAATTTTCAATTTGTTGATATTATTGAGCAAAACAAAATTTCGTAAAATTAAAAACGGATGAATTTTAATTATTCGAATATTTGAAAAAAAGGATATAAATTCGTTTTGCTTTGGTGAATACAAAGCCTATTTTTCGATAAGTTTTCAGAAAATTTTGAACAATTAACCTAAACACTAACCCTATGAAGAAAACCTTACTATCCGCCTTGGCGGTGCTGTTAGCTGTAGGAATGGGCTTTGCCCAGCAGCGTACAGTCTCAGGTACAGTGATAGCAGCCGATGGAGAATTTCCATTGCCTGGTGTCAACATTCAAATTAAAGGTACCGTCCAAGGTACTTTTACTGGAGGAGATGGAAAATTTACTTTGGAAGTTCCATCCAATGATGCCGTATTAGTTTTTTCACTAATCGGATATGCCACTCAAGAAGTGGTTGTCGGTACTCGCACAACGATTGATGTTTTGTTGGGAGAAGATATTAGAGAACTTGGCGAAGTAGTCGTAGTTGGGTACGGTGAGCAAGACCGTAAGACTGTTACTTCATCTATATCTTCTGTATCAGCCAAGGACATTGAAAATATACCTACAGCTAGCCCTGATCAATTGATGCAAGGTCGTGCCTCTGGTGTATTAGTACAGTCGCAATCAGGTACTCCTGGTGGTGGTATGTTCGTGAGAGTTCGTGGTTCTACTTCAATTACAGCTGGAAATGATCCATTGTATGTAGTCGATGGTGTGCCAATTCTTTCAGGCAACTTGTCTGGTGTAGGAGTTGGTGGACAAGTTACAAATGCAATGTCTGATATAAATCCAGCAGATATTGCCTCCATTGAAATTTTAAAGGATGCCTCTGCAACTGCAATTTATGGTGCACGTGCAGCAAACGGTGTTGTTCTAATTACTACGAAGCGTGGTGATAATAGTAAGGCTAAAATAAGTATTGGCTCTTATTACGGAACACAAAGTGCATGGAGAACTCCTGACCTAGTAGATGGGCCTACTTTTGAGGAACTTAGAAACGAAGCAGCGGTTAATAATGGGGGAAATCCTATTTATACTAATATAGGCAGTAGACCTTCCACTAATTGGGGCGATTTGGTATTTAGAGACGCTCCAATTAGTAATATGGATGTTTCTGTTAGTGGTGGAGATCCTAAAGTACAATATCTAGTTTCTGCTTCTAGTTTTCAGCAAGAAGGTATTGTTGCACCATCTGCTTTTGATAGAAAGACTGGGCGTTTGAACTTGGATATTCTTGCAACAGACAAATTGAAGTTAGGAACAAGTATGTTGTACTCAAGAAGTACACGTAATAGAGTTCAAAATGATGATAACATTAATGGTGCCCTAGGAGGTACCCACTTCTTTCCACCTAACTTGGCTCCTTATAATGCTGATGGGGACTACACAAAATTCTCAATTTTTGAGAATCCTTTAGCTGTTATCAATGAAAATGATATTACCATGAATACAAACAGGGTATTAGCAACTGTTTATGGTGAATATGAATTCTTCCCTGGATTATCATTGAGAAGTTCATTTAGTGTAGATTACAATAATGTAAAAGAGGATGTATATGTTAATACGTTTTTGAATGCTGGAGCTTCTACAAATGGTTCAGCAACTTCTGTAGTTACTGTAGATGATAACTGGATTCAAGAGAATGTACTTAACTATCAAACTAGAATAAATGGAAGACATGATTTAGGAGTACTACTTGGTACCACCCTTCAGCAGTCAACATTTGAAAGAACAACAGCAGGAGGACAGCAATTCCCATCAAATGATTTCAAAAGAATTGCTTCTGCAGCGGTACAAACTTCATCTTCTGATGGTTCAATGTGGGGTATTGCTTCTTTATTTACAAGAATCAACTACTCTTTGGATAACAAATATTTATTGACAGTAAACGTCCGTCGTGATGGTAGTTCTAGATTTGGTGAAGCTAACCAATGGGGTACATTCCCATCTGTAGCTGCTGGCTGGAGATTGTCCGAAGAGGATTTTTTGCAAAATACTCCAGCGATAAGTGAATTGAAACTTAGAGCAAGTTATGGTATAACAGGTAACCAGAATGGAATTGGTAATTTTCAATCAAGAGGACTATGGGGTGGTGGAGCAAACTATACAGCAGCACCAGGTACACAACCAGCTCAATTAGCAAACCCTGATTTGCGTTGGGAAAAAACTGCTCAGTTTAACATTGGTGTTGATTTAGGCCTATGGAATGATAAGTTAACTATTACAGCAGATTATTATGATAAGCAAACGTCAGATCTGTTATTAGCAGTGCCAATTCCAATTTCAAGTGGATTTAGTAGCATTGTGCAAAACTTTGGTGAAGTGGAGAATAAAGGATTTGAATTGGGAATCAATGCAAACCTAGCTTCTACCGAAGATTTTAACTGGAATCTTCAGTTTAACGTTGCTCAAAATAGAAATATGGTGAAGAAGCTAGCACAGCCAATAGCCGTATATAATAGAGATATTGTTCGTATTGAAGAAGGAGCTCCTTTGTATTCTTTCTGGTTCCATGATCAATTAGGTGTAGACCCTGAAACAGGTGACCCTATTTGGAGAACAATTGATCCTAATGCAGATTTTGATCCTAACGTAGATAGATTTCTAGTAGGAAACGCTTGGCCTGATTTCTTTGGAGGGATCACTAATACATTGAATTATAAAGCATTTGATGTTATGATATTCTTCCAATACTCATTAGGGAATGACCAATTATTTTGGACTAGATTTTTCCAAGAACATGGTGGAACTCGTGATACTAACTTCCTTGCTACTCAGTTAGATCGCTGGCAGCAACCAGGTGATGTGACAATGATACCTCGCATGACTAATGCAAACTATGCAGCTAACTTGAGACCTTCACGCTTTGTTGAAGATGGTTCTTATGTGAGACTGAAAAACCTTTCAATTGGTTATACATTACCAACTGATTTGATTAGCAGAATTGGGATGGGATCTGCAAGAGTTTATTTGAGTGGTCAGAACCTTTTGACTTTCACAAATTATTCAGGTATGGATCCAGAAGTGACTTCAACTGCTTCTACAACACTTACACAAGGTGTTGATTTCTATGCGACTCCGCAGCCAAGAGTTATTATGGGTGGCTTTAATATTACATTTTAATTTTAATCCTAGAACAACATGAAACTAAAAAATATATTTTCTTGGATTGCCCTCTCAAGTGTAATTGCTTTCAGTTGCGATGTACTTGAACAAGAACCAGAGACACAAATTTCTGATCAGGGTGCTTTTACAAATGAGAAAAGTGCAGATGCCGCATTAGCAGGTATGTACCATCAATTGCAAGCAGCTGGATATTATGGACGTAATTTCCAAATTATATCAGATGTAAGCGCAGACATTGGGCAAAGTATTGGGACATGGGATTTTTACCGTGAATTAGATACCTATGCATTAGATGCTTCAAATTTGGAAGTTACAAACTTCTATACTGCTGCTTACCAAGCGGTAAACCAGGCTAATAATCTAATCGCATCAGTTCCAGCAATTGAAATGGCTGAAGCAAAAAAGAGCAATATTACTGGTCAAGCTTATTTTGTTAGGGCTTTAGCGTTTTTTGATCTTAATAGAACTTTCGGTGGTGTGCCTGGAAAGGTGGGAACCAAAAGCGTTGTGTTGCCAACGGAACCTTCAAGAGGAGTAAATGATGGACTGTACCCTACGCGTCCTGATTTAGCAGCAGGTTATACACAAGTAAAAAATGACTTAACTCAGGCATTAAGCTTATTGCCTGAAGCACAAGCCTCTGATGCATTCTCAAGATCAAGAGCTGTAAAATCTACTGCAAGAGCTCTATTATCTAGACTGCACCTGTATCTAGGAGAATGGGATGATGTGATTACTCAGTCAACAGCAGTAATTAATGATTCTAGATATACGCTTATGGCAAATTACGCTGACATTTTTGCAGGTAAACTTACTTCAGAAGCAATTTTTGAAATTGAGTTTAATAATGCCGATCAGAGTGGTATTCGTAACTGGTATTTGCCATCAACTGGTGGACTAGGGGGGCGAGGCGATTTAGCTATGCATACTGATTTTGTAAATGAGATTAGGTCTAATCCGAATGATTCAAGAGGAGCTATGTTTGGTTTTAATTCTGCACAGGGCGTTTATTATCCACTTAAATATCAAAAACCAGGAAATATTGATAATACTCATGTGCTTAGGATCGCTGAAATGTATTTGAATAGAGCTGAAGCTTATGCAAATAAGAATTCTATTGCACTTGCTGTGGCTGATTTAGATATGATTAGAAATAGAGCAGGTTTGGCAGACTATTCTGGCGCCATGACCCAAGAGGCCGTTCTATTAGCTATTGAAAAAGAAAGAGCTTATGAGTTTCATATAGAAGGACACAGGTTCTTTGATTTAGTAAGAACAGGGCGTGCTTTGGTAGTGCTTTCAGCAGTAAATAGAACTAACTCATCTGTCCCAATTGCAATCGGTCAAGCCTTTAAGCAAATTTTACCTATCCCAAGAGTAGATATTATATCTAATACTAACTTGGAGCAAAACGAAGGCTACGGTGACTAACACAAATGAATTGATTATTATTATTTTAAAATTAAAAAGGGAATCCAGTACTGGGTTCCCTTTTTAATTTTTACGTCATAGATACAATTCCTCCTTTTATACTTAGAAAAGTGCCATTGAAATAAAAAATATCCTGTTTGTTTTTCATTCAGGTGAAACAATTATAAATTGATATTCCCTAAAAACTATTATGGGTAACCTCTAACTAAAAACAATTTATTATGAAGAAAACCTTACAACTTTTTTTCTTCGCTTTAATCCTACCGGGATTCCTGTTTGCACAGGAGAGGGTAGTGCGAGGAAAGGTAGTCACAGATGCAGAGGAATTTCCACTGCCAGGAGTAAACATTCAGGTAAAAGGAACTACCACAGGGACTTTTACTGGTGGTGATGGCTCCTTTGAAATAAGAGTTCCAAGCAATGAGGCCGTTTTGGTCTTTTCTATGATTGGGTATTTGCAGCAAGAAGTCACTGTGGGAGCCAGGACTCAAATCGATATTCGATTGGCTGAGGATATTCAAACCTTAGGCGAAGTAGTAGTAGTTGGGTATGGACAACAGGAACGAAAAACCCTTACAAGTTCCATTTCCTCTGTAAGTGCTAAGGATGTGGAAAACATTCCGATTACCAGCCCAGATCAATTAATGCAAGGCCGTGCGGCGGGTGTTACCGTCGGTTCTCAATCTGGTGAGCCAGGAGGAGGGATGTTCGTACGTGTAAGAGGTACTACCTCAATCAATGGTAGTTCCGATCCATTGTACGTAATTGATGGTGTGCCACTACAAGCAAATAACTTAGCTGGTAGTACATTTGGTCAGCCCGTAAACCCTTTAGCGGATATCAACCCTGCTGATATTGCATCTATCGAAATTTTGAAGGATGCATCAGCCACGGCGATATATGGAGCTCGCGCTGCCAATGGTGTGGTTCTAATTACAACGAAAAGAGGTACTGAAGGAAGAGCTACCGTGACAGTTAACTCATTTATTGGTACTTCTAAAGCATGGAGAGATCCAAATTCCATTCGTGTAGATGGGCCTACATTTGAAATGTTGCAAAACGAAGCTGCTAGAAACAATGGCAGACCTGAGCCTTATCCAAATCCTAGCCAAGCTATCGATACCAATTGGTTCGATTACTTGTTCCAAGAAGCCAGCTCATATAACCTTGATGTATCAGTAAGTGGTGGTGACGAAAGAGTTAAATACTTCGTTTCGGGTAACCAAAACTACCAAGAAGGAATTTTGAAGCCTGCCAATTTCGAAAGAACAACAGGCCGTATGAATTTGGAGTTTTTGGCAAGCGACAAACTGAAAGTAGGTATTAATGCTACTTATGGTGTAAACACTAGAAACAGAGCATTGAATGGTAATGCGATTAATGGAGCACTAAGTACAGGTTATTTTTACCCATCTAATTATCCAGTTTACAATGCAGATGGTTCTTATTATCGCCCATTCTGGGAAAATCCAGTAGCTGTAGCTGTTGAAACTGATTATTTGATGCGCACCACGCGTTTTATAGGTAGTACATATGCAGAGTATGAAATTGCGAATGGTTTGATTTTCAGAACTACCTGGTCTATGGATAATAGCTTTGTAGAAGAAGATCAATATTCAAACACTCGTTTAGCGACTGGTGAGGCAAACAATGGTTCTGCTTCTTCCACAATTACTACAGATAATAACTGGATCAACGAAAATGTTTTGACCTACCAAACAAGATTCGGTACTGACCATGATTTGAATGTGCTTTTTGGTAATACTTTACAAGAAAATAGGTTTACTAGAACAAGTGCTTCAGGTACTCAGTTTGCAAATGATTTATTCAAAAACATTGCGTCTGCAGCTGTGAAGAACTCTTCCTCTGTAGGTTCTTCTTGGGGCATTGCTTCTTACTTTACCAGAATTAATTACGGATTCCAAGGAAAGTATTTGCTTACATTGAATATGAGAGCTGATGCATCTTCCCGCTTTGGTGTAGACAATAGATGGGGTTACTTCCCTTCTGTAGCTGCAGCATGGAGAATTTCAGATGAAGCATTTATGCAAGATCTTTCAGCTATTAGCGACATGAAGTTCAGAGTTTCTTATGGTGTTACTGGTAACCAAGCAGGTATTGGTGACTTCCAGTCAAGAGGACTTTGGGGTGGCCAAAGAGGTGGGTTGAACCTTGGTGGTCAAGGTCAGCCAGGGGGGCCTGCAGCTTATGTTGATGATGCAGGTATTACAGCCAATCAATTGGCAAACCCTAATTTGAAATGGGAAACTACTAATCAAATTAACTTAGGTTTAGATTTAGGCTTATTTGAAGATAAGTTGACTGTTAGTTTGGATGTTTATAACAAGCAAACCAAAGACTTACTTTTGGCAGTACCAGTACCAAGAACAACGGGTTACAGCTCATTAGTCCAAAATTTTGGGGAGATTGAAAACAAAGGATTTGAGTTGGGTATTAATGGTACTATTATCCAGAAATCTGATTTCAATTGGAATGCCAGCTTCAATATTTCTCAAAACAAAAACCTTGTTAAGAAAATTGCTTCTCCTTTCACAACTTTTACTCGTGACTATATAAGAGTAGAAGAAGGCGCACCACTTTATTCTTTCTGGGTGCACGTTCAGAATGGCGTTGATCCTGAAACGGGTGATGCAATTTGGGAAACTGGAGGAGATGCAACCTTCAACCCGAATGTCCACAGATATCTGTATGGTGATGCCAACCCGCGTTTTGTTGGTGGTTTAACAAATACCTTGAACTACAAGAATTTCGATATGATGTTATTCTTCCAATTTAGTGAAGGAAACGAAGTGCTGAATTATGGTAGATTCTTCTTTGAGCATGGCGGTACTAGAACTACAGGTTACACATCGCAGCAATTGGATCGCTGGCAGCAACCAGGTGATGTTACTGATGTTCCAAGAATGACTACTGCAAACTATGCTGCTGATTTACGCCCAAGCAGACATGTAGAGGATGGTTCTTATTTAAGATTGAAGAACTTAATGGTAGGGTATGCTATACCAACTGACGTTACCTCCCGCCTTGGCATCGGTATGTCAAGAGCGAGAGTTTACTTCCAAGCTCAGAACTTACTTACTTGGACAAACTATACAGGTTTAGATCCTGAAGTAAGTACAAGTCCAGGAAACTTGGTAGCTGGTGTGGATATCGCAGTTATGCCACAGCCTAGAACATTTACAGGTGGTATTACACTTACATTCTAACCATTAAACTAAAAAGCAATGAAAAATTTAAAATTATATAGCTTGATAGCTTTGGTTACAGTGGTCTTCGGGTGCGAAGTACTAGAACATGAACCACAGCAACAGATTTCAACAGAACTTGCATTTTCGAATGAAAAATCTGCTGAAGCCGTACTTAATGGCCTTTATAATGAGGCTCAATTGGTATACTCTTGGAGGCCATTTATATTTGGCGATCTTGCCTCAGATGCAGTCCAATCTATTGATACTTGGGATGCATTCAACCAAGTAGATACATACACTAACTCTGCTGATAATACAGAAGTAGATGACTTCTACACCCAGATTTATCGTGGTATTGATATGGCAAACCAAATAATTGCCAACGCACCAAATGTGGATATGCCTGCAGCTAAGATTGATGATTTTCTTGGCCAAGCATATACATTCAGAGGTATGTTTTACTTTGAACTTGCAAGATACTGGAGTGGTATTCCAAATGCTTATAATGAAGAAGGTGTGGTAATTCGTACAACTCCTTCAAACGGCATCAATGATGAGAGTTATGCTCCTAGAGCTTCTTTTGAAGCTACTTGGGCGCAAGTACTTTCCGATTTGCAAGAAGGCTACTCAAGACTTCCTGAAACTAGAGGCAATAATACTGATAATCGTCGTAGACTTACAAAGCCTGCTGCTGCAGCAATGCTTTCGAGAACTTACTTCTATCAAGGAAATTGGACTCAAGCGGCAAGTTTTGCTACTGAAGTAATTTCAAATTCTAGATTTACACTAGTTGAACCTTTTTCTATCATTTATAGAACTGAGTTTTCTGATGAATCTATTTTTGAAATGGATTACAACAATATCGATTTCAGTGGAATCCGTGGTTGGTATTATCCACCTAATTTAGGTGGTCGTGGTGGTGTATGTTTCCATCCTGAATACCACACTTATCTTACAAATGAGGCTGGTGACGAGCGTGCAAACCTTATTGCTTCAAGAGTATTTAGTGGACAAACTGTTTATTACAGCACCAAATACGATTTATTGCAAAATGCGAGTAATATTCCTCTTTTGAGAATTGCTGAAATGCACTTGATCCGTGCTGAAGCTCGTGTAAATGGAGCGCCTGGGGGTGCTGCTGGAGCACTTAGTGATTTGAATGCGGTAAGGAACAGAGCTGGATTAGATGACGTAAATCCATCTGGCACTAATGAGATTCTGAGCGCAATTTGGCAAGAAAGAGATAAGGAGTTTGCAATCGAAGGTCAGCGTTGGTTCGACTTGATCAGAACTGGGCGTGCTATGAGCACACTTCAGGATTTGACAAGAACAGCAGGCTCTAGTTTAGTGTCAATTCCTACAGAAGGAAGATTCCTAATGCCTATTCCAAATGCTGATATTTTGGCAAATCCACAGATGACTCAAAACTCTGCTTACAGGTAGTCTGATTAATTAAATTGGGAGAATATAAAGAGGGGTATTTTTACTCCTCTTTATTATTTCCTACCAATCCTAAATGTATGTATTTATGAAAAAAGTATTATATCTAATAATGGGGATGGCACTTGTGGTTTTTAGTGCCAATCCTATTAATGCTCAAGGCATATCAGCTGCTGCTCAGGCAGTGCAATATATTTCCATAGGTGAGGAGGTTTCAGTTACAGAACATCAAGTGAATGCTGGCGGGAGGATGATAAACTATACAGCCACATCTGGCTATATGATCTTAGGTGATGAAGCTGAAAATCCAAAGGGAAAAATCTTCTTTACCTACTATGCTGACAAAGCCAACAAGGATCCGAAAGACAGACCAATTACCTTCATTTACAATGGAGGACCAGGTTCTTCATCGGTTTGGTTGCACATGGGTGGGTTAGGACCACGCAGAATATTGATGACTGATAATGGCGAAGCTATGGAACCACCTTATGAGGTTGTCCCAAGCGAATACACTTGGCTTACTCATTCTGATTTGGTATTTATCGACCCTATGGAAACAGGCTATAGTCGGCCAGTGACAGGCGAGAGCAAAGCGCAATTCACGGGCTTCCAAAACGATATTACTTCTATGGGTGATTTTATCCGTGCTTTCACTTCTAAGTATGAAAGATGGAACTCACCAAAATACTTATCTGGCGAGAGCTATGGTACCACCCGCTCTGCCGGACTTTCTGGTTATCTGCAAGATCGCTACGGGATGTACCTTAATGGAATCATTCTTATTTCTTCAGTATTAGATTTCAGCACTATACTCTTTGATAGAGGGAATGAACTTCCATTTGTAGTTAATTTACCAACTTATGCTGCCACCGCTTGGTATCATAAAAAGCTTGATCCTAGCATCAATGATTTACCTAAATTTTTGGAAGAAGTAAGAGAATTTGCTAAAGGTGAATATACTGTAGCCCTCATGCAAGGTGACCAGATTTCTGATGCTGATAGAAGGAACATCAACAGCAAATTACAAAAATACACAGGGCTAAGTGAAGGCTATATAGACAGAACTAATCTGCGAATCAATATTGGGAAATTTACTAAGGAGCTGAGACGCGAAGAAAAAATGACTGTTGGTCGTTTGGATGGCCGTATCACTGGTTTGGATTACGATTATGTGGGTGAATCCTATGAATATGATCCTAGCTATAACGGAGCTATATATGGGCCATTTTCAATGGCGATTAATGATTACTTGAAGAGAGATTTGAAAGTAGAAATCAATCAAGCCTACGAAATATTGACTGGCCGCCCACGACCTTGGAGCTACGCAAATGTGGAGAACAAATACTTAAATGTAGCCGAAACGTTAAGATCTGCAATGACCAGAAATCAATCTCTTAAGGTGTTGGTTATTAATGGTTATTACGATTTGGCAACTCCATTTGGTGGTACAGAATATACAATTGATCATATGTTTTTAGATAAATCGCTTCGTGGTAATATAGAAATGAAATATTACGAATCTGGCCATATGGTTTACATTCACAAGCCAAGTCTAGAGCAAATGACAATTGATGTAAGAGATTTTTTTGAAAGATCTTCTGGTAATTAAAAATTGTTATTATCTTCGATTTAGAATCACAACAACCAATTAACCTTAAACAAAAAAGTGCCTCCTATAACAGGGAGGCACTTTTGATTTACCTGAATTTGAGTGTATTTACTCGATTATCTGCTCATTAATGTTTTCAAATTTGATGTGAGAATTCTCATCTATCGAAACAAATACTACAGAGTCTTTGGAAATTTTTCCTGATAGAATTTCCTTGCTTAATTCATTGAGAATTAGTTTTTGGATAGTTCTTTTCAAAGGTCTAGCTCCATATTGAGGATCAAAGCCTACAGTTGCTAGGTAATCTTTCACATCACTAGAAGCATCAATTTCAATTCCATTAGCCTCCATTCGGTCTTGTACTTCTTTCCATTGAATGTCCACAATCTGGCGAATGATACTTTTGCTCAATGGCTCAAACATAATGATCTCGTCAATACGATTGAGGAACTCGGGTCTCACAGATTTTTTCAATAATTCGAAAACATCCAATTTACTTTGCTCCATTATCTCCTCTTTGTTGTTTTCATTCAAGTTTTCAAACCTTTCTTGAATCAACTGAGAACCAATATTGGTGGTCATTATGATAATGGTATTTTTGAAGTTGGCAACTCTACCTTTGTTGTCAGTAAGCCTACCATCATCAAGCACTTGCAATAGAATGTTAAACACATCTGGGTGAGCTTTCTCGATCTCGTCGAGCAGAATTACAGAATAGGGCTTACGACGAACAGCTTCCGTCAATTGGCCTCCTTCATCATATCCTACATACCCTGGAGGTGCTCCAATAAGTCTGCTAACCGCATGGCGTTCTTGATATTCACTCATATCAATTCTCACCATTGAGTTTTCATCATTGAATAAATAAGACGCTAACGCTTTAGCTAATTCAGTTTTACCTACACCCGTTGTGCCTAGAAATATAAATGAACCAATTGGCTTTTTTGGGTCTTGCAAGCCAGCTCTGCTTCTGCGAACTGCATCGGAGAGTGCTCCAATTGCTTCTTTTTGTCCTGCTACTCTTTTACCTAATTCTTCTTCTAGCAAAAGCAATTTCTCGCGGTCGCTTTGGAGCATTTTACTTACAGGAATGCCAGTCCATTTGGCTACTACTTGTGCAATATCCTCAGCATCTACCTCTTCTTTGAGCATAGCACCAACGCCTTGCATTTTAGCCATTTTAACCTTCATTTCCTCAAGCTTCTTTTCAGTTTCCACGATTTTGCCATAGCGGATTTCTGCTACTTTGCCATAGTCGCCAGCTCGTTCGGCCTGTTCAGCCTCCAACTTATATTTGTCAAGGTTTTCTTTTTCCTGTTGCAAAGAATGTACTACTGCTTTTTCATTTTCCCATTGTGCCTTTAGTGTATTTCTTTCTTCAGATAGATCAGCAATTTCCTTACTTAGCAAAGCTTCTTTTTCTTTATCTTTTTCTCTTCTGATTGCCTCCCGCTCTATTTCAAGCTGCATTATTTTTCGCTGCAATTCGTCAAGCTCCGAAGGCATGGAGTCCATTTCCATTCTAAGCCTTGCTGCAGCTTCATCCATTAAATCAATAGCCTTATCTGGCAAAAATCTATCAGTAATATATCGCTGCGATAATTCTACGGCGGATATTACTGCATCATCTTTAATCCTAACTCCATGGTGAAGCTCATACTTATCCTTGATCCCACGCAGGATTGAAATAGCATCTTGGGTATCAGGTTCGTCAACAGTCACGGTTTGGAATCTACGCTCTAGGGCCTTATCTTTTTCAATATGCTTTTGATACTCCTTAAGTGTAGTAGCACCAATTGCATGCAATTCGCCACGAGCCAGAGCAGGTTTTAGTAGGTTGGCTGCATCCATAGCGCCTTCACCACCTCCCGCACCTATCAAAGTGTGAATCTCATCGATGAACATAATAATTTGGCCTTCTGCATCTGTTACTTCTTTGATTACGGCTTTCAGACGCTCTTCAAACTCCCCTTTATATTTTGCGCCTGCCACCAACAATCCCATGTCAAGGGAAATAATGGTTTTGGTTTTTAAGTTCTCAGGCACATCTCCATTCACAATTCGTTGAGCTAGGCCTTCAACAATAGCTGTTTTACCAACACCTGGTTCACCAATTAGCATTGGATTGTTTTTGGTTCTTCTTGAAAGGATTTGCAGTACTCTGCGGATTTCCTCATCCCTACCGATTACAGGATCTATTTTACCCTTTTTTGCTAGCTCATTTAGGTTTTTCGAATAGCGCTCTAAGCTTCGGTATTTCGATTCTGCATTCGGATCCGTTACTTTTGAACCGCCGCGCAATTCGGTAATTGCAGCCTTAGTATCTTTGCTATTAAGACCAAGTTCTTTCAGCAATGCAGCGATCTTTTCGCCACCGTCCAATAATGCCAATAATATGTGCTCTACAGCTACATATTCATCTCCAAAATCTTTGAGATAGGCAGTAGCTTTTTGCAAAACTTGCGCACTGCTATTACTTAAATATGGCTGTGCGCCAGTTACTTTTGGATAAGCAGTTATGATTTGTTCTACTCTTTGGCTAAGGGTATTGATGTTTACCGCCAATTTCTTGAAAACGAAGTTGACTACATTTTCATCTGTCTGCATTATCCCTTTGAGCAAATGCCCTGGTTCGATCGCTTGTTGTTGATTTGCCAAGGCAACTTCAGCGGCTTTTTGTATGGCTTCCTGTGCCTTTATGGTGTAATTTTTTAAATCCATTTTCGTGTCATTTATTCTAATTCAAAATTAGCAAAGCTTAATCCAATTGGTAAACGAGAGTTGAATGCGGAAAATTTGGCATATTTATTAATCAAATTGCATCATTTCAAGTCAAAATGACTGAATTCTATTTTAAAACAGCTTAGGTTGTCTTACACATTATTTAATTAATGACTTAAAATGTATCAAAAGGCAGTTTGGATACGTTAGGACAGTACCAGAACCTAATCAGGTATTTTTTTATTAAATTAATTTTTTAAACTTAAAATTTCTATCATGAAGAATTTCAAATTTCAATTAAGCTCCCTATTGATTTTAGCTTTGTTTTTTACTGTGTCATGCACAGACGATGATGATGCGGATCCAGATGGCATTTCTACAGAGCTATTGGTGAAAACATGGACTGTAAATGAAAGTTCAATTACTATTGGAGGTGTTCCCATTTCCAATCTATATGATATTGCTGAAGTTCCAGAGGAAGATAGACCGGATTGGAGTCAATTTCGATTGATATTTAAGGCAGATGGAACCTATGAAGTGCAAAATGTCGATTTGGCAGGAATCGAATCATCAGGCACTTGGGAGATAAGTGGCGCTAATAATAATGAGCTTACCATAAACCCAGAAAATATTACTATGGAAATTAGTAATTTATCTTCTACAAAGTTTGATGTTGATTATACTATAAATACTGCAGGAACAGATTTTGAAAGTTTGGGAACTACTGCCGTAGTAAGTGCTGAAATGCAGGCCGTTAATCAATAAATTGATATTTTGAGATGGGCAATTATTCTATGGCCTTTATGCCTAATCCAGGTCCTGAGGTTATAGACATTTGCCCATTTTTTATTTCAAACCCGCCAGTAGCTACATCACGAATCAAATCTAAGCTGCCATCCAAATCCAAATATTTGGTGTTCTTGAAAGATAAAGCCGTATGTAATGCAGCTGAAATGCTGATAATGCTTTCGTCGTTGCAGCCCCACATAAGAGGCACATTATGCCATTGAGATAGTGTCGCAATTTCACGAGCAGGATCTATCCCCCCACTTTTCATCAATTTGACATTGAATATCCCAGCAGCAGATTTTTTTATGAGTCTGAGTGCATCAGTAGGGCTTTTCAAGCTTTCATCTGCCGCGATTATTTCACGAAGAGCAGGTTGCAATCTTCTCATTCCTTCTATATCATCCGCTTTTAGTGGCTGTTCTATCAACTCCAAATCGAAGGATCTTGTAGCTTGGAAAAAGCGATACAATTCAGCTTCTGAATAGCCCTGATTGGCATCTACTCTAATATTTATTTCATTTTTGTAAACCTCTCTCAATTTAGCCAATCGCTCAATATCTTCCTCTACATTGTGACCAAGTTTTACTTTTAGGTACTTAAATCCCATACCCAAATATTCCTCAGCATCTGCCATTGTTTCGGCTACCGACTTTATCCCAATGGTAATGGACGTAGGCAAGCTTTTGTATTCTTGTCCAAAAAAGCTCACTAAGGGTACATCCAAGAACTTGCCAAAAGCATCGTGCACGGCAATATCGAGAGCAGCTCTACTTCCAGGCAGGGTTTCATACTCCTTTTCGAGCTCTTTTAGTAAGCTCTCAAATTTGCGGATATCCTTACCAATTAGAGTGTTTTCAGCTTTAGCTTTTAGGGTAGTATAGCAATCTTCCAAGCTTTCGCCAACTACTTGGGTGCTTGGATTTGCCGCTCCATAGCCAATTATTCCATTTTCCAGTGTGATCTTAACAATCACATTATCAACTTTATCCACCGATTTAAAGGCAATCATGTACGGCCTATTCGTACCCAAATCTACCTTTTCAATACTGATGTTTGATATTTTCATGTTCTTCGATTAATTGTTGAAAAATAGGAATTAATCTGCTAACTCCTTGCTCAAATGGTAAAACTACTGGAATTTTCAAATGTTGTTCCATGGCAATCGCATAGCTTGTCGCCTCCTCGGGAAGCATACTTTCAGTGTTTACTGTGACTGCAAGTACTTTTACTCCATACATTTCTATTAATTTTATTTCTTCCTCAGGACTAGGAATCAAAGCTGGATAATCTTCCATCCCTTTGAAATGCGTCCTTTTTGGAATCACTTGCAAAATGACGCCATCTGCATCGGCAGAGAGAATCATTTCTGAGCCACATGGGCCGCTTGGGTTTTGCAAAGAAGATTGACCTTCGATAAAAATGATAGAAGGATTAGCTTCAGTATAGCATTGGTGAATGGCATGTTCCAATTCACCAGAAATAAAATCGTTGAGTGTGGAATCGAAGATAAAGCCATATTTGGAGCCCTGCATCCAGCCAGTTTGGCCAGTATATATCATCTCCGCATGTATTCCTTTTTGTTCTAGTGCCTGTACCAAAATGCGGGAGGTTGTTCTTTTACCAGTTGCGCAATCAGTACCCAAAACAGCAATTTTCGGACATTTTACTTCTTTTATTTTTCCACTCCAGAAGTGAAGTTCCTCAAAAGACTTTGGCTTACGAATGTCAACTAATTCGGCATCATTATCTATTGCCAGTTGCACAAATTCTGGAATACTACTTAGCAATTGATGAAGCCCATTTACCACATTGATTCCTGATTTCAGACAATCGCTAATTAGTGATTTCAATGGCTCTGGAATTAGACCACCTTTGTTGGCAATACCCAAAATGCAATATTCTACACTTTCTCTATTTGCCTGTCTGAATTGCGCCAAACTTTCATAAATAGGAATTTCACGCGCCGACGGAATAAGCTGAGCGGCAGTCATTCCAGCAAATTTCTCATCAATTACGGCTATTATATGAAATCTCTCGCTGCCTCTACACAAACCATGAGCAGTTTTGGCGTACGGACTTAGAAATAATCCGCCAGTTAAAATAATCGCACTTTTCATTTCGATAGAGCTAAACTTGTAGAGTAAATGAAATATTGATCAGTCAGTTTTATTCGATTAAATGTAAATAGCCATTGGTGATATTTGCTAGCATCTTTCCATTATTAATTAGACAAAAGTTAGCAAAATCTCCAATTACAAAACGTTGATTTGATTGCTCTTTTTTCAATGGCTTAATTAATAAGGGAAAGTGCATATAGTCTAGGTAATCCGAAATATTTTTTACCTGAATGGCGCCAAAGCCTTGTTTCATTATTTCGATTGCCCTGTCAGTGGGAGGGATGGTATGGAAAATTTCGGGATGAAACTTCTGCTCTGAAATTTGGGCGCTATTTGCATTAAATTCTTCAATGCCTGTAGCATAGCTTAAATCTCCCATTTCTACTATTTTGCCAATTTGTGCTATGGATTTCCCATCCGCAATTGGACTATCCTCCCGCCTGATCCCAATGTCCAATTTGCAGACATTTTTGCCAATTACGACTTGTGCGTTTCTGATGATCAAGTCAAAAATACCTAATGTATTCAATGGTATTGCATCATAATCTGCTATATTTTCTTTTTCATAATCCTCATTCAATATGCTTTGTATTGAGAAAAGGATTAGCGAAAAATAGTATTTCGATAGCTTAGTTTTTTCCCAGTCCTGAGGCACTCCTCCAGCCTCTATCAGAATAGTAGCCGATCCGACTTCTTGGCAATATTCACCAAAGGCTCTTTGCTCATATTCATCTTTCCATTTACCTATATTAAGATTATAGGCAGATTTAAGCCATTTCTCCATCAACACAATCATTTTAACGGCTTTGATTCTATTATCATTTAGCGATCCATTGCTGTCGATTGGAGGTGCGAGTAATGAAATCGCAGCTTGCTTACAAGGATTACCAATGCCATAATAGATTTGCTGATCATGCAGGTTGAATGAAAAATCGGGTTTGATAGTATGCAATGCGCTATGCAAAATGGCAGATTCTGGAGCTGATAGAGTAAGTGCATCTCTGTTTATATCAATCCCAGCTGCATTTTCTCTGATATGGGTCGTGGCTCCATCGGGATTCAAAAGCGGGAGGAAAAAGAGGCTCAATTGATCAGCCCAATTCTTTGGTGTAATGGGGCTGTTCAAAAACTGAAAAAGTTCTAAGAGGGCTTTTGTAGCCGTAGCTTCATTTCCATGCATTTGGCTCCAAAGTAGTATTTTGATTGGCCCAGTGCCATAGCGAATTTGATATATAGGTCTTTCTTCAAGCGAATTTCCAGCTTTTTCTACCCGCCATTTTTCTCCCTGACATTTCGCTAGTATAAATTCATGAACTTCCGAAACTTGAAGCCTTCTCTTCGCGAACTGAGGTAAATGGTACAATTGTTCGTATTCGTTTGAGTCTATCCTTACCATGCTTTTTAGCTATTGGAACCATTTTGCCCTTCTTTGCAGTATCTTTGCATATCAACTGCTATTTCCTCAAAAAATAAGAAAATCCCAAGCTATGCCTTCAATTGAAAAGAAAGATATCCGTAAACTCAATGTGGAGCAATTGCAGCAATTTTTTGTAGAGCATGGCAATAAGGCTTTTAGAGGTAAACAGGTGTATGAGTGGTTGTGGAAAAAATCACTTCGCAATTTTGATGAAATGACAAATATTTCATTAGAAACTAGAGAATTGTTAAAAGAGCATTTCGAGATTAAGCCTACTGAGATTGACCAAATGCAGCGAAGTGTTGATGGTACCATTAAAAATGCTGTAAAATTATATGATGGTTTGGTAGTGGAATCTGTTTTGATCCCGACTGAAAAGCGGATTACAGCCTGTGTTTCATCGCAGGTAGGTTGTAGTCTCGATTGTAAGTTTTGCGCTACAGCAAAGCTCAAGCGAATGCGCAATCTGAATGCAGACGAAATTTATGATCAAGTAGTGCTTATTAGTGAACAAGGGAAGGAGTACTTTCAGCGTCCACTTACTAATATTGTACTAATGGGTATGGGAGAGCCGCTGCTCAACTATGCAAATGTGATGAGTGCAATGGACAAAATAACCTCACCCGAGGGGCTTGGAATGTCGCCTAAGCGAATTACGCTATCTACAGTAGGTGTTTCCAAGATGATCCGTAAGCTGGCCGATGACGATGTGAAATTCAACTTAGCCGTTTCGCTACATTCGGCTATTGATGAAAAGCGATCGTCGATTATGTCGATAAATGATGCAAGTCCTTTGGATGAATTGATGGACTCACTGCAGTATTGGTATGATAGAAGGAAGAGCCGGATTACCTTCGAGTATGTAGTGTGGAAGGGTTTTAATGATTCGGATGAAGATATAAGGGCTTTGGTGAAATACTGCAAGAGAGTGCCGTCAAAAGTGAATCTGATACAATATAATCCCATCGGTGAAGAGCTATTCGAGCAAGCAGATGAGGAACGAGTGTCAGCTTATGAAAGAACGCTTGAAGCAAATGGCATAATTGCTAAAATACGTCGCAGCAGAGGGCAAGATATTGATGCAGCATGTGGACAGTTGGCAAATAAGAACTAATTTGAGAATCGAGCTAAAAGCAAAATCCTCCCGCTTCATTAAGAGACTGGAGGATTTTTATTTTTGGGAGTGTAAAATCGTAATTATTTAACCATTAATCTTTCAGAGTATTTTTTACCAGCAGTTTCGAAACTAACTATGTGTAAGCCTTTGCTAAGGTTTAAGCCGTCCAAAATGTACTCGTTATTATAAAGGTCTCTAGAGTTAATTTCCTTTTGAGCCACCATTGAGCCAGAATTATCAAAAATCTTTACAGTTGAAGTTTGTGCATTTTCTTCAATGTTCATTTGCATAATAACTCTATTCCCATTGCTTGGGTTGCCTACAATTTTGAAAGCCGTAGCTTCAACATCATTTCTTTGTACTCTAATTGCTTGGAATATACTGAATGTGCCATCATAATCTGTCTGGCGAATTCTGTAATAAGAAGTACCATTCAATGGTCTCAAATCTGTGTATTTGTAATCTAATCGACCAGTGAAATCGCCTGCACCTGTTACTTTCGCAATTTCATTGAAGTTGATACCATCAGCAGATCTTTCAATGCTGAAGTAGTCATTGTTTTTTTCCGTAGCAGTAGCCCAATTAATTTCATTCACAGTTCCATTTGCTTTTGCATCAAAGCTTATCAACTCAATTGGTTGGGTTGCATTTGGAATAATTACTATTGGTGTAGGGCTTACAGTTGATGAGCTAGGGTTTTGAGGTTGAAAGTTAGAGCTATAAACTGAAGCAAATACATCTGGCTGTGCATTGTTTACTACAGTATTGATTTCAAGCTTAATTACTGGAACAACGTTATTTGTCCAAATGGTAAATATACCCGTGTTCGAATTGTAATTGGTTTGACCATTATCATAATTCCATCCAGTGATTGTATGGCTTTGGTAGGTAAAACCAGCAGGCAAATCAATTTGAAATTGAGCACCTCTAACTCTTGTATACCATTGGTAATTATTAAAAGTGTAATCTACCGTGAACTTTACATTGTCACCATTTTCAACCACAGTTTCACTCATGCTGATGGAAATTGATTGATCCATCGGTACTGTTGTGTCATTCCAGTTTTGTGTGGTTGGCACATCAGAAGTGAAGTTGTCTATAGCAACTGCAGTTTGGCCATTGTTAGAATTTTTTGATAATGTTAATCTCATTCTGTACCATCCAGAGCTGGTTGGAGTGAACGTAGAACTAGCATTGTTTAAAGTATTCTGGTTTGAAATATATGGGCCAGATGTACTCACAATATTTCCAGTTGTAAAGCTTTCGTACGATACTTCTATTCTAGGCAATGCATTGTTATTATTAACATTATAGCAAACGCAAGAATGTCCAAATGAAGTAGTGTAAGTAGTACCTCCAATATAGTACAAGTATCCTGTGTAAGTTACTATTGGTGAATTGTTCGAAATATTTTGAGACCTAATATGACGGGAAGTCATACTGAAGTTGTTAGAATTGGAAAAGTAAAATGTTCCATCTTCATTGAATCTCCAGCCCGTTTGAGTGAAGTCATTGCCAGATTTGGTGTTAAAGTTTTCTCCCCAAGACTGACCAAATGTTGGTAGGCTAAGGATAAGAGTAAAAAATAATATTGTAAAAATTGTTCTCATTTGATATTGATGTCGAAAAAAGTGTAATAAACGACGTGTTTTTGTTTATGAACGACAATAAGTGTGCAAATGTTGCCTAAATTTTCGAATTAAAAAAATTTACCTACAATTATTTTAGACTTTGACAGCCAGCAGGTTTCGGGGATAGAGAGCTTATTGATCTAGCTAACCATTTTAAATAAAAAAGTCCCGATTTATTACAAATCGGGACTAATTCTGTAGATCAACTAAAGAAGATCAATAATACTGTATTTCGCAGCCTGGAACGCTTTCTTTGAAGCTTGCCACTCTTCTGTCGTTGAGTCTTGTATTGAAGCAGCGCAATATTTTGAGCCCTGTAAGATTCGAGATGGGCTTAAGCGTACGAATGTTGGTATTTGAAATATCGAGATAATTAAGTTTGTATAATCCCGAAAGTGAATTCACTCTCTTAATCTGAGTACCCGAAGCTCTTAATTCCTCTAATAAGGCTAAGGTCTCCAATGCTTCCAAATCTTCGATGGCCGTGTTCTCAATTTCTAAAATGCGTAATTTTTTGAGTGTCGTTATTGACGCAATATTATTTATTGGATTTCTGGAAATACGTAAGATTTCTAAATTCGGCAGATTGGTTACTGCATTAATATTACTCAAACCAATATCTATAGCGTTGAGCTCTTTTATTCTTTTCAGATATGAAAGTGGATCCACGGAACTCACTCTATTTTGAGGCTGAATTTCAATCTTATCTATAGCAAACAGACGGTGCAATTGCTCAGCATTTGGATTGTTGTCCATCGTTAGGTTTTGCTGAAATATTTGCTGCCATTGTGGATCTAGCAACGACCACCATTCCATCAGCTCATCAGTTTTGTATACGAGTAATGCATTAGGTTTTGCGTTCCAAAAAGCTATCGCTATTTCATCTGTAATGCTAGTTTCGTCGGCATACACTTTTTCCAAGCTGGAAAGCGTGTGTAATTCTTTCAAATCTCCGATAGCTGTTGAGTCCACGTAAATCGTATTCAATGCCGATAAACCTGCTACTCCCTCGAGGGAGGTGATTTTCGAATTTCGAACATTTAGTAGACTTAAATTCGTTAACTGGCTCAAAGGCTCCAAGCTCGTAATTTCAGTGTTTGCGATATTTAATTGATGTAAATCACGGAGGTTTCTCAAAGGCTCCAGTGTTACAATCGGGCAATCATTCGCATCTAAGCTTTGAAGAAATATTAATGGCCTAATTGGTTCCAAGCTGTTAATGTCTGACCTCCCGCCTATATTCAAGTTGTTAATATAACCCAGTTCCGCCAACTCTTCTTTAGTCGGGTCATTGGCAGCAATATTTACATATCCTTTAAATATTTCCTTCCAATTATCTGATAATTGATTCCACCACAGCGTGAGGTTTTCTGATTGATAAATTATCAATACACCTTTATTTTCCGATCTAAACTTATTTGCCTCACTAATAGATAATCGAGTATTATCCATGTAAACTCTTCTGAGCATTGGCATTTTCTTCAGCTCCATTAAGGACATCACGGGCGTGTTGTCACAAAATAGCTCTGTGATTTTTGGATGACCTGCCAAAGCCGTTAAATCAGAAATACTAGTGTTTGAAATCATTAATATTTCCAAATTGCTTAGCGATTGGGTGAACCCTAAATCTGAAATATTTGAACCTGCCAAACGTAGATCTTTAAGTGAGCTAAGGTCTTTTAGCAAATTGAAATCTACTATTTGGGTATTGTTAAGGTAAAGCCTTTCTAAGTTTTCGAAACCTGCTATTGGTTTTAAATCTGTAACTAAGGTTCCACTTATATTCAGTTCCTTTAAACTTGAGAAATATTGCAATGGAGATAAATCTGAGAGCATTGTACCTGCCGCATCCAAGGTTTCTAGCTTAGTCAAATTCCGAATCGGCGTTAAATCACTCACAGGAGTTTGGGCAATTCTCAAAGTTTTGAGATTTTCCATCCTACTAAGTGGCTCCAAATTGGTGATATCTGGCCTACCAGATAAGTCTATGGTTTCTAGCCCAGCTGCTCTTTTTAGGCCATTGAAGATGGTACTTATTTGTACCTCAATTTCGCCAATTGGCGTAACCAAGGTAGTGTCGTTAATAAAGTCGATTTGATTTAATTGCAAGGAATCATTCAATGGCACATTTGCGCCAAGGATATTTTTCCATTTGTCATCAAGCCCATTCCACCAGTTAGTCAAATCTTCCCTTTGGCTTAGGCGGGTAGTATATAAGCTTACAATTTTTAAGTCCTTCTGCGCAAGGTCGAGATTCACTTCCATATATCGAGTGATATCTGTGTTCAGAGAGTCTCCCGTATAATTTAAACCTGCCAAATGACGGTTCATGGTCACTCTAAAGTAGGTTTTGCCTTCTTCGTTCAAATAGCTATCAATGGCCTGCACATCAAATGTGAACTTTACACCTTTGAAAAAGAAATCTACATCTTTGAAATAAGCTTGTACATCCTTATTGGTGGGGGTTTCTCGGAAAGCCACCAAATCATCTTCAATCTGTACTTTGCCGTCACGAAATGCTTTTAGAAAAGACTCGTTGATAATTACATCTTTTTCATTTCTCAATGTGGAAGGATCGCCAAGCGTATTGAGACTAAACTCAAGAAATGAAACTAATTGCTTTACGCGTAATTGATATTCTTCTAGCTCTTCAGGAGTTAGGGTTTCCTCTTTTTTGTCCTGCGCCTGTATGTTTGTTACAGCTAATAGGAAAAAAAGCGGGAGGGTATATCGAAACAAAAATTTAATTGTCTTCATAAAAAATGTATTTCATCAATAATTGCTTTTCATCATCATTGATGCGGGCAAGATTCGACATTAACCAACCTCTATTCATGCCAGGTCTGTTAAATCTTGTAATTTCGAAATACCAGTTATCAACTTGGAAAAAGTGAAATTTCACATTATCCACGTTTTTGAAAGTTAGGTTGCCCAGTTTCATTTCATAGAAAAGGAGCATTAGATAATCGGGCTTAAAGTCTCTTTCGGCATAAAGCTCCAATTCTTCATTTACTCTTAATGCTTTGTTCAAGTTCATGAATTCTAATTCATGACTCATTGGGTGGAGGAATTTCATTTCTGTAGTATCCGCCACAAAAAGCTTACTAAATGGCTCAAAGAATACATTTGTAAGCACCCATTTGGAGCCAATAGGTTCCTTCTGGATTTTAAGATATAAGGTTACTTTTTTCTCTTCACCTTTGTGAAGAAAAGTGGTTTCAACTTCGGCAAACCAATTGCCACCATGAAAATCAAGGAAAATTCCAGAATCACCTTGGGTGACATAATTTGAAAATTCCGTCTTTAGCTGATCTGAAATGCCTTTATTTTCTTTATCGAAAAGCATCTGAATGTACCTAACTCTGTCTTCTTTGGCTCGGTAATCCGGGTCGCCGGGAAAATAGCGTTGGCCTTGAGGATTTTCTTCGTTATTGAATCGTCTAAAAAATTGATTCAGCTGTTTGGTTTCAGCATATAAAGCGCTTTCATCGCCTAAAAATTCACTCAAATTTTGGGTATAGCCCTGAATTGGATTCAGGGCTATAAGCAAAATTAGTATCGTCAATTGTCTCATACAGAAGTTTCGGTTACTCTGATATCACCGAGTAACACATCCCAGAACTCAATTTCACGTCCTGCAATTTGCGTGCTTTTACGCTCTACATACACAGTAATATCCTTTTTGGTTGTGTCTCTATATTGTAAGCCATCAGCACCAGTTCCTTCAAAACTCTGATAGATAGTAATGACACCAACATATCTGCCATCAGGCCCAAGTTCTAGATCACTTACATATTCGATATTGTACCACTGGATTGTCACTTTATCATAGTTCAACGCCATTAAGCGCTCAAAATATTTACGGATCGTGTAATACTTGATATCACTTGAGTAAAGTGAAGAAACACCCATTTCGCTGCCAGGAGCAAATAATTCTAAAGCTCTATCAATGATTCTATTTGCTTCTGAAAACTCAGTGTCCGTATTACCAACCCTTGAAATGTAAGTTCCAAGGTCACGTATTTTTTCTAATGCTAGAGAATCAATAGCTCTCTTCCTTTCTGGACTTATATTGTCTTGTGCATTTGCGCTAAAGCCGGCAACTAAAACAAAAAGTAGTATAATTAGTGATTTATAATTTCTCATGACCTTTTTACTTTTTAATAAGAATGATTTCCTTGATTTTTCCATTATCATCGAATACTAATTCATCTATAGCATTCAGATTCTTTTTCTGGTCTTTCAAGTACTCCAAATACTTTCTGATTGTAGTAGGGCGGTCATAATCGACAATGCCTCCAGAGCGATTAATGATAATTAATAATGGTGCATTATCTGAACTGAACATTCCAATTGTCTCATCAATTAAGCTATTAGCTTGATTAATAGAATTGGCTGTAGCAATATATTGGAAATAATTATTGAGTCGTTCACTTGCGGATTTTTCTGCTGGGTCTGTAGCGGGTGGTTGCATTGCGGCTCTATCAGCGGCAATTTTGTCCTCCACTCTGTTGATTAGGTCATTCACCTCAGCATCGTCAAGATTTAACCCTTTTATTCTGTTTAATTCTCTCTCTTTAGCTTCGATGCTCATTCCTCCCGCATCATTTAGGATAGCTTGAAGATCCAGTTTTGCTTGCTCTATTGCTCGAGCTCTTTCAGCCATCTCTCTTTCTCTTGCTTCTCGTGCTGCTTTTTTGGAGCTTTTACAACTCACTGTTCCAAATGCTAAGGAACAAGCTAGCACAATCATTAATAAATTTTTCAACCTATTGGCATTCCGATTTTTGTCGAGCTTGCCTAATTTAGGGTTGCGAATCATAGAATTTTCGCTCATGTCGGCTGTGGTTAAATGTTAAAATTAAAAATTAAATTTCTGTTTCCCTTTATTCTAAATAACTCTAGAACGAAAATTTGATCTTGTTCTGATGTTTATTTATCCAATCTTTGGAGTAATCGAAAATTCGAGGAATTGTATCAAAAAAAATGCCAGCAAAAGAGCTAGCATTTTTATTTTGCTATCGCTGCGATCCAGGCTGCTTAAGCTCTTGGATACCAGCATCAACTTTTGCTTTGTCTACTATTGCTTTTACATCTTGCAACAATTGCTTCGCATCGTAAACAATCCCATCCTTGATAGTATATTTTACTCCACCAACTCTTTCTACTTCATTACTGTCATTTACACGGATATGGCCAGTGCCATATAGAACTTTGAAGTTTCTTAGTGGATTTTCTTCTACCAAAATCATATCAGCGAGTTTACCTGGTTCAATAGTTCCAATTTGATCTTCCATTCCAAGTAATTCAGCTCCATTTAACGTAGCTGAGTTTATCACTTCCAAAGGATGAAAGCCAGCCTCCCGCAATAATTCCAATTCGCGAATGTAAGCGAAACCATAAAGCTGATAAATAAACCCACTATCCGAACCTGCCGTTACTCTTCCTCCACGATTTTTGTATTCATTTACAAAGGCCATCCATAATTGATAGTTTTCTTTCCAAGCTACTTCTTGCTCAGTACCCCAATCAAACCAGTAAGAGCCATGTGCCCTACGGTTCGGAGTGAAATATTGCCATAGTGAAGGTAATGTGTAGTCATCATGCCACTCTGCACGGCGAGCCATCATCAAATCTCTACTCGCTTCATATATATTAAATGTAGGATCGAGCGTGAAATCTAGCTCAAGTAATTCGTTCATTACCTTATTCCAATGTTCAGAACCAGGTTGTGCAGCTTGCTTCCATAGTTTACCCGCCTCGCCAAATCGATCTTGCTCGTTTTGGTAATTATAGTCTAAGCTGTAATTTTGTACGCGCTGATTAGTAAATAATGCCTCTGGCAATCCATACCAGTGTTCCATGGAGCTAAGTCCAGCTCTAGCGGAGTTCAATACATTCCAATCGAAAACATTCATTTGGGCATGGTGCATGGCTGAGCCTAAACCAAGCTTTTTGTTTTCTTCCAATGCAGCTTGCATTATGTCTGCTCGAGCACCAAAGAATTTGATGCCATCAGCGCCATTTTCGGCATTTTTTCTAACCCATGCTCTAGCTTGTTCAGGGGTGGTAATTGGCCCTTCGTGTCCTTGACCAAAACTTGTGTAAGCTAAAATTCGAGGAGCAGTAATTTCATTTTTGGCACTTTTGGCTTTGTGCTCCAAAACCCAATCCAAGCCGTTGCCAGCGGAGGGGTCTCTTACGGTGGTAACACCATGCGCCATCCATAATTTGAATACATATTCAGCTGGCGTTCCTTGGCCTACTCCACCAATGTGAGCATGGGCATCTACTAAGCCAGGCAATACATACATGCCTTCTGCATTTATTTCTTTATCATTCGGGCCGATTTCCGGACCACGATTTGGGTTGGTTGGTACACCGGGATAACCGACTGTATTTACGGAAACAATTTTATTTCCTTCAATTACAATATCAACTGGCCCGGTGGGAGGAGCACCATTTCCATTTATTAGTGTGGCACCTCTAATTACTAATTTGCCGTAAGGCCCATCTCCCTCAGCTCTGTCCGGAGCGGGAGGAATTGATCTTTGGGCAAATGCATTACCTACTATCAGCCCCATTAGTAGGCATAGCATTGTGATTTTATTAGTGAAGTTTTTCATACAGTAGAAGGTTGACTTTATATTTCTTCAATATAAGAAATGCAAGTCTAATTAAATATCACTTTTACCTTCTTGGTGGTATGATTTTAAGATTGGTAAAATCTACTCACTAAATTTCTGCTCTAAGTATTTCCAATGGTGGCCTTCCAATCACGCCACGACTATTCCAATAGCCAATAAACATGGTTAATGAAGTGATCAGCAAATAAGTAATCACTACTGGTAAACTTGCAGGTTGAAATACAGCATCGAAACTATATTTGGCAAGAATAGCCGTAGATGCAAACGCCAGAAGTATTCCGGTAAGCGAAGCCAAGCTACCCAAAATGAAATATTCGAAAAGTGTAATGGTTAGGATTTGCTTTTGACTACTGCCTAAAGTTCTCAATAAGACACTTTCTTTCAATCGCTGAAATTTCGATAGCGTAACTGAGCCCATCAAAACTACCAGGCCTGTGAGTATACTAAATAGTGCCATAAATCGAATGACAAAGGCGATTTTGGATAGAACTTCCTCTACGGTAGCTAATATTTGACCTAAATCCACAATAGATACGGTAGGGAAATTACGCACTACAGCTTGTTGGAATTTGGCTGAAACCATGGGGCTAGGGACTCTGGTTGTGATAATATGAAATTGGGGAGCATTTTCTAATACACCAGCAGGGAAAGTCACAAGGAAGTTTGATGAAACACGATTCCAATCCACTTTTCTGAAACTTGCCACTTGGCAAAGCATAGGCACACCTTGTACGTCAAAAATCAAACTATCACCAATATCCACTTTCATGGAGCCAGCAAAACCTTCTTCTATTGATATCGGAATTGCTCCACCAGGATTAGCACTTCCAATCCATTCGCCTTTTACAATGCTTTCTGTTTCGGAAAGTTCAGCTCGGTAGGAAACTCTGTATTCTCGAGTGAAAATACCGTCTCGCATCCTGATGGTACTATCATCACGAGCCATTTGGCGCGTTATGTCCTTGATCTTTAGCAAACGCATATTTACCACAGGATCCGATTGTAAAACCTCCAATTCACTTTCTTCCATCAATTGCTTAATGCTCTCCAATTGACTACTTTGTATATCGAACATCAGCAAGTTTGGTCTTTCATCTTCGCTGCTAAGTTCAACTTCTGCTACCAACAAATCTTGCACATAGAATACTGTACTAACCAGAGCCGTTCCCAAACCAATAGTGGCCAATAAAACCAAAGTTTGGTTGTGTGGACGATACAGATTGGCCAAACTTTGTCGCCAAACAAAGCCCCAAGAAACTGGGAAAAATTTGCGAACCAACCACATCACTAGCTTTGAAATCAATGCGATGATCCCGATTGCCACCAATAGTGCCAAGGTGAAATACCCGGCTTCTTGCCATTCACCTATTTGGTTGAAGGCAAAAAGGTAAATGAAGCCAATGATCAATCCGTAAACCAACCAATTGAGCCAATCTTTCTCTACTGCCTTGCTGCTAGATTCTGCGCGAATGGTCAATAATGGCGAAGCATTTCTGATTTGAATTAGTGGAGGTAATGCAAATAATATGGAAACAATAAGCCCTGTGATAATACCAAAGAATATACTTGGAAAAGATAGGGAAGTATCGACCGTAATAGGTAAAAAATCTTGTAAAACCAGCGGGAGGAGTTGTTGCACTCCTACGCCAATCAGTGCACCTATAATTGATCCAATTAAGCCCATCAGGCCTATTTGAATTACATATATTAAAAATGCTTGCAAGCCAGATACCCCCAAGCAACGCAAAATGGCTACTGTTGCAATTTTCTCTCTAATGTAAATAAATACCGAACTAGCCACGCCAACGCAACCTAAAAGTAAGGCCACAAAAGCCACCAATCCCAAGAATTTGTTCAGATTACCAAAGGCTCTATTTGTATCTTCTTTTCTCTCTTCTACAGTGTCAGCTCTCAGAACTTTATCACGTAAGGCTTCTTCATTTTCTTCTACCCATTTGTCTGGGTCGGTGCCATCGGCAAGTTGATAATAGCTAGTGTATTCTACTCGGCTACCTCTTTGAATTAGTTGGGTTCCTTCCAGATAATCCCAAGGAATAATCACCGCTGGAGCTACACTTGCCACAATGCCTGATTGCCCTGGAATGCCATCAAGTATGCCTACGATTTCGAAGCTCAATGCACCTACATTTACAGAATCACCAATTTTGGCATCATACTGCATCATTAGGGTTCTATCTACAAGTGCTTTTTGGCCTGTGAAAAATTCCTCCCGAGCTTCCAGTGGCTGAACCGCCAACGGTCCATAAAATGGATAAGAACCTTTCATCGCTCTTATCTGTGTGAGCCTTGCGCCATCATTGCTACTGAAGCTTGCCATAGAGGCAAATACAGCTACTTTTGCCGAATCAATAATGGGCATCGAAATGTAGATCGAGCTGGTATCATCCCGAGCCTCAATAGATAAATCAGCGCCGAGTAATTCTTTTGCCTGATTATTAATTTCCCTTGTTAGATTATCTCCAAATGAATTTATGGCTACAATGGCCGCAATTCCTAATACAATAGATGAGGTGAAAAGAAGAAGTCTAGATCGATTTTTTCGTGTGTCTCGCCATGCCATTTTCCATAGCCAAGACCAATTCACTTTATTATTTTCCATAGCTTTAAATCTCGCCTACAGCTTCCTTAAAGCTCTTTTGTTCTACTATTTTACCGCCTTTTAAGCGAATCATCCTTTGGGTTTTTTTAGCTAAATCTAAGTCGTGAGTTACCAATACTAATGTGGTGCCGACTTCACGGTTGATAGTGAAAAGTAAGTCCTCAATCATATTGCCTGTCTCTTCATCCAAATTACCAGTAGGCTCATCTGCGAATAAAATATCTGGGTTGTTAGAAAATGCTCTCGCTACAGCAACTCTTTGCTGCTCACCACCAGAAAGTTGGGTAGGGTAGTGGTTTTTTCTATCCGCCAAGCCCACTCTGCCGAGCCATTCTACGGCTGATTTGTAAGCATTTTTGTCACCTCTTAACTCCAGCGGAACCATCACATTTTCCAATGCTGTGAGCGTAGGTATAAGCTGAAAATTCTGAAATACAAAACCCACATATTTATTGCGAATAGCTGCTCTTTCATCCTCATTTAAGTTGTCAAGATTAATTCCCTTTAGAATTAATGAGCCTGAACTTGAGCGATCGAGCCCTGCGCATAAGCCGAGAAGTGTAGTTTTGCCACTGCCAGATGGACCCACAATGGCGAGGGTTTCACCTTTTTCTAAACTGAAGTTGACAGCGTCCAAGACAGTCAATTTTCCCGTTGCGGTTGGGTATGTTTTAGTCAGATTTTTTGCTTCTAATATCATATTTTTATCTAAGGAATTCCAAGGCAAAACGATTCAGAGCTTGAAATGGTTTATATATTGCAGTTGATACAATTCAATTCCGAAATTATTAAACAATGATAAAATTACTTAGAAGCTTCACGGGAGCGGTGTTCGTTTTCGTTTTGATGGTAAATGTAGCTTGTGAAAATAAACCAAATGCTGATAATGTAAGCAAACAAGCTGAAAATGAGGATCAGGCCATTTCTCAACAAAATAATGATGATGCGCGGGTTATCGTATTTTTTGGCAACAGTCTCACAGCTGGCTACGGCTTAGAACCTGAAGAAGCTTTCCCAGCAATTATACAAACTTATATCGATTCGTTGGGTTATAACTATAAAGTGGTAAATGCAGGAGTAAGTGGCGAAACAACGGCAAGCGGCAATTCTCGGGTGGATTGGATATTGAAACAGCCCTTAGATGTGTTCGTATTAGAATTAGGTGGGAATGATGGCCTAAGAGGAATCGATCCTGCTGAAACGAAAATTAATTTGCAGTCAATCATAGATAAAGTGAAAGAGGCAAAACCTGAGGCAACAATTGTATTGGCTGGGATGCAAGTTCCTCCAAATATGGGTGCAGAATATTCGGATGCATTTAGAGATTTGTATCCCGATTTGGCTGAAACAAATAACCTCCCGCTTATCGAATTTCTACTGGAAGGCGTTGGTGGAGATCCGGAATTGAACTTGCCAGATGGTATACATCCAACCGCTGAAGGGCACCAAATTGTAGCAGATAACGTTTGGAATACGTTGAAAGATAATATTAAAACAAATAGATAATTATGACTACTAAAAAACAATTAACATCGATCGGTTTAGATACTGACAAAACAAATTTATTAGCAGAGAAACTAAATGATTTACTAGCAAACTACTCCGTATTTTACATGAATGTGAGAGGTTACCACTGGAACATTCGTGGTCAGAAATTTTTTGAGCTTCATGTGAAATTCGAGGAGCTTTATAATGATCTTCAATTGAAAATTGATGAATTAGCAGAAAGAATTCTTACACTTGGTCATAGACCAATTCACTCATATTCAGTGTATATAGAGAAGTCTTCTGTGAAGGAAATAAAAGATGTAGCAGATGGAAATGAATGTGTAAAAGGAATTTTGGCTGCGCTACAAACACTTCTATTGAAGCAAAGAGATCTGCTGGAATTATCTGCTGAGGCAGACGATGAAGGAACAAATGCCCTGATGAGCGATTACATCCGTGAGCAAGAAAAGCTTGTGTGGATGTACAACTCATTTATGGGTTAACACAAAGTATTGAAATGAAAAGAGGCTGTCTCAAAAGTAAAATTTTAGACAGCCTTCTTTTTTTGTAATTTTTCTTTGTGTTGAGGATAGAAATTTAATTTTTCAGACCATTAGCCTTTTTTAGTTTTTTTTCAACCCAAAAAAGTGCTCCGCCGACCTTTAAGCTGCCAGTTTTGCTAGGTTGTGGGCAATAGCCAGCAAGCCCATTTCAACTTCCGTTTTGTCTAGCCCTCTTAGGTTAAATCGTTTGAACTTTCGATTCTGCTTTAGTTGACCAAATACGGCTTCCACATCTGCTGGTCTATTTTTACGTTTTTTGATTCCTTCTTCTGAGAGGAGTAATTCCTTTGCTTGTGCTTTATAGCTGGTAAGTTGCCAATTGACTTCTAATCGCTTATTTCCTTTCGCTTTCTTACAACTAGCAGCAAGTGGGCATCCTTTACAGTTTTGTGCTTGGTAAACGGCGTAGGTTTGTTGATAACCTGTGGAGGTTTTTCTACGCTTGGTACCTATTCTATTCATTTTCTGTCCCATCGGGCAGATGTATAGATCCTTGTTCGGATCGTAGTATAAATTGTGTAGAAGCTCATCCCTATGCGACTTCTTTTTGGCTTGTCTTTGTTCTTTATGGAAGTAAGGATACTTAATATAGGCATGTACGGATTCTTCTTGGGTCGCCAAGTAGTGATAATTTTCTTCACTGCCGTAGCCTGCATCTGCGGTAATGCAGGTAGGCAAAAGGTTGTAACGCTTCTTAAATTCTTCTAAATGAGGAATGAGTGTTGTTGTATCAGTAGGTTTTTGATGTAGGCTGAAGTGGGTAATAAACTGTTGATGGGTACTGATCTGAAGGTTGTAACCAGGCTTTAATTGACCGTTGCCCATGTGGTCTTCCTTCATGCGCATAAAGGTGGCATCCGTATCTGTTTTTGAGTAACTATTGCGCTCACCCAATAACTCCTGTTTCTGTTGATATTCCTGCAATTTTGCAGGCCAGTGTTTCTTGGCATACCCAAGCTTCTGCTTTACCTTCTTATCAACCTTCTTACCTGCGAGTGCTTGATTGATCTTTTCGATGGTCTGGGTAACCTTCTCTGGCTCAAGCTGAGTAAAGTTAGGAGGATCTTCACAAAGCTCCTCTTTGGCAAGCTGCTGAGTATAGGCCCAAAGCTCACCTAACTGCTTACTCATTTTCTCTTTACTGGTCTTAATGGCTTTTCCCCAGACAAAAGTGTATTTATTCGCATTCGCTTCTATTTTAGTCCCATCCGTATAGACCTCCTTTAAATCAAGGTGCCCACTCTCATGAAGCATCATAACCACTTGAGAAAAAACTTCTTTCAGCACATCCTTTAAGCGATCACTCCTAAATCGATTGAGTGTATTGTGATCTGGACGACTCATGCCAGCCAACCACATAAAATGAATATTTTCTTTAGTGGCAGCTTCTAGTTTCCTAGAAGAATATATATTGCTCAAATAGCCATAGACCAAAACCTTTAAAAGCATTTTGGGATGATAGCTACTAGTACCACCTCCTTTATACTTTCTTAAAATAGGCTGAATATCAAGGCGTTCAATAACTTGTTGAACAATGAGAACAGGATGGTTCGACTCGATAAGGTCTTCCAAATTTGGCGGAAGAAGAAGTAGTTGATTGGAATTGTAGTCTTTAAATACTACCTTTTGTCTGTTAGTTTGCACAACTCAAAATACAACTATTTTGAGAAACTACAAAAAAGAAGGCTGCCAAAAGCAGCCTTCAATTTTTAGAAAAAAGACTTTTGAGACAGCCTCTTTTTTATCTTAATCTATCAACAGATTTAACCAGTCGCTCATCGCGTCGGATAAATCTATTTGCCAGCAAATTGCAGACTAGTGCCGCGGCTGTTAGGTAATAGCCAACTACATATTCTCCTTGTGTGTTTGGGTCAATGATCTTTTCGGCTTGCATGGTTACATACAATCCGGAAAGTAAAAAGGCCGCCATAAAAAATGAAGAAAGTGCTCCAAGCTTAATTTGCACAAAGCGCTTTTTGAATCTTGTAATGGAATATGCCGCAGAAGCTGCCGCCGCAATAGCAAGTATTGCCAAATAGATGGTAGTTTTGGACTCCGTTTCTTGACCACCTTCATAAGTGTTCAGCGAAAAGGCCGTGAGTTCCATCGTTTTATTGATTTCTACATCGGATTTCGTCCATATAGGAACGAACAAGGTGCCGAGCATGCAAATGACAACTCCGAGAAGAAACAAGGTTTGAATTCTTTGTATCATGATAAGGACTGAATAAATTGGCCTGCAATTTAACCATTTTTAGTACCTAAAACGAAAATTTAATGAATACCGCATATATAGTTGATATCCTTCGCACTCCTGTTGGCAAGTTTGGTGGAACCCTCAGTTCCGTACGCCCCGACGATTTGGCCGCGCATGTAATTTCGAGTTTGCTAGCTCGCAATCCCAATTTTGATCCAGCTGCAACAGAAGACGTGATATTCGGTGCGGCAAACCAAGCAGGAGAAGATAATCGGGATGTAGCAAGAATGGCCTTGCTACTTGCCAAAATGCCAATTTCAGTTGGTGGAGTAACGGTAAATAGATTGTGTGCTTCCGGCTTACAAGCGATTATGGACGCTACACGGGGAATCAAAGCTGGCGATGGCGATGCATTTGTAGCGGGAGGTGTAGAAAGTATGACGCGTGCACCATTTGTAATGGCTAAGTCGGAACAGGCTTTTGGTAGAAATGTAGAAATATATGATACAACAATCGGTTGGAGGTTTACCAATCCTGCACTTTCCAAATTACATCATCCTTATGGAATGGGCGAAACTGCCGAAAATGTAGCTGAACAGTGGAAAATATCGCGGGAGGAACAAGATGAGTTTGCCTTCAATTCACAGCGAAAATATCAGGAAGCGCATGCGGCAGGCAAATTCAAAGATGAAATCGTTGCGGTAAACATTCCGCAGCGCAAAGCAGATCCAATCGTCTTCGATACCGATGAGCATCCTCGCTTTTCGCCACTGGAGAAGTTAGCCAATTTGCAACCTGCTTTTAGAAAAGATGGCACAGTTACCGCTGGCAATTCCTCAGGAATCAACGATGGCTCAGCAGCCTGCCTTATCGTAAATGAAGAAACGCTGAAAAAGTATAATCTGAAACCCATGGCAAGAGTGGTTTCAGTAGCCATTGCAGGCGTATCGCCAGATATTATGGGAATTGGCCCAGTACCTGCGACGCAAAAAGCATTGAAAAGAGCTGGACTTACAATGAACGAAATAGGGCTAATAGAACTGAATGAGGCTTTTGCAGCACAGTCTATTGCTTGTATTAGAGATTTGAATTTGAATCCAGACATTATCAATGTGAATGGCGGATCTATTGCCATAGGTCACCCACTTGGAGCAAGTGGAGGCAGAATATCAGCAACCTTGCTACATGAAATGAAGCGTAGAAATGTACGATATGGTCTTGCAACTATGTGCGTGGGCGTAGGTCAAGGTGCGGCTATAATTTATGAAAACCTTGCCTAATGCGATACTTCCTAGAACTTGCCTATAAAGGGACAGCCTATCATGGCTGGCAATTGCAAAATAATGCCATAAGTGTGCAGGCAAAAGTTGAGGAAGCGCTATTCATAATATTAAAGGAGAAAATTCGAGTTCACGGAAGTGGTCGAACAGACACGGGTGTACATGCGCAGCAGCAATTTGCTCATTTTGACATTGATCGGGAGTTGGATCCAAAAGATGCGTTACACAAATTCAATGCAGTATTGCCAATGGACATTCGCGCCAAAGCGTTGCATCTGGTGCGTTACAACGCCAATGCCCGATTCGACGCAACGGAGCGATCTTATGAATACCGAATTGTAATGGAGCAAAATCCGTTTCTTCAGAATTTGGCTTTGTACCTGCCCTACGATTTGGATTTGGAAGCAATGAACACAGCCGCGAGTTATTTCATAGGCAAACAAGATTTTGAAGCACTAACTAGAGCCAAGGCCGAAGTGAATAATTATATTTGCGATGTTCGTCGTGCGGAATGGCAATTAGAAAACTCTTTGATAGTTTTCCATGTTTCTGCAAACAGGTTTCTGCATGGCATGGTTAGGGCAATGGTTGGCACTTGTCTAGAAGTAGGCAAAGGAAAGCAAAGCCCGGAATATGTAAAAGATGTTTTGGCCTCTAAAGACCGAAAAGAAGCCGGAAAGGCAGCGAGTCCAAGTGGTTTATTTTTAACAAGGGTGGTTTATCCTCCCGCTATTTTTCTTGAAAGGAACAATTAGAATTGGATAAAGAGAATGTCAGCGGCAATATTATAGATTGGAGTGTTCTGCGCCGTCTTGCCAAGTTTTTGAAACCTTACAAAGGGAAATTCTATCTGCTGATTTTTCTCACTTTTGCTTTGGCCATATTGGGGCCAGCACGTCCACTACTTATCCAAATTGCCATTGATGATTATGTAGCCAAAAGCGATTACGATGGACTCGTTTGGATGATCGTGGTGTTAGTTGTAGCCCTAATTCTCCAAGCATATGTGCAATATCTTCACACTTATCAGTCTGGATGGATGGGGCAGCATATTATCAAGGATATCCGCGTAAAGTTGTATCAGCATTTGGTGAAATTGCGACTCAAGTTTTTTGACAATACACCCATTGGCCGATTGGTAACTAGGAATATTTCGGATGTGGAAACGCTGTCGGATGTATTTACCGAAGGTCTTGCTGCTATGATTGGTGATTTGCTTCAGTTGGTATTTATCCTCGGCGTGATGTTCTACACCGATTGGAAATTGACACTGATAAGCCTAAGTACCCTCCCGCTTTTGATTTTAAGTACTTATGTGTTCAAAGAGAAAATCAAGGTTGCATTTAACGAGGTGCGAAATGCCGTTTCCAATCTCAATTCATTTGTACAAGAGCATATAACTGGAATGGCAATTGTGCAGGTTTTCAATGCCGAAAAAAGAGAACATAAGAAATTCGACGAGATCAATAAGGAGCATAGAAGAGCCAATTTGAAATCAGTTCTTTATTACTCCATTTACTTCCCAGTGGCGGAAGTGATTCAGGCTGCGGGTATAGGCTTACTGGTGTGGTTTGGCTCCAAAGCTGTTATTGGTGAGGAAGTTACCGTTGGAGTGCTGATCGCATTTATTATGTATATCCAGATGTTTTTCCGCCCGATTCGTTTGATTGCCGATAGATACAATACGCTGCAGTTGGGCGTAGTGAGCTCGGCGCGGATTTTCAAACTCTTGGACAATAATGAACACCTGCCAAACAACGGAATCTATGTGCCTGAGAAGATCGACGGCCATGTGCAATTCGATAATGTGTGGTTTGCCTACAATGACGAAGATTATGTACTTAAGGATATAAGCTTTGAAGTGAAGCCAGGTGAAATTGTGGCTTTTGTAGGCGCTACGGGTGCTGGCAAATCATCGGTGATCAATTTGCTAAGCCGTTTTTACGATATCAATAGAGGTGAAATAAAATTAGACGGTAGAAATATTTCAGATTATGAATTAGGTGCGTTGAGAAGAAATATTGGTGTGGTAATGCAAGATGTGTTTCTATTCTCTGATACGATTTTTCGAAATATCACACTGGGCAATCCAGATATCACCATGGAAGAGGTGCGGGAGGCAGCCGACTTGGTAGGCGCACTTAAATTTATAGAGCGACTTCCAGGTGGCTTCGAGTATAATGTGATGGAGCGTGGCGCCACACTTTCTGTAGGTCAGCGACAATTGATATCATTTGTGCGAGCAATGGTGTACAATCCAAAAATCATTGTGTTGGATGAAGCTACTTCGTCGGTAGATTCGGAAACGGAAGGGATGATACAAGAAGCGATTGAGAAATTGATGAAAGGCCGAACGTCCATCGTAATTGCTCACAGATTGAGCACCATACAGCATGCAAGCCAAATAATAGTGCTAGACAAAGGTGAAATAAAAGAACGCGGAACGCACGATGAATTATTGACATTGGAGGGATTTTATAATACCCTGTATCAAATGCAGTACAAGGAAGTCGTATAAATTATATGTTGGCGTATTTATTTCATTGAAAAATCAGCATTGGTTTATTTTTTCTGCATATTGAATTAGTTTTGACCATCAAATAAAATAGATATGCTGAATCTTGTTCGTAAATTTCTCATTCTGCTTGTCTTTGTATTTGCTCCAGCTTTACTTTTTGCTCAAGAGTTTGATAATGGTGTGGGTCTGCGATTAGGCGACCCATTTGGTATTACTTACAAAAAGTATCTAAGCCCAACCCGAGCAGCAGAATTTATAGCTGGCTCAAGTGGGAATCGATGGAATACAAGTTATTATAAAAAGTCTTTTGAGCGGATCAATCGTTTCGATGATTATTTGTACTACAATCATCGACTAGATTATACCATTGCCTTCAATGCCAGATATCTGTTTCACAATAAATTTAAGGAAGATGTAGATGGACTGCAATGGTACTATGGTGCGGGTTTGCATTTGCGATTTGTTTCGGTAGAGTATGAATACATACGGCAGGAAGATGTAGATGAATACCAAACAGCAGATCGTTTCTTCGAAGGACATACCAATTTTGATGTGGGGCCGGAAGTAATTATCGGTACAGAATATACGCTTTATGATGCGCCAATCACCTTTTATGGGGAAGTAAGTTTGTTTGGCGAAGTGGTAGACAGTCCATTTGCCTTTCGCTTTTATGGTGCTTTTGGTATCAGATACAATTGGAATAAATGATGTCTAAGAAAAAGAAAATTATCATTGGAGCAGTAGCTGTAATTATGCTGTCACTTGCAGGACTGTACGTGTATTTAGGAGGACTCAATACTATTGACATCAGTATACAAAATGTACAAGGTCCATACAGAATAGTAGGCGTAGATTTTGAAGGACGCCCCACGGATAAGCGTGTACGTGAGTATTTTTTCGATTTCCGCGAACGAATTGAGAAGGGTGAGTTGAAGGGCAGGTTAACAATGGTATACTTCAGGGATGCAGAGACAAAGCGAAATGAAGTGAAGCTTTTTATGGGTGTAATCCTCGATGAGATTCCAGCGGAAATTCCTGATGAATTTAGAATAATGGGCGTGGAGGTGAGCGAAGTAGTAGAAGCCAGACTAGAAGTGCATAATATTGTAATGCCCAGCCCTGCAAGTATAGAAGAACGTATGATCGCCTTCGCCCAAAATGCTGGCTACAGCCACCAACCTATTTCCATTGAAATTTATAGTCCGGATAATTCAGTTAGGGTGCATATTCCTGTGGGGAGGTAGAAGATTTTAAGCTTTATTGACATTTTTAAGGAGTGCCGTTTTGTGAAAGCCAAAGGGTATTATTTAAATTTTGGAATCTAATTTTTGCCACAATTACTCTATTGTTTATTTTGGGGAATATATCATTAGCACTTTCATCGGTGATACAAGCTCCTACAATAATCAATAATATCCTAATATTTAATTGTAAGTTAATAAATGCTTATAGAAGAAAGATATATTAGAATATTATAAAAGATGTTTTCATTGGCATAATACTGAAAAATAGTTGGTGAAACGCCCATATAGGCTTTGACTATCAATAAGTTACGTAGAGTTTACTGAA
>NZ_JBMPIY010000007.1:0-41819 GCF_049340005.1 Peijinzhouia sedimentorum
TCTACTCAAGAAGGACTTGATTACTTACATCGTATAGAAAAAGACACTTTTCTGGAAGGGTTAAAAAGCATTGATATGAACCTGTATAATACGCTGAAAGATGCCAAAGACGTAGACAATCCGATTGTGATGAAATTTAGGTTTAAATCCAAAATTTAAATTGACTATTCATTTATAATGAAATAGTGGGTACAACCCATTCGGGCAAATTCAATCAGTTAGCGCATCTGACACAATATCTTAAATTAAAAAAAATAGGTTTAAAGCCATTACCCAATCTACAATCAACATTAATGGTTTAAGCTTAATGCCCTGATAAAGATCGAAACCCACAATATTAATTTTCTGAAAATCAGTAAATTAATTTTCTGGAACCCTTTTTGCATCATATCTATCGTAGTCTAAAACCAACGGACTTAATTTTTTAATTATATTTTTCAATTCAAATAATTTTTAAAACTATGAAAAACCTATTTTTTGTATCTACCATTTTATTGGTATTTGTAAGCACTTCAATTTTTGCGCAAGACGATACTCGCAATAATTTTAAGCTAGGAGTAAAAGCAGGTTTCAACTATGCTAATGTTTACGACAGTCAAGGTGACGATTTTGTGGCTGACGGAAGATTTGGTCTAGCTGTAGGTGCTATAATGGCCATTCCATTAGGCTCAACATTTGGCTTTCAGCCGGAAGTATTATATTCGCAAAAAGGTTTCGAAGGTTCAGGTACTTTTTTAGGTACTTCTTACGAATACTCTAGAACCACGCACCACATTGACATCCCTTTACAATTGCAAATTAAGCCAAGTAGCATGATTTCAATCGTGGCAGGGCCTCAATTTTCCTATTTGGTTCAATCAAATAACAAATTTACTGGCGGGGGATTATCTACAGAGCAAGAACAAGAATTTGAGAATGATGATCTACGCAAAAACCTTCTTGGTGTAGTTGGCGGTATTGATGTCAACTTGAACCCTGCAACCTTCGGGATAAGAGCGGGTTGGGATCTATCTCAAAATAATGGCGATGGCACTTCAAATGATCCTCGCTATAAGAACCAGTGGCTACAAATGACTTTTGGTCTTTGGTTTTAATTAATTATCTTACTGAATAACAAACTCTAAAATAATTTAACCATGGGAAATCTACTTTATTTAATCGCCGTAATTTTAATCATTGGCTGGTTAGTTGGCTTTTTTGCCTACAGCATGACTGGTATTATTCACGTACTCTTAGTAATTGCAATTATTGCAATTTTATTAAGACTCATTAGCGGAAGACGCGTTTAGATAATCTAATTCAACATTTTATAAGCCGGAGTATTAAGATTCAAATCTTAGTCTCCGGCTTTTTTATTTTCTATTTCTTCTTCCCAATTGGCCTAGGAAATTTTCCCGTTAAGAAATAGGTGGAATAAATAGGCTTTCTTGAGCCAAAGACTGTTTGTGCACAGCGTTTTCTTTGGGTCGCCTATTTATGGAACATATTTTAGGGAAAAGATCCTCAGCCTTGTTCACCGACCGTAGGTGGGTCTGCCGACCTTTGGTGGGATTTTTTGGTTCTTTGGCATCAAGACAAAAGAAGAGAAAAAAAGAGTTTAGCTAATAAATTCGATATTACGCATCGCACTCTTTTCAACACAAAGAGTTGTTTATGAATTTATTCAAGTCGTTAGATTTCAACAACATTTGGAAGTTTTCTCTTTTCTTTTTGTCATTGCCACAAAAAGAAACAAAAAAGTCTAGACAAAAAGAAGCTTCCTCGCACAAGGCCAACGCCGGCCCGCCTTTTTGTCCTCCCACCCACAAACAGCCATTCCTCATTGGTCTTTTTTTCTCTTTCTTCTTCTTACTTCGGCCTAGGAGATTTCCCCATTAAGAAATATGTGTAATAAATAGGCTTTCTTGATTCAAAGACTGTTTGAGCGCAGCGTTTTCTTTGGGTCGCCTATTTATGTAGCATATTTTAGGAAAAAGATCCTCAGCCCTGCCTACCGTCAGGCAGGCTTGACTTTTTGTTTCTTTTGTGTCAAGACAAAAGAAAGGAAAGGTATAGTTTAGCTATCAAGTTCGCTATTATGCATTGCGCTTTTTTTAATACAAATAGTTACTTACAATCTTCTTCTAGCCATTGATTTTCAATACTATTTGGAATTTTTCTTGTTACTTTTTGTCATTGCCACAAAACGTAACCAAAAAAGTCTAGACAAAAAGAAGCTTCCTCTCGCAAGGCCTGCGCCCACATTCGGTCGGCAGGCTGGCTCGCCTTTTTGTTTTCCAGCCCGCAAACAGCCATTCCTCATTGGTCTTTTTTTTCTCTTTCTTCTTCTTACTTCGGCCTAGGAGATTTTCCCGTTAAGAAATATGAGGAATAAATAGGCTTTCTTGATTCAAAGACTGTTTGAGCGCAGCGTTTTCTTTGAATCGCCTATTTGTGGAACATATTTTAGGGAAAAGATCCTCAGCCTTGATTTTTTGGTTCTTTGGCATCAAGGCAAAAGAACGTAAAAGATGAGTTTATCTGTAGTTTTCACTATTAGAAATTGCAATCTATTTAATACAAAAAGTTGTTTTAATAATTTCATCATATAGTTGAATTTCAGTTGTTTATATGCAATAGTCACACGTGGCACGCATGCGCCAGCATGAACCAGTATGAAGGGCAAACAGCCAGTTGTACAATTATTTTTAATCTATCCTAAGCCTTCTGACAAATAACATTGTAGGGGCAGTATTCGCATTTCTTGGGATCCTCTACTTGATTCCAGCTTTGCTGTGGGTTGAACAAATCAGCCAGTAATTGCTGTAACCCTTCCCTGAACTCCGGTAAAATTTCCCTTACATCCTTTACTTCATTGTAATTGGGTCTAATGTCTTTCTCATCAGACATTTTTATTATCGAATCTGTAAGACTTCTGGTAGTAATTACACCTGTTTGAAGTGGTTTCTCCTTTGAATAAGTATCCATGCTTTCAATAAGCAATGCATAAATCAGCGTTTGAAACACCGCTTTATTTCTATTCTTATCCTCACGATCCGTCAGGCTAGCTACAGTAGTGAATTTCACATCTGCTCTTCCTGTTTTATAATCTAGCACCCTCATCACTCCATCCTTTTCATCAAAACGATCGATTGAGCCATTGATATAAGCAAGCTCCTGTTTTCCATTCACCGCAAAGCCAAAAGGCATGGGATCGTCTTTTTTGCGACCCGACTCCAGTGCCAAAATGGTAAATGGTGCCTGCTGCTCATCAAAAGCAATCAGATTAGCAATGTAATTATCTAAGGCAACATAAGCCAAATGATTATTGCCCGTGAGTTTTTCGTCCAACTCATTTATCTCCCAATTGAAGGCCTTTGCAAACCTTGATCTTAGCAATGAAGGATATATTTTACGTAGCGAAGCAAAATCCTCCCGCTCAATAGTCGGTCGATTATTTCGCTGCTGAATCTCCACATACAAATCCTCCATCGTCTCATGAAGGATATTCCCAAATACCATCGGGTCAATTTCTTCCTGAATATCCTCAACCTCATTCAATTTCAAAATATATTTGAAGTAGAATCGCAATCGGCAATCCAGATACGTATTGAGTGCGGATGCCGAAAGACTTGCTGAGTTTCCTCCTCGGGTCAAATAATTTCGCAACACACGCATACTTTGCTCATCCTTTGGTACCTCTATCACCGATGCGCCTGCCAGTCTGATGCTATTGCCCAATTGAAAAACCTTGCCTTTGAGTAAGCCTTCCATTTCCATTTGAAGCAGAAAACGGCTCTTTTCGCCTTTACTAATACCGCCTTCGACTTCGGTATTGTAAAAAGCATATACCTCATTGGCACGCTGCATTAGACGGTAAAAATGATACGATGAAATGGCGTCCTTATGCTCCGGCGTCGGCATGTCGAATGCCTTTCGCAGATTATATGGCACAAATGAGCTTTGGCTTGAGGCGGGAGGTAATACACCTTCATTCATCGATAACAGGATAATCCGATCAAAATCGAGCAAACGAGTTTCCAGCACACCCATTATCTGCAAGCCCAGCAGTGGTTCTCCTTGAAACGGCAATCTTATCGATTTAGCAAACTGACGGAAAAGCATTAAAAAGCCATTCAAATCAATCTTCATTTTGCTTTCTACAAATACATCTTGCAAGCGCTTTATCTGTGTGTAGAAATGGTAAATGCATTCTCCATCAATCTGATTGAGCTGATAATCCTCCCGCTCATTCATTTCGGCATAAAGTGCCAAAAGAATATCTTGAATATGCTCGAAAATATGCTCGTCTTGGAGTTCGGCAAAAAGCAGCTTCAATACCGCTTGGTCATCCCGTAATTCTACAGCCTTTATTCTTATCAAATTATCCTTTAGTATCCCATCCAGTTTCTCTTTGGAATAGGACGGATACAACCCTTTCAACACCGGATGCGCCAGAATTGAACGGACATGCTGATGATAAAAATGGTGCTTTTCGTCTTTGCCATCGGCGAACTGATACATGATAAGCAAATGCTCCAAAAAGCTATGAATGGAGGAAGCTTTGAGTGGGAAACCCATGGTGACATTGAATTGCTCAATTTGTGGCGGGAGGGACTGTAAAATAGGCATTAGCAGTCGCTCATCCGGCAATACCACGACAGTACGCTCAGGCACAAAATCCGGCAATTGGCATATTTCTGTTAACAGTTCACCTGCTTTTTTCACTTGTCCCACTTCTAAAGGAACAGCTATGCGATGGAGCATTTTGCCCTCTGCAAATCGATTGGGTAAATGGGCAGGAAAAGTGACGTCAAACGGAGCTCTATTTCTGTATTTTCTAAGGAAATATCCAGCCTCGTGATTGTCCTTATTGAGGTAATAATGATCTGCATCCCAAAAAATTCTCGCTCTATCAGTTTCCAGCAAATAGCCAATAATCTTTTCTTCAGCAGGAGTCAATGCATTGAAGCCTGCAAACCAATAGCTGCGTTTGCTATCCCAATTATTGCTTTCGAGCTGATCTACTACCTGGCGGATAAGTGCTCCGGGATAGCCCAATCCCGCTTTGGCAAGCGTCACATTAAAATCCTGATAAATCGCTGTTAAAGCCTCCCAAAGTTCGAGGAATTTTTGTTGATGAGTAGAAAGTTGCTCGCCAAATTGTTCCCAGAAAGCTTTAATCAGTCGCTGATGCTCCTCACTAAATTCCGCAAAACTGATATCTAGCTCTTTCTGGCGATAGAGGATTTTGAATAAATGCGCTGCATCTACCAAATACTTATCAATTTCATCGAAATCTTTGAGCAGCATTTCGCCCCAGAAGTAAAAGCGATCTAAGCGTTCCGATCCTTTGGGCAGGCGCTTTTGGAAAATCTTGTACAGTTCCAAAATCAAGGTAAGCTGATCGGGGACTTGTAAGCCCGATTGCTCTTGCACAAAATCCTCGAAACTGATGATTCTTGGCTCCCATACGGGTTTATCTATCAATTTGGCCAAATGCCTGCGAAAGAATAAACCGGCGCGTCGATTAGGAAATACGATGCATACTTCATGCATTTGATCGCCTTTTGCTGCGACTAATTCCTTTGCTAAATCTTCCAGAAAATCAGCCATTGTGTACCTCCTCAATTTTTTGTGAATCGGTATAAAGCACAAAGCCTTTCACATCATGATAACCCATAGAGCTGAGCAGCGCCATATAACTTGCCACTTGGAGTTTGTCTTCATTCTTTTCGAGACCTGTTTTAAAATCGATTACTTGGGCCATTCCATCTTTGAGCATGACCCTATCCGGACGACTGCTATTGCCATTGGGACTTAACACAGGACTTTCGTTACGGATTTCCCAATCACTATCGAACCATGATTTGATTTGTGGATCGGCCAGTAATTGCTCGAATAATTGATGGAGTTTGTGCTTTTCGCCTTCATTTATCCGGCCTTCGAATTGAAATCGCAATATGGCGCCTTCGACATCTTGCAAGCTTTGGATTTCGGCCATAAGATCATGTAGCAATACGCCATATTTACGACGTTCTTCGGCTTCGGGAATATTTGCGTATTGTAAAGCTTTGTGTCTGGATCGAAGTCGTATTCTCTCCTGCCAAGGATGAATCGGAAAATCGTTAATATTTGATAATCGATATTCGTCTGATTGAATTCCTACGTTCTTGTCCAATATTTTAGCATTCTCTAACTTGCCCCATTGGAAAAATGAGCTTTCCGTATCTATCACAATGTCGGCATTATCACTCTTCCAATTAGCTTGACTATTGAATAGGCAATCGTACAATAGCGTACCCACATCATTGATGCTATAGGCACCATCCTTATTGAATTTGGGCTTGGCCGCACTTATATACAAGGCGTTTTCGGCGCGAGTAGTGGCTACATACAGCATATTAAGATTGTCCATAAAAGCCTGTGTTTTCTCCTTCCAATATTCCTCGGCAAAGGTTGAATTCGCCAAATTAGAGGTATAATTGATCGGCACCGGGATAGCGATTTCCTCTTCCCCCTCCCGCATATTCAGCAGTCCATTTGCTTCCTTATCGATCCAAAGGAAGTTGCGAAAATTGCCTCCTGTGAAATGATCTAATCGCCAATTTGCATAAGGGATAATTACTACCGGAAATTGTAGTCCTTTCGATTTATGAATGGTCAAAACCCGAATCGCATCCTGCTCATCCGAGATAATTACCGATTTTTTATGTCCTTCTAAGTGCCACCAATCCAAGAAACCTTTGAGGTCTGATACATTGTTTTTTTCGAAGGCCAAAACGGCATCCAAAAAGGATTGTAAATAGGCAAATTGCGTTTTGATCTTCAGACCCAGAATTTCAATAAGCTGTTCGCTGAGTTCATATACAGAATACTTACCTAGTGTATCAATGGAATTGATGAAAGCGGGAGGTAAATCGGCTTTTAGTTGATCGATATTACTTGGCGACCAAGTGCTGGCGGTATTGGTCAAAAGCCTTAATCGTGTGTTGACCAAGGCAGCGAGTGAAATGGTATCATCCTCGTTGTGGATATAGCTCATGGCATGGATAATACATTGCACTACTTGCGCGTCACGAATAGCCAAGGCCTCTTTAGAAATCACATCAAAGCGGTATTTGCTCTCCTCCAGACCAGCTTGGTAGTTGAGTAGATAGTTGATCAGTTCATTGCCTTCACTATTATTGCGAACCAGCAAAGCAATATCTTTGAGCGCATGGCCCTTGTCTTGCAATTCTATTAATTGGCTTATCAGGTTTAACTTTGCCAGTTCTTTCCAGCCATTTAGTTCGCCATTCCCATCTTCTTCCGCTTCGAAAAACCGGATGGCTACGGCTCCTTTGTTCTTATTTTTTATGGCATTTGGCGAAGCTGTTTGTTGGGCACTCGCATAGGCACGCGTTATGATATCCTCGTTCTCAGGATTGGGTGAATTCACCAAGCTCTTAACAATATCAGGGCTGACGGCATAAAGCTGGTTGTTGAAATCAATTACATTTTCGAGACTGCGCCAGTTGGTTTCTAGATTCTCAATTTCGTAAAATCCTTTACCAATATCGGCTTCTACTTTTTCAAGCAACAATTTCCAATCTCCTCCTCTCCAGCGATAGATAGATTGCTTCACATCACCTACCACTAGCCCTTCGGAACCATCGGCGATACTATTGGTGACTAATGGCTTGAAATTCTCCCATTGCAAAGCCGAAGTATCTTGAAACTCATCGATCAGATAGTGTTGAAACTTTGTCCCAACTTTTTCATAGATAAATGGTGTTGGATTTTCACCAATAATCTCCCGTATCAATGGTGGAGTATCGGCCAATAGTAGTATGTCTTCTTCTTGCTTATATTCCTGAATTTTGCTTAGTAATTTCAGAATCACTCCAAAGGAATAGAAGTCTTTGAGGATGCTATTTATGCTAACTAGTTTGGGGTTATTTTCTGCGTAAAACTCGATCATTCCAATCAAATGACCTTGCAGAAAATCATCTGCTAGCTGCTGAATCGCATTGGCATGTGGAGAAGCCTTTTTGTACCAACCATTTCCATCAGCGGCAGATAAGACTCTTGCGCCTGGTGCTGCGAAATCTCCGTTTGCCCATTTATCAAAAAAACCTGCAACGCCGCCTTTACCATAACTAAAATCATCTAGACCAAAGCCTGCACTTTCGATTCGCTGCATAGCTTCCTTACCACGTCTTTCCATCTCCGTTTCTAGCGCATTTCTCTGCTGAAACAGCTTGTTTTGAAACTTTCGGACGCTCGGTTTTCCAGCCAGCTTCTCTAGCGTTCTCTGATAATATCCGAACTCTTCCTTATGAATTTCATTGGCCAGAGTTCGTATTTCTTCCTTTACATCGTATTTTTTATCATTCTCAATTCGGTCTTTCACAAAGTCCACCAGCCAATTTGTTAGGTCTTGGTCTTTCCCCAAATCGAGCAAAAGTTTATCGATGGCAGCTTCAATCACTTTATTGGAATCCAGCTCTAATTCGAAATCACCTTGCAGACCCAGCTCGCGGGTAAATGCCCGCAATACTTGCTGAAAAAAACTATCGATGGTTTTGACTGCAAAGCCTGAATAGCCATGCAAAATAGCAGAAAGCGTCGCTCCTGCTCGTACTCTGATATCTGTAGGGTCGAAGTCTGTTCTTTTTACAATTTCCTTCTCTAGTGTATTATCTTCTCCCTTGGCTAGCTTATCCAAAAACTCGATGATTCTTCCTTTCATTTCCTGCATGGCTTTGTTGGTGAAAGTCACCGCCAGTATGGATTTGTAATAGCTCGGCTCCCTCAAGGCTAAAGCAATATAATCGAGTGCCAAGGTGTAGGTTTTGCCCGAACCTGCAGAGGATTTATAAATTTTGAAAGGAGCGGTCATAAAGGAGATTTATATAAAGAGAAAAGAAAAAGCCATCATCTATGTATGCTAGACGATGGCTTTTTCATTAGGCATCAAGGATTGCCGTTGATGACACTTCCAAAGAATATGGCATTGAAAAACAGCTTATTCGTACCAAACCAAGTTCCTCTGAAGTTTGGATTATCTACAAATGAAATTACATTCCCGCGGCCGAAACTACTTACCAGAAGTGAGGCAGAACCCTTTACCTTTTCCAAATTCGCAGCTGAAATATATCCACTCAATAGCGGCGAATCAGTATATTTTGCTACTGTATTGAAAGGATTGCTCGCAGGCTTGATGAAATTGGTATGATTGCGATATACCGGCAAATATCTTCTAGTATAGCCATAGGCTAATGGATGGCTGATATCTAAATCCGTAGCATACATGGAACCGCCGACAGATTGTGATCCACGATATTCGCGTGACTCAGCATAGTCGATTCTATCTGGCATTGGCGCATTGGGTCCATCTACTCTTTCTAAAGTGCCGAAGCCATTGGAGGATAACCATGTAACAGCAGAACGTACACCAATGATGTTGCCGCCATCGCGTACCCATTGTTTTAAGCGATTGGTGGTGGATTCGCCAAAATTGTAATTGCCAGAAACCAATATTAGTGTATTGTAATTGTCCCAAGAAACACGTCCAAGCTGATCTGAATCTACTTTTGTGATCGGCATGCCTAATTTGGTGTCCATCAAATGCCATATTTCTCCAGCCTCGGTGGATGAAGCTCCGCTACCAATTACCATCAGCACTTTGGGGCGCTGTAAGGTTACGACACTGCCACTGCCTAGATCAACGCCTTGCAGACTATATCCTCCCGCCACCGAATGTACGGGAACGTTAGCTTCGTCTGATGCAAACTGCACAATTTGATGCAATTGATCAGGCGTCATGTTTTGAACTTGAACAGGTATGCTTATTGAGCCATAGCCAAAGTCAAATTCTTCATCTTTCATCGTCTTCACTTTCAGTGGCTTTGTAGCCACCTGAGCGATAACTCCATAATCCTGTAAAATCCGCAAAGCCATTGGTGCATTGTAGTCTTTCCACTCAAAAAGGTAGGCATAATTCGTTTTGGTAACTGCCGTACGTGCGGGAGGTGTATGTACATAGGGTTGACTTTTTGCCAATGCCGTGCCGGTTACTTCTGCATAAGGCATATTGTAGGAATTGGCCATGCTCCAAGACGACGCATCATAAAAAATGCTGTCGTAAAAAGTAGTCACATCCTCAAATACGGAGCGTACCATGCGATATTGCGTTTGGCTAGTGGGCACAAAATAGCCTTCACCTTGTTTAAATTGCTTGTTGTTGGCTGAATAATCTCTTTCTAATTCGTAAATCTCTATCTGATGATCTTGCAATAGCTTCAAAAAGCGGCTGGTTTTGCCCTTATCATCTTTATCACCAAAAACATAGCCTTTGATGGGACTTGCATTTGCCTCCGTGATGGCTGAAGCAAAGAAATCGACCATGTGTTGGTGAAATAGCTCCTTATTTTCAACCGTACCTCTTACTGTGGCAAGAGCCGTTCTTAGCTGGTTGCGAATGGTAAATGCAAAAGTCACATCGCCCGTACTACTCGACTGTACATGTCCACGAGAGCTTGCCTGCTCGAATACCAAACCGAGGCCGCCATGAATATCCGGGTAGGTCGATCCATAACCCACGTAGCTATTGTCATACTGCTCTTTAGTGAAATATAGCGAACCGATTTCGTCCAATGACTCCGCGAAATAGTCTGCAAGAACGACATTCAACACATCGTAATTACTTCTTGGCACTACCGGATTTTCAGATCCGTAAGGTTTTGTAGGCTCGAAGAAATAGGTGCTATTGGTGCCCATTTCATGGTAATCCGTTAATAGATTTGGTCTCCATTTATGGAAGAAGGCTACTCTATTTTGGCTCTCAACATGCGCTAACGGAAACCAATCACGGTTCAAGTCGAACCAATAATGGTTGGTTCTGCCACCCGGCCACACTTCATTATGCTCTCTATCAACAGGATCAGCCACAGGTGGGAAACCCTTGTGCATATTCGCCCAGTTGGCATGGCGATCGCGACCATCAGGATTGAAACTTGGATCGATCATAATTACCGCTTCATCCAAATAAGACTGTACCGTTGGGTCTTCATTGGCTATGTAATAGTAGGCTTCGAGCATGGCTGCTTCAGCACCTGAAGATTCATTGCCATGCACATTATGCCCTAGTAGGATAATGGAAGGCATATTCTCAAAACTGCTCGGCGCCTGATCGGGCTTGGAAAGCTTCAAATGATTCAGCCTGATTTCCTCTAATCGAGCATGATTGGCAGGCGAGGTGATGGTCAAAACTACTTGAGGTCTTCTTTCATTGGTATAGCCAATGATTTGAAAAGTAGCCTTATCGGAAACTCGCGCTAATTCTTGAAAATAAGAAACGATGCGATCGTGGCGGGTGTGCCATTCGCCCACTTCATATCCAAGGAAATCTGCGGGAGAAGGAATCTGCGCATTGAGCTGCGTTCCTTCAGGGTAGAAATAGGCATTTTGTGCATGTAAGTGTAGCGGGAGGGAAAAAATGAATAGGGCTACCATTACAAATGCTGAAGTAAATAATCTCTTCATATTTGGTATTTTAAGGTTAGGATTGGATTAGGGAATAAGTTGGAAAGATATTAGGATGCATGCAAGTATGAAAGGGGAATTTTGTGGGGTGCGGGAATATATTGAGGGTTTAAATTTTGGCTTCATTATGAAAATTCAGAATAATTGGATAATTGAAGGGAATGGCTTATGTTTATGAGGAAACGAGGATGAATTTAGTGATATGGCTTGTGGCGAAGGGGAGATAGGAAACGGGTTCAGATATTCCTCCAAATCGAAGGCAGATGCAAGTAAAGATTTTTTAGACATAAATGCTGGCCGCAAGTGTAAACAACAATTTAGACAAAGAAAATAAATGAGTATTGAGAAAAAAACATCAATATTTGACTTGAACTCTGTTGAAGTTCATTATTGGTTCAATGACAATACTCATTTAATGGACGCATTTATTCAAAATAGATGCGAATATGAGCTTTTAGGTATTTTAAAAGAGATTTCAAGCACATTCAAAATTGAAATCATTATTGAGACTAAACCATTAGAAAATGGTGGACTTAGGCGTTGGTTCAAACTCGCTTCTAGAGAAGAGAATAAAAAAGCGACAATAACTACTGCAGTTGTTACTGCTCTACTAACAACTATACTTGTAACACCACTTTCAACAACAATATCAAAGCTCACAGAAAAAGCAATCGAAAAAATATTTGAAGATCCTGAGTTAATATACCTAGAGAAACAAAAACTAAAATTTGAAATTGAAAAATTAAAACAAGAAACAGGTTACAACATTCAAACACTTGACGGAAACAATGTGGTAAAGAAAAAAAAATCAAACTTTTACAACTCACTAGACAAATACAAAAAGGTTGAAAAAGTAACATTTACTCTTACAGCCAACAATAAAAAACCTATCGAAGAACAAACCGTCCCCAGAGCAATTTTTAAAGAGTTCATTCTAGTAACAGACGAACTTGAACCCGAAGTACTTGATGACGTTGTAATTGAAATCATCTCTCCAGTCCTTAAAAAAGGAACATATAAGTGGATGGGTATTTATAAAGGCGAACCTGTTCCATTTAGCATGAAATCAAAAGAGTTTAAGGAATTAGTTCAAAAGGGTGATATTCAATTTAAAAATGGAACCTCAATAAATTGTAGTCTAATAATTAAGAAAAAAATTGATAACGAAGGAATTGAGAAAATCATAAACATTGAAGTTTACAGAGTAAATCATTACTTTGAAAACGACAAGCCAATTGAAACGCCAGAAGGCAGGACTAACAGAAAGAATAATGAAGCAGAGAAACAACAACTAAATTTATTTCCTACTAACAATGACACTAACTAATAAAACACCATGGGCGAACAGCTCCTCTGCAAAATTTCCAGTTCAGTGGTTAATAAAGCATTGTGCTCCCATCAAAATTCTGCTCGAGGCAGTGAAGTGCTTTGAAATCGTTTTTTAGCGGCCTTAAAACATACGAGGTTATAAATACCAAGAAAAAAGTAATGAACTATGGATTTATCTGATATTGGAAATATTTCATCAATAGCTGGACTTATAATCTCTATAGTCACCTTAATCATTGCGTATATTGTTAGTAACGAAGTTAAACGGATACAATTTAGCAACTTATTTGACAGGAGAATTACTAAGTATCTTACTGATATTGATAAACTTCAGAGTGAATTGATTAGTAATATTTCTGATGTTAAAACGAATGAAATTAGAATCAAAGAAATTCTTGTAAAAGAATTAGCTGCATTTGAAAGTCTTTTACCTAAACTGAGTGATAAGAATGCAAGACAAAAGACTGTGAAAATAATAGCGAAAATTGAAAAGTTGAAAAATCACGATTTTTATCAAACAAATATTGAAAGTCCTACTGTATGTGATAGAATAGTTTTTCAATATAAATTTTTTGTATCAAATATGTCGACAAACAAGCGATTGTTAAATCTTTATATTTTAATTAATGAAAATTACAATCGTATTGAAGAGGTTAAACTTGATAAAAAAGCTTTAATAAAATGATCCCACAAAACAAAATATCAAAATTTTTAGGTCTTTTGATTAAAGACTCAAAATCAGGAAAAGTTGAATGGACTATTAGTTCTTCAAAAAGAATTAATTCATTGGAAGGTGAACAAAATTTAATTGGTAAAGTGTATGAAGCTAAATACCTAGAAAAATACTTGCGAATATATAAATATAGTGAACCTGTTCAGGTTGATGAATTTGAATTTCAAGATAAGGTTTTTTTTAAGCTGGAATTCGTTGATGATTATGAAAATAATTTATGGAGTTTTCCTTTTTTTATGCGTGAATTGAGTGATTTATATAATATAGTTCAAATAAAATCTTCTGGAATTGATAAATTTTTTGACCAATTTGATAATGGTGAATTATAATAATTGCCTAGAAAGCACTTTGACTAAGGATGCCCTTTTAATTGCAGGATTTGTAATGCAGAGGTTGATATGCGATAAATAGGATTGATGTCGAAAATAGCATTGATTGTATTGAAAAGAAATAGATTGACAAGCTTTGCAAAATTGTGATAGTTGTGAATCGTAGTAAGCTTAAAATAAAAACCCTATGCCAAGGCTAGAAAGTAATTTGATTATTAAGAGATGTCCTCATTGTAATGTTGACAACCCAAATTTGACAGAGGCTACTAGATTTAGTACTCAAAGCTTCAATGGCTCAAATCAGAGAATATGGGTGACTTATTCTTGCCAAAGATGTGGTGGTGTGACTACAGCATGGGCACGTCAATATAACCATGAAATACATCAAATGTTTCCTAATGCTATTTCTCTTGACAGTTCTATACCTGATAGGGCAAAAGCTTATTTGGATCAAGCAATTTATAGCCTTCATGCTCCGGCTGGTTCAATTATGCTTTCAGCTAGCTCTGTTGATGCTATGTTAAAGGAGAAAGGATACAAAGATGGTTCACTTTACAACAGAATTAACAAAGCAGTTGAAGACCATTTAATAACTAATGAAATGGCTGAATGGGCTCATGAAGTCAGACTTGACGCTAATTACCAAAGACATGCCGATGAATCAGTTGGTTTACCAACAGAAAAAGAAGCCCAAATAACAATCGATTTTACTTTAGCACTTGCACAGTTTCTGTTCGTAATGCCCTCAAGAGTACAACAAGGAATTGAAAAGGCTAAAGTTGAATAAAAGCCTATCCTTTAGCGCATTTTTGCAAAGCGTAATCATCTAATTGTAGGGTTTGTAATCCAGAGATTGATGTACTCGATAAGGAATTAATGTCGCAAAAAGCTTTGATTGCGTAAAAAAAAATAGATCGACACGCTTTGAAAAAGTGCACCAGTGAAATAATTTAAAACAATGAAAATCAAAGACAAAAAAAATATTCTCCTCAAATCACTCTACGCAAAAAGGTTTGATGGCAAATATTATGATGTGGAGGAAATCCTAATAGGAGGATTGGGTCAAACAAATAGACATGAAGCATATAGCATCGCTCAGGCATTGGCAGATGTTGGATTCCTCAAGATAATAGCGACTAAGGATGGAACTCATGCCGAGATAACTTCAAAAGGAGTTGAATACATAGAAGATCTCAATACTTTAATTTACGAGCCTAACGACCCAATTGAAATAGAAGAAAGAGAGACAATTAACAGTAAGCTCGACGAATTTTCAGAAAAATTAAAAAAGATTGAAGTCGGGCAACAAATTACCTATGATGATTTGATGGATGAACTTGAGACTTTAAAGAAATTACTTAATGTTCTTGGTAAAAAAGATTGGAAACAGATGTTGAAAGGTAAGCTAGTTGATGCTGGATTTGGCACAGTAACAGACAAAGTATTTGATTTACTTATTGAAACATTTAATGATAATAAACTATTAAATGGATGATTCGCCCTACAAGAAATAGTCGAGTAGGCAAAGGGGAATCCCACCTTTAAAATCTTTCACAGAACCGTGTCTGAACCTCTTAATTGTCTGAAACACGGATTAGACGGATAAAAAGATTTCACGGATTGTGTCGTCTATCTAGTCCTGAAATGGGTTTATAGGTTCCGAGTAATCAAAAAAATCTGTGTCATCCGTGTAATCTGCTGCAATCCGTGATTCTGACAAAATGAGGCTGGCTTCCATATTAAAAAGGAAATCAATAAATTCGGACTCACTATTGAAAACTTAGCTCTTGAAATTAGCCAGATTTAATGGTTATTTATTTATGTTAGTCAGAAACTAAAAAAATGGCTGTAAAAGTAGACAACATAGAACTTGATAAAAACAATGTCGAATTCAACAATGCTGCTGAATTTGTTCGACATACTGACAAACTTGTTTACTTGACAGGAAAAGCAGGAACGGGTAAGACGACTTTTCTAAAATATATCAAAAACACCACCGACAAGAACACAGTAATTCTCGCACCTACAGGAGTTGCTGCAATAAATGCAGGTGGCGTTACTATTCACTCTTTTTTTCAGATTCCTTTCGGACCATTTGTTCCTGACGATTCAAGATTGAGAACAAGTGCAATAGGAACGGAAAACAGAGAAACAATCTTTACGACTTTCCGCTATCGTGAAGACAAAAAGAAGATTTTAGAAAACCTTGATCTCTTGATCATTGATGAAATTTCAATGGTTCGAGCTGATATGCTTGATGTAATTGACCGAATTCTCAGAGTGTTTAGACGAAAACCATATTTACCATTTGGTGGAGTTCAAGTAATATTGATTGGTGATACCTTCCAACTTCCGCCTATAGCTGATAATGAACAATGGGCAATTTTGTCCCAGTTTTATAAAACACCTTTCTTTTTTAGCTCAAAAGTGATTGAGCAAAACACACCACTCTACATTGAACTAAAGAAAATATACAGACAAAATGAACAGGAATTTATAGACCTACTGAATCGTGTTAGAGTTAATCAAGTTAGTCAAGCGGACTTTAGAACTCTCAACTCCAAATACAATCCCACATTTTCAGGTAATGGTAGTGATTATATAATTTTGGCGACACATAACAATATTGTTAATGACACCAATCTAACTAAGTTAAACCAACTTGAAACACCACTTTTCACATTTGAAGCAAATGTTACAGGAGAGTTTCCTGATAAGCACAAGCCAACAGACCATTTTTTGAAATTAAAGTGTGGTGCTCAAATTATGTTTATCAAAAACGACACAGGAAATTTTAAACGCTACTTCAATGGGAAAATTGGAAAAATAAAAGAACTTGAAGAAAAATCAATAACCGTTGTATTCGATAACGAATCGGAAGTTGAAGTAGAACGTACCGTTTGGAATAATATCCAATACACTTACAATAAGGAAAAAAAGAAAGTTGAAGAAGAAATTATCGGCACTTTCGAGCAATTTCCAATTCGTTTAGCTTGGGCAATTACAGTACATAAAAGTCAAGGTTTAACTTTTGAAAAAGTAATTGCAGACTTAGGTAGAGCTTTTGCACCGGGACAAGTTTATGTTGCGTTAAGCCGATGTACTTCTTTTAGCGGATTACAGCTTAAAACTCAACTTAACCAGTTTGCTATTAAGACTGACCCACAAGTTTTAGAATTCGCTCAAAACGAAACGCCAGGAACCTTAATAACAGAACAGTTAAATACTGGTAAAGCTGATTTTTACTATAAGAAGGCAAGAGAACAATTTATTAAAGGAAGTATCAAGTCGTCTTTTGACTACTTTAAGCAAGCATTAAAGTTTCGTAACGACATTGATACGGATAACTTTGAACGATTTGTAGTTACTCAATGCGCAAGATTATTGAGCTTTCAAGAGAAGTTCAAAATTTCCCTCGAAGAGCAAAATCAATTAAAAGAAGATATTGAAGAAGCTCAAGAAAAGGTTGAAGCATTATCTCAAGAAAATTCCAAAAAAGCACAGAAAATCAAGGAACAGAACTCTTCGCTTGAACTACTCTTGAATAAAACGAGAGAGTTTGAAACCGAAAACGAGCGACTCAAAAAGAAACTTAAGAACTTAGAGAACAATCTATCTGAATCACAAAAACATTCCAGTCTACTTGAATCAAAGTTAAAATATACGGAATCTGACTTAGCTGCTAAAAAGGAAGAAATTAAAGCCAATAACACTGAAATACAACGACTTATTAGCTTGAAATGGTACAACAAACTATTTGGAAAGAAATAAAAAAGCACTATACTCCAGTCGATTAGGTAAAAACAACCTCTAAACCTCAAATAGAACCTTTAGTGAACCTCTCAATTTCTAAGCTTAATTGTCTGAACCACGGATTAGACGGATTAAAAGATTTCACGGATTATCTAGTCTCACGAGTCCTAAAACAGGTTGACAAATTTCAAGTAATCAAAGAAAATCCGTGCAATCCGTGTAATCTGTGGCAATCCGTGATTCAGACAAAATGAGGCAGACTTCCAAATTAAAAAGTAAATCAATAAATTAGGTCTGAATATTACGATTTCTCATTGGGTATCTGTTGAACATGGGTGATGGATTAAAATATAAAGAAATAACAGAGAAGGTTATTGGAGCCTCTTTTGAAGTTCACAAATTCTTAGGGAATGGGTTTCAGGAGGTGATTTATCAAAGGGCATTGGCCTACGAGATGAGTAATGCAGGGTTACTTTGCTAGAGAAATAGAACAAGAAATCTTCTACAAAGAAATGGAAGAACCTATTGGCACTAGAAGAGCCGACTTCTTGGTAGAAGGGAAAGTATTAGTAGAGTTGAAAGCTATTTCTCAATTAGACGACGTACATATGGCTCAAGTACTCAATTACCTTAAAGCCTATAAGCTAGAAGTTGGTTTACTTATCAATTTTGGCGGTAAGAGTTTAACATTTAAGAGATTGGTGTTGTAAATGAGGGAATCTGTCTGAATCACGGATTAGACGGATTAAAAGATTTCACGGATTTTGAATTTTACCTAGTCCTGAAATAGGTTGTCAAAATTCAAGTAATCAAAAAAATCTGTGCAATCCGTGCAATCTGCGGCAATCCGTGATTCTAACAATAATATGTAACTGCACATCCCCTAGCGCACTTTTGCAAAGCGTGTTGTTTTAATTTTAGGATTTGTAATCCGAAGGTTGATGGAAGCGAGAAGGAAGGGTTTATTGGACTAATAGCATTTTGTGTAGAAAAGAAAATAGATCGGCATGCTTTGCAAAAACGCGCCAGTAGCAGATTTTTTCTAAATATCCATAGCCCATGGTTTCAACCGTGGGATAAAGGAATGGCACAAATCATTTTACCGACCGAAGGTGAGCCTCCCGCCTCAGTCGTTCGAAAATAGAATTTGACATCAACCAACCGCTCTCCAACTCCAACAACATTTCTTCAATATACTCTGCTTTCTTGAATCATTTGCTTTCACTTCATTTGTCTGAACTATGATCAAAACTGATTTTTTGATGGACTATGATATCAGCTCTTTTTTGAGCCGAGTATAAAACGCTTTCCCAGAGTGGCATGGTCTGAACCGTACGTAATCAATGGCACAACATCACCGAAATAGGCAGCATCATTAGAACCGTAGTATCTAAACTGGCGTTCAGCTTCTGAAAAGTTGCAATAAATAAAACATACGAAAATTAGCTTAATGAATAATCAAAGTATAGCATATTCTATTTTGGAACTTGCTGTTGTTTCTCAAGGGCACACCATAAAACAGACCCTAAACAACTCCTTAGTAGTAGCAAAAGAAGCGGAAGCCAATAACTATAAACGCATTTGGTTTGCCGAGCACCATAATTCAGCTAACATTGGGAGCAGCGCTACCTCCTTGCTTATCGGCTACGTTGCGGAAAATACCCATACCATTAGAGTCGGTTCGGGTGGTATTATGCTTCCCAACCATTCTCCCCTAATCATAGCTGAACAATTTGGCACCCTCGCTCATTTGTATCCGGATCGCATTGATTTAGGTCTCGGCAGGGCGCCAGGTACAGATCCTCAAACGGCTCAAGCTATACGATCAGATTTTATGCAGGGAGCACATTCATTTCCCGGTGAAATAAAGAAAATTCAGAATTACTTTTCCTTAGAAAACAAGCATTCGAATGTACGGGCCCCCATTGCGGAAGGCACAAATGTACCATTGTTTATATTAGGATCCAGTACAGATAGTGCTCATTTGGCAGCAAAAGAGGGGTTGCCTTATGCTTTTGCAAGTCACTTTGCTTCAACCCATTTGCATAATGCTTTAAGAATTTATGACCAAGAATTTCAGCCTTCTGAATTTCTAAAACATCCATATACTATAGCTGGGGTCAATGTTTATATTGCAGACACCGATGAGGAAGCGGAAAGGATATTCACCAGCTTAATTAGGATGTTTATGAGTATATTAACTGGAGCCAGAGACCCATTACAGCCGCCAACCCAAATGGACGAAGAGTTGAAAGAAATATTTCAACATCCTTCCATAAATCAAATGCTGAAATACTCTTTTGTAGGGAGTAAACAGACTGTAAAAAATCAGGTAAAAGTATTTCTTGACCAAACAGGAGTGAATGAACTGATTGCTGTTTCTACTATGTACGACATACAAGACCGAATAAAATCTGTTCGCTTATTTGCAGAAATAATGGTTGAAATAAATGAAGACAAATAAAAAACAAAATTGCCGATCTCTCCCCTAGTGCGCTTTTGCAAAGCATGTTGTTTTAATTTTAGGATTTGTCATCCGATGGTTGATGGAAGCTAGAAGGAAGGGCTCATTGGACTAATTGCATTGATTGGGAAGAAAAGAAAATAGATCGGCACGCTTTGCGAAAACGCGAAAGTAGATGCAGATATTTTTCAGGAAATTGAAATTGTCGGATAGCAAATCTTCCTTATCGGGATTCGACATTACAAATGGCGAATAGTTGACTGGTATGATTCAGACAGTAATATGGGTGGATTCCAGATTAAAAAAAATCGATAAAAACGGACTCACTAATGAAGACTTAGCCCTTGAAATTAGTCAGATTTAAAGGGTTTTTATTTATGTTTATCAGAATGTAAGACGACATTCTCAAAAACAAAGAAGATGACTCAATCCGAACTTATAATTTTAAATTTTAAAGAGATAAGAAGAAGAAGTATAAAACTTTGGAATGGACTTCCTGAGAGCTATTATAATTGGAAACCTGACGAAAAAGCAATGACTGCCATAGAAATGGTTAGGCATGTTTTAGAAGCCGATTATGGATGGAATATTATAATCAATAATGGGAGTATGACAAATTATCAAACACCTTGGAAGAATCGACCATTCATTAGTGTTGCTGACGAACTTGAATTTGCTAAACCCTATAGAAACACATTTTTAGAAAGTGTTCGACAATTTTCGGATTCGGAATTAAACGAAACGGAAATCGTTCACCCCGGAAATGGAGACAAGAAAATCCTTAAGAAATATTTATTACGGATTGGATATCATGAATCTGTTCACGCAGGACAATTCCTTTCGTATTTAAGAGCAATGAAAATTAATCGCCCAGAGATCTGGGACTGAAAATGAAAAACACTATTCTCTAGTCGAGCAGGTAAAGAAAAAATAAAGGACTTACTCAAGAACAATTAGCAGATCTAACAAATGTTACGGTTCGCACTATTCAACGCCGAGCAATTGTCATAAAAACTTAGAATGATTTACCTAAAAACAAGCCTTATATCAAACCAGCAGGGTCTCTCTACTCGGATTGATAAGAAACAAAAACACTCATTGATCAAATATTAACTAAAAATGCGTAGCATCATATTCCTCATATTTCTCCTTCTCTATTCATTGGACGGTTTTTCTCAACAAAAATCCATCGCTATTACGATAGATGACGTTCCGAATACATCAAAATTTCAAGAAAGTGATTTCCGTTCTGTCTTATTGGATCAGCTGGATTCAATGGATGTTCCATTTACCATTTTCATCAATGAAAGTAAAATTTTTCAAACCGAATCAACTGAGAAAAATATGGAGCTCTTGGATAGTTGGATTGCTCATGAGAACTCTACTATTGGCAATCACAGCTATTCACATCTGCGCTATTCGGATGTAGGATTTGCCCGATTTGTAGAAGATATCCAGAAAGGTGAAATTCTATCTGATTCAATATCCAAAGTTTATGGTAAATCAATTAATACGTTTCGCTTTCCCTTCAATGATATGGGAAAAGATTCCATTGAACATAAGCAGATAGGAGACTATTTAACTTCAAATGGATATGCAATTGCTCCATTTACTGTTGAAAGTTCAGATTGGATGTTTGATGCCGTCTATCGACATTATTTGGAAAACGGTGAGGAGGAAAAAGCCCGAAAGATTGGAAAACAATATGTGCAGAAAACCTTAGAATTGCTTAGCTTCTTTGAGGATTTGACTCAAGAGATTTACGGCAGATTCATCAGTCATATTTACCTCTGCCATGACAATGCGATAAATGCTGACTATTTGCGTGAGATTGTCTCCGAGTTGAATAAAAACGGTTATGAGATTATTGGTTATGAAGAATCTTTAAGAGATCCGGTTTATAATCAAATAGACCATTACTATCAAAAATGGGGAGTGAGTTGGTTGTATCGCTGGATGGACACTCAAACTGAGCGTGTAAAATGGATGAAGCAAGAGCCTTCTTTAGCAGATATTGAAGCGATATTTAATAGTATTTCATCAAAGTAGAAGCTCTCTATTTAAAAGCTCCTCTTAAAGTGTGAATCAAAATACTAGTATTGTTATTATGTGTACCTTGTCTATTTTGTACATTCAGCTGTTTTTGCGGTTCTCTATTTTCGCTAAAAATAAAAATGAATAGGGCATCTATTGCAAATGCTGAAATACGTAATTTCCTGTCTAAATGAAAAAAGTTAACAATACGACTTTCGACAAATGGAAAATAGACTCAACTGTTTTGTTAATGAAGATGTTAGCAGCCATTCTGGAACGACACCGCAGACTGTAAAATGAAAGAATATTTTGCACTTCAATATAAAATGACAAACAGCAGGTTTAAAGACACGGGGTTTGAACCATTATTTGCATATCTCATTTTGACAGTTGGGTTCGTTGGACTTTCAATTTACTTGTTTAGCAAGACAGAATTTGCTGAATACATTTTTCTGCTTTCGGCTCTGACATTCATCGGCAAATTTTCAGAAATCCGAAGGACCGAGTTTTTAAAAATTTGTTTTGGCGAAACAAAACTGAAAAAAATAAGAGTAGCGGAAAACTTTATTGGCTCATTGCCATTTTTAATTTTTCTGTTTTACAAACAACTCTTTCTTTCTGCACTTCTATTGTTTGTTTTAGCGACAATTTTAGCCCTTGTAAATTTTCGGACAACCATAAACTATACATTATGGACACCATTTTCAAAAAGACCTTTTGAATTTACGACAGGTTTTAGAAATACGTTTTACTTGTTTTTTGCGACATACGCATTGACAATTATTGCCGTTTCTGTAAACAACTTCAATCTTGGCGTATTTGCAATGTTGCTTGTATTTGCAACCACACTAAGCTTTTACACAAAACCAGAAAATGAATACTATATTTGGGCTTATAACGTAGGCGCCAAAGAATTTTTGTTTAATAAAATTAAAACAGCAATACTTTTTTCGGCATTGCTTGCATTGCCAATAGCAATAATTCTTGCAATTTTCTACCCTCAAAATATTGGCACACTCTCACTTTTATTTTTGGTTGGGTGGGCATTTCTAACTAGCATAATCGTTAGCAAATACGCTGCGTATCCTGATGAAATGAACATCACGCAAGGTATTCTTTTAGCTCTTTGTATTTGGTTTCCACCTGTACTTATAGTTATAATTCCTTACCTTTTCAAAAAATCTGAAAACCGTCTTAGTCGCTTGTTGAAATGATTGCAGTCCTAAATTTATCAAAGAAATACGGGACAAAGGAAGTTCTGAAAAACATCAATATACAATTTGACAATGGTAAAGTATATGGTATTGTTGGCGAAAATGGTGCGGGAAAAACGACTTTGTTTAGGTGCATCGCTGGCTTAGAAAATTGCGAAGGCGAGATCAGTTCAAATCAGATCCCAATTAAAAATTATCTTGGTTTATTGCCGACAGACCCTTTCTTTTTCCAAAAAATTACAGGCAAAGAATATATTCAGTTACTATGCCACGCAAGGAACATAAAAATAACTGACATTGAGGACAGAAACATATTTGACTTGCCATTAAACCAATATGCTTCTACTTATTCAACAGGGATGAAAAAGAAATTGGCCCTGACTGCAATTCTTATGCAAGGAAACAATTATTTTATACTTGACGAGCCATTTAACGGAGTGGACATACAAAGCAACATTATCATTGCGGAAATTGTCCATAAACTAAAAGCACTTGACAAGACAGTTATTATTTCATCGCACATTTTCTCAACATTGAGCGACACTTGCGATGAAATACATTTACTAAGCGACGGGAGTTTTATCAAATCTGTTCAAAAAGAAGACTTTCCAGCATTGGAAGCAGAAATGAAACAGATGACAATAAGAAATAAAATTGAAAGATTAGGACTGACATAAAAATAGCTGCTAGTCGAGTAGATGGCCGAGAGCCATAAGCCTGCGGTGCGCTTCTCCCACCAACCGGTACGTACGAGAGCTACGCTCGGTAATTTCACATAATTGTTCACTACCATATACGTCGGTTCATTGGATTATAGGTTGTGCCAGCCTGCCGGCATGGCAGGTTTTAAGATAATAGGCAAGCATCGATTCATATCCTTTTCTTCTTAGACGTGATAATTAATCGTTTGCGCAGGATCGGGCTTTGAGCTAAGCCCATCTACCTTTTCTGGTTCTACTCCATGCATATGCTGGTAGTGATCAACTCCTAATCTGATTAGGTTTTTTCGCTTTCGCACAAGCTTTTTCCAATCATGCCAAATAAAAGGCTCTCTGTCTCACTTCCATCGCTGCATGCCTCAAGGCAAACCAGCTTGCGAATGCTTTGCTTCGAGGCGTTACCCCCGCACATAAGGGACTTTCACCCTCTAGAATATTTGGAGTCTTCGATATCAGATGCCCATGCTAGGCACACACATATTAAATACTGCCCTTTACTAAATTTACTCAATTATTGATCTTTATTTGCAACTTACTTTCCGTGTTTTGTAGCATATAAAATAGTTATAAATATTGCATATTATGATCCTTTATTATAAGTAAGCGAATATTAACAAATATGAAGGAAAACAGAAAGGGAAAGACCTTATTATCAAAAAATGAAAATAGCCAAATCATTATTCAACTAAGAAAATTTTAGCTAAATGAAAATCGTGATGTATAAATCGGAATTCTTAAGAAAACTGATCAAAAAAATTTGATGGATAAATTAATTTTAGCCATGGATTTAAATTATAACCTACTAAATATAATTATGCTTTTTGGCGCTATACAAGGATTTATTCTTTGTGTATTTATTTACAAAAAGAACATCACTAATAAACTATCGGCTCGCTTTTTCCTATTGTTTCTTTTTTCCTTAGCCTTTTATAATCTTACCTATGCATTACTGGACATGGATGTCTTTAAATACTATAGGCCATTACATTTGTTTCCCTATCCATACAAATGGCTTATCGGTATTGGGTTTTACTTCTACATTAAAAATCAGTTTCAATCTAATGATGGTATTATTTATCATAAAAAAGAATGGTACATCATCGCCCCTGCAGTAATCTATGCGCTACTTAGGACATATTGGTTTAGCATTTCCGTTTCCGAAAATAGTTATCGTATTACAAAAGTAATTGTCGATTCAAATTTTTTTAGAATTCATGAATTTTTCTATCAATTCTTTACAATAGCACTACTCATTGCATCTCTTAAGGTTCTGAAAAAAAATTCACCTCCAACAACTGCAAGCCAAAAACGCAAGGATGTATTTGCATGGCTAAAGCGATTAACATTAGTGTTTTTATCTATTATAATTCTTGATATCGCATTATTCAGTGTAGATCTAATTCTTCATAACTGGATAGAAAGCATAAATTATTCTTACCCTACATTTATATTAAACACATTATTAATTTATTGGATTGGTTATGTAGGTTTCTTAAAGCCAAAACTATTTTTTGATGACTTTGGAGTTAAGGAGAAGCACGCAATTAATGATACTCTAAGCCCAATAACTGAGAAGTTAAACAAGGCAATTACTAATTCTATCTATACAAATCCCAATTTAAGCTTAACTGACTTTGCAATAAAAGTAGAGACTACCCCAAAAGAACTATCTAGATATATAAATGAAGTACATCAAATGAATTTTTCTGAATTCATTACCTTTCATCGTGTTGAAAAAGTAAAACAATTACTGAAAAGCTCTGACGCAGAAAGATTCACTTTAGTTGCACTTGCTGAAAATGCTGGATTTAGCTCTAAATCATCATTTAACACGAGTTTTAAGAAAATGGTTGGTATGACACCTTCAGCATATAAAAAGCAAAACACGTCTCATAAATAATGTCCAAGATTCCTCTTTTAGGACATAAATAACTTAGCTTTTAATACTTTTCTCATTCCGAAATCGATATTTGCACGACTGATTCCCGAGGTACCACATATATTGTTTAGTAGCCTTTCTTTTTTGCGGTTGTGATTCAAGAGATATAAAATACAAGCTAACTAGAAAATTTACTGATTATAAAATAGTGGTTATTGATCGTTGTGAATATATTTTTCATGAAACATATATCCCAAATTAGGAGGATAACACATAAAGGGAACTGTAAATATTGTAAAGAACGTAGCGAAAAATAATTGCTCTTAAGGTTGAGTATATGGGATTTAGTGAAATAATAAATAATCATAATAAATCGATGAAACTAAAATTAACATTCTTTCTGATTCTATTGCCGAGTATCGCTTGTCAAGCACAATGTGATCCTAAATTGAACAGTTACGCCGTTGGCTTTAATGAAATCAAAGCAAGTTCTTTTGCCTTTCTCGACAGCTCTCTGAATGACGTCAGGATTGTAGGCTATGGAGAAGACACTCACGGAACTGCTGAATTTACATTACTCGCAAAAGAATTAATGGAATACTTATCCGTAAAAAAAGGATTTAACATTTTCATTATCGAAACTGGTTTTGGTGAAGGACAATACTTAAACGATTATATTCAAGGGAAAAGAGATGATTTAAAGATCATATTAAATGAACACAATTCAACTTGGAGATACGGAACTAAAGAATTCTATCAATTAATGAATTAGTTAAAGAGATACAACCAAACACATACGGATAAAATATATCTCTATGGTTCTGAAATGCAATATGTGATGTCTGATGTCAACAGAATTCGGGAGTATCTTTTAAAAGTTGGTTCTAACTATCAAATAGACGGATTTGAAAAACATCTGTGGCAAGGATTCGACGAAAGTGAAAAATCTGATTATTACATTTCCTATGCAAAACTAAAAAAGCATTTCATTGATAATTATGAAACATTCAAAAGTAAAACATCAGAAAAAGAATTCAATTTAGCTTATCAACATATTGTTGTTTTAGGGCAATTTGTAACTGCCATTAACCAAAATGTTGAACAAAGGAAACACGATTTTCGAGATATTTATATGGGAGAAAATATTGAATGGATATTAAACTTTCATGGAAACAAATCTAAAGCACTCTATTGGGCCCATAATGCTCACATAGGAGATTGGGTTGATAACGGAATTGTAGATGTAACTGGTCATCAATTAAGAAAAATATACGGAGCTTCTTATTTTAATATTGCTACAGATTTTGGAACCGGAGAATATATTGCCTTTCCTGCTGATGCCAATCAAACTGGAAATTGGAAATTTGATACCTATAGTCATAAGGAAGTTCTTAAGAACACCTTTACTTATTGTTTACAGCAATTAGGAAAACCTAATACGTTTTTAAATATCCGAAAAGCGAGAGAGGAAAATAAAATGATAGAATCCCTAAATTCAAAATTGATATCAATGAGTGGGGCCGGTGCACAAGTTAGAAATAGTCAAACTGAAACTAAAGAATTTGGGAAAGCCTTTGATGCTATTATATTTTTAGACAAAACCAGTATAATCAATTGGGCTGAATAAAAAACGTTTTACAGTCGAGTAGGTAAAAAGGGGAATTCCACTCCCTAAACCTTTCAATTGTTAAGCTTATCAGTCTGAATCACAGATTAAAAATATTTCATGGATTGTTACGTCTATCCAGTACTGAAATAGGTTTACAGGTGCTGAAAAATGTAAAGGAGATTACATTGAATCACCTACTTATTATAACCGAGAACTGTGATGCTTGGAAAATCGTTTTTACAATCAAGCCATTAATTAAAAAATTGTATTTTTGTTTAAATACTTGAAATATGGATTTACAAACTAGAAAACTCAATTTAATTACCTATTTAGCTCAGATTAAAGATGAAATATTTATTGATAAACTGGAAAATTATATCCTAAAAAGGGAAGCTGAACATTATCCCGAATTAAAACCATTTACTATTGAGGAGTTAATAAATAGAATTGAGAGTTCCGAAGTAGATTTTAAAAACGGAAATTTTAGAAGTCAAGAAGATTTAGAAAAAGAGTCTGCTAATTGGTAGGAATGGAAATCATTTGGACTGATTCTGCAATCAGAAATTTAAAAGACATTTTTGCTTATTATTCTACTAAAGCAAATAAAAATGTTGCTCATAAGATTAGAAGACAAATACTAGAATCTTCTAAATAACTCAAAAACACTCCACATTCTGACCCAATAGAACCAAACCTTACAAGATTAAAGAAAGATCACAGATATTTAGTGAGTGGAAATTATAAATTGATTTACAGAATAATAGATAATCAAGTAATAATAAATGATGTTTTTGATACTAGACAAAACCCATCCAAAATGGAGGGCGAAAAGTCAAAAGCTGAGTAAATGACCAATAGGGGAAGCCTTAGCGAGCTTTTGCAAAGTGTGTTGTTTGAATTTTATGGTTTGTAATCCGAAGGTTGATAGAAGCAAAAAAGAAGGGTTTATTTGACCAATTGCATTTGCTTATTGAAAAGGAAAATAGATCGGTAGGCTTTGCAAAAATCCGCTAGTGGTTCTTGCTATGTCTACTTTCAGCTCTACGCTACCTTTTTTATCAAACTATTGAATTTTGAGTGCCACAGGGATTACATAAGTTAAATATAGGTAATTGTAATTTTCAGAAAATGAGTTCCTTAGATGGTCACTCACTACGTTTAAGTACAAGAACCTGAAAGATCATGATAGAATTGGGTGGCACATTGGTTGTTCCATCTACACCATAAGCTAAATGAGCAGGCACCTTGATAAAGCCAGAATCACCTTGATTGAAGTATGATAAACCCATTTGAAATCCATCAATTAATCGTTTTACATTTAGATCAATTGAAATTGGTGATTTTGTTCTAAAAGAGCTATCTAGTTCAGTACCGTCTTCTAAGTAACTAGCATAATGAATAATCATATTATTCATCCCAAGTATTGGTTCTAAAGCTAGCTCTCCTTTTACCTTATTAATGCTTACCCCTCCATTTACTTCTGTCCATTGTACTTGATTAAACTGCTGAACTCTGAGCAATTCATTTGCTTTTTCAGGATTTTCCTTTTTCAAAAGTTCACCTTCTTGATTCCATTCTCTTAGCAAAATCAATTTGCCTTGCACATCGTATTTTTCCTCCCGCTTCTTACTACCATCTTCGAACCAATAGGTATGTGTTCCTATCTTTAATCCATCCTTGGTTCTGCCTTGATATTTTTTTTCACCATTTTCATATCGCTCTACCGTTTTCTGAGCAAAAGCAGTTGTAGACAAAAGCATTAGGCTAAATCCAAAGATTAACAGGATTCTCATCATTGAATTAATATTTATATATGATATGGTCGATATCTAAAACATCTGAATTTCACGGAATACACGGAACTAAGTATATGTTTTGCTTTATTGTGTATTTAACCCTAACGAAGCAAAGTAAGAGGAAAGATACAAATTTGGATTGATGATACGTTTTGAGCTTTTCCAATACGAAACGCATCAAAAGAAAACGAACTCATTCATCATTAGCAATGATTCTAATTTAGACTGTTCCACTAAAATGCAATGAGTTGAATGTCTTCGCATGAGTATGTGAATAACGAATAATAACACTCATATTTTAAGTAAATAGCGCCTACTGACAATAGAAATAATTAATCCCTTTTTCTATGCGGTGTATAAGGAGCTCCTGCCTCTTCTAAGCTTTTTTCAAAATCTGCTAATTGATCAAAAAAAGCTGCTGCATCTTGTAAATACTGCGTAAACTCTCTTTGAGCGATATCAATGCTTGTTTTGTAGGTAGCTGTAGGTGGCTCCGTAGTACTCCAATGTCCATAAATCACAGCTCCCACCCTACTTGTAATGGAAGGGGCAGTAGATTCACTATTACTTTGCAAAACCCTATCGCCCATTAAGGCCATACTCAATGTATACAGTGTATTATTAAGCTCCGTCCATTTTGCAAATAGCTCAGCAGAAGCATCAGGTGTCTTTGTTAAGGCTGCCTTGGTGTAGCGCAGCTTTTCGCTTGCCTCATTTAGTTGACTAGCTGCACTGGATGTCCTTCTGTACAGATCACTTGTTCGCCTTTTGAAAGCAGCTAATTCCTCGTAATTATTAGTGCTTGGGAAGGCTGGTTTCACAGTGAACTCTTGCACTTCTCCTTGTTGCTCCAGTTTTCCATTATTCAACACATAAAGAGCCACTTTGTATGTGCCCGGTGCTACCAATGGTCCAACAGGATCGCTGGCCCATGGAGGTTGAAAATCCGGTACATTTAGGTTGATAGGGTTGGGCGGAGCTAATCTTAAATCCCAGCTTACTCTATTCAGTCCTTTTTTAGCAAGTCCTTCTATCCACCGAATAGGCTCACCGCCTTTATCTTGTACCAATAGCATAACTTTCGACTCTTCTTCCAAGGCTTCTCGCCTCAATTGCTCCCAGCCAGGAAATGGAATATCATTTTTCTTCTCATTTAGGTTTTTCTCTTTTTCTCTCCGCAGTGCCTTTTCTGTTTGAGGAAGTTCCTGCAAGTAGTAGGTAAAAACAGCACCAAAAGGTGGGTTTTCACTAACAAAACTATCTGAACCTTGGGAAGGCATTCCTTTGGCTTGCATTGGTGTATTGGGAATATACCACCAAGCATCTCTCACCGGAAGTACTACATTTGAGCTATTTTGTGCCAATTGGTTAATTGCTCGCAATGGAGAATAATCATCCAAAATGTAAACGCCACGTCCAAAGCTTGCGCCCACCAAATCATTATCTCTTGGATGCAATTCAATATCTCTAAATGGAATGGTAGGAACTCCCGCATGCAACTTCGTCCAGTTTACTCCCTTATTCACTGAAAAATACAAGCCATATTCAGTGCCGATAAATAGCAAATTTTCATCTATATGATCTTGCTTAAGTACCCAAGTAAGGGTATTGACCGGCAAATCTCCTGCAATGGATTGCCAAGATTTGCCCTTATCTGTACTTATGAAAATGTAGGAGGAATAATCTCCCAATTGATGTCCATTGGCAACGGCAAATACGGTATTGACATGATGAGAAGAGGCGTGAATGTGATTGATAAAGGTCAGCTCGGGAACCTTGGGTAGACTAGCACTCTTGCTCCAGTTTTTGCCATCGTCTTCGCTTATATGAATTAGGCCATCATCTGATCCAGTATAAAGCAACCCTGCTTGTAGAGGTGACTCAGAAATGGTAGTGAGCGTAGCGTATTTAGACATAGCTCCATTGTCGTACAATGCATCAATACTTGGCACCCTGTCCATCATCTCCAGCTCGTATCTGTTAGTATTAGTCGTAAGATCATCACTGATAGCTATCCAAGAATTCCCGCGGTCAGTGCTTTTCCATACTCGCTGAGACCCAAAATACAGAGTTTTATGATCATGTGGGCTTATCTGTATTGGGCTGTCCCAGTTCCAGCGATTGGCGGGTTCGCCCGGTCCGGATTGTGGCTGAATATTTAATACCTCACCGGTTGTTCTATTGTGTCTATGCAACTGCCCTTCCTGAATTTCCATATACACGATATTTGGATCTTCAGGGTCAAAAGCCGCATCATAACCATCGGCTCCTAGAGGCACATACCAGTCTTGATTTCGTACGCCTTCAATATTGGTCGTTCTGCCGGGGCCAATTAATGTTCCTAAATCCTGGGCTCCTAAAACCATATTGTAAAATGGTTCTGCATTGTCTAGACCTATCTTGTAAAATTGTGATACCGGGAGGTTTGGAAAATGACGCCAAGTAGCTCCTTCATCAAAGGATTCGTATAAACCTCCATCCGTTCCTACTATCAAATGAAGGCCATTAGCTGGGTCGATCCACAAGGCATGATTATCACTGTGTTTTCCTCTGCCGGTTTCACTATAATTAAATGTTTTACCTCCATCACGTGTAACATTTACAAACACATCCATCTGATAAACTAGATCAGGATTGTTTGGTGAAGCTTCAATTTCTTGATAATAATGTGGGCCTGTACCTCCTGAGATATAGCTACTGCGCTTTTCCCAACTTTCGCCCTTATCCATTGATCTGTAGAAGCCTTTATTAGCATTATCAGATTCTATGGTAGCGTATACCAACTGTGGATTAGCAGGGGTGACTGCCAGTCCTATTTTTCCCATATCAGCTTGTGGTAAACCCTTAGTCATCCGTCTCCAGCTTTCGCCTCCATCCATGGATTTGAAAATACCTGAATTGGGACCTCCGCCAAGCAAGGCCCATGTTTTTCTTCTTCTTTGATAGGCCGCAACATAGATAATATCAGGATTGAAAGGGTCGAACTCCGCGTCTGTTACCCCTGTAGCTTCATCGATCTCTAGCGCTAAACTCCATGTATTGCCCCCATCTATAGTTTTGTATAATCCTCGGTCTCCGCCTGAAGACCACAATGGGCCTTCTGCTGCTACATATACTATGTCGGAATTTCTTGGGTCGATCAGTATTTTCCCAATATGCTCCGAATTCTTTAGCCCCATCTGCTCCCAAGTGGCACCACCATCCATGCTTTTGTAAACGCCATCGCCCCAACCAACATGTCGGCCGCTTACATTCTCTCCGGTACCCACCCATACTACTTCCGGGTTATTTGGATCCAATGCTACAGTACCAATGGAATAGGATGCTTGTGCGTCAAAAATTGGCGTCCAAGTAGTTCCGCTATTCGTTGTTTTCCATAAGCCACCCGAACCTACTGCTACATACCAGGTGCTGGTTTGAATGGGATTCACTGCGATATCCGCAATTCTTCCGCCCATTAATGCCGGTCCAATTCCTCTCAATTTAAGTCCATTGGCTACCTGAGCAGCCATTTCCTTTTGATTAGACTGAGCCTTAAGACTTTGTACATTTAATGATAGGAAAAGAAGTGCTGTAAGAAGTAGAGTAATAGAGACTCTTTGCATGGCAGATTAGGTTTAATGAATGATTAAGGTACAAGAAATTTCATTTTACTGTAAGACATTCTTCAAAAAAAGATTATTAGAGTTTTCATGACCTTAATGCCGATACGACAGAAATACCTACGGAAATAGAGGGTAATCAATGGCTATAAGTAATTAAACTTCCGGGATGAAATTGGGCGATTTGAATTTTACTGTTGTTACTGTTTCTGGGCATAGAAACTTTTTCATAAACTGAATAAATGTGATAATTGACATTTTGTCCAGTATTCTTGTTTTGAACACACTACAGGCTTTTGTATAATTTCTCCTGATCATGGACAGGTCGCATAATTGGGAGAATAATATACCAATTCTTATACTTGAATTCCTGAAAATATACGGCAGTTTTTTTAGCCTTTCTGATTCATTCTCATAGGAGTTTCCAACACACTATTAGCCGACTCTAAAAGATCCATAGTTACTATGTAAACAAATACCCAATATCTCCAAGAATCATACATTCAGACAGTTGTTGTTTAATATCTTACAGATAATGCGGTCTATACATTTGCTTTGACTTCATGCCAACGCTGTGTGAAGAAGTGGAATCGACATTAGGCCCTTTAACAAAATCAATGAGCTGTTTTTCAATAAATTAAGAATAATAATCCCTGTTTTATTTCAACATTTGCCTGACTAAATAATCTCACACAGCAGGTATCATAAATAACACTTCCAGTCACACTGGATAAAGAGCCTGAAAGACTATACCTAAATGGGACAGTCTTCAACCCCTATCTAATAAGTGAATTTTTTTTGTAACATTTTTTTTGATTCGCTTACCTACTCTTTGAAACTAAAAAACAGAAAAAATGAAAATCCTTAAATCTATCATTGTTACATTATTATTTAGCTTCACAGCTCAATTTGCTGGTGGACAAACAGCTGTACAGCTTGAAAATTCTCTTTTATGGAAAGTAGAACATCCCGATTTAGAAAAACCATCCTATATTTTCGGAACGCTCCATATGATGTGCATTGATGACTTCAAATTGCCTGAAAAACTCATCAATACAATTGCCGAAGTTGAGGCATTAGTACTGGAAATAAACATGACCGATCCGGCAGAAATGAAGAGCATGCAAGAGTCCATTACCAATTCAAAAAAGATTTCAGAAGAGTTGAGTACTGTGCAATTCAGTCGACTTGACACTTTGGTACAACGGGTGGTAGGCACATCGCTGGTTAATTTAGATAGCTATGGACTTTCTATGCTTAACAGCATGTTGATTATGAAAATGTTACCTTGTACGGAAATAAAATCCTTCGAGCTGGAGCTTACACAAATAGCCCTTTCAGAAAGGATACCCATATACAATCTTGAAACAGTCGCTGAGCAACTTGCTATGATGCAGCTAGCATTTCCTACAGAGTCTGCTTACGAACAGATGATGCTTCATGATGCCTACAAGGTGGACTTTCAGAAAGCTATTATATCTTATAAGAAGGAGGAGCTGACGGAAGCTGTAAGCTACCTTACTAAAACAGAATATATGGATGAAAATGCCGTAACGCTAATACAAGTGGATAGAAACAAAAAATGGGTAGAAAAAATGTCACCTATGATGCAGGAAAGAAGCAATTTATTTGCCGTAGGAGCTGCTCACCTTACCAATGACTTTGGAGTCATTCACCTTTTAAGGGAGAAAGGGTATACTGTCACTCCAGTATTTAACTAGTAGCAGTAAATGCAGCTATCTGAACAAGAATTTTTAAACGCTATTAACAAACACAAAGGCATCCTTTACAAAGTGTCAAGGATGTACTTTGATAACTTGGAAGACCAGCAGGACTTATTTCAAGAAATAATTCTTCAACTGTGGAAATCTATACACACTTTCAAAGGCTCAAGCGAATTATCCTCTTGGATGTACCGAGTAGCCATAAATACAGCCATCGTCTTCTTTAAGCAAGAGAAAAGAAAACCAGCACAAGACACCTTATTTGATAATGAAGCCATTGCTTTTGAAAATTATGATGACCATAAAGATCAGCAATTAGCACACTTCTACGAGGCTGTAAAAAAGCTTACTAAAATCGAGAAAGCGATCATTTTACAACTTATTGAAGGATTTTCCGGCAAAGAGATCGCCCTAAATCTAGGTATATCAGAAGTCAATGTAAGGGTGAAGGCTAAAAGAACAAAAGAGAAATTACAAGAAATTATAAAAACACAAGGTTATGAATTTTGAAGAGATCAAAAAGAAAATGGAGGGACAAGAAATGAACGAGCTTTCAGTACCTACCAACATCAAGCAAATAGAAAAAAGCAAACTTCCCATACAAAAGGTCAGAAGAAGCATGAGAAGTGAGATTGCTACGCAGCTTGTCATTATTGTGCTATTTTTCACTGCACCCTTTATGATTCCAATGGATCAATTGGCAAAAGGTTTATACTTAATTTTACAATTTGTCACTGCTTTAATTACTTTACTGTATTTAGCCAAGATGACTTGGTTCCTGAATAAAACCAGTGATATAAGTGGTAGTAGTAAAGATACTGTAGTGGCCTTTATCTATGATTTAAAACTAACGCTAGAGGTATATAAGACTGCTGTTATTGCAGGCAGCCTTCTATTACCCATTTCCTTGCTTACTTTTTGCCTAGGAATCGGTAAGGTACAATTAAATACCCCAATGAGTAGAGAAGATATATTTCTCAAGCTCATCTCATTAGATATGAGTAATACTAACCTGCTGATTATTATTTGTGGCTATCTCTTTATTGCTGCCATTATTTATTATGGTACTGTAAAATGGGCTGATCGGCTATATGGCGTACACGTGAAAAACCTTCAGACTACCTTAAAGGATTTTGAGCAATAATAAGTTTAGTCGTCAATAAAATTGCAGGGATAAATCTGCATTGCAAAAAAATATCATGAGGATAAGTAAATTCTTAGGGATTTTGGGCCTAAGCTTTTCAAAAACAGTGAGTGGTATTGCTTTCTAATATTTTAATGAAACTCGCCGGAAAATGTAGTAGAAGTCATCCTTTCAATTTTCGCAAAGCAATAAGCCTGCACAAATCAATCAATCCGAATTACAAAATTTCATTGCAATGAAACTACTTGAACTAATTATTAACAGAAAAAAATTGGAAATTAAAAGAAGCATATTAGGAAATGAGACAGTGTTTCTAGACAATAAATTAGTAAGTCGTAAACGGACTTTATTTGGCACTAGTCACAATATCGAAATAGCTGGACAAAATTATGAGCTAAAATATGCAGTTAAGAGCGCTTGGAAAAAATTAACTGGACAGCCCACATTTCAAATTAACTCTAATGGAGTATTATTGTCTGAACACAATATAAAAAATAGTTCATTCTTAACAATTCAATTTCTTATTGGACTTATTGCCACCTATTTCATGTATTTAATTATTATGATGATAATAGAATCTGCAAAAAATGGGTTTGTTTACGATGCACATTAAAAATCATTAATGAATGTATCGTCATGAGAAAGGTTTACGGATTCCAAATAATCAAGGAAAATCCCTGCCTTCGGCAAGCAGACGTGCCATCTGTGCATTCTTTGAAATATGTGATTCTGATTATAATGTGTGATCTGCACATTCGCTGGAGTTAGACATCTCTTCCTAGATCAGAAAAGAACTTAGCGAAGCGATATCACGAATACCATTGAAAAATAAAAATAATGAGTAAAACGAGGTTGGTCAAATAAATTAAAAACAAATCTGCTGGACTGAAGCTCGCTTTTCGCCGACGACTTCCCTACATACTATTCAAGAAAATCTCAGCATTTATACATCATAAAAGGGAAATTTTGTGCGCTCAGCAAATAATCATAAGGTTTGAATCATGAGAATGATTGCATGAGCTTAATAGAAAAAAGTAATCTGGCTAATCCACCATGGGTACAAAATAAGCTGGCAAGTCATTATTCAAAAAAGCAAAAAAGACCTTATATTGAGAAATTAACCATAAACGTACCTCCCAATGAAAGCTAAACTGATTTTCAAGAAACTCAAATCTGGCTTTAAAAAACTCGTATCCTTACTAAGTCCTGGCAAAAAAGCCATGAAGGGGGCAGCTATAGGAATGTTGATTTTTGCTTGTCTTGTTTTTCTTATCCTCCCGCTAGAAATCATTCAGCCATTAGGATTCATTACCACTTTTGTTTTTGCAATAGGGTTATTCCTGATACTCATTTTAAGTGCATTATTGATCAATTATTTGCTTAAAAAGCTTAATGAATTACCAACTTTATTTAAAAGAGCACTGTTTTTCACCATTCTGGTTACTTTCCTCAGTTTTGCAGGTGGCATGCAAATTACTTTGAGTTTTCTTGCGGCATTTATCATCCTTCCCGCATTATTAGGGGGTGGTATTTGGTTACTTATCAAGCGTGATTGGAAGAAAAACACACTGCTCAATAAGATCTTAATTAGCGCGAGTACAGTTATTGGATTTGCAGGATTACTTACCATTTCAATCTGGTATTTCTATACAGGAAAAGACACAGAAGCGCCAACGAATGCCGCTTACTTTGGGGAATCTATTCCTGAACCTTTACAGCTGGAAGACCCTTCAGCAGATGGTCCATATTCCTTTCAATACCTAACTTATGGCAGTGGAAATGATAAAAACCGAGAAGAGTTTGCTGAGCAGGTAAGCATCAAAACAGACTCCGTAGATGGTAGTAATCTGCTTACTTCATGGAGTGGCTTTACCGGCAAATTGCGCACAAAATATTTTGGTTTTGATAAGGATGCATTGCCGCTAAATGCACGCGTTTGGTATCCCGAAGGCGAAGGGAATTTCCCGCTTGTGCTCATTGTCCATGGTAATCATCTAGCACAAGATTTCTCTGACGGCGGCTACGGATATTTGGGTGAGTTTTTGGCAAGTAGAGGATACATTTTTGCTTCTGTGGATGAAAACTTCCTCAATAGCAGTTTTTCTGATATCCCAAATGGCTTATCAGGTGAAAATGGTGCTAGAGGTTGGTTAATGCTGAAACATTTGGAGCAATGGAGAAAGTGGAATGCGGATAGTACCAGCCAATTTTACAATAAGGTAAATATGGATGAAATAGCCTTGATCGGCCACTCTAGAGGAGGCGAAGCCGTGGCCATTGCAGCATCATTCAATCGGCTTCCATTCCACCCGGATAATGGCTTAGAAAAGTTCGATTTCAATTTTAATATTCGCAGCATTGTGGGAATTGCACCGGTAGATGGGCAATATACACCGAGCAATGTCCCAACGCCGATCGAAGATGTGAACTATCTCCTATTGCATGGTTCGCATGATATGGACGTTCAATCGTACAGTTCTTTGAAACAATTTCACCGGTTAGAGTATTCGGAAGGTTTTGATGGGTTCAAGGCTGGCCTTTACATTTACAAAGCTAATCATGGGCAATTCAACACTACTTGGGGCAACAAAGATGGCGGATCGCCATACATCAATCTTTTCAACCTCAAGCAATTAATATCGGAGGAAGACCAACAAAAAATAGCCAAAGTATATATCGGAGCATTTTTGGAAACTACACTCAAGAAAAATAAAGCTTATCAACCGCTATTTGCAGATCATAGATTGGGAAAAAATTGGCTTCCGGAAAATATCTACTTATCGCAATATGAGCAATCAGGCATTACGTATTTGGCCAATTACGAGGAGGACATTGATCTATCTACCGCAACGATAGCGGGAGGAAAAATTGTTGCCGATAAGCTTAGCAAATTTAAAGAACAACTCATTAAAATGACTTATAGCAACCAAAGTAGCAAAGCCGCTTACTTAGGTTGGGATTTTTCAGAAACTGATACATTGATCGGAACTTATACAATCACACTGCCTGACTCAATGGTTTTAGATTCGATTAAACATGAGACTTTGGGCTTTTTATTGGCAGATGCCGCTGAGGATGCATCTCATCCCAAAAAGAAATCGGCTAAGAATGAAAATGAGGAGGAAGAAGGCGAAGGCGATAACGCAAATGAAGAAAATAATGAAAGCCAAGAAGAAGAGGATGATGAAAGTGAGGAAGATGATAAAGATAAAAAGAAAGAGCCCATTGACTTTACCATACAATTGACTGACCAGAATGGGGAAATAGTGAGTACCTTGCTAAGTGAATATTCATATCTGCAACCTCAAATTGAAAAGAACTTGATGAAGCTTGAATTTATGAGAAACAATCCAAATTCAGAGGCCGTATTTAGTTCCTTTTACCTCCCGCTTTCTTCTATTGGTGTGGAAAATCCATTTTTCGATTGGCAAAAATTGAGTAAGATTGAATTTATTTTCAATCAAAATAAAAAAGGTGTTATCATTCTTAATAATATAGGTTTGATGACAAATCCATTTACACCCAAACAAAATGATTAAATCCTAAATGGATACTCTGGCCGTTATTATACTTTGTATTTCTATTTTTCCTACACTTGCATCTCTTATCAAATGGGACGATTGGTGGATTAGAATTTTTGATTTTCCAAGAGTTCAAATTGCTGTAATTCAAATAATTATATTATTTATCGCTATTTGGTTAATCCCATACTTTAGCCTTACATATATCGTATTATTTGCAGTAGCTGTACTGAGTTTTCTCTATCAATTAGTGAAAATTTTTCCCTATACCAATTTAGCTCGTCAGCAAGTTTTGAGGTATAAGGGAAATGAAAAGTCTAATAATGTTTCTATTCTTGTAAGCAATGTATTAGAGACAAATCGTGATGCTAGCAAACTTTTGAGCTTGATAAATCAATACAAACCGGATATTCTTTTGACATTGGAATCGGACGATTGGTGGGAGGCAAAATTATCTTCGATCGAGAAAGATTATCCATATACGGTGAAAAAACCGCTTAAAAATTTGTATGGAATTCATCTGTACTCTAAGCTAGAGCTGATTGACACGGAGATAAAGTATGTGGTTGATGATGAAATTCCATCTATCCACGGATATGTAAAACTGCGATCGGGCCGAAAGGTAAAAATTCATTGCTTACACCCAACGCCTCCAAGTCCAACTGAGCGAGAAACTTCTACCGACAGAGACGCCGAACTGCTGATTGTAGGCAAAAATGTAGATGCGAAAAAAGAGCCCACACTAGTTTTTGGGGATTTGAATGATGTAGCTTGGTCTAGAACCACAAGACTTTTTCAGCAGCTAAGCGGATTATTAGATCCACGAATTGGGCGTGGCTTTTACAGCACCTTTCATGCTGATTATAGATTACTCAGATGGCCATTAGATCATATATTTTTGTCGCCTGAGTTCAAGTTAATTGAGATCAGAAGGCTGCCACATATTGGTTCGGATCATTTTCCATTTTTTGCCCACTTACATTTGGTTGGACAATCAGATAATTTGGAAGAAGCTCCTGAGGTACTCGAAGAGGAGGAGGAAGAATGGGTAGAAGAGAAAATTAAAAAAGCAGAGCCATTGCAATACCATCTATAGTTTAAGCCAAATCCATACAAGCAAATAAAATTTGACTAGCCTAATTTATTGAAAATAAGGCATGAAGGTGTATGAATTATCAAAAGCAAATTTGGAATCAGATTTCTTTTCGTACCTTTGTAAACGCAGATGTAATTTTCTGCGAAATCCTCCATTCGTATTGGCTGAAAGATTAGTGGTGTCTTTGTGAAAATCGGTCAATATTCACCTTTAAAATTTGTTTATGGGCAGATCGCAAGAAACATTCAGCAAGAAAGAAAAAGAGAAAAAGAGACTTCGCAAGCGCAAAGAGAAGGAAGAGAAAAAAGAAGAAAAGAAAGCCAATCAGCAGGAGCAAAGTTTTGAAGATATGATTGCCTACGTTGATGAAGACGGCAACATTACTTCTACCCCACCCGATCCTAAGAAAAAGAAAACTGTAGTAAAATCAGAAGACATTGTAATTGGCGTTCCTAAGCAGGAAGATCTAGAGCCGATGGAAACCATCAGGAAGGGCACTGTTACATTTTTCAATGATGCAAAAGGATATGGTTTCATAAAAGATCATGAAACTCAGGAAAGTATTTTTGTGCATGCAAACGGCCTTACCGAAGAGATTAAAGAAAATAATCAGGTTACATTTGAAGTAGAAATGGGGCCAAAAGGGCCAAATGCTTTTGATGTGAAAGTAATTCGATAAGTAATAATAAATTGGCCAGGCATTAAAAGCGGGAGGTTGATTATTAGGCATTATAAAAGCCTCATTTGGATTCCAGATGAGGCTAATTTTTTGTCTTTTTTTGTTGGGATATTTTAAAATCTGTACATAGCGCTGATGTAGTTTATTATTGATCCGCTCGTTTTGAGCATGATTCCTCAGAGCATTTCGGACTATTTGGCGGGAGGTTAATTGGTGCAATTCCATTATCTATGGTTATTTCGCTCATTACCCAATCCTAAAATCATCAAATCTTAATTCAGACATTTGCGGTGAAAGCAGTTAATTCAAAAAAACAGAGAATATTGAAGAGGTGTTATTGGATTTGAAGAACAGTTGATGGTGGTCTTCTTATAGTTTCAAACGGTTGAGGCGGGAGGATGGTTTGTGCTTTGGCTTAACCCACGGCTGCACCGTGGGTTAATGATATTTCGCTCCGTTGGAGCTGAAAATCATAGTCTATCAAAAAAATCATTTTTAATCATAGTTCAGACAATTGCGGTGAAAGCAGATGATTCAAAATGCAGAGAATGTTGAAGAGGTGTTGTTGGATTTGAAGAGCAGTTGATAGTGGTCTTCTTATAGTTTCAGACGGTTGAGGCGGGAGGATGGTTTGTGCTTTGGCTTAACCCACGGCTGCACCGTGGGTTAATGATATTTCGCTCCGT
>NZ_JBMPIY010000007.1:41919-217133 GCF_049340005.1 Peijinzhouia sedimentorum
TCAAAAAATCATTTTTAATCATAGTTCAGACAATTGCGGTGAAAGCAGATGATTCAAAAAACAGAGAATGTTGAAGAGAAGAGGTGTTATTGGATTTGGAGAGCAGTTGATGGTGGTCTTCTTATAGTTTCAGACGGTTGAGGCGGGAGGATGATTTGTGCTTTGGCTTAACCCACGGCTGCACCGTGGGTTAATGATATTTCGCTCCGTTGGAGCTGGAAATCATAGTCTATCAAAAAATCATTTTTAATCATAGTTCAGACAATTGCGGTGAAAGCAGATGATTCAAAAAACAGAGAATGTTGAAGAAGTGTTATTGGATTTGAAGAGCAGTTGATGGTGGTCTTCTTATAGTTTCAGACGGTTGAGGCGGGAGGATGGTTTGTGTCATTCCATTAATCCACGGTTGAAACAATGGGCTATGGATATTTCGCTCCGTTGGAGCTGAGGGCTTGGGTTCTTGGTCGTTAAAAAAGAGAGTCAGATTGCAAATCCGATTTATCTGCGGTTCGACATTCAAATGTTGGACAGTTGGTGTATTGCAAAAAAATAATTAGATTCGTCTTGAGCTAATCGGCTTGTATAAAGGTACTAAAAAAAGTATGTTTACAAGGGAAATATAAAGGATCCTAACTATTTTAATTTAAGCAATGTAAGAAGATTTATATACAAATTACTTTGAAAGTATTTTTTTACAGATGTAACATTATTAGGCAAAAATTACAATCAAAAACAATAAATTGATTAATAGGTATCCATGACCTATTTGAATAACCACTATATTAAAAGAAATACCCTAATAATTAAATGAGACTCGAACAATTAACATTTACAAGGTTTATTGCAGCAATTTCAATCGTAGTCTTTCATTATGGAACAAATATTTTTCCATTTAATTTGGACGTCTTTTCGTTCATATTCCAACAGGCAAGTATTGGAGTAAGTTACTTCTTTATTTTGTCCGGATTTGTAATGATTATTGCTTACGGGCAAAAGAAAAGAATTCAATTCGATAATTTTATTAAAAGAAGGGTTTCGAGAATCTACCCGGTTTACTTAGTGGCCATTATATTACTAATGAGCTTTCAACTTATAATGAAAATTCCAATAGATTCTAATGGACTTATTTTTAATTTGACAATGATCCAAGCATGGATACCCGGCAAAGCACTCTCTTTTAATTCACCTGCATGGTCTATATCTGTTGAAATGTTTTTTTACATATCCTTCCCTTTATTATTCAATTATTTTTACACTAAAATTGAAATAAAAAAATTATTTATATACATAACATTAATATTTATAATAAGTCAATGTATTCTTCATTTTGTGCTTGGATCATCCTTCTATCAAGGTTTCCCTTCTAAAAGCCATGATTTCATATTCTATTCACCATTAATGCATTTTAATGAATTCCTCGTCGGCAACATCTTTGGTCTTATTTTTATTAGAATGGGGAAATCAAAAAATACCGATTTGCAGATCATAATCTTGCTAATTGTATTAATAATATTATTAAGATTTAATTATGGCATTAATTACCACAATGGAATGTTGGCATTTATATTTGTTCCAATAATTTTTTTAGTATCATCAAATACAGGAATAATTAGTAAAATATTAAAAAATAAACATTTAGTATTTCTTGGGGAAATCAGCTATGGTGTTTATATTCTTCAAGTGCCTGTTTATAATTGGGTAGCAATGGTGTTAAAATATCTAAATATGAATAATTTAACATTTATTTTTTACGCTAGTTTAGCAATTTTAATTATTCTATCCGCAATTAGCTTTAAGTACATTGAATCACCAATACGAATAAGAATTAACAGTTTTCAATTTATTAATAAACCCAAATCCGTCGATAGTCAAAATTTCCAATGACGGTCATTAGAAAGTTTGTTTTGTAAGTAACTGATTCTATTTATTTTGAGAGGATTCTTTTCACTGAATTTCTTCTGCTTTTATGATAAGATTTTCTTACGGTGTTGAAGCCTATAAAATTTGAATTTACTGAAAAAGAAGTTCCCCCTTGGACAGTAATGGCTTTGCTGGGTAAGATGCTACGCTCCATTGATTTTGAAACCGTACTGAGAGATCTTCCAGTCCCGACCCAAGGATCTCCACTGGGGCTATTCTCCCGAGTAGCTAATGAAACAGTTTCTTGTCATCGTTTGTAGTGGGGTTTATTATTTTTAGTAAATTAAAGAACACTTTTTTGGACCTCCTCAGCTGATAAACCAAACATTGGAGGAGTGGTTACATTAAGCAAATTTAGGTATAGGTAAAGTTGTGCTCGATGATGGATTTCATGCTCGATTAACGCACGTAGCCATTTTCCTCCCGCTATTTTTGAGTTGTCGGGAGTAGTGTATTTTCTGTCTAGATCATCAGTGCTTAGACTAGAAATTATTGCAATGGATTCTGAGTGTAGGCGATTAAAATATTTCACTATGTTATCATATCCATCTGCCAATTCTTTTCCACAACCTGGATAACGATTTTTGCGACCCGCGATAATCTCAGCAAATAAATAACGCTCAATTGATGCAATATGCCTTATTTGATCTCCAATGGTGAATTTTCCTTCCATATATGCAAAATCAATATGCTCAGCCGGAACAATTCTTACTAGACGGTTTGTTCGCTCTCTTATTCTTGAATAATAGTTTAGAAATGACTGTATTGAGGTGATTTCCATACTATTTTGTTTTGTAATTCTTCAATGCAATCAAAGTTACCATTGCCGTTGCGCATAAGTTTTCAATTTCATTACTTCTCACAAATACGTTAGAGGTACATACTGTTAATGTTCTGCCTGCTTTAACTACATTTGAACGTACTATAAGTAGGTCACCTTTCGCAGGAGCCAACAAGTTCAATTTATATTCTACAGTTAATACTGATTCTCCAGGTTGCATCGTCGAGTATGCAGCATACCCACCAGCAGTATCAGCAATTGTTCCTATTGTTCCTGCATGAAAATACCCATTTTGTTGTGTCAAATTGGCGTTAAAAGGCAGGTGTATTTCACAAAATCCCATATCAATGCTTTTCAATTCTGCGCCAATATGTTTCATGAATTGCTGCTGATCAAAACTTAATCTAACCCTTTCTGCATTATCCATATAATTTTATTTATCCTTTAAAACAATTGAAGCGAACATTAAATACCACTAATAGCCAATATATTTGCATTACTAACTTCAGCTTAAATACTAAAATTCAAATTCCATAATCTCTTTTGGATAATACAAATTGGTAATTTGCTTCTACACTAGAAAGTTGATGCTCCATTCGTTTAGCACCTAATTTTAAAACTGCCTTTTGTGATCGGATATTATTTGCTCCTACGTGGAAAATAATGCTAGTCACATACTTGAAGGCATAGTCTAACATCAATTTTTTCAATGAACTATTATAAATCCCACCCCAAAATTCTCTCGCCAGAAAGGTAAATCCAATCGTAATTCGTGCTTGGGACTCATCATAATCATAATAGCGTGTGCTTCCGATTATTTTGTTAGAGCGGTTCTCAATGATCAGGAAGGCTCCTCCACTTTTAATCGCTCCATCATAAAAAACCCTAAAAACCTCCCGTTTATACCGATCATTTTCAGGGTGCTGTTCCCAAATAAGAGGGTCTGATGCAACAGCATATAGGTCTTCAAAATCATTACTGCTAAGTGGTTTTAGGCTTATTAATTCATCTTTTAAATTAGCAGGCTGAGGATCGAATTTTTGATTTGCAATTTTATCCATACTTCGAATACCTAATTTAGCTTAAATTCATCTTCTAAATATTTGTGATAAACTAGCCATTAATGCATATAGATATTTAGTAGTTTCAGTAGTAAACTTAATCCAATGTATTCTATGAACCAGCTTCATTGCAGTGTTTATAAAAATCAATTAACGTTTTCATGTGTGCTGGGAAAGAGAATTCTTCTTCTATTTTTTGTCTATTTTCAGCAAGGTATCCCCAGTCCATTACTTGTTCCATTGCCTGGGCAAAGGCATCAATATCTCTTTCCTCGACAAGGATTCCATGTTTTCCATTTTCTACGAGTTCCGGAATTCCTGCATGGAAGGTGGATACAACTGGTAGTTCCATAGACATAGCTTCCATTAGTGCATTGGGTATTCCTTCTGTATTGCCTTTTACGGTGATACTATGGTGAATAAAGGCATGGCATTTTTCAAGATAGTCCTTAGTTTGATTTCGGTTTAGCCAGCCGGGAAATTCAATATACTTCACTAAGCCTTGCTCTTCAACATAAGATTTTAAGGATGCTAAATCCGGTCCGCCACCTCCTAAAATCAGTTTAGCCTTTCTACCTTTTTCAATTAGCTTTTGAAAAGCTTTTATAGCTTCTAGTTGTCCTTTGCGCTCTTCAAAATGAGCTACTTGAAAAAATATAAATGGCTCTTTTGGATGATCTTTCTTTTGTCTTCTGAAAAAGTCCGTTCGAGTACCGGAATGTAGAATCAAATGTTTGTTAAATTGAATTCCACTTCGTTTAAGGTTCTCCCTTAAAAACTCACAGACAAAAGTGGGATAAACTCTCCAGTCAGACAGCATCTTTTCAATCTCCCTAACATAAGACTTCCGCTCCAGATGAAATGATGCATCATGCCCTCGAAAAGAAACAATGATTGGAGTATTTGGAAATTTACTTCTTTGAAAATTCTGATAAAAGCGCAGTGCCTCATAACCAAAATGACAATGGATGATATCCGGCTTGATTTGCTCCACCAACGCATTTATCCTTTTGGAATAAGCTGTATTTTCAAAATCAAGTTTCACATCATAGATTTCTGCCCACCACTTAAGCTTTCTTACAATTCTATTTTCCTTGAAAGGAATTTCAAAGACTTTTCCAAAAGGAAATTGATCCGGGTTATTTCTCTTTGTGCATAGATAGCTAACCTCAAATACTTCGCTTAAGCCTACAACTTCATTATAAATAAAGGTTGTTGTAGGATTTCCAAAATAATCTGAGACAGCTAATATTTTCATATTTTAAAAAGGCAGGTATTCCTATTGTATTGGGAAACAAGTTTAACGTTACAAATAATTAAAAATAATCATGTTGGCAAAACAATTATATTGATTTGATTAGTGTTTTATATAACGCATTCATCTGTTCCAAATGAACTGAATGAGAGAAATTTTTGACAATCAACTCCCTGTTTTTCGGGAGAAATCCCCATGTCATAATTTTTTTCATTGAATCAGCATAAGCTGAGATATCTCTTTCATGCACCAAGATCCCATTCACTCCATTCTCTACTAATTCAGGAATACCCGCATGAAAGGTTGATAAAATTGGCATTTCCATAGACATTGCCTCCATAATAGCCGTAGGAATCCCTTCTGTATGATTGTTTATAGCTAAACTATGATGAACAAATGCATTAGCATGATCCATATACACTTTAGTTTGACTTGGGACAATCCAGCCTGGAAAATCAATATAATCTTGTAATTGCATTTGCCTAACCAGACTCTTCATTTCATCCAATAGCGGCCCACCTCCTGCTAATATCATCCTCACATGCAATTTTGGGTTCTCCTTTAACAATAATTCAAATGCTTCAATGGTTTCCCTAATCCCTTTACGTTTTTCAAAGTGTGAAACTTGAAAGAAAGTAAATGGGGAAGAACTATCCGGATAGAGATATCTCTTGAAAAATTCAGTATTAACACCACAGTGAATGATATGTGCCAATTTTAAATCTATATCCTTTTGAATAAGGTTTTTCTTTAAAAACTCGCAAACAAATACCGGGAAAACATTTGAATGGCTTAACATGGTCTTTATAGCCCTTACATAGGATTTTCTATTTAAATGAAAAGAAGCATCATGACCATGAAATATCACAACAATTGGGATTTTAGCCTCCCTAATTTCAGAAGGCATGTTTTGAAATAATCTAAGTGCCTCATAACCAAAATGGCATTGAATTACTTTGGGGTTTTTAAGTTCAAAAAAACGCTTAAGCTTTCTGGCAAATGAGTTATTTCTGAAATTTAATTTTAGGTCATTAATTTCTAACCACCATTTCAATTTTCTTTTCAATCTACCTTCATGAAAAGGTATAACTTCAACCTTATCAAATGGAAATTTCTCTTGATTTAATCTCTCTGTACATAAATAGGTAATATCATAAAGCTCATTTAAGCCTATTAATTCATTATAAATAAAGGTAGTAGTATTATTGCAAAAATAATCTGAATAAATAACTACTGATTCCAGACTCGAATTAGGGTGGTCCATTTAAATTTAGTTGATTAATTGCTTTTATAAAACTCAACAACAGAGGTTAGTAAGGCTAACGAAAGTACGGGTTTTACAAGCATCTACGTTGAAATCTGAATCATTAATTTTCAATTAGGGCAGTTTAATAATAAATAACAAGTTGATTGCTTCTCTTTCAAAATTCATTTTTAATTTCAACCATGAAAATTGCAATAGTAACAGGCTCAAATGGTCTCATAGGAAGTGAAGCTGTAAAATTCTTTTCCCAGCAAGGCTTTAAAGTAATAGGAATAGATAATGATATGAGGTCTTATTTCTTTGGAAATGAAGCGAGTACAAAGAAAAATGAACGGAAATTATTAGACAGCATTCCTGAGTTTCAAAGCCTATCCCTTGACATTCGAAATCAAGAAGATATGGATGCTGTATTTCAAAAGTATGGCACAGACATTAAATTAGTTATCCATACTGCTGCACAACCCTCACATGACTGGGCGGCAAAGGAACCACTAACAGACTTTACAGTAAATGCCAATGGCACATTGGTAATGCTGGAGGCCACTAGAAAATTTGCTCAGGAAGCGGTATTTATTTTTACGAGTACCAATAAAGTGTATGGTGATACTCCTAACTACCTCCCACTTATTGAAACAGAAACTAGATGGGAAGTAGATCCTAGTCACGCCTATGCTGAATATGGAATAGATGAAAAAATGAGTATTGACCACTGCAAGCACAGTTTGTTTGGCGCCAGTAAGGTTGCTGCAGATGTATTGGTACAAGAATACGGACAGTATTTTGGAATGAAAACCGTAAGCTTTAGAGGTGGGTGCTTAACGGGTCCGGCTCATTCCGGAGCAGAGCTACATGGCTTTTTGGCCTATTTAATTAAGTGCGCAGTGTATAAGCGACCTTACACTATCTTTGGCTATAAGGGGAAACAAGTTCGAGATAATATCCATAGTTACGATTTGATCAATGCATTTTGGCATTATTATCAAAAGCCCATCCCCGGAGCTGTATACAATATGGGTGGCTCTCGACATGCCAATATTTCAATGCTTGAAGCCATCGCCATGATTGAGCAATTATCTGGACATAAATTAAGCTATACCTTATCTGATCAAGCGAGGATTGGCGACCATATTTGGTATGTCAGTGATGTACGCAAGTTTGAGCAGGATTATCCCAATTGGAAGTATAGTTATGATATGGAACGTACGCTTAAGGAAATGATTGCAGCAGCTGAAAGAGGAGAGTAAATGATAGTAGTTAGACTATGGGGTGGCTTAGGCAATCAGTTATTTCAGTATGCAACCGGACAAGCTTTAGCGACAAAAAATGGATGTGAGCTGAAAATTGATACAAGTTTATTGTATGAAAATTTGGACGATCCATTAACTGTTAAGAGAGAATTTGACCTTAATGTATTTAACATTAAAGCTGAATTGGCGACAAAAGAAGAGATCGCTTTTTTTAATCCACCCGCTTCAAATATTCCTCAAAAGCTAAAAGCAAAATGGCTTAATTTTAAATATCCGAATAGAGTTTATGCTGAAAAACATTTTCATTTTGATCCAAAATTAGCATTGCAAAAACCTCCTTTATGCATTATTGGCAATTGGCAGAGTTATAAATATTTTCAAGAAACTGAAGGAAGTTTACGCTCCGAATTGAAATTTAGTAAAGAGCTTGAAGCAAATTCTACTGATTTGGCAAATGAGATTCAAAGCACACAATCCGTTTGCATAAACATTAGAAGAGGTGACTATGTAAATCACCCAGTGTATAGTAAAACATTAGGATTTAGAGGGCTTGAGTACTTAATCCCAGCGGTTGAAAAAATTAAAGAAAAAGTAGAAAATCCATCTTTTTATATTTTTTCCGATGACATAAAATGGTGTGAAGAAGTTCTACAACCTAAAATTGGCGGGAGGGTAATTGACCATCGTCACAAAGGCTGGAAGTTTGGTAATTACTTGCAGCTAATCAGCCTTTGCAAACATCAAATTATTCCTAATTCTACTTTTGGCTGGTGGGGGGCATGGCTAAATAATAATCCAAATAAAATTGTAGTAGCCCCTCAATTATGGTATCAAGATAAAAGCTATGACACGAAGGATTTGTGTCCTGATGACTGGATAAAGATTTAAATTTATTTTTTCACCCCAATCACATGTAAACCAAAGGCTAACAGTTCATTAGAAGCATTTCCTTTTTGAGAAAATTTCTTTAATTTGGAGAGTATAATTCGTCTGGCCAATTCAAATAAAAGCCCCTTTTTAACTTGAGGTGCATACTTATCAGAGGCGATTTTCATGAAATGCATTTCTTGAGCTACATACTCAAAATAATTACCATTATAGTCTATTGATTCTATGGCAATATTATTTTCCTGAAACCAATGCTCATAAAAATAACGGCTAAAGCCGGTTGAATAGTGATAAGGTGCGAAATGAGTGATAGAGCAAAATGGGGCTGTAATAATCAGTTTTCCCCCTGGTTTTAAAACCCTAGAAAATTCTTTGATTGCTGCCATAGGATCAGGGATATGCTCTAGCACCTCTGTGCATAATACAACATCAAAAGATGCATCCGATACAGGCATATTTATGATATCAGATACAATATCTATTTGGGAATAATCCCATTCTCCATTTTGGATTCCTGTACCATCGCCCTTTCCATCATATTGATTAAAATCTTGGCTAGTATAGTTTAAATGGCTACAGTACTTTTTGTATTGGCACTCTCCTGCTCCAGCATCCAATATTTTCAGGCCTGCGGGAATGCTTTGCAGTTGATTTTTAATCCAGTTTTGTCTATCTGTTAGATTGTTTAAACCAACCTCACTATAGTCGCCTAAAATGGCTCTATTTGTTTTATGTATCAAACTCATTAAGTACCGATAATAGATTTAAACAATAATTTCCATGTTTGCCATTTAAATAGTTTCCGTCTATCTAAGGCCACAGAACGAGTAAAATTATAAAGTCTTTTCTGACTTGAAAGCTTTTTATCTGCAAATAACCAAAAATGATAATTGGCTAGTAAATTATTGATATAATGTCTAGGTAAGCGCGTTTTAACTTCTGGATAGCTTTGAATTTTAGACCAAACTTCGATTTGCCTTAGATAATTAGTAGAACCCGCCACACTTAAGTTTCCAGGATGCCTTCTTATTAACCCGGTATGTTCAGGAATCACAAAAAATTGAGAAATGGCTGCCACACGTATAAAACACTCCGCATCAATATTAATTTTTATTTGCTCATTGAAGCGAATATTGGCAAATAAGGAATGATGAAATGAACAGGCCGTTGGATAGAGCGCTACTTGCATGGCGTACTCTAATGAATCTTTAAAATTATTCTCTACAATACTTTGATGGTCCTTTATAGCACCATTTTCAATAAAGGCAATAAAACTACGGAAAAAGGCTTTTTGAAAATTAGATTTTACGATTGCTGCATGATGTAACTCGAGGTGATTAGGCTTCCATAAATCATCTGAATCTAAAAAAGCAAAATATTCTCCACTTGCATTTGAGATGGCAGTATTTCTGGCTGCTCCTGCTCCAGCATTCTTTTGCTTAATTATCCTAATACGATCATCACCGTACGCTTCCAAAATACTTACTGACTTATCAGTAGATCCATCATCCACGGCCACTAATTCCCAATCCTTAAATGATTGATTTAATACTGTATCTATCGTTTCAGCTAAAAAATCCTCCCTATTGTATATTGGTAATAAAATGGAGAAAAAGGGTTTGGTATTTTTAATTATGTTTGTCAAAAATCTTGCTTTATTATTTATCGATCAAAATGATTATTGAGAACAAACTGGTGAACAAAGTTAAAATATTAAGCTTCCCAATAACTATTTTAACTTGCCTAATAGGCTATTCTTTTTTCAATGATTACCGCATTTTACTAAGATTTATCGGCGTTCCAGCTGAAGCAATCATTTTTACTGATCTAAAAGACACGATCGAATTCGCGAAAAACTATTTTTATGGAAATTTACCTATAGAAGAGTATGGACAATTGGGATTTGCTTGGGCTCCATTTGTTTTAATACCTATCGATTGGCATATCCCTTTAGGCATATTACTTGGACTCACTTTTTTCTATATAGCTTCTCTATTTCCTATCAAAAATGGGAAAATATACTTTTCTCTATTATTAGGTTCATACGTTGTAATATTTGCGGTTGAAAGAGGACAACCGGACTTATTAATATTTATTTCTTGTTTCTTTTTGATAAAATTAGTCCAAAAAAATCAAACAGTATTTTCCACACTATTAATTATTTATTTGTCTTTACTTAAGTTTTTTCCTGCAAGTCTTTTTGCCCTCCTTTGGAACAAGAAAATAACAAGGAGTCTATTAATTACTATTTTAGGTCTTTCGGCATTAGCTGCGGGTGTACTATTGGAATGGGACTTATTTATTGAAACGATTGCACATCAAAACAGAATGTTTGGTGGGCTCACATGGAAGTCTTTTGGCTCACATGGAATTTTTAGTTTATTCAATAGTATCAACTTATGGAGCATTGGTGCAATCCCTACAATAGTAGGTTCCATATTATGCATTCTGATTTTCATAATGATTGGGTTTTTCATAAATAATTCAGATAAAAATCAAAATAAGTCTACAAAGTCTATATACTTTTTAGTTGGCTCCTTGCTTTTTTTGACCACGTTTATGCTTGGAAGAAACTTTGATTACAAATTAGTTTTCTTGCTCTTCACCATCCCATTTTTATTGGATACATTTTATTCGGAGAACCTCAAAAAAGAAAGACTTCTAGGAACAATACTGCTAATTGCCATATTTATCAGCTTTTGGAGTGGACTTTTGGGTGGAGATCTTTTAGAAGGAATCAGAGATCAAAACCTAGATAATCTTGTTGGTCAAATATTGAGGCTATACCTAAATGGCTTTAATGTGATAAAAGAGCTTTTGACCTGGGTAATCTTTGCCGGTCTTAGTTATTTCACTATCCAACTATTGCCTCCTTGGTTTGGGCAAACATTAAATCTCTCAATTTTTAGAACCAAATAGCTTAGAGAAGAGTGTTTTTTTCGATTTTAATGGACTTGTAATGCTCACCCTACTGAGTTTTGCTTTATGTGCATTTTCAATTGACTGCCAAGGACAATCTTGTATAAAATGCTTAACTAATTGCCTTTGCAAGGCTAATAAGCGAATATATTCCTCAGGATGATTATCTAGGAAAATGATTTTTTCTTTGGCTTCTGCTACCGATCTTACCCAAGTTTCTTTGGGTAATAATTGCGTATGGATTAAATCCTCCGGTGCCATCAATACAAGAGTTCCTAGGGAGATTGCCTCGGCTACTGAATTGCCACGAGTTGGGCGACCACCTACTTTCAGAAAGTATTTTGCATCAAAAACCTCGCGCAAATTATCCTTGATTAATTGTTGATGAACGCGAATAGGATGCCCGGTATCTTTTAATGGTTCATAATGAGGAATTATTTTTACGGGTCTTTCTTTTACGACATTCACTTCCGCATAAACACCATTTTTTAAAGACTCTCTGCCAAGCTCCTTTTTTAATATCTCTTCAAGACAATAAGGACCAAGATAGGTGTAGGGAAAATCCAGAATTCCCAAACTATTAGCAATAATGCCTCTAGACTCTTGATTTAATGAGCAGTCATAATCATAATAAACCTTATCCATAAAGCGATTTGCCTCAGCAATCATATAAGTCCATAGGACATTCGGATACTGTAAGATAATGCTTTGTGGCACTGCGAAATTCATACAAATAACCACATCATATTTAGCCCAATCTATAGAACTTGGTTCCACTGCAAAATCACCCGGAGGAATATTAACTCCCGGGCTTTTGAATTCTTGTCCGGGAATTTTATCTAACGTAGTATGATTTAATTTTCTAAAATCATCTGGACCATTTTTTGACCAAGTGGCTAATATCTTTTCCCAATGTCGCGATTCCGGATCCGAAGTCTCTTTGGTGATAATAAAATCAGCATTATGTAAAGTAAAAAACCCTATAGGGCCTACCCTACCCATTGAAGAAAATAGCAATTCAGCTGCATTTGAACCATTAGCTGCAACATACAAATCTTGGTAAACTACCTGCTTGACAACGGCTATTTTCAACTTATCCATAGTTTAAGATTGATTTATCCTTCTGAAGCTTCCATTAATAAGTAGGCATTCAAATAATGCCATAATTTTGCTGATCCTTGAAAATCCCAAGCATTTGATTCAAAATTTTCTTCCACTTCTTGCGCTATACTCTTGCCTTCCCAAATTTCTGAATTTAAAAAACTTTGGCTTCTAATAGCATCCATCGAGAAGCTTTTCAAAGTGCCTCCCAGCCAATCATGCATTGGTGCTTGTATGCTCATTTTAAAAGTTCGGGTTCGAATAGATTCGGGTAATATTCCCTTCATTGCCTCTCTTACTATTTGCTTACTGTATCCATTCCCTAATTTAGAATGTTGAGGGAGGGACATAACATAGCTAACTAGTCTGTAGTCCATAAATGGCATTCGAATTTCTACTCCGTGCTGCATGGAAGCTCTATCGAAGTTGCGTAGGATCACAGGCAAAATACCTGAATGAAATTGTCTGTATATTAAATCAGCATAAGGATCGGAACTTAATTTATCTGTTTGAAGATATGGAGTGGATAAATTAATAGAGTTATGCAAATCTGAAATCCAAACATCCTTAATTTCTATGGTGTTTGGTTCCTTACTATTATAGAGCCCAAATTTATTTAATGCTTCTTTTAAGCCTCTTTTCACATTTTGAACAGACTTACTCCCCGCAGGTATCCCCTCTAAATTCTGTCTGGCTATTTGATGCTCTGCTGGAGGAAATAAATTGACGTATGTATCTGCAACTTCTTTAGCGTAGGGCAAATCACCTTGAAGCATGGCAGTTTTATATAGCTCCAAAATATCTGCATTGTAGCCAAAGAGCATTTCATCTACACCATGTCCGTCCATTGAAACTACAAAACCTTCCTCCCGCATCTTTTGATAGATTTGTCCGATTACATTTATTGGGGTGATATAAAAATTATCAAACAGCTGAACTGATTTAAGGATATCAGATTCTAAATCAGGCACATCTAGAGCATTAACCGTAGTAAGATTGCCTTGATACTTATTAACTACTTGCTCGGCAAATTCCAGCTCATCTACGCTCGTACCCGGGAATATTGCGCAAAAAGCCCTTTGCCAATTGGCAGGCGTTCTTTCCCAATGGGTATTTTTTGCCTTTCCATATTGCAACATAGAATATACTGAAGATGAATCCAGCCCGCCACTGAGTGCAGTCGCAATAGGTACATCAGATCGGAGTCTAAGACGACAGGAATCTTCAAATAAAGCTAGAAATTCTTTTGCTTGTTCTTCGAAATGTTGCGCAGGCTTAGGCAAGTTTTCTTGGGTACTCCACCATCGAATAGATTTGGCAGGTGTATTTGGCTTCTTGATCAGGAAATGGCCAGCAGGAAGTTGATATATATCTTTGAAAAGACTTATGCCTCTAGCTTCCAAAGAAGTGAAATTTTGCAATTGAGCCTTCACATGCTTGGTATTCCATTCTCTTCTAAAACCCTTAAGATTCTTGAAAGCTATCGTTTCTGATGCAAAAGCAAATATTTCTGCTTTGTCGATAAAAAATAATGGCTTGATTCCGAATCTATCGCGGCAAAGGAGTAATTCCTTTTCTTTTTGATCCCAAATAGCTAATGCCCACATTCCATTGAATTTGGGAAATGCCTGCTTACCCCATTGAATATATCCGGCCAAAATTACCTCTGTATCGGTATCCGACTGGAATGACCAACCCAATTGTTGGAGTTCGTTACGTAGTTCAAGAAAATTAAATACCTCCCCATTGAAAGTAATGGTATATCTATTTTCTAAGGCAGACATGGGTTGTTTACCCTTATCTGAGAGATCTAGAATAGATAATCGTCTGTGGCCAAGGGATAAATTTTCAGATTCACAATGATAAAAGCCAAAACCATCTGGCCCCCTATGAGCTAAAGCTGTGTTAAAAGAAATTATTTCTTCTTTAGCAGATAATGCTTGAGTTGAATACCAAATTCCTGTTATGCCGCACATTATGACTTAAATTGAATATTTTGCAAAGCATTAGAAAGGGTTTTTATCCTTTTATATTCCTTATCTAAAGTAAGGCTAATGAATGGCACGCAAGCAGAATAACTTCGAAAATTTTGCGAAGACAAACCACTGCTTAGTGGAAAGTAAAATAGGCCTTTAATTAAATAAAAGAAAGACAGTATTAAACGCTTAATGCCTGAATAAGAATTGAAATGGACAATTGCTTGGTACTTATTAATAACTGGGAATGTTTCTGAAAAGCCTTTAAGCAATCTTTCTAAATAGTCCTTTGTCAAGCGCTCTTTAGGGATAAAATGCGTGAAAACTAATTCTTCATCATACCATAACTTGTATCCAGCCAATGAAACCCAACGACACATTTCATCGTCGCCGCCAGAACTTAATGATTTCCCTTTTCTATCATGAAGGAGTGATTCAAAACCAGAATTGAATACATTCAGTAGTATGTCCTTTCGAAATATTGTTGAGGCACCCCATACACTCCCTTTATGAGAAACGTCCCCAGAATTAAGGCTTAGAATTCCAGTCGCATAGCTACCCATATTTGGGTAAAACCAATAAGGGAATTCAGTATCAGATTCTGGATTACCTCTACCTGCAAGAGCTCCTATATTTGGGCTTCTCTTTAATATTTCTGCCGCCTTATTTAAGTAATCACTAGCTAGCCAATTATCATCATCACAAAAAAGTAACCAATCATAATTCGAGGCATCAATACCAGCCTTTCTTGCAAAACTTAAACCTGGGTTGGGCTCAAAAATCAGGTTCGCAGTAAATTTTTTATTTAAACTTGAAATCCATTCTTCAACAAAATTTTTCGTATTATCGGTTGAGTTATTATTCACAACAATAACTTCAATATCCATACCTCCAATTTCTAAAGCACTAATTGATGCAAGAGTTTGCCGAAGTCTTTTTTCCCCATTATAGGTACATATTATTATTGAAAACCCTGGAATGTTCATTATTTCTGATTAATGCATGCTTCTAAACTCGTTAGTAAATTTTTCATTGGACTTTTAGGATAACATTGATTGATCTTATTGGACGCTTGAATTGCCATTTCAATTAAATGGTCAGTATTGCTAATGAAATAATTAATTGCTTCTACCATGCTATTTTCAGTATGATTAATAATTAGACCATTTACTTTATCATCCAACCACTCTGTTACTCCACCCACATCTGTTGCTATACATGGTCGACCAATTTTCATTGCTTCTAGTAAGGTGAGAGGAGTCCCCTCGCTGAAGGAGGGTAAAATTAACACATGATGATCTTGCCAAACATTCAATACATTCTGCTTACCTAGAAAAAAAACTTTATGACTTAGTCCAAGATAATTTGTCAACTCTTTTAAAAATTCCTCATCCTTACCTTCTCCCACAAAACTCAATTCCCAATTTGAATTGATTAATTTTTCAGAAGCTAAGGCTTTTAGTAAGAAATGTTGCCCCTTTACATTTGAGTCTAATCTTGCAATATGCGCTAACTTCAACTTTCCACCTTTCAATTCTGGCATTGGCATCACATCAATCCCTTCAAATTTTATTGGATTTGCAATAACTTCGGAATTGTGGAATTGACTTAATGTTTGAAGTTCTGCTACATCCTTATTCCGTTTCGACACAAAGAAAATTTTCTTTGCTAATGGGAAAAAATCCTTGGCAACTTGTCGCCATTCTTTTGGAATAACTTCAAATTCGAAATTATGCTGTGAAATAATTACAAATGGAATTTTCCTTTTTTCAACAAATTCCCTTAAATCTGGGTGCCAACAGATATCATAAGTGCCACCTTGATTTATCACTAACAAATTGGTGTTTGCATCTATGTAGTTCTCCCACTTAATTTGACCCAATTTATGAAGACCTACCCTACTTAAAATTCTATTTGTGATAGAATATGAAGGAGAAAGTGGCCGAAAGGAAACAGAAATATCCTTTTCGCTTAAGAGTTTATTTACTTCACTAGATCTTGGTTGCCAATCGAATAAATTGATTTTTACTTTAAACCCCTCCTTTGAAGCTAATAGCGCGGTTTTAGACCATAAGTCTTCACTACCGCCCCAAGGAAAGCCTGCCATTAAAGAGATAAAAGTTATCGATTTTGGCATCAATTAAATTTTCAAACTGATACAATGCATTGCATATGACTGCTTGCTTTAAGTCTAATAACGAGAGCTTGCAAAAACCCTAAGGTTTTATCATCCAATTTTGCTAGTGATTTCCATAGTGGATCCTCATCGAACTCAGAGCATATTTTGACCATATCTACATCAAACTTTCCTGGTGTACTAATTTCTCTAACTTTGAAGCCTGCTCTAATTAGAAAGTTTGTGATGTTTAAAGTACTAAATGCATTTAAATGCATTGGAGGGAATATACCATGAGCTAACAATCTATACTGATCATAATCAGAGGCAACCATTTCTAGGCCTTCCATGTTCGGCGTGGTGAATAACATAGATCCTCCTTTGACCAACAATTTTTTGACTTCTACCATAAATGAAAATGGGTCTGAAAGATGTTCAATGAGTTCAAAATGAAGGATTAAATCAAATTTTTGGTTACTAGAACTCACAAATTCTTCAACAGACGAGCAAGTCAGATTTAAATCATTACCAGCAGGGTTTGAAATAGCATTTTGGTCGATATCAATTCCAAAGAATTCAAAATTTATGCTCGGAAACGTAGACAGCAAATTCTCTTTTAATTTCTTTAAGAATATACCTGATGCACAACCTATCTCTAGAATTCTAAACCTTTCTAGTGAATTATTAGACGTAATGATCCTTTTAATGGCTTCTATTCTATTATCTAGAATAAAACTAACACTCGGTCTACTTTGTCGCTTCTTAACAATATCCTCAAGCATTATATTACACTTTCCATTATTGTAATAATCTGACAATGCATCAACATTTGGACATGGGTTTACATAAAGACTATTGCAAGTGTCACAATGTGCTACTTTATACTTTTCCAAAAATGGCTTTGCTTCTTTTGATTCCTTGCTACCACAGTATGGGCAGGGCCTATCATAAAAGGATAAATTATGCTTTTCATAAATTTCAATTGCATCTTCGAGCCTTTGATTATATATAGCTTTAGCGTCTTCAGTTGACCTATTATCTTCAAATTTCACGTAAGGAAATTCCATATTATAGCAATTTAAGTGAGGTTCAAAAATATGTTAAAATTTAAATTGAAACTATCAAATTATATATCCTTTTTGAATTTTGTTCAAATAAAGGATAATGTCCAACAAAAGGAAAATACTCTTGTTGATATAGTTTAGATAAAGACAAGATCATTTCATCTTTATCCTGATTAGAATTAATATCCAATTTAACGTAGTTCATTAGGAATTGAAAAAAATCAATTTTTGTCTTGAAGCTTTTCCCACAATTTGAATTAAATAGTAATCCTGACCCCGCAAGCAATAAAACTTTGTGGTGGAGGATTACATTTATTTCAAGCTTCGTTCCAAAGGCCAAAACACAATCAGCTTTCTGAATTACTAAATCTGGATCACCAAAAACAATAATTAAATTATCCCTCACTTTACCTTCTTTATAATAATTCAAATTAGGGTGAGGTTTAAAAACAACGTCAATTAAGGGGAATTTGGTAGCTATTTCTTCTGCTGCTTGATAACTATTCTTGAAAAATGGAACATAAATTTCCCTATCAGAATGCCTATTCGGAATTGTTAAGGAATCTGCCACGCTTAAACCAAAAATCAATAATTTCAACTTTCCATTATTCCAAAAGTCCGAATCACATAGAAATGGAATTGTCTTTTTCTGTTCATAAAGATTTAGAGACGCTGCATTTTGGAAAATTTCCTTTAAAAACAAAATGATGGTTTCCGAAGCATCATTGTTAAGCTTAAAGATTTCATCCTTAAATTTTTGACTAAAATATATACTTTTCCTTTTGGTGAGTATAAATGTTCCTGGAACTGCTCCCCATTCAATATATGAAATCTTGACCCCTTGAAATTTAAATGTATCTCCTATAAAGCTAAACTGATAACAACCAGGGTTCCATACAAATAATATAGCTGGGCGATACTTATTTAAAACAATTTGACCGTGCCTATAATATTCCTCGTGAGTCAAAAGTAGCTCAAAATAATTCTTAATATTTTTCCAATATTTAAGTCTAACAAGCCATTTAAAATATTTAGGATTAAAGAATATTCTGAAATTTTTAATTAAATTCCATCTGCTTTTACCCGTTTCAAAACGGATTACTTTATCACCCAACTCTTCATAAACAAAAGATGACCACAAAAAACAATTTATACCATATTTTTCAAGGGCTTTAAAATGGGTTTTAAAAAAGGCAACTTGCTGAGAGTTTAACTCGGGAACTACAGAGAATATTACATTTTTCAGACTCACAACTTTATAATGTTATCAAAATAAAAGTTTGAGTATTTTAACAATGATGGGTTATTAAATGCGTAAAATCCAATGCTATTGGCATTTGCTGCATCGAAATCGTTAATGGAATCTCCTATCATAATACAGGTTTTCGTATCATAATTTTCTTTTAAAAGAATTTCTGAAACTAATTTGCGTTTTGGAGTAGGTGAACCTTCAATACTTTTAAAGTATTGGCTTATTCCAATACCCGAACAAATCTGACGCAATTCTTCACCATCGGAGCCAGAAACTATATGCATATTAAAATTTTTGTGATGTTCCATGACATAGGAAACTGTTTCAGGAATTAATAAATCTTTATTAACCAATAGGTTTAACATGATTTCTGAAAATCTTTTAGCATACTCCTGTATCGTCTCATTTGTAACTGATTTATTCAATATTACTTCAAAAAAATAGCGGAATTTAACGTATCGAGACAATCCTCCATTTTTATGATGATAGGCCATTAGTTTTTCAACTTGTTCAGCAGGAAAATCTTTTAAAACTTGCCAAAAACCTTGATCTCTAATTCTATTAGAATTTATTAAAACACCATCAAAATCCCAAAAAATCGTTTTAATCTTCATGACTAGTACTCCAATTTGTCTGCTTTAAAATATTTCTTACTTTTTCAGCATCTTCCTCAGTATCAACTGTCACAGAATCTGATGATAACTCAACCATTCTCACTTCATTGCCTAACTCTAAAAATCGAATTATCTCTACATCCTCCTCTTCTTCTAATTCAGTTTTAGTTTTTACTCTTGAAAAGTCAATTAATGATTGTTTTGGAAATGCATAAACACATATTTGCCTCCAGGCTTTAATGAATTTATCTTTTTTATTACCCGGAATTGGAGATCGAGACATATATAATAAACGGTAATCTGGTCTGAATACTACTTTCGGTATTGATAGACTTCTATACTGCTCTTGGGTTTGAATTGGGGCAAAGCCATTAATTATATCTAAGGGATACTTTTTGGCTGTTTCAATTACTAACCGAATATCATTAGGGTTTATAAGTGGCTCATCACCTTGAACATTAATATATGTTTTAGCAATTACCTTATTCGCAAATTCTGCGATTCTGTCTGTTCCAGTTAAGCATTTTTTAGAGGTTAGAACTACTTGAATATTAAAAGACCTGCAATGGTCAAAGATCCTTTTATCATCAGTTGCCACATAAACTAATGAACTATCAACAGCTTGAATACATCGCTCATAAGTTCTCAATAACAATGATTTTCCTTCTAGGTTTAATAACGGCTTCCCTGGCAACCTAGATGATTGATACCTTGCAGGTATTACAACTACAAAATCTTCCATTTACTTAACCAATAATTGAATAAACTGAGGCCTCTTTAAGTTCACCATAAACTGTTGGGGTTAGGCAAACTAATTCAATAGATTTTACTTGCTTAAATTTCTGGAAAAGAAATTGATTTTCCGTGAAAAGTTCTTGCTCCTTTTGAGATATTTCTCCTTTATATGCGTCATAACCTGAAACATAGACTTGTGAAATTTCTAAATCAAGTATTACCTGTAATGCAATACTAGTATGAGAATCTTTGAATTTGTCTGAAAACCAAATTCTCTCTAATTCAAATGAATTCTCTCTTAATACTTTGGGAATATATGTCCCCATCGATCTTGGGTAAGGAGGCAAAACACATTTACCTCTAACAGGGAATTCTCCAAATACATTTTCCAAACGATGACCTTCATTCCCTACCAAGCAAAATAGTTGATCGTTTGATACATTTATGAAATTTAATGCATTTTTAGAACTTGCATGTAATACTAGCATGTCAGGATTCTGATCAAGAAAATCTTCAATCGCATTGGAATGCTCTGATATACTAGAGCCTCCACCAACCATTAATACCGCACTGTACTTTTTCCTGTCTGATTTTAACAATGGAAGACTTTCATTATCCACTTTGCCTTGACTTTGATTATTTAAGGCTCTTATAATTGAATTAAAGGAATAATAACGTTTTCCTACCCATTCCATTACTTGCTTTTGAGGTAATGAATTAGCTCCAGATACCATATAGGGTAAATTGGTTCCCCAATTATATTCAGTTTGCAATTGACTAAAACCATCTACCACAGAAGTAAGAGCATTATAGTCGAATTCCAACTTACCTTTAGCTTGTAAAGCAGTAAGCAATAATTCAGTTTTCAAATTACCTGCTCCTCTTCCCATACCAGTAAAAGTAGAATCAACAATATCAATTCCTTCCTCTATAGCTACTAAAGTATTAGCTAATGCCATTTCTAAATTATTATGGCCATGAAACCCTAACTTAACTTTTGTTTTTGATCTAACTAATTCAATGATTTGCCTTACATCCTCAGGATAAACCCCTCCAAAGGAATCAACCATATAAAAATATTCAACTAAGCCATCAACCTTAGGAAGTAAATTTAAAAACTCCTTTTGATCCTTCCATGTGGACATGTACATAACATTAAACGCAATTTCAAAATCTAGTTTCTTAATTGCTTTCGCTAAGCATATTGCACGTTGAAAATTTTTGGGATCAATAGCTATTCGAATTAGTTTTACGTATTCCTTAATTGGAATTAATAACCCATTAATATCATCCTCACTTATATCCTTCTCATTGAGGATAATTGCCAATTTTTTGTTTGACTTTAGGTTTATATCCCTTAAAACCGAAACGGGACAATAATAATATTTTCCCAAATATCCGATCATTGGCTTTGAACGATAACCGACCTCTAGATATTCAATAGGAAGGTGATTACAAGAGTTTAAATATTTATCTACCAATTGTTGATCAAAATCCCAATTTGTATAATACCCTCCGTCCCGAAGAGTACAGTCTAGAATATTGAATTTTACAGACATTATATCCTAATTTTAAAATACTTTTCAATTTTCCATTTTAATTCATTCGCCAATTTGCTTGCAAAAGATTCTTGATTTGTTAGTATAGACTTCTCCAACTGAATCAATTCCTCTCGGAACTTTTCATCAAAGCGATCATTACTATATTTAATCAAATTATATGCATATCTAGAAAAACCATATGCTGTTGCGACATAAGCTAATTTCAATAATTGATTACTATCGCTCACTTTAGTAGGGTCTTTTAAATACAAAGCATTACCAAAAAAAACTTCCTTCAAATCTTTAAATGGTAATTCTGATTTTCTTTTGTGGCCAATAGTTTCTAATGAAACCAGATTAAAACCTTTACCCTTCAAAAATGGGTCAACATCAAAAAATAAATCTTGAGAAAGATATAGCTCATGAAAAGAAACCTCAATTTCTATCAAATTTAATGTATTAAACATATCCTCATTCCCACCCTTCAAAATTTGGAGCTCTGTACCCTGTGTATCTAACTTAATTAAATCAGGTAGAACTTTTTCATTGAAAATAAAATCATTTAGCGACAATGAATTAACATTGGAGACCATTTCTACATTAAATCGGTCACTATTTTCAAAACTATCTAAATATTCTAAATTTGGTTTCAAGAGTGAGCTGCATTGCCTTTTTTTTGTCAAATTAATTTTTGAAACTCCAGTTGAAAAATCAATAGCAGTATTATAGAAATTGACATTAGTTGAGGGGTTCAACTTTTTATATGAATTAAAATCAGGCTCAAATCCAAAAATATTTTTAAAAATTAATTCATCCCATTCTTTTGGATACTCATCTGCTGCACCAATATCAAATATATTAATTCTTAAATTTTCACTTTCCATCTTGCTTGAAAGCAGTTGATAAAACTTACGATCTATCTTACCTAATTTTCTCATAATTCCAAATTGGGTCAATTGCTATTCTACCGGGCTTATCATTAGTCAAATACGAAAACCTTGGATTTATTGATAATAAATCTATTTCAAAAACTATTCCTTCTGGTATAAACTGTTTAGAACCATGCCCTATTCTAGAAACATGAAAATCAAAATAATAAGAACCAGGTTTAAATAAAGGCCTAGGAAGATTTATTGAGCATCTAAAAAGTCCTCCTTCTCTTTCAAATAGTAATTGATTATTACTGCTAACTTCGAAGTTTGCAAATATCACTTCTCCATCTTTACAACATTGATAAAAAAGACAATGATTACTTGTCTGATCTTTAATTTCAACTAAAAACTCTAACCCAATTTGCTCATAAGTATCAATAACTCTTTCTGAGGATTTTTTGCCGTTAATCAATAATTGGATTTCTCTTATCTTCATGTCACTTTCAATTTCACGTTCTTCTTTGAAATTGAAAACATTAAAAGCAGGTTTATAGCTCAAATAATAATCTATTACTTCATTGGTTTTTCCAGTAACGCCGATTGTTCCATTCTCTAAAAAAATCGATCTAGAACAAAGACTCTTTACCGCTGCCATATTATGACTCACAAACAATATAGTCCTTCCCTCATTCTTACTAATATCGCCCATTTTACCCAGACAGCGTTTTTGAAACTCGGCATCCCCTACGGCTAATACTTCATCTACAATTAGAATTTCAGGATCGAGATGGGCTGCTACGGCAAAGGCAAGGCGCACATACATTCCCGATGAGTAGCGTTTTACCGGCGTATCAATATACCTTTCTACTCCGGAGAAGTCCACTATTTCGTCGAATTTCCGTCTGATTTCGGACTTGGTCATACCAAGTATGGCACCGTTCAAGAATATATTTTCTCTACCCGTAAGCTCTGGGTGAAAGCCTGTACCTACTTCCAGTAATGAAGCCGTACGGCCTTTAATTTTGATGCTACCGCTACTTGGTCCGGTTACTCTGGAGAGGAGCTTAAGTAGGGTAGATTTACCCGCTCCATTTTTACCAATAATCCCTAGTACTTCTCCTTCTTTTACTTCAAAGTTAATATCCTTGAGGGCATATACGTATTCAGAGCTGGACTTTTTTGCACGGTCATTTGATTCACCAATCTTAAGATAAGGATCTTCCTTTCCACGCAATCTGTGGTACCATCTATTCAAATCATGCGATAGCGTACCTGTTCCTACTTCGCCGAGACGGTAGAGTTTGGATACGTTTTCGACTTTAATTACTGTGGACATGAGAAGGGAGGATGGAGGATGGAGGATAGAGAATGGAGGATAGAGAATGGAGGATAGTTAATCTTCCACATACCACATTTATGCTACCTGTCCATTCTAGCTTATATTTTCTGTTCTGGTACATCAGTTTCAAATTTAGCACAAGATTTTAATCATTTGCTTTAAATTGGGAATTTCTTAATGAGGATAATCGCTTACCTAGCATTTTGATATTGTCGAGTACAGGATCAGCTGCTTTTGAATCTACAAATTTCAACTCTTGAGCTATGATCAATAAGTTTGCGAGCTCCATTAAGCTCCCAAATGCAATTTCAGTAAATCGGGCTTGCTCTTTTTTTGTGATTCTAGATGAACCTTCGGCAAGATTCGCTGGAACGGAGATGGCAGCTCTTCTCATTTGACTTATGAGTCCGAACTTTTCATTACTAGAAATAGATCTTGTTATCTGATAAATAATCAAGCTTAATTCCTTCGCATCATGCCAAACTTCTAATTTCTGAAATGGAAATTCTTTTTCAAGCCTAGCCATATCGTTAATCTTTAATACAAACCCAATTTCATTAATTCATCTATTTTCTCTATCCTCTCTCAACCATCAACCCTTCTTGGCTGTTCTCCATCAACCATCCTCCTTCCTCTTTCAACCTTTTCCGGCTGCTTCCATCAACCATCCTCTATCCTCCCTCAACCAAAAGAAACACACCTCCAACCTCCTCTCAAGAGGAGAATTTTTGTTGCATTCCATCAACTGTACTCCGTCAACCGTCAACAATTCTTGTCCATCAACTATCCTCTATCCTCCCTCAACCTTCCCCTACACCGTATCCATAAAATCCTTCTCCACCTTATTGAAAATAACGGTGCCGATAGCTAATGAAATTAGCATAAAAACTACAGAGTAGATCCATAGATTCCATTCTACAACACCTTGCCCCATAAAACCTTGGCGGAATGATTCGATAAGTGGTGTAAGTGGGTTGGCTTGTATGATAAGTCTAAATTTACCCTCTACTTCAGTATAAGGATATATAACGGGCGTCGCATACATTAATAATTGCACACCGAATGCAATAAGAAAGGTAAGATCACGGTATTTTGTAGTCAAGGAAGAGACGATCATGCCCAAGCCTAGTCCAATCAAGCCAATATTGATAATGGCAATAGGGACTAGTAGGATGTATATGGTAATGAAAATTTGGTCTGTAGTAATAAGGTAGTATAGCCAAACAACTAAAAACAGCAGGAACTGTACACCAAAACGCATAAGATTAGAAAGCACTATGGAGATTGGTACAACAATGCGGGGGAAATACACTTTGCCGAAGATATTAGCATTCCCTATAAATGTATTGGAAGTTTTGTTGAGGCAATCGGCAAAATAATTCCAACCTACTAGTCCACTTAGGTAAAATAGCGTGGGTGGCACTCCATCAGTTGATATTTTTGCAATGCCTGTAAATACAACCATAAATACCACCGTAGTAAGAATGGGCTGAATAAAAAACCAAGTGGGGCCTAGAATGGTCTGCTTAAATTGAGAAACAAAGTCCCGGCGAACGAAGAGCATTAATAAGTCTCTATAGCGCCAAATGTCTTTCCAAGGAATATCAAGTAAAGATCGCTGTGGAGCAATCTCCAAGTCCCATTTTTCTTCCGTCATTTTCTATTGTTAATAAAGCTTAAAGCTAAGTCAAATATAGAGAAATGGGAAGATGATTGGAAGAAAGTTGAAGATGGGTGTTGGGTACAATATGTGAAATTACCAAAGATGATCTATTTTGAATGCTTAAACTGGTGGTCCTTAAGGATATTATTTTTTCGCAATAGCATAAATTTCTAATATTATTTAGTCTATTTTTTTTGGAGCATTTTTAATTCAAATGGGCTAATGCTGTCTCAAATAATTTTTCAAGTGATGTGCTTATTCATTCCAGAAATCGTTTTATTCTTCAGCATTTGCCTGAACCGCTGATTAAATAATTTCACTGACCTTATGCGTATAATTCGAGAAGGATTAGGTGGTAGTTTGAAATTATCGCTGGATTTTTAACTGTTCTCAAAAGTGAATTTGGTTACTTTCATTTTTTGATCGCTTCTAATATTGCATAAACTAATGTTTTATAATAACTTAACTCACCTTTAAAAGGGCTAAATAAGATTTACAAGGATGAGTTTATATTCACCAACCTAGACTTAAATGAAATTTCTTCTAAGAATTGTATATTTAGCTGTAAAATCAATTTAAAATATGCAACAAAGGCCTTTCCTTAAAATTGATATATTTCTAATCGGCGTATTCATCTGCATCAATTTTCTGATCCAGCAAAATGCTATGAATTGGACAGTGTACAACCTTTATAGTCTGGTATTGAGTATGTATTTTATGATAAAAGCGCTCCGATTTCTAGCTAGTAAGCAAAATTCGCTTTTTGTTTTATCGAATTGGCTTCTCTCCGCTTGCATAGGAATGGCTATGGTAGATAGCTATATTGATTTCAATGAAGCGTTGAAACTATGCTCTCTAATTTTAGCCTTTGGCAATGCATTTTTTATCTACAAATTCTCAAGAATAGATCAAGGAAGAGCTTTTGGAATGCATCTTTTGGTAATGGCTATTATTTCTATGTGGGTGATTTGAGGAGAGGTAATTCTACCACAACAACGATTGGCCATAAGATTGAAATAAAATAGACAGAATATACTATGAGAATTTATCCTGTAATCAAGAAATAGCGCAGGTTAATTTGCTACTATCACTGAAAATTTCAGCCAATGAGTCCACAATTCAAAGAGCATCAAAACATAGAATGGAAAGAGTTTTGGCACAATGACCACTTTAAATGGGTTTGTGGTTTCGCCAATGCTCAGGGAGGCACTTTGTTTGTTGGTATTGATGATCAAGGCAATATCAAGCATTTAAATAATGCGAAAAAGCTTTTGGAAAATTTACCCAATCAGATAAGAGACCTGTTAGGGCTAATGGTAGATGTGAACTTGCATTCCAAAAATGGAGAAGATTTTTTGGAAATCGTTGTTGAGCCATACCCTTTCCCGATTAGCTTAAGAGGTAAATATTATTATAGGTCAGGAAGCACTTTACAGGAATTGAAAGGAGCGGCTTTAACCAAATTTTTATTGCAACGTCAAGGAAAAAAATGGGATGGAGTACCTATTCCCAATGTTACTGCTGACGATTTGAAAAATAACACTTTTGATTTTTTCAGGAAAAAAGCCACCAAGAGCAAACGGCTTGAACCCGAAGATTTGGACGGTACCAACCAAGATCTTTTAGAAAGTTTACAATTATATTTGGAAGATGAAAAAATGCTCAAACGAGCAGCTCTTTTACTTTTTCATCCAAAACCAGAAAAGTACGTTACAGGAGCTTATATCAAAATTGGCTACTTTGAAAATGAAGCTGATTTGATATTTCAAGATGAAGCTCACGGTAATTTGTTTGAGCAAATTGAGCAAACAATGGATTTGCTTTTTTCCAAATACATCAAAGCTTTGATAAGCTATGAAGGTATTTCTCGAGTCGAAACTTACGAATATCCAAGAGAAGCCATCCGAGAAGCTTTGCTCAATGCGGTTGCACACAAGGATTATTCAGGTGGTGCGCCTATTCAAATTAAGGTTTACAAAGATCGAATATTGATATGGAATGATGGTCAATTGCCTGAAAACTGGACAGTAAGTAATTTGTTAAATAAACATTCGTCAAAGCCTTATAATCCGGATATTGCTAACACCCTTTTCAGAAGTGGGTACATTGAATCTTGGGGAAGAGGTATTGAGAAAATGATGAATTATTGTCAAGAAGCAAAGATTCCAATGCCTATTTATCTTTTTGAGGCATCTGATTTCTTGGTAGAATTCAGAAAGGATATTTACAATGAAGAATATTTAAGTGGCTTGGGTTTAAATGAAAGACAGATAAAAGCGGTTTTGTACTTAAGAGAAAATAGTTTTATTACTAACTCTATTTATCAAAAAATAAATGAAACTAAACAAACCATTTCATCAGAAGAACTCCAAAAATTAGTTAGTCTGAAAATATTAAAAACAACTGGGCTTAAAGGCAGAGGGTCAAAATATACTATTTAGCTAATTGTTCATTAATTGTTCGTTTTGTTCGCCAAGGGTTCTAAAAAATAAGAAATATTAAATTGAAAAGAAAAACCTAGATTCAAGTCATAAATGAAATACTAAAAGAGGCTGTCTCAAAAGTGAGATGGCCTTTTTGTTCCAAAATTATATTTGGCTCTCCTTTTATAGTGTGCTCATATTTTAGAACCACAGAGCAAATTTTATATTTAGTAGCATTGATTTTTGAAAATTCATCTAATGGTAATGGGCAAAATAATATTTGGGTGAGAAATTAGAGGTCGCCCTTTTGAGACAGCCTCTGGAATTATTAAATTATTATTGACATGCAAAAATACAAACAACTCAGCCTATAACAGAGGTATTAAAAGTAGGCTAATACCCTTCTCTAATTTTAAGTTTCATACATAACCCCACTCCCAAAACACCATCTCCCTCCAACCCAAACCCCACAAAAAAAATAGCGACCCTTTCGGATCGCTATCTCTGTTATTTTTATTGTTGACCTACTAGGGCTCGAACCTAGACTCTTCTGAACCAAAATCAGACGTGTTGCCAGTTACACCATAGGTCAGTAAAATTCGCTTTCAGGCCTTATGCCGTTTTGCGAGTACAAAAGTAGAACATTAATTCAATTTTGAAAACAGCTTGAGGAAAAAAATGCGCTTTTGAGGATTTTTTTTCAAGCTGTTTCCAATCTACTCTTAGCTATTTTTTGCTTCTACCCATTTCCTAGCTTCTACAAATGCCAGCAACCAAGGGCTCAATTGATCTTCGTTGCGCTGAGCCGGATAGTGTGCCCACTGCCATGAGAAAATCGAGCGCTCTAAGTGTGGCATTATCGCCAAATGACGACCATCGACAGAGCAAAGCGCTGCTACATTGTAATCAGAACCATTTGGATTGCCCGGATAAGCCTGATACGCGTATTTGGCTGCAATAGCATAATCATCCTCTGCCATTGGCAATTGGAATTGTCCTTCGCCATGTGCTACCCAAATACCCAATCTACTGCCGGCTAAGGCATTTAGCATTATGGATTTGCTTTCGGTCACCTCTACTGTAAGGAAGGCGGACTCAAATTTACCACTTGCATTGTGTAGCATTTTAGGCTTTTTGCTGTGATCTGGACAAACCAAATCAAGTTCCACCATCAACTGACAGCCATTGCATACACCTAAGCTTAGGGTATCCTCACGCTTATAAAATGCATCCAAAGCAGCTTTTGCCTTTTCATTATACAGGAATGCTCCTGCCCAACCTTTGGCCGAACCAAGCACATCTGAATTACTAAAACCACCTACAAAAGCGATCATGTTTACATCGCTCAAATCTTCCCTCCCACTTATCAGGTCGGTCATGTGAACGTCTTTTACATCAAAACCTGCAAGGTGAAGCGAGTAAGCCATTTCACGATCTCCATTCACGCCTTTTTCACGAATGATTGCGGCTTTAATGCCTGATCTCTCAGCTCTACGATGAGTTAGGTTATGAGATGCTAATTTGCCTTCGAAGTCGCTTGGAAATTGGAAAGATAAGCCTTGCTTTTGGAAGTTTTCGAAACGCTGCTTAGCTAGGCTTGGCTTCGTTTGATGCTTTTCAAACAAATAGGAAGTCTTAAACCAATCCTCCCGCATTTCAGCAATGTTGAGGTGGATCGTTTTTTCATCTGTTTTGATAATCAATTCCTTACTGGAATTTGGATAACCGAGAAAATGATGTTTTACCCCAAATTGACTTAGGATTTTCGAAACTTCCTTTTCATTTCTCACCTGTACAACCACACCCGGATTTTCAGCATAAAGCAATTTGCACAAATCACTTTCTCCATGCCCTTCTAAATCTATCGCTAGACCAACCGTGTCCTGAGCAAAACACATTTCTAACAGCGTAGTGATCAGGCCTCCCGCGCTTATATCGTGCGCTGCAGTTATGTATTCATCGCGGATAAGTGCTTGCGTGGCGTGGAATGCTTTGGCAAAATATGCTGCGCTTGAAATATCAGGTGTTTGCTCACCTACTTTGCTCAAAGTCTGCGCAAATGAACTGCCACCCAAAGCCAATTCGCTATTGGAGAAATCGATCCAAATTACGGGCTCATCCATTTCGTCGCGAAGTACCGGCCCTACGGCTTTGGAAATATCCGGCACTTCGGCAATGCTCGAAATGATAACGGTGCCTGGAGATAATACTTTGCGACCATCAGGGTACTTCTGACTCATAGAAAGGGAATCTTTACCTGTAGGCACATTCAATCCCAACTGAGTGGAGAATTCACTGATTGCCTCCACAGCGGCATATAAGCGAGCATTTTCGCCAGGATTTTTTGCTGGCCACATCCAATTGGCACTAAGCGAAACTCCTTTGAGTCCATCGGCGATAGGTGCGCCTACCATATTTGTTAGCGCCTCAGCAATCGCCAATCGGCTACCTGCAGCGGGGTTGACCAAAGCCGCCACTGGCGCATGTCCAATGGAGGTAACTTCACCGACTTTGCCCTCATAGTCGAGCGCCATAATGCCATAATCGTTGAGTGGCAATTGAAGCGGCCCAACTGTTTGCTGGGCAGCCACACGACCTGTTACGCTGCGATCTACCTTATTCGTAAGCCAATCTTTACACGCAACGGCTTCTATTTGCAATACTTGCTTTATGTATTTCTCAGGCGATTTTGTATCATACTCTAGCGCTTGCTGTAGATTTGGTGCAGTGGTATCTTCCAAAATAGTAACTGGAGATGAGCCAAAGAAATGGGCTAATTCTAGATCTATAGGTGAATGTTCACCTTCAGGATCAAGCACTCTGAAATAATGATCGTCGTGGATTTCACCTACTATATAAAGTGGTGCTCTTTCTCTTTCGGCAATTTTCTCCAGCAAGTGAAGGTCTTTTTTCTTAATCACCAAGCCCATTCGCTCTTGCGATTCGTTGCCGATAATTTCTTTGGCAGAAAGCGTTGGATCACCCACTGGCAATTTACGCAGATTGATGGTTCCGCCGCTATGCTCTACTAGTTCGCTAAGGCAATTGAGATGCCCGCCAGCGCCATGATCGTGTATGGAGACAATGGGGTTTACCGGCATTTCGGCCAATGCACGAATGGCATTATACACACGCTTTTGCATTTCAGGATTGGAACGCTGAATGGCATTGAGCTCGATGGATTGGCTAAATTCGCCCGTTGCTACAGAAGAAACGGCTCCTCCGCCCATACCAATGCGATAATTATCTCCACCCATCACAATAATCAAATCGCCTTTGGATGGAACGTCCTTTAAGCTTTGATCTTTTACACCAAAACCTAAACCTCCCGCCAGCATAATCACTTTATCAAAACCTTCGATAATGTTATCATGCTCATTTTCAAAAGTTAATACACTTCCGCAAATAAGCGGTTGGCCAAATTTATTTCCGAAATCACTTGCTCCATTGGAGGCTTTAATTAAAATATCTAATGGAGTTTGATATAACCAATCTCTTTCTGGAACGGCATCTTCATGGCTACGGCCCTTTTCTAATCGAGGATAAGAAGTCATGTAAACAGCAGTTCCTGCTAAAGGTAAACTACCTCTGCCACCTGCCATTCTATCACGAATCTCGCCGCCACTACCTGTTGCGGCGCCATTAAATGGCTCCACAGTGGTTGGAAAATTATGCGTTTCAGCTTTGAGAGAAAGCACCGTTTGGATGGGGCGGGAGGAAAAGAAATCGGCCTTATCCTGCTTATCTGGGGCAAACTGCATGGCTTGTGGGCCATCAACAAAAGCCACATTATCTTTATAAGCAGATACGATACGGTTAGGGTTTTCCTTCGAAGTCTTTTTGATCAGTTGGAAAAGTGTGCTTGGTTTTTCCTCGCCATCGATAATAAAAGTGCCATTGAATATTTTGTGACGACAATGCTCCGAGTTGACTTGTGAAAAGCCAAACACTTCGCTGTCCGTCAATTTGCGATCTAATTGCTTGCTTACATCGTTCAGGTAATCGATTTCCTCAGGATTGAGCGCAAGTCCTTCTTGCTCATTATATGCGGCAATATCATCGATAAATAAAACTGACTCAGGTTGTTTATCAATGGTAAAAATAGTCTGATCGAGACCTGCATATTTATGTTGCAACATTGGATCAAATGCACTGCCTTCCTCCGCTTTTGAAAATTCCTCCATTCGAATGATGCCTTGTAATCCCATATTTTGGGTGATTTCTACAGCATTGGTACTCCAGGGCGTCACCATTTCTCTGCGTGGGCCAATGAAAGTACCCGCTAGTTTTTGGTCATTTAGCGGCTTGGCATTTCCTAGCAGCCAGCTGAGTTTTTCAATATCGTTCGACTCAAATGCTTGCTTACTTGAGATGGCAAATATTCGATTATTGGAGGCTTCAAAAAAGAGGATCATCAGGCAGGATTTTGTTTTGTTTGCTTAGGCAAAATTAGGAAAAAGGACGGGTTTGTTAGCGAAAAATTTGCTTAACCGATGGAAAATCAATTTCACGCATCAAGGTATAATGCCCCGTCGGGAAAATTAGCATTTGTTTGTTCTCCACCCGCTTCCACAGTGGACGCATTGTTTTGGTCGTCATCAATGGGTCATTCTGACCCAAAACCATCATAAGCTCTATATTATGATCATTCATCAGCTTAGCCAAATGAGGAATATCAGGCTTGATTTCACGGAAAACCATCCATGAATAGAAAAGTCTTCTTCGCCGTTTTCGATGCTCCATTTGCAATCTAGCGAAGTTTGTTACTTGCTTATCGATAATCCCAGTTCGCTCTACCCATTTGATGGCTTTGTAGAAGAAGCTTGCATTTACTACAAGGCCTTTCAGTTGATCGCGGATAAATCTGTATCGAGCAAGCTTAAACCAAATAGTGGTTTTCACTCCGTCTGCAGCAATCAAACTTATTTTGTTTACTCTATCGCGAAATGCACCCATAGTTAAGAGTGCGAATTTGCCACCCAAACTAAAGGCAGCAATATTGAAATTTTGAATATTCTCTTTTACTAGAAATTTTTCCATGAATATTTTCCAGCGGGAGGGTGTCAATACTATGTCTCCGTCGAGCCATAGACTATCGCCATGAAAGAACAAGTCGAAACAATAGATGCTATGGCTATCAGCTAATCCTCCCGCTAGTTTTGCGAACTCCAACTTAGTCTGAGCAAAGCCATGAAAGGTGAGCCAAATATTGGGCCCATCACCAATTTGAATGTAGGAAAGCATGGATTTACCATCTCTGACAAACTTTTTTTCAAAAATTTTCATCCAAATATTATTTGGCTAATGAATTTTTCGCATTCATATATTAACTAATTTTTACGATACTCAGCTTGCTAAAAACACTCGTTTTCATCCAGCAAAATTATCCTTTTATGCTGATGCCTCACCGTTCTACATTATTTAAAACCTTTATTTTTTTTTCTCAGTTTAGGCTGTAAACTTTGTATCCGAAAAAAGTTTCCACGGTTTAATTTGTGAAGATTGGAAGTTAAGGAAAAAATAATAGAAGCTGCGAGTACTCTCTTTATGTCCTATGGAGTGAAAAGTGTGACCATGGATGATATCGCCAAAAATTTAGCGGTATCTAAAAAGACGATTTATCAAGAATTTGCTGACAAAAATGAGCTGGTTTTACTTTTTGCAGAGCGGCATTTACTTCGCTATGAATCTGAATTTCAAGAAATTGGTTCAAATGCCAGCAACGCTATAGAAGAGTTGTATTTAACCTCTCTTTGTTTGCGCAAAATAGTCGAGGAAACTTCGCCTAATGTGATGTATGATTTGAAGAAATATCACACAAAGGCTTGGAATCACTATTTAGGCTATAAAGAAAGTCTATTTAAAGACAATGTAAAAAAAGTAATTGAGAGAGGAATGAAGGAAGGCTTATTCAGAGACAATATCGATTCTGAAGTTCTTTCCACCGTCCGCATTGAAGAAGTGCAGCTCTGTTTCAACTTGGATTTATTTCCAAAAGAGAAATTCAGCATGGCACAAGTACAAATTCAAGTATTTCAAAACTTTGTATTAGGCCTTTTGACTGATAAAGGCAGAGAGCTTTGGAACTCTTATCAAAATGAAATCAAACCATGAAAATTATATTAAGTAATATGCGAGTACATGTATTGAGTGCATTATTAGTACTGATATCATTCGCAGGTTTTGGGCAAAGTGCATCATTCAGCTTGCAACAAAGTTTGGATTATGCTTTGGTAAATAACCAAAACCTCCTGAATGCGAAGATTGAGAGAGATATATCGGAAACGGTGGTAAAAGAAACGCTAAGTCGTGGTCTACCACAAATCACAGCAAATGGCGGTGTTTCTAAAAACTTAATTATTCCGCAAGTCCCATTTACCAACCCAATTACCAATGAGGAAACGACCATTGCCTTCCAACGAAAGTACAATGGGAATGCATTGGTTAATTTGGAGCAAATGATCTTTGATGGGTCATTTTTTGTGGGTTTGGAAGCGGCTAGGACGTACCGCCAATTGGCAGAGAAAGATCAAATAAAGACGGAGATTGATATAATAGAAGCTGTAACCAAAGCTTATTACGGAGTGCTGATTGCGCAGGAGCGATTGGAGTTGGTAGATAAAAATTTCAATCGCTTGGATTCTCTGCTTAGGGAAACTGAAGTCCTTTATAACAATGGATTTGCAGAGCAAATAGACATAAGTCGTGTGAAGGTTCAGTACAACAACATAAGAACTCAGCGCACCAATTTGCTCCAATTCGAAGAAATGAGCAGGTATTTATTGCAGTTTCAAATGGGAATGCCTGTGGGCACTCCTATGGAATTAACTGATAATCTGGAAAATTTAGAGACAGATTTGAGGACTACTCCAACGGCAGGATTCAATTATGCTGATAGGATTGAGTACTCACAACTGCAAACCAATGAAGCATTGGCTAAACTTGACCTCAAAAACAATAAGGTGAAATACATTCCAACTGTAAATGCATTTATCAATTATGGTGGAAATATGTTTGCTGATAATACCAGTGATTTGTTCAGACTTGGCACAAGCTGGATTCCAAATTCCGCTTATGGTGTGAATATTAGCATTCCCATTTTCGATGGTTTTTATAAGAGTTCGCTAATACAGCGCAACAGATTGGAGATAAAGCAAATAGAGAATCAGTTTGCCTTACTCGAAAATAATATCGAATTGGAGCTAAGAGAAAAAAGATCTCAACTCAACAATAGCTTAGAAAGACTCAAGACCGAAAAAGAAAATATGGAATTGGGTATGGAGGTATTTCGAGTTACCAGAGTGAAATACCAAGAAGGTGTTGGCAGCAACCTCGAAGTAGTAGAAGCGGAAACTTCTTACAAAGAGGCAGAAACCAATTACTATGTGGCATTGTATGATGCCCTAATTGCAAAAGTAGAGCTTGAAAAAGCAATGGGAGTTCTAAAAAAGTAAATCATGAAAAAACGAATACATACATCATTCCTATCTATGAAAAATATATTGGCAGCAGGAATACTACTTGTGGCAATGCAAGCTTGCAATAGCACGGACGATTCGCTAGAAGGTAAAATGACCAAACTGGAAGAGTTGAAAACGGAAGCTCAAATGCTTTCAGCTGAAATCAAGACCTTGGAAAGTGAGATTTTAGCAATGGATCCTTCAGCTTTGGAGTCGACGGTAAGTTCGACTATCATCACAACCTTACCCGTGCAGAAGGAGAGTTTCACACACAAAATCGAAGTGCGTGGTAATGTTAACTCTAGAACCAATGCAATGATAAGCGCTGAAATGATGGGTCGAGTAGTTCGAGCTAGAGTACAAGAGGGAGACCAAGTAACAGCTGGACAGGTGATTGTAGAATTGGACAAAAGTGTGATGAGCAACAATGTAGAGGAATTGAAAACCTCTACTGAGTTGGCCAGAACGGTATTTGAGCGCCAAAAAAGACTATGGGATCAGAATATTGGCACTGAAATTCAATACTTGCAAGCAAAGAATAACTTGGAAGGGCTTGAGCGTAGAATGCAAACGCTGGAATCGGAAATGACGAAATTGACTGTAAGAGCACCATTTGCCGGCACCATAGATAAACTCAATGTGCGGGTGGGTGAAATGCTAAGTCCGGGCAGTCCAATTGCATTGCTTACAAGCATGCGCGACATGTATGTGAGTGGAGAAGTTTCTGAAAGATATGTTGGACGTTTTTCGCCTGGCGATTCGGTGGATGTTTCATTTCCTTCGGTGAACACAACTTTGAAAGCGACAATCTCTTCTGTAGGTACAGTTATCAATCCGAATAATAGAACCTTCGCTGTAGAAATCAATCTCAAGGATGTTCCGAATAATGTGAAGCCCAACATGATTGCTTCATTATTATTAACTGATTACCAGAATGATGACTCAATGGTAATTCCAACATACCTAATATTACAGGATCGTATAGGAAACTTTGTTTGGGTGAAAAAACAAGTTGACGGAGTAGATGTAGCCCAGAAAGCCTACATAGAAACGGGTAATTCCTTTATGGAAAAAACTGAAGTAAATAGCGGTCTTGCAATAGGCGATGTGCTTATAGACAAGGGCTTTAGAGAAATGAATGAAGGCATGTTAGTTCGATTAGCCTCTAATTAAATTATTGTATGGATTTGAATAAGAAAAAGGTAATAAAAGACTTTGGTCTCACAACCTTGGCCATTGACAATAGGATCACCGTATTCGTTTTGACGATTCTTATTGTGATAGTTGGGTTAACGGCCTATATGAACTTACCCAAGGAGAACTTCCCAGAGGTAAGTCAGCCGACAGTATATATAGGTACAAGCTATCCTGGCAACTCACCTGCCGATATGGAAAACTTGGTGACGCGCCCAATTGAAAAAGAAATCAATAGCATAACGGGTGTCGATGTGATTCGCTCTACATCCGTTCAGGATTTCTCATCTATTGTGGTCGAGTTTGTGACCGACACCGATGTAACTGATGCCTTGCAAAAAGTGAAGGATGCAGTGGACAAAGCCAAATCAGAACTGCCTACTGATTTGCCGGCTGATCCTAATGTGTTCGAGTTAGATTTCTCAGAGTTTCCAATTCTCAACATCAACCTTTCAGGTGGTGATTATAGTTTGGAGCAATTGAATGAGTATGCAGAAGACCTTGAAGAAGAGATCGAAAAATTACAAGAAATCTCTAAAGTTGAAATTCGTGGTGTAGATGAGAAAGAGGTAAAAATTCATGCAGATCCTTTTAAAATGGATGCAAGAATGGTGTCTTTTTCTGACATTGAAACAGCTATTGGAAATGAAAACGTAACCATTAGTGGTGGTAATATTTTAGCTGGCAATATTCGTCGCAGCATCAGGGTTGTAGGTGAATTTACAGATCCGAAGCAAATGGAGGAGATTGTAGTGAAGCGGGAGGAAGGAGACGTTGTATATCTCAAGGATGTAGCTACCGTAGAATTTGACTACAAGGAAAAGCAAAACTATGCTCGACTTGCCTCTCAGCCAGTAGTGATGCTCGATGTAGTAAAAAGAAGTGGTGAAAACCTGATTGAAGCAACTGAGAAAATATTTAATATTATTGAAGTTGCTAAAGAAAATGTCCTTCCAGCCGATCTTGATATTACCATTACCAACGATCAGTCCGAACAAACTAGGATGATGGTAAGTAGCTTGGAAAACAACATTATATCTGGGATCATCCTCGTTACGCTAGTTCTATTGCTTTTCTTAGGAACTCGTAATGCCCTATTCGTAGGTGTGGCCATTCCACTTTCTATGTTTACTACATTCTTGATCTTAGGAGCATTGGGCATTACGATCAATATGATGGTGCTATTTGCCCTAATTATGGCGCTGGGTATGTTGGTAGATAATGGTATTGTGGTAGTGGAAAACGTCTATCGACTGATGGAAGAACAGGGGTTATCTGCTTATCAAGCTACCAAACAAGGCGTGGGAGAGGTGGCATTGCCAATTATTTCATCTACAGCTACTACTCTAGCAGCATTCCTCCCGCTGGCCATGTGGCCGGGTATTATTGGTGAATTCATGAAATATTTACCAATTACCCTAATTATCGCATTGGGTTCATCTCTTTTCGTAGCCTTGGTCATCAATCCAGTATTGATTGCCACATTTATGAAAGTAGATAAGCAGGGCAATACCCATCATAGGAAAATGTGGATTCGTGTAATCATTACTGCTATAGTTGGCGCAGTATTCATTTTCTTAAAAATTTACTGGGTAGGTAATCTGCTAATATTAGTCGCTGTACTTTTCCCTCTTAATGTGTATATATTAATGCCATTGATGAATGTATTCAACGATCGATTAATCCCGAGTATCGAACGCATTTATTTGAGAACATTAGAGTATGCTTTGAAAGGAATCAAACCTTACTTATTCTTTTTTGGTACAGTGGTAATGCTCATATTCTCTATAGGCTTAATGGCAGTATTTACTCCTAATGTGCTTTTCTTCCCTGAGAATGAGCCTGCTTACGTCAATGTATTTATAGAGTACCCTGTAGGAACAGACATAGAAACGACAAATGCACTTGCTCTTGAGATGGAGGAAAAGGTTGTCGAAGTGATTGAACCTTACAGAGCAATTGTAAAATCAGTAGTCTCCAATGTTGGGCAGGGAACTTCCGATCCAGCCGATATGAGTTCGGTCGGCCAAGGTGAAACTCCACATAAGGCTAGAATTACTGTCAACTTTGTGGAATTCAAGGATAGACTCGATTTGAGTACTTCGGCTATTATGTCAGAGATCCGTGAGAGCTTGGATAATTACCCTGGCGTGACGGTAACTGTTGATAAAAATTCTGATGGCCCACCAACGGGTAAGCCTATTAACATTGAGATTTCCGGCGAAGAATTTGAAACTATCGTGGCTTTGACCGACAGATTAAGAAACACGATTAACAGCTCTGGTATTTCAGGTATTGAACGTCTTCGCTCCGATTTGGAAACGGGTAAGCCTGAATTGCTATTGAATATTGATAGAGAAAGTGCAAGGAGATTTGGTTTGTCATCAGCAATGGTGGCCAATGAAATAAGGACAGCACTTTTTGGTAAGGAAATAAGCAAATACAAGCAAGGTGAAGATGAGTACGAAGTATATCTGCGACTGCAAGATGAATACAGATATGATCCGGATGTATTGTTGAATAAGAACATCACCTATCGTGACAATAATGGAACGATGGTGCAAGTGCCTATTTCTTCGGTGGCAACTGCCGAGTTGAGTTCATCATTAGGTTCTATTCGCCGTATTGATTTGAAGCGTGTGGTTACTTTGAGTTCAAATGTTCTAGACGGCTACAATGCAACAGTGATCAATGATCAGATTAAAGATTTGTTGATTGACTTCCCAATTCCTGCTGGTTATACAATTAGCTTTACAGGTGAACAAGAAAAGCAAGCCGAAGAAATGGCCTTCCTTTCTAACGCCCTAATGATTGCAGTATTCTTGATTTTTATGATCATCGTATCGCAGTTTAATAAGATCACCGCTCCGTTTATTATCATGACTTCAGTGCTATTCAGTACCATTGGTGTATTCATAGGTTTGGTGGTTTTCCAAATGGACTTTATAGTAATCATGACGATGATTGGTATCATTTCCCTTGCAGGTATTGTGGTAAATAATGCGATTGTCTTAATTGACTTTATTGAGCTCTCACGCAAGAGAAGAAGAAATGAATTAGGAATAAAGAATGGCGTACTTCCTTATGATGAAATACTTAGTTCAATTATTCTTGCTGGTAAAACTCGTCTGAGACCTGTGTTGCTTACGGCAATTACCACCATTTTAGGGTTGATTCCTTTGGCTATTGGCTTAAATATAGATTTCATCAAGTTTTTCACTGAATACGATGCAGACTTCTATATGGGTGGAGATAATGTCTTATTCTGGGGACCAATGTCTTGGACGATAGTGTTTGGTTTATCTTTCGCAACATTCCTTACATTGGTAATTGTACCCGTGATGTACCTAATTACAGATAAGATTAACTATAAATTGGCCGCTAGAAAAAGTAGCAGACAAGCAAAAGCGGGAGGTTGATACTAATAATGTCAATTTCTGACTTACGATAGAAATATTAAGACATAATGCAACTTTTTATAGTTGAATGTCAGTTTAATATATGCATGGTGGATATAGCGAGATATTGATCATGTGATGGTTGGTTGGTTGATAATTAGGTTCAAGTTCAGGTGATTTTTCCCGAGACTTGAACCTAATTTCTTTTCAACCCAATTTGTCGGAAATTACTTTTCCCAGATATTATTTTCCCTATCTATATCTGCCAATCTTTCAGTAGGATCAATTTCAATTTTAGCAATTTGATCCATCCCTTTCGATAACTTCAAAGAGTACGTTGGATGCGTCCAAGACCAGCTTTCTGCAGTTATCCAGGTTACACCATCAGCATCTTGAGGTTTTGCACCACGCATTATTTGCAATGGAATATTATAAACTTCAGTAGTTCCATCCGCATAAGTCACGTACAAATCAATTGGCATTGGGAATAAACCGATTCGCTCAAGCTCTACACTTGCTATATCTCCCGCTTCTGTCACCTCAGCTATTCCATAATCGATAGTATTCGTCGTGTAAAGCATATATTCCTTGTACCAATCTAGTTCCAAACCAGACACTTTTTCCATTACTCTGGTCACATCATTCGGATTCGGATGACGGAATTTCCATTCGTTGAAATATCTTAATAGTCCTTTTGACAATGCATCCTCACCGATAACATAGCCCATTTGAGCCATGAATACTGCTCCTTTAGAATATGCCGCTGCACCATAAGCAAAATTGGTATTGAAATGATCGGCATGAGTACTCATTGGCTCTTCTAATCCACTTTTAGCCAAATTAATGTATCCGCCATAACTTCCTCTATTTGGAAACTGATTATCAGGATTGTAAAGGTGCGCCATTGTGCGACCACTGGCATAGCTGGTGAAACCTTCATCCATCCAGGCGTAAAGGCTCTCATTACTACCCAGCACTCCTTGATACCAGCTATGAAGTGCTTCGTGAACTGTAACACCAATCAAACTCCTTAAGCCTCTGTTACCAGTCACTAAAGTAGACATTGGATATTCCATTCCACCATCGCCTCCCATTACGACAGAAAACTGCTCGTATGGATACTGACCAAAATTGGCATTGATATAATTAAAAGCTTTTTCAGTAAGCTCTGGCAATTCTGCCCAAGCTTCTTCATTCTGGCTATTTTTCACATAGAAGAAATGTAGCGTCGTTTTGCCATCCGCCATTTTGCGCTTAGTATGTGTATAATCCGGATCAGCCCCCCACATAAAATCATGCACATTTGGCGCTTTAAAATGCCACGTTAGTTTTTCTGAATCAGGTCTAGCCACTTCCATTCCCTCATCTTCGTATCCATGACCAATTTCTTGAGGATTCTGCAAATAGCCTGTTCCACCAATCACATAGCTGCTATCAATAGTTATTTTCACATCAAATTCGCCCCATACACCGTGAAACTCACGTCCGATATATGGATTTGCATGCCAACCTTGGTAATCATACTCACTCAATTTAGGATACCACTGCGACATAGAATAATCGATGCCTTCAGCACTATTGCGACCTGACCTTCTGATCTGCACCGGCACTTGGCCTTCGAAATCTAAGTCAAAAGTCACGCTTGAATTTGGCATAATAGGATCCGTCAGACTTACTTCTAAGATGGTTCCTACCTCCTTATTTGGCTGATCTTTTCCATTCATTTTGAGGTTGGAAACTCTTAAGTAACCAATTTCATCATCCGCTAATTTAGAGATTCTATCACCTACCCTTCTGTCAGGGTCTTGGATAGTTCTTGATCGCATATCCATTGCACTATTTGGCTGGAAAGCGTTGAAATACAAATGGTAAAATACTTTATGCAAAGTATCTGGAGAGTTATTGTAATATTTAAGACTTTGGCTGCCCGTGTAGCGATGGTTTTCGGTATTCATATCTACTTCCATTGCATATTCAGCACGCTGTTGCCATCTTTTGTCGTCTTGTTCTTCGACTTTAGCCTCGCCGGCTTGCTGACAAGAAACCATGGTCATAACTGCCATAGCGCAAGCCAGAAAAAGGGTTTTCATTGGGAATTTTTTTAGATTCATATTGTTGATTTTAGGTTGATAGGATAATAATATTGAATAGTATCAACTAAGGCAAAGTTTATTCTTTTAGCGGAAATAAAAAAGGCTCCAAATTGGAGCCTTACGTATTCAAGTCTAATCTATTCTTATTCAACTTTTTCTACATTGGTAGCTACATCATAGCCACGTTCATTTTTCTCGATATCAAATTCCACCACATCGCCTTCTTGCAATTCATTGAAATCTACATTTACGATATCTGAATAATGGAAGAATAGATTGTTTGGCGGAAATTGGATAAATCCATAGCCATTTTTGAGACTTAATATCGCTCCTTGCTTGCGTTCTCCATCCGTTGGTTGGGTAACTTCTTCATGCTTAATAGTGGTTTCCGGTACAAATAAGTTGTTGACCAATGCCTCATTTTTACGCATTCTATTCTCGATAATTTCATGCATAGAAATAGGATAGCTCACCTCTTCTAATAAATCCTGCGAAGTGCGAGTAACTACCTTATTTCCTTGATCATTGGTATATTCAAAGTCCCAGCTTAGGATCATCACTTTCGTGCCAAGAGTGTTGAGTTTTCTTACCAAAGGAGCATAATCACCATCTGATCCAATCAATACTAAAACGGAGAATTTCTTATATAAAGAAAGCTCGTAAGCTTCTAATGCCAGCCATACATCTATACCCTTTTCCTCTTTCCTTCCCATATTATATTTGAGCGGGAGGTAATGAGTCACCACTCCTTCTGACATCAATATATCGTCGAATACACGCTCATAATATAGTTGATTGCCTCTTTGACTGGCTTCTTGGGCATTTAATCTTCCTCTGAAATAATGGGCATCTACTATTTGTGAATGGCGTGGATCAATACCTTCTTCAGTGGCTACTTGATGCCGAATGAACTGATGCAAACCTGATATGCTTAATCTTCTTTTCCTAGGATGTACGTAGTTGTAATAATTGCTTACGTGTAAAAAATAATTACCATCATAAAAAACTCCTATCCTTGTGAGGCCAGGGTTATTAATTGTATTAGACATAAGTTTTTAATTTATAATTGGGGTTTATTTGATTCTAGTAACTAAGATTATATTCAATAAAGTACTAATTAAGGTATTTTTAAAAACGGAGCGTTAGTCCTTTTGTTTAAATTCTGATTTTAATTAAATATCTACTCTAGATTGCAATTATAAGGCTTATTACCAGTAAATAAAAAAACGGTAAACCCTCAACGGCCAAATTATCATAATTGACCTGTATTTCAAGACTTACCGAATTTCTTAGATTCAAATGATCTCTATTCAAATGAGTTTATCCTGAGAAGGCATTATCAAGCTACTTTCCATGACTCTGAATTATCTCTATCTATCATTATCTGTTGCTGTTAATTCCACAAGTAATTCCTGCATTTGAGCCAGAGCTTTATTGTAAAAGCGTAGTACCCAATACGCAAAGCCAAGGAAAAATACCACTCCAATCGGGAAAATTATTGTCCAAAAATTTGCAATATCATTAAGCGCTTTTCCTTGAATAGAAGCAAGAACTGGGATGATAATGATCATCAAAAACAGCGCAAGCGACACATTAAGCTTTTGTAGTTTTCGGAAACGTAGTTTTTTGCTTGCGAAGCGTTTCAACAAGTCCAAATGGCTAATAGTCATATCCATATTAGCTGATAATCCTCTTACCGATTTCAATGAAATGATGGGCAAAGCAAATAAAAGAAGGATGCTAATAAGTGCGAAAACCTGCATTATTGGATCGGACATTTTTGGCAAGTTCACACTCAAATATGCGGCTGCCACATAACAAACCAATGTGCCCACATATTCTGAATAGCCAATTTTGTTTAGTTTGGATTTATACTGGTGCTTCGTCATCCTTTCTATCAATTGTATATTTTCACTCTTTTGTTTGGCCAATTTCCGGTTCATTTGCTCCCAAGATGTTTTCATTTCTTCTAATTCCATGCTTACTGATTTTTGGTGATTTGTGATTTTAATTTCTAATTCGCGAAAGGCGTGTTCCTACATTGGTAATAGATAAGCCCATCACGTCTGCAATCTCCTCATGGCTTTTGCTTTCTAGATAAAGCAGAATAATACCTCTCTCGAGCAAACTGAGCATTTGAATGTGTTGATAAAGCAGTTGAATTTTTTCTTCCTCCCGCTTATCCAGTTCCTCAGCAAATTGAAGAAAACTGCCTTCAAGGGGCGTAGTTCTGATTTCTTTCTTCTCCTTTTTCAAAAAGTAGATGGCCGTATTCATCGCCACTCTATACATCCATGTGCTCAATTTTGCTTTCGCCTTATAGGATCCAAATGATTTCCAAAGCTGATATAATTTCCTGATACAGATCGTCGGCACAATCGTCTGCATTGAAAGTATAAAGGCTGCAAACCTTTATGATAATGCCTTCATTCTCTTTGATTACTTGTGTAAACTGCTTGGCAATTTCCATTTAGTATCAATCCTCAAGTAATTAGTATCTAAAAGGAGAGAAAAATCACAGTTACCTAAAAAAATATTATAAAAACCTCACAGTCAGAGGGTAATTTATCTGAGCCACCAAGCCCAAAGTATCAATAGTGGATGGATAACCACCAAACGAACCCAACCAACAATTGGGTCGAAGCAAAAATCATCGGTGATGCAGCTGTCAAGCTGAATCATATAAACGTGTGATGGAATGAAAGCTATAAGCATTGCAATAATTCCATAAGCTGAAATCCGTCTGGTCGCAGGAGTAATCATTCCGATGGCAAGTATGATCTCAGCAATACCTGCCAACCAGTTGATAATTTCATGATTAGGCAAGTAAGGTGGAATAAGCGGGAGGTAAAAATCAGGGTTTATAAAATGATTGATCCCGGCAAATAGATAGAAACCAATAAGGGTAATCAAGCCTAGATACTTTACTTTCGCTTTCATATTGTTTGTATTAGTTGGAATTTCTAAGTGATTTGAGTCACCAATTATACAAATTATAAGCAGGAATTTTGTCGATTCATTTTTTTCAACCGTCAACTGTCATCCCTTTTTTCTCCATCAACGTTTATTATTTTCCGTTAGTTAAAAATATACACCCAAAAATCACCAAAATCGCCACCCAAAATAGTCCTGAATTTCCTTCAATTCCCAAAGCCTAATCAGCTCATTATCCATGTACATTTTGCCCAGTTTCAGCCCAAATTATGACCAAATTAACCCACCTCTTTGCAGAAAGTCACTTTTTCAGAAATATTCAAATACTATTATTTTAAATACATAAATTTAAAATATGAATTTTTTTCCACTCGATTTTAGCCCATTTTAGTGGGTGTTTACCTTAGGGTTTCCTTGTGCTTTCCTTGTCTTCCCATTGTGCTTTAATTGTACGGAACCTCGCAGAAAACGCATAAAGCGAATAAAACGCAAAAAGTAACATAAAACGAAGAAAACGAATATCACGAAAAATGTGCAATAAACGCATATTGCGAATAAAACGCACATTCATTTTTTTATCCCTAAAGGATTCACCAAATTAGTTCAAAGCCGAAGCAAACCACCCAAAATGGAGGGTGCTGCCAGGCCAAAAAAATACGATGATCATTAAGCGAAAAACGACTCAAAATCGCAAAATTTCGCCCAAAGATCAATGCCCAAAATGTGTCCAATTTTTTAAAAAGACCCGCAAGGTTTCGAAAACCTTGCGGGTCTCCCACCCCAACTGTTCGACATTTGAAATGTCGTACTCCTGATAAAAAGGATTTGCAATCCGACTTTCGATAACGAGCGAAAATACTGCAAGCAGGGATTAATCAATTTCACGGATTTTTTTCAAGCCTGAGATGTCCCCTTTGTTTTTACAACTCTTATGTGCAGCATTTGACCCTATTAGTGCGGTCAAACTAACTAAAAAATGAGATGTCTTGCTGTAAATCAATCCCTATTTTTTTGAAAGACTCAGAAGTGGACAAGTCAGGAAACAATACACATCCCAAACAAAGAGCCGAGAGTGTGGGTATTTTTAGACTTTGGCGGGATTTAGGTTATGCTATTGGTGCAATTCTCACAGGAATAGTCGCTGATTGGTTGGGCTTAAGCACAGCTATAATTTTGGTCGCAATGCTCACGATCACTTCGGCAATGGTCATTAAATTTCGGATGACTCGGCAGTAATTGGCTTAGACTCTACTGGCACCAAACAAGCGGCAACCAAAGACCAAATTGGGCCAAACAAAACCCCTACAAAGGGAATTAAAATCACTAGCTGAAATACAAAGCCATTGGCCATTAAAAAACCAGAGCGCTTAAGCAGCATGCTGTTACTATCGGCCACTGTAAATCCTAGGTATTCTAATCGATAATCTACCATAGAATAGCCAAAAAAGAAGGACGCCAATAGCATAAGGAAAATAGGCACTAAAGGCAAAATAGGAGGAAAAAGCAAAGCAAGCAGCAAAACAATTCCAGTTGCTAACAACTCCAAAAAGAGGTTTCTAAGAGCAATCCACCCACCTCTAATGACTTGCTTTATGATGCTTCCGCCTTTGGATGGAACGCCCAAAACTTGCTTGAGTATCTTATCAGAAAGAAAGGCTAAAATTGGTGCAAAAAGAATAAGGATGATGTATCTGTAGAATTTTAGATACAGCCCTAAAACCAGTAATCTAATTACAAAGCTAAGCGTAAATTGAAGAAATGTACCCCATCCTCCCGCTTCATAGGCAGGGAAAAATGACATAAAATAGTCCACTAATTCGCCGGCAAACTGCCATGCTGCAATTGCCACAAATATGAACAGTATCAAATTGGCTAAAACCGGCAAAAACAGCCAATGCCATTTTCTTTCCTTCTGAAAAAAAGAAATAGCTCGCCAGTAAGCATTTACAGCGAGCCATATATCTTTTAAAATCTGCAAGGGTATTTATTCAGTTTCGCCTTCCCAGTCAAGCATTCCTCCCGCAATATTGATCACGTCTTTGAAACCTATGCTTTCCATATAACCACAAGCTGAGCCACTTCTATTGCCACTGCGACATACTACATGATAGGTCTTTTCTCTTGGCAGTTTTGCAATTTCCTCTGCAAATGCCTGATCCATAATATCAATATTTACAGCATTTGGAATATGCCCTGAAGCAAATTCTTGAGGCGTACGGACATCAATTAGGTTCAATTTGCCCTTTTCCTTTTCGTATATTTCTTGAAACTCCGAAGCGTGTATAGCATCCATATTTTTAGATTTTTATAATATTAAACGAATTAAGCGGTATGCTCATCCACTCTTTACGAATTAAGCGGTATGCTCATCCACTCTTTTGAAATATTCCTTACTGGCTTTCCAAATTCGTGGAGCTAGCAAAATGCCCGAAACCATCGTAGGAATAGCCATCATAGCGAAACTACCATCGATCAAACCTACCATGGACGACAAGGAAGCCACTGCACCTAAAACGATCGTGCCAACATATACATAATTGTACAAATGGCCATTTTTAGCACCAAACATAAAGGATGTGCACTTGGTGCCATAGTATGAATAGGTAAACATGGTGGTAAGCGAAAAAGTAGTTGCCGAAAGCAACAAAATATATTTACCATAAACAGGAATTGCCTGATCGAATGCCGACATGGTAAGGGTAACTCCATCCAATTCGGAACCCTGCCAATTACCCGCCATTAGGATTGCCAATGCTGTAAGAGTACAAACAATCAAGGTATCAATTGCTGGGCTGAGCATGGCAATTAGACCATCTTCAATCGGTTCGGTAGATTTCACTGCGCCCATTGCCATTGGCGAAGTACCAATGCCGGCTTCATTACTAAAAGAAGCCCTGCGTGCTCCTGCTAATATAATGGCACCGACGCTTCCGCCAAGTACCGCTTCACCTGTGAACGCATCTTCTATAATCATCCAAAGTGCATCCGGCACTTGGGTATAATTGGTCAGAATTATCCACATTACTGACACAAAATAGATTACTACCATCAAAGGCACCAATTTCGCTGCTACGGCTCCGATGCGCTTTACGCCACCAAAAATCACTAAAGACACGACCACCGTAAGTGCTAAGCCTATTCCTAGATTGGTGTTGAAATTATTTTCAAAACCTAGCTCAGGCACTACATACGCATCGCGAATAAGCTGTGTAAACTGATTGGCTTGAAATACAGGTAATGTCCCGAAAAGGCCTGCAATACAGAAAAAAGTGGCTAAAGGCTTCCATTTTTTGCCTAAGCCTTCTACAATAACATACATTGGCCCACCTTGCAATTTACCATCGGTATCTTTGCCACGAAACATTACTGCAGCAGCACAGGTAAAAAAGTTGGTTGCCATCCCTACAAATGCACTCATCCACATCCAAAATATAGCTCCCGGACCGCCCATAGTTATGGCGACGGCTACACCGGAAATGTTGCCCATACCTACTGTAGATGCTACAGCTGTAGATAAGGCTTGGAATGGACTTAAATCTCCCGGCGCATCGGTTTCTTTCTTCTTGCGGGTAAGTATCCGAATGGCTTGGTGAAAATAGCGGAATGGTAAGAATCGAGAATAGACTAAAAAGAAAAGTCCGCCGCCCATGAGCAATACCAAAAGTGGTGTGCCCCAAGCAGCATTTCCAAAATCTACAAACAACTGCTCAACTTTCGATAAATAGCTTTCTATATTCATTTTGTCGATTGGTAAATCTTAAAGTTGGGATTAAAACTTAAATACACCAAATTGGCAGGTCAATTTTAAAAATTAAAATGAGAATAGGGCTAATATCTGATACACATTCCTATATAGATGAAAAAACTTTGGGATATCTGCAAGAGGTGGATGAAATATGGCATGCAGGAGATATCGGAAATCAAGAAGTAATAGATGCCTTGGAAAAAGTAGCGCCTGTAAAAGCTGTATATGGCAATATCGATGGCGGAAAATTACGCTACTTTCCAGAAGTACTCACTTTTGAAGCGGGAGGAATGAAGGTGATGATGATCCATATTGCAGGTTCAATAGGTAAATACAATCCAAAATTGCGCGCGCTACTTAAAAGCGAAAAACCTCAACTACTCGTTTGCGGCCACAGCCACATTCTCAAGGTGCAGAAAGATCCAGTCTTTGAAAATTTATTGTATATCAATCCAGGTGCAGCGGGTATTCACGGATTCCACAAAATGCGCACGATTATCCGCATGGAAATATTAGCAGGAAAAATCACCAAAATGGAAGTGGTGGAGCTTGGGAAAAGAGGGGTGATTTGATGCTGGTCTTCAATTAAAGAAATAGGGAAATGGATAAATCCATTAAAAATATAATTGTACTACAAAACCCACGGTTGAAACCGTGGGCTATGTACGTGATTTATAATCAGAATCATCTGTTTCAATAGTTAGCAAATCATCTTAAATCAAAGCCAATGGTTTCACCCTTGAAAATTAGAAATAAATAAGAAGGAGCCGTTTCAAAGATTGAAAAAATGTATTCAACCATGGAACCATGAAAATGATTATAAACGAACCGTTTTAACGGTTTAAAAATGTATTAAACCATAGCCAATGGTTTCAACCTAGGGATCATGAAAATAATCAGAAACAAACCATTTTTACGGTTTAAAAATGCATTAAACCATAGGTTTCAACCATGGTATTATAAATACAATCATGAACAAACCGTTTTAACGGTTTAAAAATGCATTAAACCATAGCCCATGGTTTCAACAATGGGATTAGAAAAATAATTGTGAAAGAACCGTTTCAACGGTTTAAAAATAATGTTAAATTAAGGCAATGGTCTTAATCTTGGAACCAAATAGAGTGAAATTTTAAGACGAACCGTTTCGACAGTTTGAAAAATCGCCTTAAACCATTACCCATGGGTTCATCCATGAAACCATCAAATGATTATAAACGAACCGTTTTAACTGTTTAAAAATGTACTAAACCATAGCCCATGGTTTAAACCATGGGATCAGAAAAATAACCATGAACGAACCGTTTTAACGGTTTAAAAAACCTACCATTATGCCAAATTCATTCAATAAATTATGGATACACGCAATATGGGCAACAAGAGATCGATTGCCTCTAATTTCTACTCAGGCAGAGAAAAAGGTGCATGAATATATTTCTTCACAATTACGTGAGCAGGGTTGTCCCGTGAGAATTATCAACGGAATGCCAGATCATATCCATTGTTTGTTTTTATTGAATCCTCAAAAATCCATTGCAGAGATTATCAAACAAATCAAAGGAAGTAGCTCACATTTTATCAATCAAAATAATCTAATTGAAGACAAATTTTATTGGCAAACCGGGTATGCTGCGTATTCTGTTTCCGAGTCCGTAGTTGAGAGGTTATTTCGTTACATCAAAAACCAAAAGCAACATCACAAAAAAAAGTCTTTTCAAGAAGAGTATAATGAATTTTTAAAATTGTATGGACTTGATGATAAGTAATACCCAATAATGATTAAAAGTGCATAGCCAATGGTTTCAATCATGTGGCCATAAAAATATTCAGGGACAATCCGATTCAATGGGATAAAAAATCAAATGGATAAATCCATTAAAAATGAAACTGTACTATACCCACGGTTGAAACCGTGGGCTATGGAAATATTTAAGAAACAACTGCTTCAACAGTTTGAAAATTGTCTTAATTCATAGCCCAAGGTTTCAACAATGGGATCATGAAAATGATTATAAACGAACCGTTTTAACGGTTTAAAAATGTATTAAACCATAGCCAATGGTTTCAACCTTGGGATCATGAAAATAATCAGAAACAAACCATTTTTACGGTTTGAAAAATCATCTTAAATCATAGGTATTATAAATACAATCATGAACAAACCGTTTTAACGGTTTAAAAATGCATTACACCATAGCCCATGGTTTCAACCATGGGATTAGAAAAATAATTGTGACCGAACCGTTTCAACGGTTTACCCAAACCAAATTCGCAAAGACTGAAATTAAACCTTGAATAAGCGGTTTTAATGTCTCATTTTTGCATCCCAATTTGACATTTTTATTATGAACCAAGATCAACTGAAGACGTTGAAGGCTCGTATCTCGGCCTTGAGGAGGTATCTTTGACTACGATTCGAAAATAGATCAAATCACCATTCTTACAGAAAAAGCAGCCGATCCGGATTTCTGGAACGACTCCAAAGCTGCTGAAAAAGTACTGAAAGAAACCAACGCCCTCAAAATGTGGACAGATGCTTACGAAGAGCTGGAACAGCTTATCGAAGACATCGAAACCTTATTTGAGTTTTTGTCTATGGGTGAAGGTAGCGAAGCAGAAGTTGATGCTGAATACCAAAAAGCCGTTAAGATTCTTGAAGATCTAGAATTCAAGAAAATGCTAAGCGCTGAGGAAGATCAACTAAGCGCCATGCTAGATATCAACCCTGGCGCGGGAGGAACGGAAAGCCAAGATTGGGCTGAAATCTTGATGCGTATGTACATCATGTGGGGCGAGAAAAAGGGCTTTAAAGTAAAGCAAATAGATTATCAACCTGGTGAAACAGCTGGTCTCAAGTCAGCTACACTGGAATTTGAAGGTCCATTTGCCTATGGATATTTGAAAGCAGAAATTGGCGTACACCGTTTGGTAAGAATTTCTCCTTTCGATAGTGGTGGTAGAAGACACACTTCATTTGCATCTATCTTTGTCTATCCAAAAGTAGATAATGATATAGATATTGAAATCAATCCAGCTGATGTAGAATTGCATACCTCACGTTCTGGTGGAGCGGGTGGTCAAAATGTAAACAAAGTAGAAACGAAAGTACAGCTTACTCACAAACCTACAGGTATTGTAGTAGTGTGCCAAGTGGAGCGAAGCCAGCTTGCCAACCGCGAATTAGCCATGCAAATGCTAAAATCAAGGCTTTACCAACTCGAAGTGGAAAAACGAAATGCCGAACGCGATAAAGTCGAAAGCGGTAAAATGCGAGTGGATTTCGGTTCGCAAATCAGAAACTACGTGCTACACCCATACAAGTTGATCAAAGATGCTCGTACAGGTGTGGAACGCACAGATGTACAAAATGTCCTCGATGGGGATTTAGATGATTATATCAAAGCTTATTTAATGGGTGGAGAACAGGAGGATTAGATATTAGAAAAGATTAATCATAATATTTTTCGGGTACCCGAAGTAGCGGACTAGAAGGCCTTTTCTTTCCATTTAGCACAAAGTTTCTAAGAAGCATAGACCTTTGATTCACCACTTCACCTGCTTTAGCTAAATACACGCTGTTATTGGCTGCCCTTCCTTGCTTTTGCATATTTTTTATAGAAAGTGTTTTACAAATTGCCTTGCTTGTTCAAGTTCTATGTCAGCATTAAGGTCTTTAGTCAATACTTCACTTACCCATTTCGGACCATGATTTCCTACACTTTTCGCAAAACTTTCTAACTCTCCTACTTCTAGAATTAAAAACCCTTTTTCTTTTAATTTTAACTGTAATCGCTCAAACGCTTGTGTTGCACCTCCGCTAGGAATATAAGATTTTCCAACCTCTTTAGCTTCAGACCAAGCAGAGGCTTTTTTTAATGCTCTCTGAATTTCATTTATTTTTTCTTTAGGGAATATTCTTTCTGTTGTACTATTAAATGTGGCTTCGATTTCTCTCTTTATATCCACTGTTAAAAATTCAGGTCGCTTTTTTTCAATCTCTTTTTTTACAATGTTCCAATCCTTTTCAATGTCAGACCATGCCCCACCTAAATCCTCAAAAATTTCTTTGATAGGATTAATATCATTTAAAACATCAAAGTCAGAAACTACTTTGATTGGAACATTAAGCTTTTTTAGAGCCTTTATCGCGGTTGGTATCCTGTGTTTCCCACCACAATGAATAAATAATATGTCTGGTGCAATTGAAATTGTGTGGTCAAATTGAGCAGACAATACAGCTGAAAAGAATCTGCAATCTGAGTCACTTTCGCAGATAACCACTTTTGAGTGAAATAAGCCATTTAATACATTTGAATGTCTCAAAAGCGAATCATTCCAAATATTATCAATATCTGTGCTTGTCAATGTACTAACTTTATTAATTGAACCCTCTCTTTGAATACGAACAATTTTAAGCTTGTTGACATTAGCATCTAACAGACCTTTAAGAAAATCTTCACTGTGTGTTGCCAAAAATAATTGCCTTTCAGATGGTAAGTCTTTTGCAAGCATTTTGCCCAAAAGTCTTGCTTGGGGTGGGTGTAAAAATGCTTCAGGTTCATCAATAAATAATATGGAATGAGTTGATATAAATGCATTTAAAAGAACACCAACAAAACCTCGCATTCCATCACCTTGTTCGTGAAGCAAGTCCAATTTCTCCAATTCTTTTAAGTATGATGAGGAAACTCTGTCTTCACCAACCATTGGCATTGGTTTTTCTCCAACATATAGTGGCACTTCACTTCCTGCATTTCTATGAACAATTAAGTCAGTTCCAAATGCCTGTCTAAAATAGTCACTGAACCTTTGTTCCAACGAATCATCTTTTTGCAAAAAATGAATAGGATGTTGAATTGCTTCCGTTGTTAGCTTAATATTTTGTGGAGGATTCGCTGCTGACAATCTTTGTTCTGTTGTTAAAATGTTAACAAACAAAGATGAAAGTTCACCAATTCCATTATCATATTTTGAAAAAATATTTTTTACTGAAGATTCCCAAATATTAAATCCAAATCCTTGATAAAGGATTTGACTTGGACTACTGTCATAATTTTTTGTTGCAGAGATTTCAAGTAAACTAAACAAGCCACTTTCATCCCCTTCCTTTTCAATAGTTATATCTCTTAATACTTTTACCTTATTCTTTTTAGACCGCAATAGGCTTGACGCTTCTTTTAGTGAAGCACTTTTTCCAGCATTGTTAGGACCAACAAAAACAACGATATCATCTTTGTCAAATTGAAGGGTAGTTTCATCACTAAAAGTTATGCTGCTAATCCAAATTCTTATTGCCATACTTTTTGATAGTTTTCTAATGGGTGTTTTACTATGGTTGCCAGTAAAGTTTTGGCGCTTGGCAAAGAAGCGGATTTAGGAGCACAAAACTGTCAATACTCCACAAAAGTTGATGCGAGGTAGAATGTTGAATTAACCAGGTAACCAGCCATAGAACCAAAAGTATGTCGGCGTCCTCTATTTTATTCATGGTCTGGGAATATTATAATACCACCCATTTGATTAATGATTGCATCCCTACACTTTTTCGCAAATTCATCATCGCCTTTTTCTAAAACAATCTTGCAAACTATAAACAAGTCACTTGTTTTTATTAGACCAATCTTTTCTCTCTTTGCTCCTGATTTACATTTTAAAGTAAAGTTTAAAGTTCGTTCATTTGGTGAAACAAATCTTTGAGGGTTACCAAATAACAAACCGAATGCTTTTTCAATTACTGATTCCTTTTCAAAGTCTGCATTTAGTCCATCTAACAATTGTCTAAATTTAGAAACGTCAATATCCTTATTGTCTTTCCCTTCACATTCACCTATAAATCTGAAACCTTCAGGTGACAAAATAATTTGGTCTAATTCTAGTTCTCCATCATCATAATTTTCGGCTTTATACCCTAAAATCCTCAAGGCTTTTATAACTGCTAACTCAAGAGGTTTGCCTGTTTCAAAAAGTAAATCTTTTAAATTTTCTTGTTCTTCAAGAATTGAGTTTAGCTCCTTGAGTTCCTTTGTCTTTTTTTCAATTTCGTTTTTAATTTTTTTAATTATTCTTTTCGTTTCAATTGCATTCTCAATGGAGAATTCATCTTTTTCAAGCCAAGCTGGTTTTGGAGTTTTTACTTTTTCACTTCGTAAAGATTTATCAATTGAGACCAATGAGTTAATCAATATTTTGCCTCGCTTTATAGCTTCTTCAGTCCAATACTCTTCATCTTTTTCCTTGTTATAAAATGAAAAGACCTGGTCATTGAAATTTAAATTTGGCAAAAAGACTACATAACCATCTTTAATTTTAACTATTGTTCCTAATATCCTATCACCATTTTTTGTTGTAAATAATCCTTGTAATTCCTTTTGCGATGTTAAATAAACTTCATAAGTAATCAGGTCTTTGAATTGATTGAAAAATTCTTTTGCTAAGTCTGATTTAGGGAAAACATTTTTGCCTGATGCAGTATGAAACTCTAAAAAGCTAAATGGGATAAATGAATAGTTTGAAAATGGAGAAACGTGATAAGTAGTTTTTTGATTTCTTCCTGTTCCGCTTAAGTCTTTTGTTCCTGTGTAAACAAAGAAATCAGACTTTTGAGGAAGAACAACAAAAAGTGTTCTTCCTGTTTCAACAAAATGTAAAAGCTCCTTTTTCCAATGTTTTAAATGTTCCTTTATTGATGCAGACGACTCTTTATTATAAAGTTTTTTTCCTTCGTATTCTCCACTACTATGATAATTACTGCTGTCATATGTAGAATAACTTGTTGTTGAAAGGTCTGGACAGAATATAGCTATATCTGAATCTGCTAAGGAAGTGAAACTGTCCAAACGGACAAAGTTGTCATTTGCACTTGGGATAGTAAATCCTATTCCTTTATATTCTTTCATCGTGTCACTTTAAGATTGTGGTAACATCTTCAATAATGCTACAGTTACGTTTATTCTCTATTGTCAGATAGAGTATTTTATTAATTTTCAACGTTTGATTATAAACATAATGTATAAAGTTTGAATATGCAATGTTTGTGAAATCGAAAAAGTATGAAAATTTCTTAAAGGAAGGGTGGGTTGTGGAAAAAAGGGCTTTGGGGGTGATGCGGGAATTATGGAGTGCTTTTTTGCTTTGAAGGTATTGTAAATGGCAATATGAAATCTACTGTATTCAAACATCTTTGCATCATCTAAAATCCATCAGGCGCTGAAGTTTGAATTTTATCAAGGGCTATTTAATGGGTGGAGAGCAGGAGGGTTAAATACTTGGGCAGAGGAAAAAACATAATTAACAGTTTAGCTATAAACTCTGGTAATACGCATTACAATTCTTTTTTAATACAAATTGTTATTTATTATTTTTATTAGATAATTTATATTCAGACATTTATATACAGGAGTCAAACGCGAAACGTGTGCGCCAGTATGAAAATCTCAGACTCCATGAGATGGAAATTGAGAAGTCAGCAGAGATCATAATAGCTACAGGAAACAAGCCCTTCGAAAAAAAGGGAAGTCTTACAAAGTAGTAAAGGGCTGAACGTATTGTGAATTGTAAACCTGCCTGCCGTCAGGCAGGTTCGATAAGGAGCCTTTTTTAGCCTTATCTTAGAAGTAGTAGCGGAAGAGAGGTTGTAGGTGTAAAGAGCGGCAGCCTTTGGCTTTACGAACCGTCGTATATGATAATGAAAAATATGTGAAATACCGAGCGTAGCTCTCGTACGTACGGGCTTATGGCTCACTTCGTCTACTCAATTGGCGGTTCGTTATTTATTTGTCCATTCAATGAATTTCAAAAATTGCTCACTCCAATGTGATTTTTCTCCATTTTGAGTTTTTTCTATATAAGCGTGATCACAACCAATACATACTTCAAAAGTCAAATTCTCCTTCCTGTTTTCAATAAATTTAACAGGAAGTAAATACGCAGTTTCAATAGGTGTACTTTCATCTTTAGTTCCAAAAAGGGCATAAATCGGAATAGTCAGTTCGGTTAAATAACTAATAGGTGCTTTTTCATAGGTGGACCAACGTTTATTGGTGAATCCAAAATGGTCAATATCGGTTGAGTTAGGATTTTGAACTACTGAATTATACCATTCTAGAATACCCATTATGTTCTGATGAGCTTCCTCGTCAGAGATGTCTCCTTTCAAAGCCTCAATCCTATTAAAGAGTGAAAATTCATAAAAATTATTTAGAACATTCCCTGACCAAAACCCCAAATGTGTTATTTTTTTGTTTATAGTGGCTAAAGCTGCACCAATTACAGCCCCTTCTGAATGACCATAGACAATGATTTTTTTAGTGTTGGTAAGATGATTCTCAATAATATGGTTAATTGATAAGTTTATTTGTCTAACTCTATAATCAAGATAGTTTTTCTCGTAATAGTCTTTTGGAACTACGATATTACCATCTTCAAAAACTCCTTCCATTCCTGGTTTGGGGATAATAGCATAAGTATAGGTCGAATCTAATTTTTTATAATCATCTCCAAACCAACGAAAATAAGTAGTTTTATCCCCGTCTTTTTTATACGAAAAAATGGGGTTAGCATCTGTACCTTGAATAAAGACAACCAAGTTGCTTGGTTTTTTTTGGGGATTTTTTAAAAAATAAGTTATTGTATCCTTGTCGTTTATTATTTGCTCTTGGATAAAATCATATTTTTCAAGTGCATCATAAATGTTTGGGCTATCTTTTTCCTGGGCAAAACAGAAAGTAGACACAAAAATTAATAAAGTTGTTAAGAATTTTTTCAATGATTTGTATTTTTTATTTGACTATTTAAAAGTAAAATATTACAATCAGAGTCATAATGATCTCCAGCATCTTCATTAACGTATTCCTACGATAATCCCTCCAATTTAGAGGAGTTAACGCAACTATTGCGTTTATTTCTCTATTATCAGGCCTCGTTCTTTATTATTTTTCAACGTTTGATTATAAACATAATGCATAAAGTTTGAATATGCAATGTTTGTGAAATCGAAAAAGTATGAAAATTTCTTGAAGGAGGGTGGGTTGTGGAAAAAATGACTTTGGGAGTGATACGAGAATTATGGAGTGCTTTTTTGATTTGAAGGTATTGTAAATGGCAATATGAAATCTACTGTATTCAAACATCTTTGCATCATCTAAAATCCATCAGGCTCAGAATTTGAATTTTATCAAAGGTCATTTAATGGGTGGAAAGCGGGAGGATTAAATACCAGTACAGTGGGAAGAACATAAATAACAGCTTAGATATAAACTCTGGTAATACGCATTACAATTCTTTTTAATACAAAAAGCATCTTATGAATTTAGATAAGCCATTATATTTCAACACTATTTGGAATTTTTCTTGTTACTTTTTGTCATTGCCATAAAACGTAACCAAAAAAGTCTAGACAAAAAGAAGCTTCCACACACAAGGCCAGCGCCCACCTTCGGTCGGCAGGCCAGCCCGCCTTTTTGTCCTCCCGCCCACAAACAGCCATTCCTCATTGGTCTTTCTTTTTTCTATTTCTTCTTACTTCGGCCTAGGAGATTTTCCCGTTAAGAAATATGTGTAATAGATAGGCCTTCTAGAGCCAAAGACTGTTTGAGCGCAACGTTTTCTTTGAATCGCCTTTATGGAGCCTATTTTAGGGAAAAGATCCTTAGCCTTGTCGAAAGCGGAAATTTTATTATTAATTCTCTTGATAAAGATACTTCAGCCCCTCGTACAAAGCTATTAATGGTACTGAGCGATGGTTTTCATTCTCAAAATATTCAATTTCCACATTTACTGCTTCTTCTGACTTCTTTGTGATTAATGTATAGAGATAGTCATGTCTTTGTTTATTCCTCTCGTAATTAGCCTCTCCTTGATTGGCCGTAGCTATGTAAAGTTTTTTATTCAATGATATTGATGAAATAGAATCAACTTTATCTTTCATCATCTCCTCGCTCCACCAAATACTTGGATCAATGGAAAGATAAGCATTGAATAGGCTATTTTCATCCATATAAGAATTTAATGTAAGTAGCCCTCCTAATGAATGCCCAACGAGAGTTCTAGAGGGTTCTGTTCTATAATTTTCATCAATATAAGGTATTAGTTCCTTCTCTATAAAACTCAAAAAATTCCTTCCGCCTCCCATAGTATTTGGTCGTTGGGTCTTAATTTTTGTAACCGTAAAATCTCGTTCACGGTCAACATTCTCTATGGCTATGAGAATACTTTCTGGCATTAAATCGTTTCGGTTCCTATTGGAACTCATAAAATGGACTATTCCAGCTGCTGTTTTAAAATGAGTATATCCATCAAGCAATATTATAATTGGATATTTTTTTCCCGCTGCAGATGAATCACTGTATGAATCTGGAAGACTGATTAAACAAGTTCTTTCTTCGTCTAAAATATTAGAGTATATACTAAAGTTACTTCCTATTTTAATATCTGTATTATTCTGTCCGAATGTAGTCTGTACTCCTAAAAGAAGGATATATAAAAGAACAAATGTCAAATTTTTCATAATTCACTTTATGTGTTTGGCAGCGTTTTACTTATGGTTTGTGGCGGTTTCGGAGCACTTTCCTGTCCACTGAAATAGAGCTAGCTAGGGAGGAAAATACATTGCTTTTATTCTCTTTTTTAGCTTGCTCCAACAGTTTTGTATAAGACTAGTTGCGTGTTTTAAGCAACTAATTTAGAAATCCAAACCAAATAGAAAATCTTCGCGGATTTTCATAAGTAAGCTTATACTGTCTATTGTAAAGATTAAAATAATATTTTAAATTATCATATTATAAAACCTTTTAAGATTTTGAGATTCGATTTTAGTTTAAGAAAATTGTTAGTGAGAACATCTTTTCATTACATACTTTTTGTAACAGGTATAATTTTATTATTTTCTTTTGGATATTCAAAATTCTCAAATCCCCTATTCGCCTATTGAACCTGAAGTGTTAGCAAACATAAAGAGTGATATTCCTACTGATGCTCATATTTTAAATAGAAACAGAATGCAAGCATTGTTTATGCAAGAAAGAGGCTAGTTCTTTATCTTATTTGCTTCTTTAATAATATCGATTATGTCATAGATGAGTTTGTCAAATCATAGGCGTATCATCAATACAAGTTTAAATTATAGATACAATTTAAGGGATAATCTTTCAACAAGACTTAAAGAAGGCCTCAATCTTCAAGAACGTTTGTGTTTGAAATATTCGCAATTAACTGAAAATGACGTTTTAATTGCTGAAATGCTCATTGATGAGGAACGTAGCAAAGATATTTCTTTAGAATTAAATATAGCACCAACTAGTGTTAATACTGCTCGTTATCGATTAAGAAAGAAAATGCTTTTGACGACCAAGGCAAATCTGCTAGATGTTTTGAGACGAGTTTGAGTTAGTCTATTCAGAATCTGTACGTTACATTTTTTATTTCTGTTTGGGTTTTTCATCTTTGAGTTATTAATGCTGTTTATCATGAAAAACACATTCCTTTTTTTTATTTTTTTAATTGTTTCCACAAATTCCTATTGTCAAGAGTGGACAACACAAATTGATTCAGTGCTTACAATAGTTTCTGATAATCAATTATTTGACGGGCAGGTATTGATTGCTGAAAATGGGACGATTAGATTTCATAAAGCTTATGGAACTAATGAAGATGGCAAACAAATAAAAAAGAATACTTCTTTGGGCATTAGTTCAGTAAGTAAAGCCTTTACGGCAGTATCTATATTGATGCTAGTGGATAGAGGGCATTTAAATCTTACTAACAAATTGACTGATTATTTCCCTGAACTTCCCTATAAAGATGTAACTATTGAAAGTTTATTAAATATGACCAGTGGTTTGCCTAGGTTTCAGCCTACCATTGCAACTTACCTAGATAGCACAAAAGTTTACACTTCAAATGAAATCATAAAATTAGTCGCCAAATATAAACCTGATAACATCATAAGAGGCGAAAAATTTGGTTATAATGGAGACAATTATATACTACTTGCAGCAATAGTCGAAAAGGTTTCGGGTGAGCCTTTTGCAACGTTTGTAAAACAAAATATTTTTGAGCCAATTGGTATGGCTAATAGTTTTGTTTATAATAGGGAACAAGCAATTAACGGCAAGCCATTATCTGCCAGTTTCGGTCCACCTTTAGGTGATAGCCATATTCATTCTACTGCTTATGATTTATATTTATTTGACCAAGCTCTATATACCAATCAATTACTGTCTCAAAAAACCCTGAAAAAGTCTTTTGAAATGACACCTTTAAATGACGGCTCTTTAAGTAACTATGGCTTTGCTTGGCGTTTGAACAAAACTGACGATGTCAACGAAGCTTACATTGTTGGAGATGGTGAAAATAAGAGGTCTAGTTTACAACGATACATGAATAATAAAAAAACATTTATCTATTTACATGACATTTCAGGTTCTAATTGGAAAGGTGTTTACGGTGCCGTAAGAAACATTTGGGAAGGTAAGCTATTCGAAATTCCTGAAAAACGGACAGTCTACGATATTGATACATCTCTTTATAAAAACTATGTTGGCAGCTACCTTTCAAAAGCTTTTGGGCTATTACATATTACTGAAGAGGACAATAAACTATATCTTCGACCAGACCCCATTGATGGGAAAGAAGAATTAGTGCCGTCTTCTAACACTACTTTTTATTTTGCCGAGCAAGCTCTGGAATGGGAATTTTTTCTAGATGAAAATGGCAACGTAAAGGGCTTGGGTTTAAAAGGTAAACCCGAGACAATGGGTTTAAAGCAGTGATTTGCGTATTGTCTTAAATTGCTACTTACGGGTTTGTATATGATGAGTTGCGCGGTTAAACGAGTGTTAGCAAATAAATCCCAGATAGAAAACCCTCGAGGATTTTCGTAAATAGACTAAAGCCAAACAATTAATTACACACTGTGTTGGCAATCAGGCTTTATCCATTATATTATGTTTTCTTTGAATTGCCTATTTATGGAATATATCTTAGGAAAAAATCAGCAGTCATGCACCAGCATTACTGGAAGATTAAATACCCAATAAGTTAAAATGAAAAATCCCATTGCCTTGAAAAAAGCATTGGGATTTTTCATTTATTTCTCTTTAGCCACTTAAAAATGCTTCCACCCTTGTGCCGTCAGTGGCACCACATTTCCACCTTTGGTTGACAGTACCTTTCCTTTTTCAGCTTCGTGCATATAGCCAATAAAGTGGATATCAGGATGATTTTTAATCTTTTCGAAGTCATCTTGGCTAATGGTAAAAAGTAGTTCATAATCCTCCCCGCCATTCATTACAGCGGAAATCGGATCCATGTGAAATTCTACGGCAGTTTCATACATTTTGCCATCCATTGGCAGCTTGTCTTCATACACTGCTACACCTAATCCACTTTGCTTGCAAAGGTGAAAAAGTTCAGAAGCCAATCCATCCGACACATCAATCATAGAAGTAGGCACTACATTAAAATCGCGCAATTCGTGGATCATATCCATCCTTGCTTCCGGTCTCAATTGGCGTTTTACTAAATAGGAATAATCTTCCAAATCAGGCTTCAGGTTAGGATTGCCTTTGAAAGCTTCCTTCTCGCGAGCAAGTACATTTAAGCCCATAAAAGCTGCCCCCAAATCTCCCGTTGCACAAACGATGTCGCCTTTTTTGGCTCCATTTCTAAAGGCAATTTTATCCTTATCGACAAAGCCAACCACAGCAACCGAAATCATCAATCCACTATGAGCTGCGCAGGTATCCCCACCTACCAAATCTACTTTGTATTGATCACAGGCAAGTTTTATCCCTTCGTACAATTCCTCCAAAGCCTCCACCGAAAAGCGATTGCTAACGGCCAATGAAACCGTGATTTGAGTTGGAATACCATTCATTGCTGCAATATCTGACACATTTACCGACACCGCTTTGAAACCCAAATGCTTCAAAGGCATATAGCTCAAATCGAAATGAATACCTTCTACCAAAGAATCGGTAGATAGCAGCATAAACCTATCTCCACAATCAATTACAGCGGCATCATCGCCAACACCTTTGATACTACTTGGCTGTTGCAAAGCAAATGAACTTGTGAGTTTATCAATCAAGCCAAACTCACCCAATTCGCCTATTTCTGTTCTTTTCCCTTCCATATTCTTAATCTCTTTCCTGACACAATTCTACTAATACACCATGACTGCCTTTGGGATGTAAAAAGCACACCCACTTATTATCGGCACCCATTTTAGGTTCATTATTCAATAACACAAAACCCTCCCGCTCCAAGCGCTTCATTTCGGAGCGAATATCCTCCACAGCGAAGGCTATATGGTGAATTCCTTCTCCTTTTTTTTCAATAAACTTTGCTATAGGACTATCAGGTTTGCTGGCTTCCAAAAGCTCGATTTTCGATTCTCCTATTTTAAAAAATGAGGTAAGTACCCCTTCGCTCTCCACTCCTTCTTGCTTATAAGGTTCTACACCAAGCAATTTTGTATAGGTTTCGTTCGCTTCCGCAAGGTTCTTTACGGCAATTCCTAAATGTTCAATTTTCTGCATTTCTCAAGCATTTTCGATAATAAGCAGCAATTTATGTAGTTTTGCCAAGGCTTAGAAACTTTTTGGAATATAAGCAGGTTTTTAAATTTCAATTACTGAAGAAATGAGTTTGATGCAAGCAGATATACATGTAGAAATAGCACGATTGCAAAAAGAAATTCAGACGCATTTTGGTCTGAAGGAGGACAATCTGATTTTTGACTTTAAGGATCATGGCGGGAGGACAAAGTTGAATTTAGTCACTGTAAACCCACGCCATGAACAGTCATTTCTATTTCATTCAGTAGAGGGAATCGACAAAGTAGATGCATTAGAAAAAATGCTTAACTACGTAAAGACGTATAGAGATAGCGAAAGCTCTTACACTATACAATGGTCGGCAAAATCTGCAAAAGAGCTACAAACTTCTTATTTTAGAGCTCGTAATATTCACGAGGCGCTCGACAAATTATTTTATGGTCGAGATATGAATGCAATCACCGTTTTTAGTGTTGTATTGAATCCATTAACTTAGTGCAAGATGATACAGGTAACAGAAAAAGCAGTAGAAAAGATAAAAGAACTGAAAGGCCAAGAAGGCTATACAGAAAACCATAATATCCGCGTATCAGTAGAAGGTGGCGGCTGTTCCGGCTTGATGTACAACCTTGGTTTCGACGATAAAACCAACGATGGAGACGAAGTATTCGAAGATAATGGAGTGAAGATTTTGGTAAACAAAAAGAGTTTACTCTATTTACTTGGGACTACTTTAGATTTTTCTGATGGTTTGAATGGTAAAGGATTTCAATTTGTAAATCCAAATGCTACACGCACTTGTGGCTGTGGTGAAAGTTTCGCTATTTAATTTTTTAGGATAGATAGATTTTAGGAAAAGAGGTGTCATTGGCACCTCTTTTTTTATTTAACTCTCCCGCTGTTATTGTTTCTTCATCATTTGGCCTGCAAAAAGGCTAATTTCCTTCCACTTATCAAATAGCATTTTCTTACTACGATTGGACTTCGGAAATTGGATAAAACCATTGAACGTCCATGAACAAATTAATCTCCCTTTCACTATTAATAGCCTTTACATTAATAGGCTGTAAATCTGAACCGCCATTTTTGGCTAGTCCTGATGATCTGGATAAAGCCTATGAAATACTTGCTACTCAAAGACAAGAGGCGCTGCAACAAGCAAATGCTGAAAGTTCGGCCTCCGCAGAAGCAATAGAAAAACTGCTCGATCTTGGTCTTTGGCAAGATGCTGAAGTACGATTGGCGAATGCTGACGACTCTCCAGAAATGCAAATGGTGAGAGCCAAATATGCTTGGCTGAAAAATGACTTCTTTGAGACTGAGCGACTGACAAATGATGTGCTCGCAACTGAGCCGGATAACTTCAAAGCCAATTTGATGAAATCGGTGCTTGAAGTGGAAGCTTGGGAACTAGAAAAAGCTGCAGAAACGGCTAAAAACCTTGCAGATAACTCCAGAGGCGATGAGAAAATTGCGGCCATGTTGCAATATGGTCGCGTACTAATTTGGCAAAAACGCTACGACGAAGCCTTGGAAATTGCCAAAAAATACCAAGAGGAAGATCCCTCCAATTCAAAAGCTTATTTGCTTGAGGCGGATGTCTATTTCTGGGATCAAAAACCAGCCGAAGCTGAAGCTCCTTTAGTAAAATCCCTGGAAATCAATCCGCTTGTGCCTGACGCACGCTTTAGCTATGGATATGCTATTTGGCGAAGAGTAGATGCAGAGCAACTAAAAGATATGGCTGCACAATGGGCCTTAGCATTGGAAATCAACCCGCTACATTATTATACACACTGGCATTGGGGCAATGGCCATACGCAACTCACCTATGCCGACTATGCCGAAGACGATGATGAGGAAATTCGCGAAAAACTCAAAGCAGCAGATGATCTAGTGCGTGAAAATAAACCTCAGGAAGCGATTGCCTACACTTTTGAAGTGGAAAGCGACTATCCAAATTCAGTCATTCCTTTATTGCATAGAGCCTCTATATACTATGTATCTTACGACATGGATCGACAAACCAGACTCGATTCAGCGCAAATGCTATTTGAAAAAATTCTTGATCGCAAAACCAATTTCGGACCGGCACATAATGGCCTTTCGGCGGTGATCAAATCTAAGCGAATTCCTTATTTGGCTGCTTATGACTCCATAGATAATGCATTGCGCACAATGGAAATAAGCGATCCGGAAAATTTCGCAAGAGTATTTCCAGATGTAACATATTATCCTGGCGACATGGTGAAATCAATGGTTTGGGGGCAACTCTACACGAGTATTGTTTACTTTCCATTCCTATCGAAACTAGACAGACAATTTATTATCCCACCACTTCATTTAGATTTGGCTACTACGATGAATCGCCCTTCATTCCGTTTCCAGACCACATTTGACAATCGTCAGTGGATGGATATTCGTGGAGTGGGCAGTGGTGCAGCTGCTATTGAATATGTAGAAAGAGGCGCATTTATGGAAAGAAATGTGGTACTGCATGAGTATGTACACTTATTTCATGGCCAAATATTGACCGATGCAGAAGCGCGGGAGGTTCGTCAGCGCTACTTCACCGCAATGAAGGAAGATCGCACATTGGACTACTACTCGGCCAACAACGAAAGTGAGTATTTGGCACAAACATACCCTGCTTACTTTGAGCCTGTAAAAGTCCACCCGTTGGATTTCAAATCGATGAACACCACAAATGATCTGAAAACCAAAGATCCGGAAATGTACGCTTTCCTTGACAAAATGATCAATAAGGAAAAGGCCTATCTCGCCGGTGATAAACAAGCAATGGCCAGCAATTGGGCTGAAGTATATGTGAAACTAAGCGGGAACAATCGCGCAAATACCAAACTTTCTCAAGCCTATTTGGACACTGCGTTGATTTGGGATAAGGAATATCTGCCAGCTTATTTATCCTATTCCAACCTGATGGCAGGTACTGAAAATTTCGATGCGGCCAAAACTTGGTTAGAAAAAGCAGAAGCAATTGATGCCAATTATGCACCTATCTATGCAACCTGGGCAAGGTATTACAATAGCTTAGAACAAGCAGGGCAAATGACCAAAGACGAAGCTGTAAGTGAGCAAATTGCCCAATTGGAAAAATCAATTTCGCTCGAAAATGACTTCTTGATAAATGCTGGACTCAATAGCCAATTGCGTAGTTTGTTGCTTGAAAACTCCAGGATCCCAGCGGCAATCCAAACCGCGGAAAGCTATGTAAGCTCTGCTGAAACTATTTCTACCTATCTCCGCGATCGCAGAGATGATGCACAAATGTTTGCTTGGTACAACAAAGCATTACTTGGATATGCGGACGTACTCGATGGCATGGATGAAATGGTACGTAAAAAACCTCAAAATTACAGCTTCCGCACCATGTATGCAGATGCCCTTGCTGCGAATAAGCAATATGATAAAGCGCTAAGTGTATTAGAAGAAGCGCAGAGAATTCTTGCTGCCGTAGGCACACCTCGTGCGGATTTTAGCTTGCGAATGGCCGAATACTATTTAGCACAAAACAAGCAAACTGAGGCAATGCAAATCCTAGATGAAAAACTGGAAGAGAAGCCTTCCATGCGTGGAGATATGGTGAGGTTGGCTAGAGTTTTGGCTCTTGCAGGAGAAACCGAAAGAGCTGAATCAACTTTACAATATAGCCGAACGCAAAATACACCTTATGCACAAGCGGACCTTGCTTATACCAAAGCGGTAATTGCCATGCAAAATGCGGATAATGCTGCTGCTCAATCTGAATTGGAAAAAGCTGTAACCTTGAACCCATACCACTTTGATGCTTGGCAAATGATCAAGGAAATAAAGGGTGAACTTTCCGAAACCGAGCGCCAAACATTGGATGCTTTGGAATTGAAAGCAGGCTCTTCTTATACGCTTTAAATAAAAAATTTCGATCAGAAAAAAGCCTTATGGTATCAATTACCATAAGGCTTTTTTACTTTTAAAGAAAAATGCAAAACAAACAACACATAAGCTCGGGGGCTCCATGGGAGAAAAAAGTCGGATACAGTCGAGCCATCAGAATAGGTAATACCATAGAAGTAAGCGGCACAACCAGCACCAAAAATGGCGAAGTAGTAGGTGTAGATAATATGTATTTACAAGCCATTACATGCTTGCAAATAATTGCCGAAGCTATAGAAAAAGCGGGAGGTAAATTAAGCGATATCGTACGCACAAGAATGTACATCACGGACATATCCAGATGGGAAGAAGCCGGCAAAGCACATGGAGAATTCTTCGCTGAAATAAGACCTGCGACTACTTTAGTGGAGGTTTCTAATCTGATTGACCCTGAAATGTTAATAGAAATTGAGGCAACAGCTATCATTCAATGATATTGTAAATCAGATATTTATGCAAGTGTCGGGTGAATGACGTGTCTAATACAACCTAAATAATTTGAGTAGCCAATTCAATAGAATAACATTGCCGAAGAAACAAATACATACCAAACAGATGAAACAACCTGAACTCGGCAAGAAAATTCTAGAGCTTAGAAAAGCCAAAGGCCTAACTCAAGAAGAATTAGTAGAAAAATGTAACATTAGTGTTCGCACAATACAGCGAATAGAAACTGGTGAAGTAACACCACGAGTGTACACCATCAAAACTATTCTGAGTGCATTAGAATATGATTTAGAGCAAATCAATGAGGCAGCACTGGAAGAGAAATCTTTTGGCACCAAACTCAAAGAATTTTTCTACATCGAGCTAGATGAAGAAAGACCGGCTAGCCACTTAACGAGCCAATTAAATATTGCCTGGATATTTGGAGTGATATATTTCATCCTTGGGCTACTGGAAGTCGGCGCAGAATACTACCGCTTCGAAGAAAACAGGATGATTTTTGGCAATATCGTTTACATTATAATTAAAGTAGCTGTCCTTATAAGTTACTTCTTCTTTATTCGCGGCTTCGTACTTATCGGAGTACTATTCAAGAACTACCTATTACGGATAATTTCCTATATCCTGATTCTTGCTTATAGTATTAGCTTAGGCTATGATATCATTTCCCTGTTCAACAATGATTATGCAATGGAAATCATCCTGCTTTCTGAAGCATTAATATTTGGTGCATTAGGCATAGTATTGGGAATTGGGATCATTCGATTAAATAAAACACATGGCTCCATTGCTCTGGTAGGGGGTATTTTCGAGCTTATCGCAGGTTTCTTTTTGATCACCGTGATATTGGCTTTGTTAGGTTTGGTAGTATTGCTTCCAGCTGTCCTTTTAGAAATTATATTGATTTACAAGACGCTGGAAATCATAAAGGAAAAGCAGGCTTCTGGAATTGAATTATAAATTGCTTAAGGTGATTAAAGTATTTATCTAAAATTTCACAATGAGATTTGGCTAAAGCCAAGAAATACACAAATTGAATTGCCTCCAGATAAATCTGGAGGCAATTCAATTTTCAGGAAATAATTTGAAGAGGATGCGGCTGTCGCTTAGTTTAGAAATCAATTTGAATAGGGAATAAAGATTCCGCCTATTCCTAGAAAAAAAAATTGAACAGGATATAGCATTTAGTTGTCGCCATTTGCTACAAACCAATTTGAATAAGAATGAGGCATCAACCCTTTCATTATTTGAATAGATATGCGGCTTTAGTCCATTCCTGAAATTATTTTGAATAGGATGCGGCTTTAGCCCATTCTCAAGATAAATATCAATATCCGGCTTTAGCCGAATAATAATGATTCTCTTTATTGCCTTGATATCCGCAAAATGGCGGACTTTGGCTAAAGCCGAGAAAACTAAAATTTAATTCCTCCAGATAAATCTGGAGGCAATTCAAGTTTCTTCCTGAAACCAATTTGAATAGAAATACGGCTTTAGCCCATTCTCAAGATAAATATCAATAATCCGGCTTTAGCCGAATGATAATGATTCTCTTTATTGCCTTGATATCCGCAAAATGGCGGACTTAGGCTAAAGCCAAGAAAACTACAATTTAATTCCTCCAGATAAATCTGGAGGTAATTTAATTTTCTTCCTGAAACCAATTTGAATAGAAATACGGCTTTAGCCAACTCCATAAATCGATTTGAATAGGAAATCCGCATTAACCCATTCTAAGAACTAATTTCATGGAATGCGACCTTAAACCATTCTTCAATTGAATAGGAATGCGGCTTTAGCCCATTCATTCATAAAACACCAAAACACCGGCTTTAGCCGAATAACGCTATTAAAATTATGATATTCCAATTAAATTTATGATATTAACAAACTAATACAACCAGAAAATTCTTAATAATTGACAAAGTGAAATAAAAAAACACCTCTCAGGTCAGGCTCATTAATTTTAATTAACCCATCCAACCATGCCTTTTGTAAAAATTTATATACACATTGTTTGGAGCACTAAAAACCGATATCCTTTCTTTCAAACAAGAGAAATTCGAACACAAGTGTGGAATCATATTGCTGAAAACGGAAAAAAGAAAGGTGTATTTATCGATTTTGTAAATGGGTATTCTGACCATTGTCATTGTTTAGTTTCCCTAAGCATTGACCAAACTATTCAGAAAGTAGTACAGCTTATTAAAGGTGAGTCATCTTTTTGGATAAACAAAAGTGGCTTAATAAGTGAAAAATTTGAATGGCAGGATGAGTATTTTGCCGTTTCTGTATCAGAATCATTGTTGGATAGAGTCAGGGATTATATTAAAAATCAAGAGATTCATCATCAGAAGAAATCCTTCCAAATGGAATATGATGAATTTATTAGCAAGTATGGTTTCAAACAGTATAAAGGCTGAATTTGGCTAAAGCCAAGTAATACACAATTGAATTCCCCCAGATGAATCTGGAGGCAATTCAATTTTTAGGAAATTACTAAATTGGAATGTGGCTTTAGCCCATTCCAGAAATAAATTTGAATAGGAATGTGGCATTTTGCTTTAGCCAATTGCTAATAACCAATAGGAATACGGTTTCAGCCCATTCATACATCAAATACCAAAACACCTGATTTAGCCGAATGATGATAGGTCAATTCATTGCCTTAAAATCTCCATAAATAGTTGAATTTGGCTAAAGCCAAGTAATAAACAATTGAATTCCCCCAGATGAATCTGGAGGCAATTCAATTTTTAGGAAATTACTAAATTGGAATGTGGCTTTAACCCATTCCAGAAATAAATTTGAATAGGAATGTGGCTTTAGCCCATTCTCATGGTAAATACCAAAACCCGGCTTTAGCCGAATGATGATGAGGCTACTCATTGCTTCTTCCTCTATTTACAAAACATCACGCAACGAATAAACCCCTATTCGACTCAAAAAAGGCAACAATAAATTTGTCAATAACCTAATCTCAATTGCATTCGCAAATTTTAATATAAAAACAAAATTATGGTGTTTAAGCTCTTTATAGATTTAGAGTAGTTATTGACTTCATTACAGATAGAGAGCCTCATGCAAATCCGGCAAGCGAACTTTTTGAGCTCAATGAAAAGGGCAATGTTATTCTATATCTATCTGCTGTAAGCATCAACAATATTTATTATATAGTTAGAAAATTTTTGAGCCATAAGAAATCTATTGAAGTCGTAGAGGGTCTAACTGAAATGACTGAAATTATAGGAACAACAAAGAAAGAATAACACAAGCTTTAAAAAACAACTTTAAAGACTTTGGAGATTCTATTCAATACTCTTCAGTATTGACTATTAAAGGATTAGATGCTATTATCACACGAAATATAAAAGATTGCAGATATTCAAAAATTGCAGTACTGACTCCACTGACTTTCCTGAAAATGAAAGGTAAAAACAAAGACTAACAAAGGTCACTAAAAGCAATAATCCCAAAGTACCCACTAATTTTTCAGCCCAAAAACCTACATGAAAGAGTAGCTTTACAGCTCCCCCAATAGCTTAAGAATTAAACCACAAAGAATCTCTATAAGACAAATTGGATATATACTTAGAATGGCTTATGTTTATAATCAAACAGTGAAAATTATTAATAATATAGCCCCATACAAGTGGGGTATAGATGAAAGTATTTTTTTACTAATTCTCATTTAGAGGGTAATGCAAAGATGGGTAGCATGTATAAACTAGTTATAATCAATGCTAGATAATTCTAGGTGACAGAATGCTCACCATTAAAAACAAACTTTGCAATGGGTATTAAAGATAAGACTAAGGATGAACTTATAAGCGAGTTACAGGAATTAATTAAAGAGAATAATTCTTTAAAGGCTTTAAAAGAAAAAGAAGAAGCAGAGGCTGTCATTGCCAACATGGAACTTGCTTTTGAAAATGAAGAGAAAGGAAAACGGGCGAATGAATTAATCATTGCTAACAAAGAACTTGCTTTTCAAAACGAGGAAAAAGAAAATCGGGCTATTGAATTGATCATTGCTAATAGAGAACTTGCTTTTCAAAATAAGGAAAAAGAAAAGCGAGCAAAAGAACTGATCATAGCAAATAGGGAACTTGCTTTTCAAAATGATGAAAAAGAAAAGCGAGCAGCCGAGCTAGTCGTTGCTAACAAGGAGCTTGCCTTTCAGAACGATGAGAAAGTAAAACGTGCTGCAGAGTTAGTCATTGCCAAAGAACATGCAGAACAAAGCGATCGATTAAAATCTGCCTTTCTTGCTAATATGTCGCATGAAATCCGAACACCCATGAATGGTATTTTGGGCTTTTCGGAGTTGTTGAAAGAACCTAATCTTTCAGGTGAGGAACAACAAGAGTATATCAAAATCATTGAGAAAAGCGGTGCTAGAATGCTTAATATCATCAACGATATAGTTGATATTTCAAAAATAGAAGCTGGACTTATGAAAGTTGATATTAAGGAAACTAATATAAACGAGAAACTCGAGTTCATTTATACTTTCTTTAAACCTCAGGTTGAGGAAAAAAGGATGAAGCTTTTCTATAAAAACACCTTACCTAATGAAGTAGCAATTATTAAATCAGACAGCGAGAAAATCTATTCCATTCTTACCAATCTTGTAAAAAATGCAATTAAATACAGTAATGAAGGGACAATAGAATTTGGGTATTTTTTAGAAACAGACAAGCCCCCAGCCCATTTGGTGTTTTTTGTGAAAGACACCGGGATTGGGATTCCAAAAGGCAGGCTGGAGGCGATTTTTGAGCGTTTTATTCAAGCAGATATTACAGACAGAATGGCTCGGCAGGGAGCAGGTTTAGGCTTATCAATTACCAAAGCCTATGTAGAAATGCTTGGTGGTGAAATTTGGGTAGAAAGCGAAGAAGGAAAAGGCTCAACTTTTTATTTCACGTTGCCTTATAATACTGGTCCAGAAGGAGAAATTGTTGCTAGAAAAATCGCTTCTGCTGAAAGTGAAAATAATCAGATTAAAAACCTCAAAATACTAATTGCAGAGGATGATGAAATATCGGAAATGCTAATTTCAATAGCCCTTAAAGAGTATAGCAATAAAATCATAAAAGCTCGAGATGGTATTGAAGCAGTTGAAATTTGCCGAAAAAACCATGATATAGATTTGATTTTGATGGATATTCAAATGCCAGGTTTGAATGGATATGAAGCAACTCGCCAAATCCGTCTGTTCAACAATGAAGTTGTCATAATAGCTCAAACGGCATTTGGACTATCAGGAGACAGGGAAAAAGCAATTTCAGCAGGGTGTAACGACTATCTCGCAAAACCAATTAATAAGTATGAGCTCATTTCGAGAATACAGAGGTTTTTATGAAATTTCATTATTACCGCGGAAGAGAATGGCTGTAATTAATGACGGAGTAATAGTAGTAGAAATTTTAGTATGCTTTTAATAAAAGAAAAACAATTAAGCCAAAGGCAAAGTAACCATAAAAATGCTGCCTTTGCCTTTTTGGCTTAGCGCCTCGATTTTACCTCCCGCCTTTTCTATAAATTGCTTACAGAGTATAAGTCCGATTCCTGTACCCGGCTCATTGTCAGTTCCGTATTCTTGCACATTGTGCCCAAATTCCTTGAACAGATTATCTAACTTTTCTTGAGACATTCCAATACCATTATCTTTCACTAGCACGCTTACCGCATCAGATTCCATTTTCACATCAAAGCTAATAGTGCCACCACTAGGCGTGAATTTCAATGCATTTCCCACCAAATTTCTCATTACAATTCTAATATGCTCCCGATCTACCATTGCCTTGGCTATGGTCAGTGGAGCTTCTCCAATAGTTACCCCCTTTTTACTAGCAAGATCGCTCCAAAAGATTATTTGCTCTCGTATGGCACCAGTTATACTTACAGGCTCCGGCTTTGGGTGAATACCCGCCATTTGACTTTTGGCCCAATACAGCAAGGTTGTAAGCATTTCCGAAACCACATCCACTTGTTTACTTAGATCTTTAAGCAATTGATCCTGTGTAGCTCTATCAATTTCTCCCTTATCAAAAAGCAGTAAAATACTTTGCACCGATGCCAATGGGCTGCGGATATCATGACTAATTACACTTAAGAGCTGGTCTTTCGTTTTATTGATATTCTGAAGCTGCTGATTATTCTGGCTAATGGTATTTGCCTGTTGCTCTATTTTATCATTTTTCTTTTTCAAACTCCCAATCAGAAGCTCTTGTTCTTTCCGAGCTTGATATAGGCTTACTGCTAATACTAAAAAGATTAATCCTCCTGCAATCACTAATGCGATGAATAGATTTTTTCTGCTGATAATCTGTTTCTGAAGGTCAACTTCATTGGCCAAAGCTTCATTCTTAAAAAGCTCCTGCTGCAATTGCAAGTAGTTCAACTCTTGTTCTTTTTGCTCATTAAACAGCGTATCACTATGCGATTTGAACTTCTGATGAAATTCATAAGCCAAGTCATATTGACCCATCGATGCATAGATATTGGCTATTATTTCAGCGGCTCTCTGCTTTTCCCAATTTGCATTTAGTTCCAAGGCTATGTCATAACTTTTTTGGGCTGCCTCAAGTGCTTCTTCATTTTTACCCATCGCAAGCAGTGTTTTAGCAATACCACTGTAAGCAAAAGTTTCGTCCCATTTGCTTGGTTCCATCGCCAATACTTCTTGATTCACATCAAGCGATTTCTCATATTCACCTAAGTGGAATAGCACTTCCGCTCTGCGGCCTGAAATTCTCAATAAAATAGGATTGGGTAAGGTTTGCAAGGCATAAAACTCCGCAGTATCAAGCATTGCGAGGGCGGTTTCGTATCCTTGCAAATGATCATAAATAATTCCTAGATTGAAGTAATTTTTAGCCAAAAGAACTAAATCATTAAGATCCTCTGCAAAAACAATCGACTCATTATGAAACTCGATTGCTTGATCAGTTTTGCCTTGCATCTGATAGATCAATCCTAAAATATTAGAAACTTGGGCAATACCCAATTCATGATCTATTTCTCTGTAAATCTCTAGGGCTTTTTGAGAAGCCTGCAAGCTTGATGGATATTCAGCTGTTATGTATGACAAACCAGCTTGAGCTCTATAAACCTCTGCTTCCAAAAAGCGTAAATTATTGTTGGTAGTCAGAGTCAATGCTTGCTCAAGTAGCATCTCTGCCGAATCCGGCTGATTATACATTAGTCCAGTGCTTTTATTGATTAATTCTGACACTTGGGTCTCAAATTCATTCAACTGATCTTGAGCTTGTCCTAAATGAGGACAACACAAAACCAAAAGCATTAAGGCAAATGTAAACGCCTGATTATGAATATTTTTTAAGTTTAACTTAGATTCCAAAATTAAATTATACTTTTATTCAAAGATAGGTTCGGAGCATCAAATTCAAGTACATAATCAAGATAATTAACTTAATATTCTTTAAACTCATTTTAGCCTCATATAGTATCCTCCTTCTTAACGCTTTATGTTCTGTTGCATTTCGGTTTAATGAAAATGCCATTTTGCATACTTTATATGTACTTTCAAAATGCTTGCTTCTCCAACGGTATTGTTGCTTGGACAATGAGTTTGGAAGATTTCGCTTCTTCACCAAAATATCATCCGAAAAGGCATATTGATAATTGCGGGAGGAACGAATCCAAAAGTCAAAATCTTCATAGCTCAATTCTTCATTATAGCCACCCATTTCATCAAGCATAGATTTTCGCATCATCATCGTAGGTGCACAAATGAAATACTTAGAAAGCAAATCGACATATACTTCTCCTTGCGGAACAGTCTCCAGTAATTTACCATTTCTATCACGACTATAATGTGTGTTTACGATCTCTGCATTTTCATCACAGATATATGCATCACTAAAGTGTACGCCAAACTTCTCTCCTTTAGCCTCCAATTCTCTCACTCCTAACTTTATGCGATTAGGCATTAGTAAATCATCCGCAGCCAAATCAATCACATATTTCCCTCCTGCTAATTGCAACCCACGATTGAATGCACAGCAATTACCCAAGTTCTCTTCAAGTAAAACACTCTTTATTTCTGGGTGATCTGAAAGGATTTCCTTAGCTACTTCCCTACTTCTATCGGTGCTTGCGTCATCCACAATAATTATTTCCACCAGTTTATAATCCTGCTCCATTATAGACTGCACCGCCTCCCGCAGATACTTTGCTTGGTTAAAGCAAAGCACAATTACCGTAACCAATGGAGGTGAATTTTGCATTCTCTAAACTAGAAATTGATTTGAGATAAAATCAGATATTAGGTAGAATAAATTTTCCGAATATTAAAAAATGCTCCATAATTTAAAACTTATCTTTAGGCATGAGATGGTTTCAGCGTTTTTTTGCCTTTTCTCCAAGCACACAGCGGATAGTCCGTGGGAGTGGATGGCTACTGGGCGGACAAGCAATTTCACAGCTAATTTTAATTCCATTTTACCCACTCCTAACTCGTCTTTATACTCCAGAAAATTTTGGCGAATACGCATTTTTTCAAACTATCGTAGGGATATTTCTGATTCTGATTTTCCTCCGATTGGAAGAAGCCTTAGTGCTAAAAATGGATGACATTGAAGCCCGAAAGCTATGGTCTAATTGCTTGAAAATTGTCTTCGCAACTTTTAGCGTGTTTATAATTATATTATGGATAACCAACCCAACTTGGCAAGAAAAACTGAGTTTAAGTGTACTTGAAACACTCCTATACTTTGGCCTTTATGGAATTGGGGCGGGAGGATTATTACTCATCAGCCAATGGCTACTCCGATGGCAAAATTACAAGGCCATTACCCAAATCAGAGTTTGGCAGTCGATGAGTTTACTTCTACTAAGTGTCGTTTTTGGCTATTTCGATTTTGGTGCAAAAGGTCTAATAATGGCCTTGTCATTAAGTCAAATTACAGCATGGTTCGCTATTCGTAACTCTTGGAATTTACCTGCATTTACCTTCCAAAGCGAATTCAAAAAGCAAATCATGAAATTCCAGGATTTCCCATTATACAATGCAAGTGCAGGCGTTATTGAAAATATTGGACGTAGTATTCCCATTTGGGTTCTGCTTTGGTTTTGGTCATCGGAGGAAACCGGTTTTTTTTCACTCGCTACTCGAATATTAGCCTTGCCAGTTACCTTAATTGCAGCAAGTTATGGCCAAGTACTTTACCGCCAATTGGCCGATTGGTGGCCAAATCAAAAGCAAATCGCCGCAAAATGGATTTACAAAACATGGCTCAGCTTAGCTGCTATAGCTATTCTGCCAGCAATTATTTTGATGGTTTATGGCGAGCCAATTTTCGTATTTCTATTTGGCAATCAATGGGCGGGTGTGGGTAATTTTCTGACTTATCTTACTCCTATTTTTATGATTATGGGATTGGTAATGCCTACTTCACAGCTATTTTTAGTGGCGCGCAAACAGCAGGTTCTATTAATAATAAGTGCAGGTCAAATCATCACTAGGTTAGGTTCTTTTTATGTTGGATACCAATATGGCAGCTTATCAAATGCCTTGGCTCTTTACATGATAACTGAACTCCTTTGGTATGCGATGTTTATGATTCAAAGTGTTAAAATCCTGCGTGATGCTTAGTCGAATCAAAGTGAAACTAGATAGTTGGCGATGGCAGATCTTGGCTAAAATCACCAAGGGAGAGAAAGTGAAATTCCTGCCAAAATTGCAATTATCCTTACACTTAAATCGTGATTGGTTGGTTGATTTTATCATTGATAGGAAGGGCATTTTTCAGCCGGAAATTATCCATGCGATTGACTTAGAGATCACTGAAATCCAAGCTCAGTTGTTTATGGATATTGGTGCCTACAATGGGCAAATGGGATTGTACGCGAAAAAGCACTATCCGAAAATGGAGGTGTGCTTAGTAGAACCTCAGGCTGTTTTGGCAGAAAGAATCAAACAGAATGCGAAATTGAATAAACTTGATGTGAGGCTATTTGAATTAGCATTGGGATCGACAGAAAAGGTAATTGAACTAGCTGAACCAATTTATCCAAAGGATGAATATGGTAAATTGAACCCTGGAGCTGTAAGCTTTTCTAACTCACAATCAGCAAATAGTAAAAGTAACATACAAGTAGTACGCTTAGATAACTTGCTGGAAAAGCATTTCATTAAATCTCAATTAGAAAGTATCCTTCTAAAAATTGATGTGGAAAATGCTGAATGGGAGGTTTTAAAAGGTATGGAAGGTTTATTTAATCATTGCAAAACGATAAGTATAATTGTAGAACTCAATATTTCTACTCAACCTGAAAAGCAAAATTCATTTGATAAATGGCTTGATCAATACCAAATATCAATCCGTCCAATCAATTCAAATAATTTACAAAAACCTTATCAAGGAGATTTCTTATTGAGATGGAAAAAGGTCTAAACATATTTCATATTCCATCTTGGTACCCTTCTGATAATGATCCTATTCCGGGTTATTTCATCAAAGAGCAAATAGGCTTATTGGCTAATAAATTCCCAAACTACAATCATGGAATCAGCACTTGGGGGCAAAATGATCAAGACTATCTCTTGCCCATTAATCAACCAATTAACAGTGTTCGAAAGCTTATAAAACCTAAAAATCATGAAGCTACGAAGAAGTTTCTCAACCTGAATTGCATTGAATATTTCCAACCAACATTTACTTGGACACGCAAAATAGCCAAGGGAAATATTGAGCAAATCATAAAATCAAATATTCAGAATTTACAGTCATTTCAATCTGATTTCGGTTCTGTCGATATAATTCATGCGCATATTTCTTATCCGGCAGGATATATTGCTTACCGTATATCTCATGAAATGGGAATTCCATATATCATCTCTGAACACATGGGTCCATTTCCATTTGACTCCCTTAAAAATCAGAATGGAAAACCAATTGAAGCAATACAAATAGCTCTGCGAAATGCAAATGGGATTATGGTGCCAAGTAATTTTCTAGCAAAGCAAATTGCTGATTATACTACTCAAGAAATTCAAGTAATTCCCAACTTTATTGATTTCGAATTATACCAAGGTGTAGAAAAAAGGGATGATAAATTTACAATCACCTATTTGGGTAGATTGGTAGAAGCAAAAGGTCTCAAAGATTTGATGGAGGCTTTAGAAAAGCTTGACTTTGATAATTGGCATTGTGAAATAATTGGTGAAGGATCGTTAAGGCCTTGGCTTGAAAACTTCATCAACAAAAGGCAGCTCAGCAATAAAGTCAAACTCAGAGGAAACATTACGCTAACTGAAAAGAAGGTTGAAATGCTCGCAAAAAGTGATGTTCTAATACTTCCTAGCCAATATGAAACCTTTGGAATCGCATTGATAGAAGCAATGGCTTGCGGAAAACCTGTAATCAGCACCAACTGCGGTGGGCCACAGGAAATCATCACAAAGGAAAATGGTCTTTTGATAGGTGTTGAAATGCCTGACAAACTCGCTAATGCGATTATCCAAATAAGAAACATGCACAAGGAATACGATTCAAAGAAGATCCGAATTCAGTCTATGGAAAAATATGATATTGAAGTTGTAGGAGAAAAAATCATGGTTTTATATCACTCTGTGCTAAGCAACTGATATCTATCTCATTACTAGGTAAGTGCCAACTCAAAGGTCCATTTTTCAGAATCCTCCGCTCCCATTCTCCTTTTAAAATCATACAGGCCTTGTTGCAAATGACCTTCGATTGAAGATATTCCCAAATCTAGAAAGCGAATATTCCGTTCCTTACACCAATTGGCCATAGATACAATCAAAAAAACCATCGGACTTTCAGACATAAAATCAATCCCTGTGGCTGGTAGAAAATAATAGAGAGAATCATCTGATTGTAACACTGCTATGCATGTCGCTAAGCGAATATTTTTCTTATCAAATACTGAAAATATGAAGTATTTCTGCGGATAGGCTTTGAACAATTGCTGTAGCTTTTCCAGTGTCGTGTTCAATGGGATATCTCGACTGTAGCGGGCTTGGGCAATGAAAAAGAATACTTCAGGTAAAATTTCGGTACTTTCTTCTAGCATTCGTAATCCTTGCTTTTCGCTTTGTTTGAGCTTACGCTGCTCCATCGAATGTAGCTTCGGGGCCAAATCCTCCCGCGTTTTAATATACTGCGAGGCATCCGAAAAGCATGACTTAAAACCTAAAGCACTTAATTGCTTTTGCAGTTTCTTCTCATATCCATTTTGCAAAAATGTAGGTTTACTTCTATATTTTATTTGAGATACGCCCATTGAAGGTAATAATTGAATTACCCATTTCACCCACTTTTTCACCTCAACCAATGGTACATCTTCATTCACTTGCATGCCACCATAGGGTGCGCCGGTCAAGCTGGTAGCCATCCCATTTTTAATCTGAAACGGCCATCTTCCCAAGATTTCACGCCCCTTAGCTAAGTAAAAGATCTCGGTAAGCGATTCGTTTACAATATATTGATAGCGCCTTATCGCATAATGACTTATAGGATATGATCTCTTGTAGACATTAGGCAAATAATTATGCGAATAAACCCAATCTTCATTCTTGAAATAACCAGCAAAATAGGCTTCCTTATCACGGAGGTATACATCATCTTCGTGTAAGTGCGAGGAAACTACCAATAAGATTGAGTCCTTATTTAGATGACATTCATACCAGAAACCTGGGGGAATCCAAAGCGAATCGGACCAGGGCTTAAGGATAAATTCCTTTTCACGACCATCTTTCAAAAAAATTCGGATAAGCACTTCTCCACTAATTGCAGAAAAAACGCGGGAGGAATTTAGGTGTGCATGACTTCCGCGCAGACTACTTGCCTCACTCCTGTCTACCCAATAGACCCTTTTCGGCTCAAAGGGTAACTCTTGTTGAGATTCCAAAAATGATAGATTTCCCTTTGGCCCGGAAAAATGGCCAGTCTTGATCAGCTTTGGCTGTTGTAACTCATGCATACTAGCGTCCAAATTAAAAAAGAAAAGGAATTAAGAACATTCGCTGGTAATTCAGTAAAATTGCATTCAATTATAATCATGATTTACCTATTAATAGCCATCCTTTTCAATATTGGTATTTTCCTCTCATTTAGAGCTTACGGAAAATTCAAAATCAATACCCTTCAAGCCATCACTTGGAATTATTTGGTAGGAGCCATTTTGGGGATGTCATTTCAAGGAATTTTGGTGATCCCAAATATGGAATTGATGACAAAACCTTGGTTTCCATTGGCTGGAATTTTGGCTTTTCTATTTGTAATGGCCTTGATTGTAATCGACGAAACCACACAGCGATTTAATGTCACGGTTACTTCTGTAGCGAATAAAATTGCCCTAATCATTCCAGTAATTTCCAGCATTCTGATTCTTCAAACTGAGCAAAACAGTTTTGGCGCATTGCAATGGATTGGTTTAGTTTTGGCGATTACGGCGATTGTCCTTACTTCAATCCGCAAAAAGGATTCGGGCATTAAAATCAAAAAGTCATGGGAAATTATTTTTCCAATTTTGGTTTTCCTTATGGGCGGTACAATTGATTCATTGGTCAATTACACAAACTTTTACTTCCTTACAGAGCAGGATTCCAACTTATTCTCTATATCACTTTTTACACTTTCATTTCTTACCTCGGCCATTATTGTGCTGATAAAGAAGCCGAAATTTGACAAAAAGGCGATTCTAGGTGGCGTATTTCTTGGCGCATGTAATTACTTTTCACTTCATTTTGTGCTCAAAGGACTTACAGCTATGAATAATAATGGCGCACTCTTCTATCCAATTTTCAATATTGGCGTGATCCTCGGAGCTACGCTTTTTGCTTATCTGATTTTCAGAGATAAACTACTGAAAATTAATTTAGTAGGATTAGCTATAGCCGTTTTAGCTTTGATTTTATTGGCATTGAGGGCTGTAGAGTATTGAGTTTGAAATTTCTTTATTGAATTTTTGCAGACCTAATAAGCTACAAATTGCTTTGTGAACACTGTGAGAAAAAATTAAATTCAGAGATGTGTTAAGGGAAGACGCGAGAGAGCAGAGAATGTTTGAACTATGATTTTCTGAGAATGCAATTCTTCAAATCCAGGTATTATTTCAAAGACTATCTGCGCCAATCTGCGTTATCAGCGGGCAATTTTTCTCCCGCAGATTACGCTGATAAACGCAGATAATACAAAACCTCACTACACTTTGCGTGAATCTTTGCGCATTTGCGGTTTAAAAAAAAGAAGGTAAACGCAGAGAGCACTGAGGGAAGACGCGGAGGGCGCGGAGAATGTTTGAACTATGAATTTCTGTGATGATTGTATTTCTTCAAATCCAAATATTATTTCAAAGACCATTTGCGCCAATCTGCGCTATTTGCGGGCAATTTTTCTCCCGCAGATTACGCTGATAAACGCAGATAATACAAAACCTCACTACACTTTGCGTGAATCTTTGCGCATTTGCGGTTTAAAAAAAAGAAGGTAAACGCAGAGAGCACTGAGGGAAGACGCGGAGGGCGCGGAGAAGAAAACCATGTCCTTTGCGCCTTTTGCGTAAATCTCCGCGTTCTTTGCGGTTTTAAAAAAGAAAGAATTTAAACGCAAAGAACCCCAAGGGAAGACGCGGAAAGCGCGGAGAAGAAAATAATCCCTAACGAACATTTTCTGGAAGCCAAATCCAATTCCTCAACTAACCATTCTCTTGTAAAAAATATAATCCATCAACAAAGGCTCCTTTGCAATTCTATTGATTTCACTTACAATTTGTCCTCGATGATGGGTGCTATGGTTAATCATATGAAATAGAATGTCCTTCGTTGCATTTGTAAATTCCTTGCCACTGGAGTTTCTGTAGGTTACTTCCTTATTCAAGTCAATATCTCTGATGATTCTCAATGCCTTTTGATGGTTCTCCAAATCGACAGCCTTCCAACCCTCTGAAGGCCTCAAATCCCAAACACCCGTGCTAGACGGATTACCGACAATCCTCCCGCACCAAATCTCATGGGCATTAAGTATATGATTGAAAAGTAAAATAGATTTCTCTGAAATTTCACTTTGATTTTCAATCAGTTTATCGGCCATCTTTTGGTTGAAATGATGACTGTAATTCAATAAATCTTCCAAAAAATCCTTCATATTTAATTCCATTTGTCTGAATTCAAATATAGATTTTCCTTCAATTTCTTTTTGCTTCAATCGATTAAATTAATTTTGAATTTATATTCCACCGATCTAAAATCTTCCATGCAAGAAGAAATTCCAAAGGACACATATTTCACCATTTCAGACCCTACCGAAGGTTTATACAAAGACAAAGGCAGTAAATTCCTTGCTTATGCCTTTCCTGTTGCAAATGAGGATGATATAAAGGAACGATTAGAGGAACTTAGAAAAAAGCATTACGATGCGCGTCATCATTGCTATGCCTGGATATTGGGAATGGATGCTGAAAACTTTCGAGCAAATGATGATGGAGAACCGAATCATTCGGCTGGTGATCCTATTCTCAATCAGATACGATCATTCGAATTGAGTGATGTGCTAGTGGTAGTAGTGCGCTATTTCGGAGGAACGAAGCTTGGTGTAAGCGGACTTATCCAAGCCTACAAAGAGGCTACAAGAGAAGCATTACAAATTGCTGAAAAGCAGGAGGTTATCCTCAAAACCAAGCTCAGCTTTCATTTCGAGTATGAAGCAATGAATGAGGTAATGCGAATCGTAAAAGATCTTGATTTGGAGGTTTTAGAACAAGATTTCAGACAAAGCTGTAAAATATATTGCCTTATCAGGAATGCATTAATTCCACAATTAGAAAGCCGCTTAAGCTATGTGCCAGGTCTCAATAGCTGGGAGTTAGAAGTTACAAATACAGATTGACTTCTAAGAAATAAGATAATCTATTTCCCTCTTTTACTGACCAATAAACAAATCCAAAAGCTTTGGTAGCTTAACTATCGAAACATCCTCTAAGAAAAATTAATACCCAATTTTCATAGGTATTAATTTTTCTTTTATATTTGGGATATGGCAACGAATCAATTAATCAAGGGGAGCTTGACCACCATCATTCTGCAGCTCCTTTCTCAGCATAGTCAAATGTATGGCTACGAAATCACCCAAAAGGTGAAAGAACTTAGCATGGGAGAAATCAAAGTGACTGAGGGCGCACTTTATCCAGCATTGCACAAATTGGAAGCTGAAGGATTATTGGATACTTACACCGAAGTGGTGGACAATAGACTAAGGAAGTATTACAAACTAAGCCAAAAGGGAAAAGGTGTAGCCAAAGAAAAAGTTAATGAATTAGAGAAATTCATCAGCTCAATCCAAGCAATGCTGAATCTTAAAATGGCCTAATATGGAACACAAATTAAGCTATAACGAAATAAATGAAATTCGAAATTGGCTAAAAAGTCGAAGGATCAATTACCTCGATATACAAGAGGAATTAACGGATCATTTTGCCAGTAAAATCGAACAAATTCAGGCTCAAGAAGGTCATTCCTTTACTAGAGCCTTTTTGGAAGCACGTCAAGGATTCTATCCAAACCGATTCAAAATCAATTATTTGGCTGGTAGTTTCTTCAAAAACTTTGGACTTTGGTTTTGGGAGATTAAGAAAATATTTACTGCTCCAAAATGGCTTAGCATCTTACTTATTGGCTTTGTATTCATTGCTTTATTTTCATTCAATATCATTTCATTTGCTGGTGTGGAATCAAATTTTCCTAGCTCTATAATCTTTTATTCACTTTTTATAATTTTGCTGGCAGAATCCTTTTTCACAAAAGCCAAAACCAAGAACGCCGGTTATATTACTTTGCTTGGTAGCTCCTATCTATTTCATTACATCTTTCTGTTTGTATTGTGGAATATATTAGGCGACAGCTTATCAAAACCATTTGAGCTATTAATCTATTTGTCAGTAATTTATACTTTGTCAATCGCTTGGGTCAAGTTGCTAATTTCTAAAAGATTGGACGCATACTATACGCTGAAATTGTATTTAAAAACACAATAAAGAATGGAAAACTTAGACCTAGAAATAAAACTAAAAAACCCTCAAATTCAGCAAATAAGGCAATGGCTTGCTGATAGAGGAGTATATTATTTGGACATTCGAGAGGAAATCACGGATCATATTGCTAGCCAATGCGAGCATTTGATGCTGCAAAATGAGCTTTCATTTACGGAGGCTTTCTCATTGAGCACAAAGGAATTTAAAGGCAAATGGATTCAGCCACGATATACATTGGGTCTCATCAGAAAAAACGTCTACAGACTGAAAGACGAGGTTAAATCCATTTTTACCGATCCATTTTGGACATTAGCTTTTCTATTAATCTTTGGTATTTTCGCTACCATAAGTTCTGGATCCATTATTCATTATACAGCTCTTTTTCAATACGATATAATTCCATTTGCCATTCTCATTTTATTGATTTTTGTATTGGAAGGCTGGGCCAAACCCAAAAAGCGACTCATGAAAAATGCTTCCTATATGAATGTAATTTCATTGGCCTATTTATCGCAGATCTTGTTCTGGAATATATTCTTAAAAATAGCAGAACCCTTGATTACGAATCCTCTTACTTTCTTACTAGTGTTTAGCTCTGTTGGAATTTTCATGTTGGCTGGCCTTAAGCTCGCAATTAAGATCAGAAAAGAAGCTGTAGAGTTTTCGAAAATCTTAGATAAAATAGAAGCATGCTAAGTGGTGAAGAAATAAATTATGTACGAGAATTTGTTGTTCGAAAAGGCTATTCACAAATTGAAGTTCAATCAGAAATGATCGATCATATCGCTTGCATCGTGGAAGAAAAGCGGGAGGAAAATCCTAATTTATCTATCGAAAAAGCTGTGGCAGATTTCCATGCTTCCTTTGGCATATTTGGTTTCTCCGATTGGGCTGAAAAACTCGAGAAGCAAAGCTCCCGAAAAGTCAGACTTCAATTTTTGGCAATCTTGCAGAGCTTTCTATTTGGTCATAATTTCCTCAAAATGGGTGCTGCATTATTGGCTTCTATTGCTATTTGCTTATTGTTGAGTCAATTCAATTTCTTAGAAAGCGTTCAGCTATTAATTTATCTACCGGCAGTTCTAGCCTTGGCTGTGATTTATACCAAATATCATAAAATAACAGGAGAGAAACCCTTTCAACCTTCTAAATCCATGACAATCAATAATGTGAATGCGTTTTTGATAGTAATACACATTATTGCTCAAAGCCTTGCTTTAGCTGCAAAATATGCTGCTGAAGAAAATCTGATATATGGCTACCTAATGATTTCAGCAGCCTATTTTCTTATCAGCTTATCGATAATGGTGTGGTTTGAAGGAATCGCTTGGGCGAAAAAGGAAGCGGCAAAATATCAGCTTGAGTATAATTAATGGCCAATGACTCCACGCTGCAACCATTCATGATAAATTCGATAGCAAACCCAAGCGTCGGTTGCTGCATAGCGGATTTGCTTTTCGGTAAGCTCCGGATTCTCCCAATTCGAGGTTTGGGCAGCTTTGGAGATTCTAAATCCTAGGAACATTGCCGTAAGGTTTCTTGCGCCTTCATTAAGGATTCCCAAATTCTTAGCTTCAGTATTCAGATCAATAAAATTCGCCGGTTCAAATTCAGAAAGCATTTTCAATGCGCGCAAATCATCACGTAAACCAACGCCAATTTTATAAATATCAGGAATTTCGAAATACCTTCTAAGTGCATCATCAAAGCCAACGTGATTCAAGCGAAAGAGAAATGCCTTATGGTCGATCGCTAATTGCACTAAGGCTACATGATGGAATTGGCCTTTCTTAAAAGTCGGTTTGGTTTCAGTATCGAAGCCTACAATTGGATGATCTTTGAGTTCTTCAATTGCCTCCCGCAAATCAGCCATTTTATTGATGATAACCACTTCTCCATCAAACTCTCCAAGTGGCAATTCATTTATCTCGTCCTTAGTAATCTTATTCGGCAATATCATTCTGTTTCCTTCTTAATTCTTGCAATTTTTATGTTCGCATATCCAAATATAATCGTCATTACCGGACTAATCAGATTAAAAAATGCAAACGGCAAATAGGTGAAAGTTGCCACACCCAATACTGTTGCTTGCGTCATACCACAAGTATTCCAAGGCACAAGCACAGAAGTAACAGTACCGGAATCCTCCAAAGTTCGGCTAAGCACTTTCGGGTGCAAACCTCTTTCGCGATACACATCGGCAAACATGCGGCCTGGCACTACAATCGCTAAGTATTGATCCGAAGCCGTTACATTAAAAAAGATACACGTTCCCACGGTAGAGGCAATCAGAGATCCCGTAGTATGCGCTAAACTGATGATTGCCGCTGCAATCCGCTTTAAGAATCCAGCTGTTTCCATCACGCCACCAAACACCATCGCACATACAATCAGCCAAATGGTATTGAGCATGCCGGCCATACCGCCCGTACTAAAAAGCTCATTCACTATTTCATTAGAGGTAGTGACAGAAATACTTCCGTACATGGATTTCATTACACCAACAAACAACTGCACAAAGTTGGATTCGCCAGCTACATCTGCAACCTCCCGCACCGCAGTCGGTTGAAAAATAAGTGCAAACAATGCTCCTAGCAAACTACCAATCAACAAAGCAGGAACCGCTGGAGTCTTTTTCACAATTAATACTAGCACCACCACAGGCACAATAAATAGCCACGGAGTGATGTAAAATTTTTCTTGAATACCCAGCAACACCCCATCGATATCAGCCAAAGCACCGCCATCAGAGGAGGTAAATCCTAAGATGCCAAATAGAATCAGTGAAATGATAAAACTTGGCGCTGTGGTATACACCATGTATTTGATGTGGGTAAACAAATCTGTCCCCGCCATGGCAGGAGCCAAATTGGTCGTATCAGACAAGGGCGAAAGCTTATCGCCGAAATATGCGCCAGAGATTATGGCACCACCGATCATTCCTTCAGATAAGCCTAGCGCTGTACCAATACCAAGCAATGCCACACCAACAGTAGCCACGGTTGTCCATGAACTGCCCGTTGCTATTGAGACAATCGCACAAACAATACAGGCAGCGATCAAAAATATGGTAGGGTTGAGCACTTGCAAGCCATAGTAAATCATGGCCGGCACTACACCACTCAAAAACCAAGTTCCTGCTAATGAGCCTATTAATAATAAAATTAGAATGGCTGAAAGGGTAGATGAGATACTTTTGACAATTCCATCTTGCAGGGTTTCCCAATCATAACCAAGCCGCATAGCAATGATAGTTGCTACGGCTGCAGAAAGAAGTAAAACGATCTGATTAGAGCCATCCAATGCGCCATCACCAAAAATGAGCACATTTATAGTAAGGAGAATGATTAGAAAAACAACAGGAATAATAGCCAGTCCTAAACTTGCAGCTTTTATCGGTTTAGTCATAAAATAGATTGCGAATTACAAATAAGGTTTCAATTTATAAATTCTTTTGATTTTGTAGGGATTTTGGACGCATTGATTTTGCCCAATGCCATTTGTGCGAGCTCCTCTCCTATGCTGCTGCCGATCGCTACGCCCATCCCTCCAAGCCTCACTCCTGCATATAATCTCTCCTCCAACTGCCCAACCAAAGGCGATTTATCAGGTCCAAAAGCCATGATTCCAGACCATGCAAAGTCAAGCTCTACTTTCTGTTTAGGTGAAATCAGTTGGTTTAAATGCTGTAATAATAAATCAAGTACATTTTGGCTTACTTCCATTTGGGTGGTTTTTTCTTGTTCGTAAAAAATGTTGCGACCTCCTCCAAATAGAATACGGTTGCCCAAATCGCGGAAATAGAAATAACCTTCGTCAAAATGAAATGCACCTTTGAATGGTAAACTCTCCAAAGGCTTACTTAGCATCACCACACCTCTTCCTGGCTCAATGGCCAAGTTTGGAAAAAAGCGGGAGGTAAAAGCATTGGTACAGCAAATCAATTTCTCCGCTAATATCACTGGCTTAGCATGAGTATTTTCATCTCTTATTTCAAGGGCAAATTCATTTTCACTACTTCGTTCCCAGCTGTTTACCTCAGCACCAAAATGCACAATCACTCCCTTTTGTTGAGTGAGCATTAGTAGGGATTTCATCATTTTCCCAGTATGGATATGCCCTTCGAATGGATTCCAAATCAAACCCTTTACTTGTTGCTCATCGAAACCAAACTGATGGATTGCTTCACTTTTTTCATGAAATACATCTTCATTGAAAAGTGGCTTGAGTAAATTATTTACGCTTGCAATATGATTGATGGCAGTACCTTCATCCTCCCGCAATAGTTCGTAGCCCCCAGCGGCCTGATAGCCTATGGCTTCATCTCCAAGTCTTGCGCGTAGCTTTTGCAGACCCTTCCATCTTTTTTCCACCAAAGCAAAAGCTCCATCTTCTCCCAACTTTTCAATATCAATCAGCAACTCGCTCAAACTCCCAAAGCAAGCAAAACCCGCATTTCGAGTACTTGCTCCAGTGGGTAAAATACCTCTTTCCAATACCACTACGGAGGCATTGGGATCAATTTCCTTGATAGAAATCGCAGTACTCAAGCCCACGATGCCCGCTCCAATAATGGCAATATCGTATTTCAACCAACTTTCCTTTTCCCAAATACTGTTCATTTTGAAATATTATGTGTGAAAGATTTTAAAAATAGTGGGATTTATTGAACTTAAGCAAATAATTAAGAAATACTGAGCATGTTTAGTCCAGAAAGCGTTTTCGAGAAGGCCAAGACTTCTAAATTCTATCTTTGGTTGATGAATCAGGCATTGGATCGGATGATTCCATTTAATCTCCCTCACGGCTTCCGAATCAAGGAAATTGGCAGCAATCAGGTACGTACCATGATGCCCTACAAAAAGCGAAATCTTAATCACTTGAAAGGATTGCATGCCTGCGCATTAGCCACATTGACCGAAATATCTGCGGGCATATTGCTTATCTCCAGACTTAGCCCAAAGAAGTACCGAATTATCCTGAAAAAGCTGGAAGTGGAATATATGTATCAGGGCAAAACCAATGCGTATGGCTCCTTCGAATTTGAGGAAGAATGGCTGCAAAATGAAGTAGTGAAACGCCTCGAAACAGAAGAATCGGTATTGGTACCCTGCACCGTAAAAATCTTCGATGAACTAGGCAACCAACTCACCACCGGCACCACCTATTGGCAAATTAAGGATTGGAAGAAGGTGAGGACGAAGGTGGATTAGGGGAGGGTTAGGTGACGGTTTAGCGAATTGCGTTCGGGCGGGTTTCGGGGCACAAAACTTTCAACCTTCACTGAATTTTAATAGAGGCACAATGCTCCAAGTTTGCACCTCACTGCGCCTGAAGCAAAACTCATGTTACCAGCAGTTTTAATTGTCTTTATTTATGAAGTAGTCAACGCAATACTCACACATTTCACTTTCATCGTCTCTACTTTCAAAAAGTTGACCACAATAGGAACAGCTATTTAAGTCTGAGTCTTGATTTGTTTCAAAGCAACTGAAACATACATATCCGTCTGTACCCTTGTCAACAAAAGTTTCTTCACCACAATGGATACATTCAATAACAGGAAATTCTCCTCCATCAGTCATGCAGATATAGCGACTTTCTCCCAAAATATTTTCCGCATAAAGTTCAGACACTTTTTCCGCTTCGTCAGTGTAGCCGCAAAACAAGCATTGCAAATCGTCATTGAGTACTAATGCAGCTTGTCTGCATAATGGGCAGCTCTCCATTTTATATTTTTTCTGAGCTGTGGTTAATTCAGTCTTGATTTGTGCTGTTCTTAGCGTTGCGAACTCTTTAAATTTAATAGCATCTCTTCGAAGTTTTTCAACATATTCTTTTGATGTGTCTGATAGCTTATTAATTTTAAAATTTTCGTTGATGAAGTTGAGGAGTAAACAAAGCACCTTTGAAGACAAAGACTTAATTGCTTCTGTGTTCTGATTAAACTCAAAGTGTTCAATTTTATTTCTTAGCTTTCTTAGCTGTCTCAAAATTGAAATATCTTTTTCTGACATTTCGATTTCGCTTATGTTCATCAATCGAGTAATTAAAGTTTCGAAATCTACGCTTTTAAATTCACCAGTACTTAGTAATTCATATTTAGCAATATTAGGATTTTCAAAAATTAATGACCAATGTTCATTTTTAAGGATTTCTTTAAGCAAAAGTTCTGTTCCCGCTGAAAGATGAAGAATTGCATACTTTAATAAATGCGGTGATTTGTCCTTCAAAATATGTTCAACTCCTGAAGAGACAAAGTCAAGGCCATTTTCGATTAGGTCGAACTGAATATTATCTGTTGGATTGTGTCTCATAAAAATTGCTGGTAACTTTTTGCAGCTACCTGAAGGTGGCGATTTCGAAGCACTTCACTGTCAGCCCAGCACAAACTTTGATAGAAGCACAAAGCTTGATTTAACCACTGAATCGCCACTTTTGGGTAGCGGCTATCATCGGCTGCCCTTCTGTCCGTCCGAAGCACAATTGTTTGAGGTTCGCACGAAAAGTTATAAGAGGGATGTAAATTCATTGTCATGTTGTCAAGGTTAAAAATACTCTGCCTTCTTTCAGAATTTCAACTTTCAATAAATATGGAACAACGTGTCCATTCATTATTGAAGCAAGCAAGTTGTCAATACAACGAGCGTTCATTTCTCCGTCCACATTAAACACTCTGTAAACTTGATAAACATCTTTATTTGTCAAGAAGTGTGTCCATTCGTTAGCGGTCAAATAGAATGTCGGTTTGTCTTTAGATGTCCCTTTACATTCTATCAATTGAACTACTTTACCATTCTCGTCCAAAAGTTCAAAGTCGTGATGACTGAAACTCTCTCCCGTTTGGTTTAACCATTTCACTTTAGCTATTCCGTATTTGTCGCAAAGTAATTTGTAAAGAAATATTTCGCTACGTTGCCTTACACTTTCACTATATTCATTGTCTATTGTTAGTGTAGTAGAGTCAATTCCAGTTTCAAATAAAGCTTCAACTCTTAAAAGTTCTTTTAATGATGAAAGTTCGGAAAGAAGTTTTTGAGTATTTGAAATCTGCTCTTTGATTTTAGTTTCTAACTCGTCAAGTTGAGTAGCTGTTGCTTGCTTACTCTCTTGCTTTATTACATCAATTTTTTTCTCAACTGTTTGAACAACTTTTTGAACAACTTTTTGCGGTTGTATCTGTGGTTGTATTTGTTCTTGAATTTGCGGTTGCGGTTGAGAATTGCTTACTACCGTTTGAATGTTTTGAATTGTATTTTGCAGAACTGCTGTTTTAAGTGGCGCTAATACTTTTTGAACTTCACCTGCGGTAAAAGATTTTGATTTGATATTGTAATAACCACCAGATGCTATTTCACGGGATTTTTTTTCTGATTGTTCGTCCTGTGCAATTCCAATAATAAATGTCTTGCAAGGTATCCCTTTTAGCTGTTCTGCTTTTTTAGCTGCCTCTCTGAAATCGCCTCCGCCGTTCTCTTCTCCATCAGTAATTAATATAATCTTCCTGTCACTATTCGGATGCTTTTCTAAATCAGAAACTGCCGCATTGATAGCAGCAGTTATCGGTGTTCCTCCAATCGGTGGGTCTTGCAATGATGCAATGACTGTCAAAATTTTTTGCCTGTCAAATACTCCTTCATAAATAACAGGTGTTGAAAGTTCTTCCACAATTTTGTCTGCTACTTTTTTCCTGTTGTATCTAAAAGTTCGAATGATGATTTGATTAGCATAATCAATGGTCGGAATAATTTGCTCTGACATGACTTTTTTAATCAACTTCATGCGTGTTAGTCCGTCAATTAAATACTTGTTCTCATGTTCGGGACTACCAGCCATGTAACCCATACTTCCAGAGTTGTCAATGAGTATTTCTATAATTGTATGAGTCATTTCTTGCAGTCAGTTTAAAGTTTGTAGTGTCGCCAAAGGGTTGTCGATAACGTTTTGGCACTTGGCGCAGTGGCGGATTTCGGAGCACAAAACTGTTAATGCCCAACAAAGGTTGATGCGAGGGAGAAGGTTCAATTAACCACTTCACACGCCCTTAAGCCAAACGCCTGTTATTTGCCACTTTTCTCATTTCTTTAATTGTGTTGGTTTTGGTCGTCCTTGTTCTCTATATTTTTTTACTGCTTCATTCCAATGCCAAACCATTCCGCTGTCGGCTGGTGCGACTCGTCTATTTCCTTTAACTTGTCCATCGAAGTGTCCGTTGTCGTCAAATTCAAATGGTTGTGAAGCACTTAAAATGTCAGATAGGTCAAACTCTCCTCCTGCCAACTTGTAATGTCCGTCTAAGAAATACCACATAACCCAAAATGCTTCTTCTTCTGTCAAGTTGCTATAAGCAAAGTTATTGTCGGAAATTTCGTTTGGCATTTTTATTCCGAGTTCTATTTGTTCACAATGAATTCTTATTAGCTGTCCATTTTCAAAAAAATAAAGAATGTCGTCTCCTTCATTTGGTTTTGGTTGAGGAACAATGCTGTCGTTTACTTCTCTTGTTGTTGATGGGAAAAATGTAATTTCTCCCATGCAACTATCGTCTTCATAAGTGCTTTTTTCGTCTTGTTCAATTACTCTCAAAAAGGTTACGCCTTTATGTGTCAAAACCAAACTTGAAAATTCGTTTTTGTCAACCCAATCACCACTTGATTTTTTCCAATGCAGTTTAATTTCTCTATCAGCAACATTGTAGTCAAAACCAACAAAGTCAAAATTGTTATGTAGGTCGATAAGTCGCCCTGCAATTTCTATGGCGTGATTGTCTTTTATATCGAAGTTAATTTTCATTGTCGTTTCATCTATTTCCCATTCGCCTGAGGTGGTATTTTTATTTTTCTTCATGGTTTGCTTATAAACATACACCAATCAAAAGTTATTTCCAACTAATCCAAACGCCTTTCAATTTGATCTAAATTGTATAGCTGGCTTGGGTTTATCTCAGCATTTATCTTTGGGTCTTATTGGATAATATTCTTTTTGTTAATGAGCTTTAGGCACTTTCTATAGTTAGCATCTTCGATGAATTGGAAAACCAAACACCGCAGGAACTAACTAATGGCAAATTAAGGATTGGAAGAAGGTGAAAAGGAAGGTTTCCTAATCAGCACATTTTTAAACCGTTGAAACGGTTTGTTACCCGTGGTGTATTTTATCCCACGGTTGAAACCCTAGGCTATGGTTGGGTGCTTTTTAAAAGTTTCGAATTCGACTATTCGATGAATTAGGAAACCAAAGACCGCAGTAACCACCTATTGGCAAATTAAGGTTTGGAAAGAGGTGAAAACGAGGGTGAATTAAAGGAGGTTTAGGTAACGGTCTAGGCTATGAATAATTGCGTGGGTTAGCAATAACTTTGAAAGTACACACCAAACTGAAAGTCCTCGCGGATTTTCAGATTAGACAAGAACTTGTCTGCCGGAAGGCAGGCTAGCAATTACTTATTGTCATTGCTAGGCAACGTTTTTATTTTCGTAGTGTTTTATATCGTTCAGTTCCTTTTCCTTATTTTCCTTTTCCTCCTCAATGTCAAAATCGTCTTGAAGTCCGAGCCAGAATTTTGCAGAATTTCCAAAATATTTACTCAATCGTAAAGCTGTGTCCGCTGTAATTCTGCGATTTCCTTTCAAGATTTCTGAAATTCGGGTTTGTGGAATTTTCAAGTCTTTGGAAAGTCGGTATGCGGTGATTTCCAATGGCTCAAGAAATTCGTAATTAAGGATTTCTCCAGGATGTACATTTGCTAACTTTTCCATTTTCATTTATTGTCTTTAATGATAATCAATTATTTCTACTTCACTTGCGTTCCCATTATCCCAAATGAAGATTATCCGCCATTGTTTGTTAATTCGAATACTATAAAATTCGCTTAACCTTCCAGTCAGTTTTTCAAGTCGGTTTGAAGGTGGAATTCTCAAATCGGCAATATCTTGCGAGTTGTTCAACATTCTCAATTTCCGACGTCCAACGTTCTGAATTTCAATCGGCATTTTCTTGACTCGGATTCCGCTCCAAATCTGTTCTGTCTCTTTCGAGCCAAAGGAAATAATCATACTTACGCTTTACGTTACTAACGTCAAAGATAAGTGAAATGTTTAATTTTAACGAAATTTCTCAAATGTTGCCTAACGGCTGTTCGTCTAAAAACTCTTTTTAGAGTTCATTATCATTAAAGATAATTGATTTTAAAGGGTTTTGTGGAGCTTAGTTGTAAAAACAATTAGGAACTCCTAATACTAGTACTGGCAAAATTGCATTATTATGACGCCTAAAACAGCCTGTAATAAGGCGTAAAGAACAGCAAAACGCGTTGAGGTAACTTTGAGCACATTCATTCAGATCTACAATATTGAATATCCTGCGCAGGTTGTAGGAAGTAAAGATCATGTCTACATCTGCTGGGCTCTTCATTATCTTTTTGAAGTTGGCGGGAGGAGCGAACACGGTTTAGATAACCATAGATAAATAATCGGAGTAAATCAGCAGTATGGTAAGCTGGCCTACCATTCTCGATAAACTCGGTTTTGAACCCCAAATCAGCCAATGATAAGCTGCCCACAAACAAATCAATTAGCCGCACTTCATTATCCTGTTCAATAGCTCGGTTGAAGTATTCTACTTCAACCTAATTATTGAAGGAAAGGACAATGGGTTTTTAGGCAGTTTGATGGTAAATTGTATGTGGCGTAGCGGAGTACGTGAGATTTCTCTTTCAAAATAGCGCCCGAATTACTGGCGAATGACAAACCCTCAAGTAGTCACAAACCCGCTATGACATATACAAAATGCTACCTGCTGGTGTTTGTTTTTCCAATTGCCTATATTACAAATCTTTAATTTTATTTTGAATATTCGTGTTTTTCCTTAATCCCTCGTATTTTTTACTAGCATATTGAATTTCCAGAGAAATCTGGTAATTTTCTCCATGTAATGCAACGATAATCTCAGTTGTTTGGCCAAGCCAACCTGCATTGTACGATAAATGACCCAAACTTACAGCAAATCCATAATCATCTGGATCCTCTTTGTATAAAAAATTATGCCATTGAGGGGCATTATAGTCAGGTTTTCCATATTTCTCTGTCATTAGATTTACTAATTCTCGAAAATCTTTGATAAAATCGTTTTTGTTAGAGTGAGCAGGGGTAAACAGATATTTTGCCATAGTTAATTTATCTTTTGTAAAGATATAGGCAACATCACAACTTATACCGGCTACAAAATCAGAAAAAAAATAAACATCATCAATAGTAGATAAGTCAGTTTTGCCTTCTTTCTGCATTACAACTGTCTTTGAATCACCCCATTTCGCTACTCTAAAATCGTTGCCTTTGTTTTTAACTCCTTTTACAGTTAAAGAATATAAACGCGAGTCTGAAAAGAATGTATGATTTACTTCCACAATATAATCATCTTTATACCAAGTTCTATCCATTTTTTTTATATATTCATTGTCTAAATCATCATTATGCAGATCAGGTTCTCCGAATAGTGGAATTAAAAGATTATCCATTTCATTAGAAAATTTTTTAGCATCCTCTAAAGTGTTCTTGCTTTTCTCAAATTTTCCAAAATTAAATGATAATGATTCTAATTTCAACGAGGCAGAATCCACATACACAGTAGAGGTACCCTCCTTATCACCCAAAAATATGCCAATAATTTCATAGTCAGTCTTTGTTTTGTAGTAATCGCTGTAAAAATGACTGCGGGATTTTACTTGCGACGAATATTTTGTCACAAAATCATTTTCACTAGAATTCCAGTCTACAGAATTGATAAATTGTAAAAAATCTGTTTGTGCAGATAAGGACATTGATGAACACATCATCAAAATTATACTTGATATAAATAATATCTTTTTCATAATTCAATCCCTCATTTGTGTCGGGCTCAACTTTTTAGTTTTTCACACTTGCAGGTAACATTATATAACGCATTCTTGCGTTAATCCCACCAAATTAGAGGGGTTAACGCAACTGTTGCATCTATTTCCCATTTGTCTGAGGTGGTATTTTTATTATTTTTCAAAGCATACTTATAAACATACACCAATCAAAAGTTATTTCCAACTTATTCAAACAAATTCAATTTGATCTAAATTGTATAGCTGGTTTGGGTTTATCTCAGCATTCATCTTTGGGTCTTAATGGATAATTTTCTTTTAGCCAATGTGCTTTAGGCATTTTCTAAAATTAGGATCTTCGATGAATTGGGAAACCAAACATCACAGGAATTACCTATTGACAAATTTAAGGATTGGGAAAAGGTGAGAATGAAGATTTCCTAATCAGAGCATTTTTTGAACCGTTGAAACGGTTTGTTACCCATGGTGTATTTTATCCCACGGTTGAAACCGTAGGCTATGGTTGGGTGCTTTTTAAAGGTGTCGAATTCGACTATTCGATGAATTAGGAAACCAAACGCCTCAGGAACCACCTATTGGCAAATTAAGGATTGGAAAGAGGTGAAAATGAAGGTTTCCTAATCAGCACATTATTTAAACCGTTGAAACGGTTTGTTACCCGTGGTGTATTTTATCCCACGGTTGAAACCGTAGGCTATGGTTGGGTGCTTTCTAAAGGTGTCGAATTCGACAGGTTTAAAATCAGGGTTATGTAGGGTTTCCCAAAGTCCTATAAACTCAACCGTATTTCTGTTCCGCATCCTTTTCTTATACGATCTTCGCTTTCTTTGAGCACAACTTGTCAAGGTGAAATTTGTCCGTACTATCAATAGTATAAATTTTCTGTTCATACTAGTCGTTCTTCTAAAATGCCACAAAACAGTCTTTTATATAAAAAGTAGCAGATTAATTTTGCACTAATTTAAGTTTAAACAAAGATAGCAGAAAAGTAACAAACATTGAGTTTAGCTCTTATCTGCTATTTTTTATATACGTTATTGGCAGCTGGACTTTTATTTTGTTCCGCTATTTGCCAATCTTGGATTGCAGTTGTTTGGGGTATCTATCTCCAATAATTTTTATATTTCCCAAAGACTTATTAATCGTAATTAATTCTCCTTCCGACAATTCAATTTTTGAACCACTGATATTTTCTTTTAAGCGATGAATTTTTGAAGTACCCGGAATAGGAACAATGAACGGCTTTTGAGCAAGCAACCAAGCTAAAGCAATTTGTGCAGGTGTAGCATTTTTTTCGGTCGCAATTGAAACCACCAAATCAACTAAACTTTGATTGGCTTCCCTATTCTCTTTATTGAAACGAGGCGACATATTTCTTCCATCTGTTTTGTCAAATTCCGTATCGGCATTTATCTTTCCCGTAAGAAATCCTTTGCCCAATGGACTGAAAGAAACCAAGCCAATGCCTAATTCTTCCAATGTTGGAATGATTTCATTTTCAGGCTCACGATAGAACATAGAATATTCACTTTGTACAGCTGCAACAGGATACGTTTTATGTGCTTTTCTGATGGTTTCTGAACTTGCTTCACATAGACCAAAATATTTGACTTTACCTTCTTGTATTAATCTTTTTACCGTTCCTGCAACTTCTTCAATAGGAACACTTGGATCAACTCTATGCTGATAAAGTAAATCGATATAATCAGTTTTTAATTGTTTTAAAGAAGTTTCTACTGAGGCTCTAATACTTTCTGGACTACTATCCAACTCAAAATTCCCACCCTGTTTAAAACCAAATTTAGTTGCAATTTTCACTTGGTTTCGAATTGGAGCAAGTGCCTCGCCGACCAATAATTCATTATCGCCATATCGAAGTGCGGTATCGAAAAAGGTGATTCCCTCATCAAAAGCAGAACGTATTAATTTTATAGATTCTGTTTTTGAAGGCGCGTTGTCAAAACTTAATCCCATACAGCCAAATCCCATTATAGATACTTCCAATCCGTTGTTTCCTAACTTTCTAGTTTTCATCTTTTATTGTTTTTAATAATTAATGACTCAAAGTTGCGGATTAAAAAAAGCTATTGATTTGCCATATGGCAAATAGCAAACTATTTGATGTTTTTTCTTATTCTGCTCAATGAAGATTGTGTAATTCCTAAATAGGAAGCAATAAATGATAATGGAATTCGATTGACCAAAGACGGGAAGTTCTCCATAAATTCAAGGTATCTGCTAGAAGCATCTTGGTCTATCAATGGACTTCTTCTTTCCAATTTTACCCTATGTTGTTTGGCGGTTATCTTTTGAATGATACGCTCCCAGTCTAAAATAGTATCCGATAATTCTTTCCAGTCTCTTTTGGAGAAAACAATAAGTTTGGTATCCTCAATGGCTTGCAAATATTCTGATGGGATGTAGCTTGAATTGGATTCGAAACCATATAGAATGAGAAGATTTTCAGTAATGAAGTATCGAGTTATTTCATCACCATTACTGTTGTAATAATATACTCTTAAAACACCTTCTGTCACAAATCCCACTTGGTTTATCGCTTTGCCCGCCTCCCAAAAGAAATCATCTTTTTTAAGCTCAATTTCTTTCCCTTTTTTTATGACCAACTCTATTTGCTGTTGGTTTAAATTGCCAAAACTTAAAATATAATCTATAAATTCTTTCATTCGAGAAATTTACTGGTGATTGTTTAGATTGGATTTGTCATTTGGCAAAAAGTATATTCGGTTCGATTTTTTTCGTCTTGTTGCCAACGGCTCTGGCTAAGAAACGTGCGGGTTTTGGAACACGTATTTGTCAGCCGAGAACCAAGTTTTGTTATGTGTTAATATGTTCATTTTTTCCGTGTCAGTCCGCATGTTTTCTTAGCCTTTGTTAGCGGGTCGTTGTTTATTCATTTTTCGTTTAGTTGTTCTGCAAGTCCGATTAGTAGCCCTTCTGTTCCACGAATGTAACAAAGACGATATATGTCTTCATACTGAACCACCTCACCAACAAGTTCAGCACCTTGCTTGGTAAGTCTGGATACCAATTCGTCAATATTGTCAACTCTGAACATTATGCGTAGATAACCGAGCGAATTAACAGGTGCTATTCTATGGTCTGAAATGGTTGCCGGTGTTAGAAATCTTGAAATTTCCAGTCGGCTATGCCCATCAGGTGTAACCATCATTGCAACTTCTACAGATTGATTTCCAAGCCCTGTTACTTGTCCGGCCCATTCACCTTCAACCATCCCTCTTCCTTCAAGTTGAAGTCCGATTTCTGTGAAAAAGGAAATGGCATTGTCTAGGTTTTCTACAACGATACCAACGTTGTTCATTTCAAGTAGTTTACTTTTTGTCATCGCTGTTTTATCTTGTCATTTTTGTTTTACCTGAGGAAACTTGTCTTTGATTAAGTTGAGCTCAATCCCAAATTCTAAATATGCTTTTAGTCCGTCCAGCACGGTCGTAAAACCACCTGTATTGTTGTTAATTTCTTCGATTAAGTCGTCACCTGTTTGGCTAAAGCCATAATTCTTAATAACCACATAAGTTGTCTCGTCTGTTAAAGGTGCAAATTCAAAGTCAACTGTTGTTGCCGGGTCATCCCATTCAATCGATATTTTTTTGTTCGGTATGATTTCCTTAACCTTCACGTCACTTGAAACATTATACATTTCCCATTCCCAAGTGATTGTCTTGCCCACCTTGATTTGTCCACTTGATTTTGTAAACCAAAACTTGGTTGTAATGGCTGGGTCGATGAAAGCCTGAAAAACTTCTGATACAGGCTTTCTTATCATCATTTGACATTCTACTGTTGGTATTTTTCTTTTTTCCATACTGTACTTGTTTTATCTGTCAATTTGGTTCACTTGCTTGTTTCATACAATGCCCGCTAACGTGTTTACATACGAAACTACACTTCGTATATATCTCTAATTCGGAGGTATATGCGAACCAGTTTCGTTAATTTTCCATTTATCTGAAGTGGTATTTTTATTATTTTTTCATGGTTTACTTATAAACATACGTCAATCAAAAGTTATTTCCAACTAATCCAAACAAATTCAATTTGACCTAAATTGTATCCACTACGCTTGACTAGAATGGAGTTGGCCATTGACTTGTAGCATTGATATTCTTGTTGAGCCAATAACCTAGAACGGTTAGTAGCCAGATTTTGGCCCATTCTCGATCCATTTTGCCATCCATAAATTGCTGATAGATACGTTCTAATTCCAGGGCATTGAAGACCTTATGCTTTTCCAGATGCTGAAATTGTTGTTTTACGAATGGGGCTAGTGAACCTTTGAGCCAAATAAGCCAAGGGAAGGCAAAACCCATTTTCTTGCGATTGATTATTTCACTGGGCAGCAAATCTGCAAATGAATTTACCAATAAGCCTTTGGGAGTTTTAGATCTTTTATACGAGTCGGGAAGTGAAAGTACATATTCCAGCAGATGGTGATCTAAAAATGGAACGCGCACTTCTAAGGCATGCGCCATACTCATTTGATCAGTGTCGCGCAGAAGGGTGTCATGCAAATAGGTAGTCAGTTCGAGCCTTGAGCAGGTTGATATATACTGATCATTTTCCCAATTGAGACTTTTGAGTAAAGTGTAATTACTAGGCTCTCTTAAGCCGTCAGAACTTAGGATTTTGGTCACCTCAGTTTCGGTAAATACTTGACGGGAAACGGCATAAAGAGAAGACTCTAATAAACTCATTTTTGGAAGATTCGCCATTTTCCTTGCGAGATGGTCAGGCAGGATTTTATTTCCAATGGAATTCGACCCTAATCGAAATGCTGTCTTATAGAGAGGCTTTTTCAATTTAAGCAATCGATTAAAAATTGGATAGCCTGCAAATAATTCATCCCCTCCCAATCCACTTAAGGCCATGGTGACACCTGCTTTTTTTACCTCCCGCGAAACTACCCAAGTGTTTGGGCCATCACCACTGGGGTGATCCATATCATCCAAGGCATTGGGCAAGGAGTCTAAAAAATCTTCAGGCTTGAGAGTGATCTCAGTATGCTCAGTCTTAAATTTTTTGGCAACTAACTGAGCATATTTTGCTTCAGAAAATTCTGACTCATCAAAATTAACATTGAAGGTATTGACTTTGCCAGGAGAAATTTTAGACATTAGACCCACCACAAGGCTAGAGTCTATTCCACCGGACAAAAAGGCTCCAAAAGGAACATCAGAAACCAATCTTTTTTCAACGGCTGCTTCTGTAAGTTTTCTGACATTTGCTTTTACATCCGAAGAAGTAAGCGGGAGCTTAGATTTTGCTCTTGGCAATTCCCAGTATGGATAGATATTTACTTTGCCCTTTTTATAGGAAAGAATATGCCCAGGGTTAAGCATGGAAACACCCTCCAGAATAGTAGCAGGAAAATGAACTGATTGATAGATTAGATAATCCTTAATAGCCTGCTTGGAAATCTTTGCCTCAAATAAACCGCTTGCTACAAGGCTGCGAATTTCCGAGGAAAATGCCAGCGTGTTGGGTGAAAGACTATGATAATAATAAATAGGTTTGATGCCCAAACGGTCTCTAGCAATAAACATTTGCTGTTCTTGGCTATCGAAAAAAGCAAAAGCAAACATCCCTTCAAGGCGTTTGATAAATTCTTCTCCTTCAGCGATTAGGCCTGCAAGTAAAACTTCCGAATCGGTATTAGAAGTGAATGGGTATGCAGTTAAGTTTTGCTTTAGCGTTTGGAAATTATAAATCTCTCCATTGAATACTAGCACATAACGTCCATCTGCAGATAGCATTGGCTGATTTCCGGACTCCGACAAATCAATTATGGAAAGCCGACGATGACCTAAGGCATAACCATCTTCTGCCCAAACTCCATCCGCATTTGGCCCACGATGAGCCAAAGCTGTATTCATTTTGGCAACAATTTGCCCAAGGTCAGCTCTAGACTTGTTGTTTATGAGACCGTTAATTCCGCACATTAGAGCTTTCTTCTATAATTTCCATTAGTGTATTTGCCCATAGCTCAGGCGTAATTCTCTGTGCAAATTCATGGCTTTTTTTACCCATCTCAATTAATTGATCTTCAGGTAAGTTCATTATTCTTTGGAGTGTGTTTTTTAAATCATTCTCCTTTCCCCAAGAAAAGGTAAAGCCATTTAAACCTTCTTCCAAAAATACTTCTGCGGAACCTACTTGATCGGATAAAACCATGGGAAAACCCGCAGCGGCAAATTCATGCACCACAACACCCCAAGGTTCAAATTTAGAGGGTAATATAAATACACCACCCTCCTTCATAATACTCGGTAAATCCGAAGGTTGAACAAAACCATAGTGCTTTACGCCCTTAATTTCAGGAATTTGATCTCTTAACGGCCCTGTACCTATACAATGTAATTCCCAATCAGCTGTCTCCAAATTTTTAAATGCTTGCAATAACTCCAATATTCCCTTTTCAGGCGCATAGCGACCAGCAAATATTAAGCGTTTTGAGTGGGTTTTGTTTTTCTCAAAAATAGAATTATATCTAGTGAGTTCACAGCAATATGCTCCTAATTTAATATTGGTTTCTTGAAATCCTACTTTCAGGCCAAATAACTTTTGCCTCAATCCTGGAACCCAAAGACCATCAATAATTGGTTTGAAAATCACTTTAAAAAGCATTGCGAATATTTTCTGCTTTAATCCTCCAAACCAAGCGTTATCAACACCTAAAACTACAGGCCCATTAAATAGATAAGACGAGTATAGATATTTAGTATTTCTCCATGATGTTAGGAATATAGCTCTAGGCTCTAATTGAATAATTTTCCTTCTTAATTCAGTTATAGAAAATTTTGATAAATCGTATAGAATAACATTATTGTAATTTCTGTAATTGAAAGGAGCATCTGTATTAAGCGGAAAATGAAATAGATGAATTTTAAAAAATTTGTTTGAGCCAAACAATTCTATATTCTCTAAAAAATAAGGTGCTGGCTCTTGGTAAAGAACAATTAAATTGGAATACATTTACTAATATTGTTTATGCTTATTACTCAATACGAACCATGGATGAAGGAGCAAGTCTTTGACTTATTCCTAAAACAATACCCTGAGCAAATAAATACATTTCCTAGATTCTTTGAAAATTTGTACGAAAGTCAAATTTATAAGAATGACTCTATTAGGGTGGTAGCATTGATTGATAAGACAGTTATAGGCTTTCAGAGTTTTTTCAAATGGCCCTATTTTTACAAAGGAAAAGAATTTAATTCATTTCAATCTGGTAATTCAATTGTAAGTCCTGATCATAGAGGGAAAGGGATATTTCAGAAATTGTTAAGTCATATTTATGAAATAGCATCAAATCAGAATGTAGATTTTCTAATTGGCTTCCCTGTGAGCTTGTCTCTGCCTAGTTTTAAAAAAAATGGTTGGACACATCTATTTGATTTACAATGGCACATGAAATTAATTCATCCATTACCATTACTCAAAAAGCAAGATTTTCGAAATAAGAATATCTCAAAAGTAATACCGCATGGGATTGAAAATAATCTATCACCTGAATCATTTTCATTATCAAATAGAATTGATTGGTTGAGCTGGAAGGCTTCACTTAGTCCTAGCACAAAATTTTATTATGAAGCTCCCAATGGAACCTTGTTTCAACTAAAAATAAATAGGAGACTTTACTACTTTAATGAAGTAATTATTGGAGACATACGTCTTAAAGATTTATCCAAAATTAATGAGGACATGAAATCCTTAGTGAATATAGTAAGAAAGGAAATGAACTGTAATTTTTTGAGCTTTGCTCACAATGAAAGAAGCAGTTTAAATAACAATTTGGATCTAAAGTCTATGGGTTTCAAAAAGATTAATAAGCAAATTCATTTTATAGTAAAGCCAATATCAAATTCAATTGATGAGATAATGGATGCGGGTAATTGGCAAATATTTCGTGGTGATTTAGATACTTGGTAAATGTTTGCGGAAAAATTCAAAAAAAACTACGGCAGATTATTTAAAAAGCAAATAATCAAAAACTGGAAAAATGGATCATTGTATGTCCTAAACTACCACTCCACTCCTAAAGAGCAGATTGATAACTTTAAAAAGCAATTAGAGTTTTTGAGTACCTATTTCGAGTTTATTTCACCAAGAGTGGTAGCTGAAAAGAACTTAGCTGCTGGAGAAAAACCTAGGTTATTACTGACATTTGATGATGGTATATTGAGCAATATGGATTGCTTAGATTTGTTAGACAAGTTTAATGTAAAGGCTCTATTTTTTGTAGTTCCTAATTTTATAAAGGCTATAGAGCCTCAGAAATTTTATCGACAAAATATTAGATTTGAACCACACGATAGACTTGAAATAACTTCTAGGGATATGTCACCGATTTCAATTAAAGACTTATCTCATTTAGTAGATCGCGGACATACCATTGGGCATCATACGGCTAGCCATGATTTAAGAGAAATTAGCAAATGGGATGAAGATAAAATTGAACACGAAATAATTTCAAGTAAAAATGAATTAGAAAAAGAAATAAATTTTCGAATTGATTATTTTGCTTCCCCGATAGATAGTAGGTTCATTCTTAATAGTGAATCAGCAAAAACTCTTACGAAAAACTATGCACTTCACTTCACTACGTTTGCTGGTGCCAATAAATTTCCATTAGATAAATTAGTGAAAAGAATTAATATTGAAACCTACTTTTCAATTGAGCATATAATTTTCTCTATGAGTAAATTTGAATTACTGCGTTGGAAAATGCGATTAAGGAATATGGGTTATTGAGGAAAAACTAAAATTTCTTTTTTCTTTGGATATAGTGGATCAATTTCAGGCATTTCTTCATCACTTAAAATTGTCTTTTCTGGCTTAACTTCTGGTTTTAAGTAAACCACTAGAGTTATTAGACATAAGAAAGTGATCATCCAAGGACTCAAACTGCCTACAATCCAAACTTCGGCATTTGTAGAAACAAATACTGCAGCAAGAATACCCCAAGAGTATTTCAGATTTTTAATAGCCATAAAAAATACTTTACCCCAACCCAAAACGAAAGCGATTAGCCCTACTAAACCAACATCAAGCCAAGTATTGATATATGCATTATGAACTTGTCCTTGGTGACCTAAACTCGCCAAATAATAGTAATTGAGCTTAAATAAATAATCGCCATACCCAATACCTGGCCCCAACCAATAATTATCTTGGATATATTGCCAAGCAAAATCAATAGCAATTAGCCTTCCAGACCCTGACTCAATAGTGTCTATTCGTAAAAAATCGGCTAACCCTACACTTACGGCAGCATCAGCAAAAAGCTCTAGTGCATACTCAAAACTTATAATAAAACCTGCAAGAGTTAGAAAAGCAATTAATCCAAATTTGTATCCGAAATACCTAAAAAACATAAATATCAATGACGCTAAAAGAGCTCCTCGAGAGCCTGATGTAAGAATAGAAGCAAGAGCTAGAATATAAATAAAAATTACTTCCTTCTTTGAAAATAGGAATTGGTAATAATGTTTTGAAAGATTCAAAATCATTATTAGCATGAAAGCAAAAACACCTACACCATTTGGGTTGCCAAAAAGACCTGTAAATCTCCCTGCAAGAAACGGGTCGATTAAAGGAATAGGAATAAACCTTGCTACTAAGCCTATAGCCAAAATAATGGATAGAAAAAGGATTAAATGCTTAATTGTCCTTTCCTTATTTATTTCCCAGTCCCAGACTAATAGGTTTGGAACCATTAAAATTATCAAAAAATAAGAAACAGTTTTTTGAAAACTCTCAAAAAGTATTGGAGATTTGGAAAGACAAATTATTCCAATCAATAAATAGAACCCTAAATAAACATGAATTTTTGACTTGATTCCAAATTGAGGAATCTTTAGATAAAATAAAAAGAAAATAATTAGTGCTAGAATAGGTTTAACCGTCTGGGCAAAAGCCAAAGAAGAATTTCTTGAATCAGATAATAGCGTCATAAAAAACAACCCTAAAACTACTTCTAGGAATGCATCATCTCTAAACCAAATAGAGTTGCTAATAAAAACAACAGGGATAAGAGCAAAAGGAGAAACTAAACCTACCAAGACCCAAATGATCAAATGTCCAAAGAAAGAGGGATTATATATATATTCTCTTAGCAAGTTTTGAAAAATTAATCCTGGTAAAAAAACTCTTGAATCGCATTATTAACTTCTGATAACTGTTCATCAGTTAATTCAAAGTATAAAGGTAATCTTAATAAGCAATCACTATAATAATCTGCATTAGGAAGATTCCTACCGTCGTGTTTATCTTTGAAATATGGAGACAAATGCAGGGATTGATAATGGAATACAGCCAAAATACCTTTTCTTTTTAAGTACTCAATTAATTTATTTCTTGTTTCTACATTTTCAAGCAAAATGAAAAACATGTGAGCATTATTAAAAGCATAATCAAAAAGGATAGGCCGCTTTAATACTCCCTTGTTTTCTAGATTCTCTAATCCCTGATAGTAAAGATTCCAAAGTTCTATTCTGCGTTTTTGGATTTGTTGAAGATTTTCAAGTTGTGCATAGAGAAATGCGGAAATAACTTCAGATGGAAGGAATGAACTCCCTATATCTACCCAACCATATTTATCTACTTCACCTCTAAAAAAAGAACTTCTATTGGTTCCCTTTTCTCTTAGAATTTCGGCTCTCAAAGCAAACTCATTATCGTTTATTGCTAATAAGCCCCCTTCGCCTGAAATAATATTTTTAGTTTCATGAAAAGAGAAGGTTCCAAAATGGCCAATTGTACCTAAGGGCTTTTCTTTATAATAACTATCTATGGCTTGGGCAGCATCCTCCACAATATATAAATTGTACTTATTAGCCAAGTCCACAATTTTATCCATATCGCAAGCTACACCTGCATAATGCATAGGTACAATTGCTTTAGTTTTGATGTTGATTAGCTCTTCTATTTTGTTTACATCCATATTTGGATGCAGTGGAAGGCTATCAACAAATCGTATGGTGGCTCCACGTAAAACGAAAGCATTGGCAGTTGATACGAAAGTATAAGAAGGCATAATTACCTCATCACCAGGTTGAATATTGCAAAGCAATGCAGCTAATTCCAACGCATCAGTGCAAGAGGTAGTCATTAATGCTTTCTTGATGGAATAGTTATTTTCAAAAAAAGCATGACATTTTTTGGTAAAGATTCCATCACCTGAAATTTTACCAGAATGCACGGCTTCCTCAATATAAGTTAGTTCCTTACCTGTAAGGAAAGGTTTATTAAAGGGTATAGAGTATTTATTCATTTATCTAAAGCGAACTCTGAAGTTTTTCAAATCAATTTTAGAACCATCATTATCTAATATCATTCTTTTGATTAACAAACTCCCTTTTCCACAAATAACTAAGGGGTGTTCATCAATTTTGAGGAATAATTTACCTGGGTGTACTATTTCATGAATGTAGTCGAAACATTCTTCTGCTTCTAGAATTCTAACTTTGCCTATACCATCTATAAATGATGATGCACCTTGATATGGATATCCTACAGCGTCAATAAATCTTCGAATGTCATTTGCATTTGCAGACCAATCGATTTGGTAATCCTCTTCATCTCTCCAAATACTAAAGCTTGCTTGAGATTCATCTTGTGGGCTTCCATGTAAATCCCCCTTTCGAATAATAGCATTTACTAATTCCATTCCTAAGTCCGCATATAAAGAAGACAGAGCAGAAATTGCATTTTCAATTGTGATCGGGTAATTTACTTTTAATGACTTTTGGCCAAGGATGGGTCCTTGATCATATTGTTCGGATGCCCATAAGGCTGTAACTCCAATTTCATTCTCTCCATTAATTAGGGCATTTACTGTGGGTGCAAATCCTCTGTATTTAGGAAGTAATGAATCATGAAAAACCATAATTCGAGGAAAGCTTTTGCTAGGTATAATCCATCTCCAACCGATTGTAATGGCAATACTGTTTGCAAAATCAGTAAAACGAAAATTTTTTCTTTCTAAGAATGGGATATTATTTGATTCCGCAGAGTTTTTTATTTCATCAAAATAGTCATTTAAAACTGATTCATCTTGGGCTGCAACCACAGTATCTATTAACTCTTTGTCACTTAATTTGATGAAACTTTGTAAAAATGCTAACCCTTTTTGGTTCATTAAGAAGAGAGTGAACATAGATCAGAGATTTATAGATTTGGAAATTATATAAATCGGTCTGTTTTTTACTCCATCAAAGACCTTTGATAAGTAGAGCCCATTGATACCCAAGATAAAGATAATCAGTCCTGATAGGAACCAAATTGACATCATCATACTTGCATAACCTGATACAGTATATTTACCTAAAAGCGCAAATATTAAAACGATAATTGAAACAAGAAAAGATGATATAGAGATAAATAGACCAAGCTTGACTGTTAGCAGCAAAGGTTTATTAGAAAAGGCAAGCATAATATCAACAGCAAGCTTAAGTCTTTTATTGAAATTATAGCCTGAGCTACCTTGTTCCCTCTCTCCATGGCTTACATCTTGGTATGCTTTTTCAAAACCCACCCATTTTACCATTGTTGGAAAATAGCGGATTGGCTCACGCATTTGCCTAATCACCTCAACTATTCTTTTGTTGTAAATCCCAAAATTGGCAATAGTGTGATCTTGAGTAGCGCCAGTTAGGTAAGACAATATTCTATAAAAAATCAATGAAGTAATTCTTACTAAAAAATTATCTTGACGATCAATTCTTCTAGCCAAAACTATATCAAAGCCATTCAAAGCCTTTTCTAAGAGATTTGGGATTTCTTCAGGCTTATCTTGCAAGTCACAATCCATTACCACTATCCAGTCCCCTTGGGCAACATCCAATCCAGCAGTGATTGCATAATGCTGTCCAAAATTTTTGCTTAGTTTAATAGATTTAACTTTAGAATTTTGGTTAGAAATCCTCTCCATTTCTAGCCAGGAATTATCTGGACTATTATCCTCTACCAAGATGATTTCAAAATCCTCGCTAATATCTATAACAGCCTTAGAAATTCTATTTACTAATTCATCAATCATCCCTTGAGCACCATAAACGGGGCTAATAATGGAAATAGAAGAGACTTTTGTTAGAGGTTCTTTCAAGAAATTGAATTAATAAATATTGAGTAAAAATAAATAAGAAAATTAAGATAATAAGGCTTTTGGGTTAATCCTTTGAGGTTTTAAATAAATTTCACCCATACTAGACTACTTTCCTCTGATTTACCCCAATAAAAGTTTTCTAAATCTATCAATAGCATAAATTCCAAAGACTAATAAAAATGGATACATGCTTATAAAGTACCTATTTTCTATAATATCTCCCACGAATATTATTGCAATAACTAGAGATAGAAATAATGCTACAGAAAGCATAAATGGTAAATCACTCCATTTATCCACATTGAAAGTTCTTAACAGTATCCCAGTAAGGCCTGTAATCAGCACCGTAAAATACATTGCATAATAAAAGAGCTTAATTAGCTTTTGCAGAATTGTCATTTCCGAAAAACTTGGTAAAGGCAATAAGTAAGTACCATTAGTAAAGATAAACCGTCCTGTTCTCAATAGATTATTCACTAAATAATACCTGAAAGGTGCGTTAGATTTAATATTATCAGACAAATGAAGTGCTAATGATTCTGCCTTTAAATTAGCCCGACGTCCGAGCTCAGAGTCTTGATTTTTAATTGACAAATGATAGAGATTTCGAATTTCAATTAGAGTATTTCTATTAACTTCTTCTATTTCAAAAATCCATTCTGGGAAATTGAAGGAATCTAATTCAGAATCCTCGGCATGATGGAACCACCATGCATCACTACCCGTCCGAAATTCCGCTGAATCTCCACCATAACTATTAATGAGCTTTCGAATACCCAAAGCAGCTTTGCCGTATAAGCCAAAATCGCCATATGATTCTGAAAGCGAAGTTTCCAATGGAATAAATCTATTGAATTCAATATAATTTCTGCCTATCCAAACAGATTCAAAAACTATAAATGGTATTGCAAATATTAAGACTCGTTTGACATTATTGATAAGCCTTATATGAGGGTGACTTTTTAGTAGATAGACAAAAATTATTATAGGGATAAAAAGGATTAGCAAACCTAAAAATGGTCGCAAAAAAATTGCCCATGCTACAAAGACGCCTGAGTATAATAGAAAAATTTTACTTTGCCTCTTAAGACCAATTGTCAGCAAATAAAACCCAAAAATTACAGCAGAAACCGAAAAACTTTCAGCGAGCGTAAATAAATCGTAAATACTAGTATAGGTGCTAATCGAAAAAATGATAATAATAGAAATGAAGTAATTTTCAGTTCTAAACCATTTAATAGACAATAAAGCTAGCAGATATACACTAATAACTGATAATAATATCTGTAGTGAAATAATAATAAATAGGCTGATTGATTGTGGGAAAATATGCCTTAAAAATAAGTAAGGCATTGAATACCCTGGCAGTCGACCAGCAAATGCTTCATTGCTGCCTTCGTAAAGTTCGTAAACCCCAGTCTTAAAGTAATTATCAACCACCCCGAGAAACATATAATAGTCATTTTGCTGAATTCCAATTCCGCTGATTATTCTGTCTGGATTGAGTTGATAAGATTGAATTAGGAAAAATACTAACACTAGTCCTCTGAGTATAAAGACAAATAATACCCAAAAAAACCAGTTTGAACTTGACAGGAATTTGCTCCTATTTAGATTCATCACTCCAATTGTTTAGGATACCTATACACCGGAATCAAAATGGATATTTTTGGTTTAGCCATATATTAATAAGCCATTAAGGTAGTGACAATTCTTTCAGCGGCCTTCCCATCTCCATAGAGTGAGAAAGGTTTATTTATTTTATCTGTAGTCAACAGCTCTTTTACTTCCCTAAAAATAAGAAGCTTATCGGTACCTACAAGCTTTACCACTCCTGCTTCTATAGCTTCAGGCCTTTCACTTACTTTGCGCATCACCAATACATGCTTACCCAGGCTTGGCGCTTCTTCCTGTATTCCACCACTATCTGTTAAAATTAGAGTACAATTACTTAGCAAAAACACAAAAGGCAAATATTCCAATGGTTCAATTAAATACACATTTGACAAATTGGCCAATGCTGCATGAAATACCTCCCGCACCTTTGGACTTGGGTGAACAGGAAAGACAAAATCTACATCTGGAAATGCAATGGAACATTCTCGAATTCCTTCGGCGATGTTTTCAAAACCATCTCCTGAATTTTCTCTCCTATGACAGGTTATTAAGACTAGTCTTTTCGATGAATCAAAATTATAGCCCTTTTCTTGGATGCTTTGCTGAACGTTATTACGGAGAGATTCATCATTTTGAAGTTTATCTCTAATCAAATAAAGCGCATCAATGACTGTATTACCGGTAACGATTATTTTGTTTTCCGCTACGCCTTCCCGCTTTAAATTATCCGCAGCCCATTGTGTGGGTGCAAAATGCCATGTACTTAACCTACCCGTAAGTACCCTGTTTGCTTCTTCTGGGAATGGGTTTTCCATATCCCATGTCCGCAAGCCTGCTTCTACGTGTGCTACTTTTATTTGAAGATAAAATGCAGCAAGCGCTGCCACAAAGGAGGTAGAAGTATCCCCGTGTACCAAAACTAAGTCAGGTTTAAAATCTAAATAAACCTCCTTGATTTGCGCTAGTACTGAACAGGTAATATCAAATAAATCTTGCCCTTTTTTCATGATATTCAAATCATAATCAGGCGTGATTTCAAATACTGACAAAACTTGATCGAGCATTTCTCGATGCTGGGCAGTAACACATACTTTGCAGTCAAATTCTGCATTTTGGCTGAAGGCCTTAACAACAGGAGCCATTTTGATGGCTTCCGGGCGGGTGCCAAATACGATCAGTACCTTTTTAATAGACATTTAAAAGAGAAATTACTGCCATCATAAGGCATTTTTCAAAGTGAAATAAGTTTAGCGAAACTATCCTTAAAGCTAGTTCTTACAAAATTATTTAGGGCAAATTCTCTCAATTTTTGTTTCTCTGCTAGGGATGTTTGTTCTAAGTCTATGTTTTGCAGATCGTTTGCTTGTTCTATTACATAGCCTAAAGGATTCTGAGCAATCATATCAGGGTAATCGCCGATACCTGGGGAAATAAATACTTTGAGACCACAAGCCAAATATTCAGCGAATTTGGTAGGTGCTGCAACAAAATTAGTAACAGAAGGGTGGCGTAATAATATCCCATAATCTCCTAGTGCCATAATTGCCGGCACCTGTTCAAAAGGCACCCATTTTAGCACAACGCGGGAGGGAAATTTCAACTTAATTCCACATTCACTCTCTTTTTGATCGGAAAGCAAAAGCAGCCTAATTCTACCATCCTTTTCCATTAAAGGAATAACCGCCTGCTCTAACAAATCCATAGACTGCCACTGCGCGGATGAACCGGCATAAACGAATGTAATTTGATCGGTTTTAGGTTCATTGAAGATTTCTTCAAAATCAATTTTCCCAATGGATGGCTTATCCGCAAAAACGCCATTCAGTAGGCAGGGGATTACAACTCTATGCTGTCCTGTATATGCAAATTTTTCATTCCAGTAAGTAAACATCTTATGGCTTACAGCTCTTTGCATATCCGAGTCGTTTACTGCACGGCTTTCAATTTTCCATATATCCTTTTTTAAATCTTCATTTCCAACTACATCAAACTCATTCCATTCGGCAGCTGTTGCACCTTCTCCGTCATAGATTACCTTATCTACCAAACCCAAATCCTTCAACGAAATAGCCAAATTCGCCGCAAGTGGGCTCAAAGCCATCACCTTTTTCTTTCCTATAAATGGCCATAATAAAGTCAATGTAAGCAAATTCAATTTCCATCTGTGAAAACCAGGCACCATGGGTAAAATAATGGAATTGGGATATAATTGCTTTCGGATTCTTCGCATTTCAAAAAAGCCACGAATAGAGACCAATGCGATGATTTTTACCGGGTAATTCAGATTATCAGAAATGTATTTGCAGTTTTCGATTACATAACTGCTGTATACTCCATGAGATTGGTTCCCATAAGTCAGATAGATCATTGGTTCAGGCTTGTTTTTGGTTGGGTAAAGATATGGATTTATAGGTGATGGGAGATGAATTAGGGCTTGGAGGATGTAATATAAATCATTTAATCCCCTACTTCAGTGTAGGAATCAAATCCTAGTTCTAGACTATTGCATTGGTCGTAGATGATTAAAGAAAAAAGCGGGAGGTTGATTTGTGCTATTTCATTATCCCATGGTTGAAAGCATAAGCTATGGAAATTTCGCTCCAATGGAGCTGGGGAATATTAGGCATTAAAAAAGCCTCACCTGAATTCCAGATGAGGCTAATTTTTTGTCTAAATTTTTGGTTTAGAATACCTTAAGACCAATACCGAGTGTCCATTGATTTAATCTTTGATCGGTATCTGCTCCTAAGAACTTATCTCCTACTCCACTTAGATTGCCTTCATAGCGTAAATCCAATATGATGTTTGCTATATCAAAACCAATCCCAGCTTGATAGCCAATGTTTGAGTTTTTCAAGGTCATCTGTGAACCAGTATCACCTTGCTCAGAGTCGCTAAGCAATACGCTGTAAACAGGTGCTACACCTATTCGGAACACCTCACCAAACTTATAACCAACTTGGATTGGTACATCTACGCGGTTGAATTCATAGGCTCTCACCTGATCTCCTAATTGGTCATCTTTAAATCTGATTTCACCATTTGCTGAAGTGTACAGCAATTCTGGCTGTAGATAAAAACTGCCAATTTCAATTCGACCAAATACACCTGCATGAAATCCAAATGAAGCATCACCTTCTTCTACATTGTCCACATTATCCTTGAATGTGATTTTGCTAGAATTCACACCGATTTTCGGACCGATGTTTACTTGGGCAAACGTAATGCTTGATATTATCATCAAGCCAACAAATACAAATAGTTTTTTCATTTTCATGGGTAAAAAATTTTGTGTGTTAGTTAGAGTTGCAAAAAATCCAATCGCTCATTCTCAATTCAATTACAAACGATCGAGCCTTATGCTTAGTACGTAAAAAAATAGGAAAAGCTTCAATTATTCCTTTTCGGATAATTCAAGCCATCTTAATTCCTTAGTTTCAAGACTTTCATTTACTTCATTCAATTTCTTTCCCCATTCTACTAATTCCTCCACGCTTCCTTTACCTACCGACAGCTTATTTTCAAGATCTACCTTTTCTGCTTCAAGCTTTGCAATTTCCTTTTCAAGTCCTTCCATCTCTACCTTCTCTTTGTAGGAAAGTTTTTCTACTTGAGCTTTTGACTCTTTCACCTCTGGAGAAGGTGTATTGACCTTTTTTACTTCCGCAGCAGCGGGTTTGCTGCTTTTTTCATTTAAGCTCTCGCGGTATTCAGTATAGTTGCCAGGGAAATCACGGATCACTCCTTCGCCTTCAAATATAAATAAGTGATCGACTAAGCGATCCATAAAATATCTATCGTGAGATACGATAATTAAACAGCCTTTGAAGCCTGCCAGAAACTCTTCCAAAATCTGAAGTGTAGGCAAATCCAAGTCGTTAGTAGGTTCATCCAGAATAAGAAAATTTGGATTGGTAACCAGTATGTCAAGCAATTGCAATCTCTTTTTCTCTCCACCGCTCAATTTCTCAATAGGTGTATATTGGCGCTCCGGTGAGAATTGAAATAACTCCAAAAACTTACCTGGGCCAACCTCCCGCCCATCGGCAAGGGTTATGTTTTCAGAAATTTCCTTTACGTGATCTATTACCCGCTGGCTAAGGATAAAACTTTTTTCCTCTTGCTTGAAATAGCCAAATTTGATAGTTGAACCTTTATCTACGACTCCAGAATCAGGTTTCAATTGCCCTGTGAGCATATTCAGAAATGTGGATTTACCTGTACCATTCGGCCCAACTAAGCCAATCCGCTCTCCTCTTTGGAATACATAGCTAAATGGATTTACAATCTGAGTTCCATCAAAAGCCTTGGCGATTTTCTCTACCTCGAGTATTTTCTTGCCCATTCGCTCCATCCCTGATTGTAGCTCTAGCTCTTCTGTGGCTCCAGCTGCACCTTTCACTTTGGATTTTACATCCTCAAAGGCATCTACTCTATATTTGGCTTTGGTGGTTCGGGCTTTTGGCTGACGGCGCATCCATTCCAATTCTTGCTTGTAGTGATTCTTGGCCTTATTCAGCATCACTGCATCCATTGCCTCCCGCTCAGCTTTCTTCTCCAAATAGTAGGCATAATTACCTTCATACTTAAAAACTTGCCCTTGATCCAATTCAATAATGCGATTACTCACCCTATCCATAAAATAGCGATCGTGGGTTACAAGTAATAAAGCAAGTCTGGCTCTAGATAGATATTCCTCTAGCCATTCGATGCTTTCCAAATCGAGATGGTTCGTCGGCTCATCCAGTATCAACAGATCAGGCTGTTGGATTAGCGCAGAGGCTAATACCACTCGTTTTTTTTGTCCACCTGATAAGGTTCCAATTTTGGCTTCTAAGTCACTCAGCCCCAACTTACCCAAGATCACATTAATTTGATTTTCCAAATCCCAAGCTTGGAAGCTATCCATCCTATTCATTACTTCTTGCAAATCATCAGCATGACCTGGCGTATCAAAAGAAATGGACATCAAATGTTCATAATCCTTTACTGCTTGTACTGCAGGGTTATCGGTATGCGAAAATAGCGCTTCTAATACTGTGTCATTTTCGTCGAAATCATGCTCCTGACCTGCATAGGCCACACGTGTTTCTTTTTGGATAGCAACTTTGCCTTTGTCTGCATCGAGCTTTCCAACCAATATTTTGAGAAGAGTACTTTTGCCTGAGCCGTTTCTTCCTAGTAAGGCTATTTTTTCGCCCTCTTCAATTCCAAAAAATAAATCTTCAAAAAGCGGTTTGAACGCAAAGCTTTTTGAAAGTGATTCTGCCGAAAGTAAATTCATAATGCAAAACTAATCCCAATATTCCAGCTCCCAAGGTTTTGAGCTTGGAAGCAGTAAATAAAATTGGTGGTCGAGTAATTTGATCCTAAACTGAACGATTTGGGCTAGCTGTAGTTTTTAAATAAAGAAATATCATGAAAGCAATTTGGAACGGACAAATAATCGCAGAAAGCAATGACACTGTAGTAGTAGAAGGAAACCATTATTTTCCTAAAGACAGTATAAAGAAGGAGCATTTCACCGACAGCGAAACCCAAAGCAAATGCCCTTGGAAAGGCCAAGCATCATACTATAGTGTGCAGGTCGATGGCAAAGAAAATAAGGATGCGGCTTGGTATTATCCAGAGCCAAAAGATGCTGCTCAGAACATTAAGGATCGGGTCGCATTTTGGAAAGGTGTGGAAGTAACTCAATAATTATTTTTGGCACATTTTGCTGAAAAACCTCTTAGCAATTTCTCACAGTAATTTCCTTTGAACAATCCTTAACATTACAGACTTTAGCTGGCTGTAAGGTAAAAATATATGCATAATCTCGAAGAAACAAAGGCTAAAATAGAAGTCTTCCAGCAAGCTAGTTTTCCATTGGAAATAGGCCAAACACAGCGGGAGGATATTCATGCTAAGCTCCATTCATATACCGATCAGTTCTTAAATAATTTATCAGAGGAAAAGGCATTTTACCAACAAGGCTACGAAAATAGAGGCCCTATTCCAGCACTTGAAGTTGGCGAAAGTGGTATAGGATTACCCAATATTCTGAACACCTACCATGAAGAAGTAATGCAATCTGGCATTAATGCAGCTTCTGGTGGGCACTTTGGCTATATTCCAGGTGGAGGAGTTTTTAGCGCAGCCATAGGCGACTATTTAGCTGCTGTTACCAATCGCTATGCAGGTATTTTTTATGCGGCACCTGGTGCCATTCGTTTAGAGAATACACTTATCAATTGGGTTGGAAAATTGATTGGCTATCAAGGTAATTTTGGCGGCAACCTAACTACAGGGGGAAGCATCGCAAACCTTACTGCTATTACTGCAGCGAGACATGCGCATAAAATTAAGGGTAAAGATTTAGAAAAAACGGTCATCTATTTATCAGAGCAAGTTCATCATTGCGTGCCAAAAGCTATCAGAATAAGTGGACTGGAGGAATGTATCATCCATCATATTCCACTTGATGCTGAGTTCCGAATCGATGCCGAAAAACTTGAAGAACTTATTATTGATGACAAAGCAAATGGGCTGAATCCATTTATGGTTATCGCTTCTGCTGGCACAACTGACGTTGGTGCTGTTGATCCCTTGGCAGCCATTGGGCAGATCGCTCAAGAGCATGGACTATGGTTTCATATCGATGCTGCCTACGGTGGCTTTTTTATGCTTACTGAACATGGTCGATCCGTAATGAAAGGAATCGAAATGGCGGATTCGGTGATTTTAGATCCGCATAAAGGGTTATTTCTACCCTATGGACTTGGGATGATTATTGTGAAAGATCTTAACAAATTATTGGCTGCTCATACCTTTGAGGCCAATTATATGCAGGATTCAAAAGACTTCAATTTAGAATATTCTCCAGCAGATGTATCGCCCGAGTTGAGTAAGCATTTTCGTGGCTTACGAATGTGGCTACCATTGAAATTACATGGAATTGCTCCATTTAGAGCTGCATTGGAAGAGAAGCTTTGGCTTACTCGCTATTGTTACCAAAAGGTGAAGGAAATGGGCTTTGAAATGGGTCCTTACCCGCAAATGAGTGTGTTTACTTTCCGCTTAAATGCCTCAGATGGCAACAATGATTCTATCAATAAAGCTATTTTGAAAGGCATTCATACTGATGGCAGAATATTTATTTCATCCACTCAAATTCATAAACAATTTCACTTGCGCTTTGCCTGTTTATCATTCCGTTCTCATTTGCGGGAAGTGGATTTGTTTTTGGAGATACTTAAAGCTGAATTAGATAAAGTACTGAAATAAAAAATGGAAGGCAATGTATTCGCCTCCCATTTTAATATGGTGTAAAAGGAGTTTTGTGATCCTCCCGCTTTCTATATTTTAGTTTTGAGCTTCTAAGAATTTGCCAATTACATCGCCCATTCTACCGGAATTCACCCAACGCAATACAATTACCAAATCATTTTCTTGATCTACATACACCACATTTGCACCATCACCTAAATGAAAAAATGCGGATTCTGGTGCCGCAGGCATTCTTTTTTTACCTGTATTTAAAAAGAAATTCATAAACCCATAGTCGTCTTGCACAGGAGTTGGTGTTCTGGCCATTTCCAGCCATTCTTCTGAAAGAATTTGTTGATCTTTCCATTTGCCGTTTCGCAGGGTTAAGTAGCCAAAGCGTGCTTGATCATAAGCGCTTATAAACATCCCACCACCAAAATGGCCTCCACCACTTACTGATTGCATTTCGATGCCGTCGATATTCACCCAAGAATTGTGGTAACCTTCCCAATGCCAAGTATTTGACGCACCAATTGGATCCATTACATGCTCTCGAAGAACCATTGGCAGCGGCTTACGCCAAACGTGCAATGCGGCCAGAGCAAGTACATTTACCCGAGTATCATTGTATTTGTATGTAGTACCCGGTTCAAATCTCTCTCTGTTGATAATTGCCTCTGTAACTCTTCCTGCAGGTCTATCTGCCCAATCTGGTTTACCCCAAAGGGTACCTTCCCAGTCGCTTGTTTGTCTAAGCAAATGATCCCAAGTTATTTTAGAATTATGTTCTGAGTCAAACTCACCATAAGGAGAGTATGCCTTTACTTTATCATTAACATTGCGGATAAGGCCTTTATCATAAGCTACGCCTACCACACTTGACAGGAAACTTTTGGTAACGCTGAAGGTCATATCCACACTTTCCAAATCGCCCCACTCGGCAACTATGTAACCATTTTTCACCACCAAGCCCGACATTGGTCCACGCGGCTTTACCGGACCAACCATTTCATTGTAAGGCTCACCTACTCTGCCATTGAGATAAATATTTAAATCTCTTGGGGCATTAATTTCATTTTCTTGAGCAAATATTACTGCTTCATTCAACTTTTGCTGATCGAAACCAAGTTCAGAAGCCTCTCTACGTTGCCATTCGAAACGCTCGGGATAATAAACACTTTGAGCTTGAGCTATATAAAAGCTAAAGAATATTAAAATAAAGGTTAAGGATTTTCTCATATAAGTAAAATTTTGAAAAAGAACCACAAAATCGAGTAGATATACAATCAATACAATGTGAGCGGGAGGAAAAATATTTTCATTTAATACCTAGCCGCTAATAGCAAACTCAAATCTTTAAATCTCATATTGAATTTTTGGGCTAAAGGCTCATTGGTAAGTGTGCCTTTATACATATATATGCCTTTCATAAACCACTTATGCGTATGGATGAATTCATTAATTCCACCATTATCGGCAGCTTGTAAAAGTATTGGCGCAAAGATATTACTTATTACTGTTGTTGCTGTTCTGGCTACTCTAGAGGCGATATTTGGCACGCAATAGTGGATTACTCCATGCTTTACAAAAACTGGTTTTTCATGAGTAGTAATTTCGGATGTCTCTACACAACCGCCTTGGTCTATGCCCACATCTATCATAATCGAACCAGACTTCATACTTGCAATCATTTCTTCGGTAATCACAATTCTATTTCTCCCCTTTTCGGCTCTTAATGCCGCAACTACAATATCCGCTTCTCTCAAGGCTTTACCCAAATTGATTGAATCAATTGTTGATGTAGAAATACCTTGTCCCAGCAAATGCCTGATTCTTCTCAACTTATAAAGGTGATTATCAAAAACTCTAATTTCTGCTCCAAGGCCTAATGCAGTACGAGCTGCAAATTCACCAACTGTACCTGCTCCAATTATCAGTACGTTGGTTGGTGGCACACCTGTGATTCCACCTACTATAATTCCTTGTCCGCTTTTCACATTGCTTAAATATTCAGATGCAATAAGCATAGACATACTTCCAGCGATTTCAGACATTGCTCTCACAAGTGGCATTCCACCTACTTTGTCTTGAATCAATTCATAAGCGACAGCAGTAATTTTTTTCTTGGAAATTCCTTCGAGGTAATCGGCGCTGAGATTTCCCATTTGCATAGCAGATATAAGCGTGCTACCATGCTGCATCATTTCAATTTCAGCTATTGTTGGAGGCTCTACTTTTAAGACGACATCTGCTTCCAAAGCCTCTTTTGCGGAGTAAACAATATGTGCTCCCGCCTCGCTATATTCTCTATCCGAAAACTTAGCTGTGAGCCCAGCAGCTGTTTCAAACACTATTCTATGACCATTCAGTGTCAATACCTTAACTCCTTCTGGTGTAAGTGCTACCCGATTCTCTTGCAATGCAGTTTCGCGCGGAATGCCTATGGTTAATTTTCCCTTCTGAGGCTTTACTTCCAAGAGTTTTTCTTGTGTAATATAACTTTCACTAGGCGTGAATATGGCGGAACTCTTTATGCTCTTCTCAGTCATTTTGCGATAAGGTTATAATACGACTGTCATCATCATTTACCAGAATATCTATTCTCCAATAAGGAGTGTCAATTAATTCCATTACTAAAGATGACCATTCAATTAGGCACAAGTTCCCTGAGTACAAATATTCATCAAATCCGAGCTCCTTTGCTTCTTCTATGTTTTTAATACGGTAGAAATCAAAATGATAAATAGGCTCACCAGCACCATTTTCATATTCGTTGACAATAGAAAATGTTGGACTATTCACTGTATCCCTAACTCCCAGCTTTTTGCAAAGTGCTTTTATAAGAGTAGTTTTCCCAGCTCCCATTTGACCTTCCACAAGCCAAATTCCTTTCGAACCGATATGATTAATGATTTTGAGAGCGGTGTTATCCAGCTCTGCTAAATCCTTACAAATTATCTTCAACTTAGAATTGTGTCTATTTTTTCGAAGATAAAGAAATAACAGGAATTATCATTTCCTCTAACGAAATTCCTCCATGTTGGAATGTGTCCTTGTAGTAATTAACGTAGTAATTATAATTATTGGGATAAGCGAAGAAATAGTCCGAAGTAGCAAAAGCATAGCTAGTTGAAATATTCATTTTAGGTAATTGGAAATCATCTGGTCTAGGGACGGTAAGCACTTTGTCGCTTTTGTCATATCCAAGATTTTTGCCCTGCTTATATCTCAAATTGGTATTTGTATTTTTATCCCCAATGATTTTGTAAGGTTTTTTCACTCGGATAGTCCCATGATCTGTAGTGATTATTAATTTATGCCCTTTTTCAGAAATTCTTTTCAAAGCCTCTAAAAGTGGTGAATGTTCAAACCAGGATAAGGTAAGTGAGCGATAAGCTGATTCGTCTGCTGCCAATTCTCTAATCATCTGCAAGTCTGTACGGGCATGTGAAAGCATGTCCACAAAATTGAAAACCAGCACATTGAGATCATTATTATAGAGATTATTGAATTGATCAAGTAATTGACGGCCTTGATTAACATGAATAATTTTATGGTAACTCATTTTAATATTGAGTTTTTCTCGCTTCAATTGTTCGGCTAAAAATGCTTCTTCATTCATATTTTTACCATCTTCCTCGCCTTCACCTACCCATAGATTCGGATGCTTTTTTTCCATCTCCAATGGCAATAAGCCAGAGAAAATTGAATTACGGCTATAGGCTGTGGTGGTTGGCAAGATTGAATAATAAGAGCTTTCCTCATCTATATTGAAATACTGAGAAACTACTGGTTCAATTACTTTCCATTGATCATACCTGAGATTATCTATCACAATAAAGAAAAGAGGCTCACCCGGTTCAAGCTTAGGAAAAACAACCTCCCGCATCAGTTTGTGAGAAAGTAAGGGCTTATCAGAATTTTTTTCGTCTAACCAATCTTCATAGTTTTCCTTTATGTATTTAGTAAACTTTGTATTTGCTTCATCCTTCTGCATTTCAAGAACTTCAGCCATTCCTTTATTTTCGGTCTCATCAATTTCTAATTCCCAATAAACTAGCTTCTTGTAAATATCAGCCCATTCTTCTGGGCTCAAGTGATCGTCGAATGCCATACTTAGGTTTCGGAAATCTTGCTGATAACCCATATTGGTTTTTTCGCTAACCAGTCTCTTGTTTTCCAGAATTTTCTTTGCTGAAAGTAAAATCTGATTTGGATTAAGCGGCTTTATCAGATAATCGGCAATTTTAGATCCGATTGCTTCTTCCATTATTGACTCTTCTTCAGACTTTGTGATCATTACCACAGGTAAAGAAGGTCTCATATTTTTGAGATAAGTTAAAGTCTCCAAACCAGACATACCAGGCATATTTTCATCTAAAAAAACAAGATCGAAATTTTGCTTTTCGACTAATGCCAGAGCATCGGAGCCGCTATTTACTGGGGTAATATCATAGCCTTTGGCAGTTAAAAAAAGGATGTGTGGTTTCAGAAGGTCTATCTCGTCATCTGCCCACAAAATATTATATCTTTGCATAGTTGTTTACTAAGTCCCAAGTTACATTAAAACCCTTAATTCGGGCTCCAATTTGAATAAGAAAAAAATTTTTAATGATCCTGTTTATGGATTTATCTCCATTCCAAGCGAATTGATTTTTGATATAATCGAACACCCTTACTTCCAACGGTTACGCAGGATTAAGCAACTCGGTTTAACCGACTATGTATATCCCGGTGCATTACATACCAGATTTCATCATGCGATTGGAGCTATGCACCTGATGAAGATCACTTTGGACAATTTGAGGGACAAAGGAAATGAAATTAGCGATGAAGAATATGAAGCAGCTTTAATTGCGATTTTACTGCACGATATCGGGCATGGTCCGTTTTCGCATGCATTGGAATTTAGCTTACTCAAAAATATTCAGCACGAATTACTTTCCTCATTATTAATAAACGAGCTCAATACTCAATTTGATGGAGCCTTAGATTTGGCTGTAAAGATTTTCAACAACCAATACAAACGCACTTTTTTTAACCAGCTCGTCGCAAGCCAATTAGATATCGACAGGCTTGATTACTTGAAAAGAGATAGCTTCTTTACTGGTGTTTCCGAAGGTACAATTGGTGCAGAAAGAATCATCAAGTTACTTGATGTCCGTAATGATCAATTACTAGTGGAAGAAAAGGGTATTTATAGCATTGAGAATTTTTTGAATGCTCGAAGACTCATGTATTGGCAGGTTTATTTGCATAAAACTTCAGTAAGTGCAGAAAGGATGTTGATTAGCTTGATTAATCGAGCTAAATATCTTTGTGAACAGGGGGTGGAATTAATTGGAAGTGAGAGTTTGTTGATATTCCTAAAATCAAATGTTTCGCAAAAGGACTTTGAAAGTCAGCCAAATTATTTGAGTCATTTTGCTAATTTGGACGACTTCGACATTTGGGGAGCTATTAAGATGTGGCAATCTCATGAGGATAAGATTCTGAACACATTAGCAAACTGTCTTTTAAAACGAAAATTATTCAAAGTAAAACTTTCGAATGAAGAATTCAGTAATGAACAAAAGTTGGAGATAAAAACTAAACTGGAGAATGAACTTTGTATTGCTAAAGCAGATATAAAGTACTTTTACGATGAAGGAAGTATTAGTAATTCAGCTTATATGTCCCAACAAAGGATTTATATCTTAACTAAAAAGGGAAACATTATAGATATTGCTGATGCGGCAGATTTACCTAATATCCAAGCTCTGAGTAAAATCGTAAAGAAAAACTATATCTGCTGGGCTAAAAACCTAACTTTGTAAAAATTTGACATTCAAGATTCTCACTGATATTTAACAAAATGAATATCAGCGATTTATACAAAACACGCTTACTATGAAAATAAGTGTTGAACAAATTGCCTTTTTGATTTCTGGAAAGGTAGAAGGCAATCCTAAAGCAACAATCCATACTGCGGGAAAAATAGAAAATGCAAAGGAGGGTGAAATTGCTTTTTTCGCTAATCCCAAATACGAAGAATATATATATAGCACAAATGCATCAGCTGTAATTGTTAAACATGATTTCAAACCTAAAAAATCAATTAATACAACCTTAATTCGGGTTGAGGATCCTTATTCTGCTTTCTCTAAACTATTAGAGGAATATCAGAAAATGATAAAGGAAGAGAAAATGGGCATTGAAGAGCCTTCATTTGTAGGTACTGGAACAAACATTGGTGAAGGAATTTTCAGAGGTGCATTTTCTTATATTGGTCATCATTGTACTATAGGGTCGAATGTTAAGATTTATCCGCAGGTTTGGGTCGGCGAGAATGTCTCTGTCGGAAACAACACTATAATATTTGCGGGAGCGAAGATTTATCCGGGATCTGTAATAGGATCAAATTGCGTAATACATGCCGGAGCTGTAATTGGTAGCGATGGATTTGGTTTTGCTCCACAATCAGATGGCACCTACAAGACTATTCCACAACTGGGCAATGTAATCCTCGAAGATAATGTTTCTATCGGAGCCAATACGACAATAGATTGTGCAACAACTGGCTCAACTATAATTCGCAAAGGCTGCAAGCTTGACAATTTAGTAATGATAGCGCACAATGTAGAAATTGGTGCCAACACAGTAATAGCTGCCCAAGCAGGCATATCAGGATCTAGCAAATTAGGCAACAATTGTGTGCTTGGTGGCCAAGTTGGAATTGCGGGGCATTTGCATATTGCAGGCAAAACTTCTTTTGCCGCTCAGTCTGGCATGATGAAGAATGTAGAAGAAGAAAATACCGTCTGGTTGGGTTCACCAGCCTTTGAACATAAGCAGTATTTGCGATCCTACAGTATTTTCCGAAATTTACCTGAACTTAAAGAACGAATCACCAAACTTGAAAAGGGAGATAAATAATTCCCATCGGTTGAGAACAATATAATGAACGTAAAACAGCACACTATCAAAGAACCTGTGAGTGTAGAGGGCGTGGGTCTTCATACAGGCTTATCCTGCACAATGACTTTTATGCCAGCTCCTCCTAACCATGGAATTAAATTCCAGCGGGTGGATTTGCCAGAAAAACCAATCATCGATGCCGATGTGGACAATGTGGTAGATCTCTCAAGAGGAACGACAATAGAACAACACGGAGCTAGAGTTGGCACAATTGAGCATACCTTGGCTGCTCTAGTAGGTCTTCAGATCGATAATGTATTGATCGAAATCAATGCTCCAGAAGCACCAATTATGGATGGCAGCTCCAGAATGTTTGTGGAAGCAATCAACAAGGTTGGTACTCAAGAGCAAAGTGCTTTAAGAAATTTCCTTGAAGTAGAGGAGAGTATTTTCTTCAGAGACCCTGCTCGCCAAGTGGAAATTGCTGCTTTACCACTCGACACTTACCGCGTTACTGTAATGGTGGATTACAACTCACCAGTTTTGGGTTCTCAGCATGCTAGTTTGAATGACATCACAGAATTTACGAATGAGATTGCTTCCAGTCGTACATTTTGCTTTTTACATGAACTAGAAATGCTCCACAAAAACAATCTTGTTCGTGGAGGCGACCTCAACAATGCTATTGTGATTGTAGATAGGGTCGTGGAAGATCACGAATTGGAAAGTTTAGCTAAGCTTTTTAATAAGCCGAAAATTGAAGTGAAAAAGGAAGGTATTTTAAATAATATCGACTTAAGACATAAAAATGAGCCTGCTCGCCACAAACTATTAGATGTGATGGGTGACTTGGCTTTGGTAGGAAGACCCATAAAAGCACAAATATTAGCCGCCCGCCCGGGTCATGCTGCCAATGTAGCATTTGCCAAAAAGCTAAAACGCATGGGAGAAAATGCGGGAGGTAAAAAGGCGCCTAAATATGACCCATCCCTCCCACCTGTGATGGACATTGCAGCCATAAGTAGAACCTTAAAGCACAGATATCCATTTGCCTTGCTTGACAAAGTCATCCATTTGGACGAAACATCTGTAACAGGAGTGAAAAATGTGACGATTAATGAGCCATTTTTCCAAGGACATTTCCCAGATAACCCTGTAATGCCAGGCGTATTACAAGTTGAAGCAATGGCGCAAACAGGAGGCATTTTAGTATTATCTACTGTACCTGACCCTGATAATTATTGGACGTACTTCCTTTCAATTGACAGCTGTAAATTCAGAAAAATGGTGATCCCGGGTGACACAATTATTTTTCATTGCAAACTGCTTGACCCAATAAAAAGAGGAATTGCCCGCATGCAAGGCATGGCCTATGTAGGAAAGACGCTCGTTTGCGAATCAATAATGACAGCTAGAATCGTAAAGAAAGATCAATGATCCATCCATTAGCATCCATAGACCCCAGTGCGAAAATCGCTGAAAATGTAAGCATTGGGCCATTTACAACGATACATGGTGATGTAGAAATAGGCGAAGGAACTTGGATAAGCTCGAATGTCACCATTTTTAATGGTACACGAATTGGCAAAAATTGTAAAATATATCCAGGTGCAGTAATCGCTTCTACACCTCAAGATTTGAAGTTTGATGGCGAAAAAACCTATGTGAAAATAGGCGATAATACTGACATTAGAGAATGTGTAACCATTAGCAGAGGAACAAAAGATCGTTTTGAAACATCCATTGGATCCAATTGTCTATTAATGGCTTATGTGCATATCGCCCACGACTGTATAGTTGGCAATAATTGCATTTTAGCTAATGCAGTTCAGCTTGCAGGACATGTAATTATTGATGAATTTGCCATTGTTGGTGGCGTAAGTGCTGTTCACCAATTTGTGAAAATAGGTGCTCATTCTATGGTGTCAGGCGGAAGCTTAGTAAGAAAAGATGTCCCACCTTATATCAAAGCAGGACGTGAACCACTTAGCTATGCTGGGATCAATTCTATCGGCTTACGAAGAAGAGGATTTAGCAATGAAACCATTAATGAGATTCAAGAAATTTATAGATTTTTATTCTTGAAAGGCTTGAATAATTCAAAAGCACTTGAAGCTGTTGAAACAGAATTGCCTGCTTCTCGGGAGAGAGATTTAATAATAACTTTTTTCAGAGAATCTGATCGAGGTATCATGAAAGGATACTCTAAATAATCTGATTCTTGATGGAAATCCATTTAACTGATTTAAGCAAAAGGTTTAACCGTGAATGGATATTTCATGAATTGAATTACAAGTTTTTATCTAATAAAATCTATGCAATTGTAGGACCTAATGGAAGTGGTAAATCCACACTAATACGAATTATCTCTGGGCAAATGCCCTTTACCAGCGGAAAAATAAATTACTCCTCTGGAGGAATAATTATTTCATCTGAAAATATTTATAGGGAAATATCAATTGCAGCTCCATATATGGAGCTAATCGAAGAACTTACGTTAGAAGAAATCTGGAAATTCCACTTTAAGTTCAAAAATGGCCCTTTAATAAATGACACAGATGAGGTAATCCAAATATTGGGTTTAGAAAAAGGAAGAGGTAAGGTTATAAAGAATTATTCATCAGGCATGAAACAGCGTCTTAAGCTTGGTTTGGCCTTTTTTTCAGATACGGAATTATTACTTCTTGATGAGCCAACAAGTAACTTAGATGAAAATGGAATGCAGATGTATTTGAAGCTTATTGAGAATTGGAAATCAAATCGAACAATCCTCATTGGCTCTAATCAACTGCAGGAATATCAAATGTGTGATGGGAAGTTGGATATCATCGAATTTAGTAAGAATTAGAGTCAGAAAAACTAATCAATATTGAGAACGTTTCTTAATTTGTGAGCCAATTAAGTAATGTCATATTTAAGATAAAATGAAAAACAAAATAACAATTTTCTTTTTGCTTATTGCGTTAAGCATAACAGTATCGAGTTGCAGCTGGGCTGGCAACAGTGAAAACACCGGTCCGAAACCTGTAGAACCAGCTCCACAAATTTAATTCTCCATAAAAAGCTTCAATAAATATATCCCAATTAGGGATGTATATTGAATTGTGCTTTATTTAACACTTGAATTTACGAAAATGAAAAAAACTAATTGGCTTAACTTTATTATACTCCTTTTATCAGTTGCAATATTTTCATCGTGTGGTGGTGGCGGCAGTTCAGATCCTGATCCGGAACCACAACCAACAGCAGAGGAATTACAAGTAGCCAAAATTGCTGGAACAAGTGCTAAAACTTGGACAGCTACAGCTATTACCTTTAATGGTGCACCATCTGAAACCTACAATAATCCATCTGCCTTTTCAATCACATTCAGAACGGCAAAAACTTATAGTACCAATACTGGTTCACCTGTATTTCAAAGCTCTGGAAATTGGGCCTTTAACAATGGGAATTTGAATTCATTGATCTTTGACAGCAATCAAAATACGATTGCCACCGTTTCGGGATTGAATTCTGCTGGCACTCAAATGACTCTCACAATAGACTTTGAGCTTGCTAGTACTGGCGGGAGGATAGAAGCTATTAATGGCAGGTACGTATTTACACTTACTTCCAATTAATCAAATTATTTAAGTGAGACAATTGTAACGCCGGCTCCACCAAAGTCGGCGTGTTCGTCCCTCATTGATTTCACAAAAGACAAGCTTTTAAGTTGACTGCGCACCAGTTGACGTAAAATCCCATCTCCTTTGCCATGTAAAATCCTTACCTCATTTTGGTTGAGAAGTAACGCTCTATCCATAAAGCGATCTAAATCCGGCATTGCCTCCTCTCCTCTTTTACCTCTCAAATCGAGCTGTGCTGAGAATTCAGCCATTTCAGATGCATAATTGATTCCTGATTTATTTGAGCCTGATTTCACCTCCGATTTGGTATTTTTTGCCACCGCTCCAACTTTCTTTAATCTACTCAATTTCACATTCGATTTGAGTTGGCCAATCATTACCTCTACATTATTACCTTTCACAGTCATTACTTGAGCTATTGCACCTGAATCTGCAATTTCTACGATATCGCCAGACTGGATTGGCCCTGTAAAAACTTGCTGCTTTTTAATGACTTTAGTCTTCTTCTCTTTTGGCTTAATCGTCTCTTCAAAGCTCTTGAGCTCAGTTCGAATCTCTTTTGTTGCTTCTTTTTCGCCCTTGACCTCTTTGATTTTTCTAATTGTGGCTTCTATCTTCTGATTAGCATTCTTCAGCAATAAAGCTGCTTCTTCCTTGGCTTGGTTAATGATATTCTTTTTCTCAATCTCCAAATATGCTTTTAGAGACTCGTATTCTTCACTACTTTTAGCTAATCTCTTCTCAGTGGCAGTTAGTTGATTTTTCAATCGCTCAGCGGCTCCTTTTTCCTTTTCAAGACGGATGAGTACTTTGTCATAGTTCACTCGCTCTTTGCCTATTTTTCTTCTAGCATTTGCAATTACCTCAGCATCAAGGCCAATTTTCCCAGCTATTTCTAAGGCAAATGAACTGCCCGGCTTTCCAATTTGGAGTTTATAAAGTGGCTCCAAATTCTCTAGATCGAACTGCATGGCTGCATTACGGATACCAGGAGTTTTTTCTGCAAGCTCTTTTAAGTTTGCATAGTGGGTGGTAATTACTCCATAAGACTTTCGGTTATTCAATTCCTCCAATATGGATTCGGCTATTGCTCCACCAAATTCTGGCTCCGTTCCTGTTCCAAATTCATCTATCAAAACAAGCGTCCGTTTATTTGCTAATTCAATAAACATCTTCATAGAAGTAAGATGCGAACTGTAAGTACTTAAATCATTCTCAATCGATTGCTCATCTCCAATATCTAGGAAAATTTGATTGAAAATGCCAGAAACGGATTCATCTCCAAGTGGAACCGGGATACCGCATTGAATCATAAATTGAAGTAATCCCGCTGTCTTGAGTGTAACAGACTTACCTCCCGCATTCGGCCCACTAATTAGTAAAATTCGATTGTGAGAATCTAATTCAATATCTTGTGAAACAATGGCTTTTCCCAATGATTTATGCGCTAGGAAAAGAAGCGGGTGGGTAGCGTTTTTCCACGAAATACAAGGCCTTTTTTCAATTTCAGGACAGATTCCATTTACTTTAATCCCGAACCTTGCTTTGGCTCTTATAAAATCTAACAGACCTAAAACTTTATAAGCATTTTGCAAATCTACTGTATGTGGTCTTAGGCGATCTGTTAAAGAAATCAGAATTCTAATGATCTCCTTTTTCTCTTGAAGTTCTAAATCGCGTAGCTCATTATTCAATTCCAACACAGCAGTTGGCTCCATATACACCGTTTGCCCTGTTGCCGACTCATCGTGAATAAAGCCCTTGAGATGTCGCTTATGCTCAGATAGCACGGGAATTACCATTCTCCCGCCTCGGATAGTGTAAGTGGCATCTTCAGGCACATAACCTTTGCCTCTTGCCTCCCGCATTACACTGTCCAGTACTTTTCTCACTCTAGATTGCGAAGCGGAGATATTACTGCGAATTTTTGCTAATGTTGGTGTCGCAGAACTTTTCATCTGCCCACTATCATCAATGCATCTTGCCAGTTCTCTCAAGAAATCATCAGGCACTACCAAATTTTTACCTAGCGCATAGAGCTCAGGAAATTCCTCTTGGCGCTTTACAAAGAAATCTAGACTATTCTTTAAAAGAATAAGCCCCTTCGACAATTCATGAAAATCCTGTTCATCCAGATAACTTCCAAAAATTTCCGCTCTTTTGAGAGCATAATTCATGTCCTTATAAGCGGTTGTTGGGTAGGGCTCGCCAGCTCGAAGTATATTTAAAAACTCTTCAGTCTGAGAATGCAACTTAACTACATATTGAAAATCGCGAGAAAATTTGAGATTTTCAGCAAACTGAATTCCAATAGGGCCTTGACATTCCTGCTTAATCAGCTCCAGAATTTTATCAAAGCCTAGCTTATTTTCAATAGTTGATGGAAGTAGCATGAATGAAGGAAACTAATCTATTTGTAGGGTTTTTTGACGGTAGTTTAAACTATCTACCACGGCACGATATATGTTGTTCATTTCTTCGATTTCGAGCAGGTAGTAGTTATAATTTTCAATGAAAACTGATTCACTGATATTATGTTTTCTAAGTACTTCATTTCCAAAAATGGCCGATAAAACTTTAGAGGAGTCTTGTGGCACATTCATAGCAAAGGCTTTACCTTCGCTTATGTGCATGTCTATCAGTAGCATAACCATCTGTTCTTTGGTCAGAAGCTTTTCAGGAATATTTTCCTTTGAGGAACATCCAATGACCGCCAGTGTAATGAGAATTAAAAAAATCTTTTTCACGTCTGAAATTAATTAAATCGCCCTAATTTTAAAGATTGATTGGATTATAAATTGATGAAGCAAATACTCAAGAAACTTCAAAAGTACGAAATCAGAATCCGTAAGGCTATTAATAACCAAATGCAAGGCGACTTTCGTTCGGTTTTTAAAGGTTCGGGATTGGAATTCGATGATGTGCGACCCTACCAATATGGTGATGATGTACGTTCTATCGATTGGAATGTATCTGCAAAAGGCCATGGAGTATATATTAAAACTTTCCGTGAAGAAAAAGAGCAAAACGTTTTTTTCGTTTTGGATGTGAGTGGCTCCCAAGAAATCGGGCAGCCTGGCAAACAAAAACTTGACATCGGAAGAGAGATCTGTGGAGTACTTAGCCTCAGCGCCATCAAAGAAGGAAGCCAAACAGGGCTTATCTGCTTTAGTGATCAGAAAGAATTGTTTATCAAAGCTGCAAAGGGAGTTGGGCATGGATACAAAATGGTTTACTCATTATTTGGCATGCAAACACATTCGCAAAAAACAGACCTAAAAGGAGCTATCAGTTTCACACGCCAAGTTTGTAAAAAAAGAAGTGTCATAATATTTATATCTGATTTTATAGACGAGAAGTACGAGGACGATCTGAAAGCACTTGCAAGAAAACATGATTTGGTGATGATTCACTTATTCGACAATAGAGAAACTCAATTGCCTAGTTTGGGTTTAGTACCTTTGCTTGACAAAGAAAGTGGAAAAACACTTTGGGTGAATACTTCTAGCAAAGATTTCCGTAACAACCTATCGAACACATTAGATGGTACACGTCAGAAATTAGAAGATATAGGTCGCAGGTATCAGGCAGATTACCTACCAGTAAATACTGCAGATGACTATGTGCCCGCATTAATTAAATTATTTAAAATCAGAAATAGGGTTAGAAAAAGTGCTTAGACTCTTATTGCTTATTGCTATTAGTGCCTTTAGCCAACTAGCCGTTGCGCAGGAATATAAGCCCAAAGGCTCTTTCCAGGTGGATTCCGCTAGAGTGGGTGAAGAAATCCCATATTCGCTAAGTTTTACATATCCCAGAGATTGGCAAGTCCTATTCCCAGATAGTTTGGGAAACTATAGTCCATTCGAATACAGCGGGAGGATATTTTTTCCTACCGTTACAGATAGCCTTAGTACAGATAGCACAATTTACTATTTAAGCACCTACGAGCTAGATGAAATACAGCTATTGAGGTTACCCGTAAAAGTGCGCAAACCAAATGGAGACACTACAACCCTTTACACTGACTACAGCCAAATATCTCTCATCCAAGTAGTCACACAATTACCTGATTCGCTTGATTTCAAGGAGAATACCTTTTATCGAAATGTGAAAACGGCCTTTAATTACCCATACCTTTTGGCTGGCTTGTTTTTGCTAACCGCAGCGCTAATTGCAGTTTGGATTATATTTGGCAAGAGAATTAGAAAATGGTTTGCCATCCGCAGACTGACTAAGTCTCATAAAATCTTTTTGAACAAATACAGAAAATTACAACCTGACGCCGCATTTGGAGCTAATTTGGAAGAAACTGAAAAGCTTCTCTTCATCTGGAAAAAGTATCTGGAGACATTGGAAAAAGCTCCATTCACAAAACTCACCACCCGCGAAATTCTAAAAATCGTAAATGTGAATGGATTGGATAAAGCTTTAAAGGCAGTAGATAGAGCAATTTATGCAAGGATTAAAGGAGAAGACCTCGACCTTGCTTTTAAAATAATGGAGGAAGTATCCATCGATCAATATCAACAAAAGGTAAATTCCATTAAAAATGATTGAGAACGAGCAAACTATACCATGGTATTCGCTTGAATGGTTTAGCCCAAGTGTGCTGAAAAGCTTTCAATGGGAAATGCCTTTTTTCTTATATCTACTTATTCTCATTCCTTTTCTATTCTTATTAAGATGGATTTTCCTTCGTAGGAGAAAACAAAGTCTTGCGATTTCATTGGTAGATAAAGACATAAAAGCTTCTCCTGTTAGGTATTTGAGATTTCTTCCAGGGATTTTCTTTTTGCTATCCACCATTCTGATAATTGTAGCACTTGCCAGGCCGCAACGGACAAATGAGCGTGTTGATCAATACACCGAAGGAATTGATATAATGTTGGTGGTTGATATTTCGGAATCGATGATGATTGAGGATTTCAAGCCAAATAGAATGGAAGCCGCCAAACAAACTGCACAAGAATTTGTAAATGGTCGCATCCAAGATAGAATTGGTCTAGTAATTTTTTCAGGAGAGGCATATTCTCTTTCGCCTCTTACTACAGATTATAATTTACTAAATTCTTACATTGAAGATATCAATTTTGAAATGATTGAATCGAGGGGAACAGCAATTGGTAGTGCTATTGCCGTAGGAACCAATAGACTTCGTGAATCTAAAGCGAAGTCTAAAGTGATGATTATGATAAGTGATGGTGACAATACTGCTGGAAATATCGATCCATTAACAGCCGCAAATCTTGCCTCTGCTTTTGACATCAAAATATATGCAGTAGCTATTGGCAAAGAAGGTCGAGTGCCATTTGGTACCGACTTTTTCGGTCGTCCTCGCTATGTAGAAAATACGCTTGATGAAACTACATTAAGGGAAATAGCGCAAATTGGTAATGGCAAATTTTATAGAGTGGATGATAATAGCGGTTTGGAGGAAGTATTTGAAGAGATTGATCAATTAGAAAAAGCTGAAATCATTGAAACTCGCTATAGAGATACTCAGGATTTTTACAGCAATTATCTGAAATGGGCAGTCCTATTTTTGTTAGCATTCATTTTCACCAAGTCCACCTTCATGAGTAATATCCTCAGAGATTGATTGGATCCTTTAGCTAAATCAGAATTTATAAGATATTCCAATTCCATTCGATGCCATTCCAATTTGCAGGTTTTGGATTAATTCTGTGCTACTGTTAGTATTCAGAATAGTGAATAAAGCCAGATCAAAAACGAAAAGGAATGCTCCTTGCAAAATCACGCTTTTGCCAAAGCCTTTCCATAATTCAGGATTATTATTCAGGTTTTTAGATCGCTCCAGCATCCATAATCCTGCTGCCATGTAACCAATATCCAAACCTGCATTGAACAGCAGCAATTTCTCCATTTTGGCTTGCTCACTTATACTTGCAGCCAAATCAAATGAAGCAGGATCAGCCGTAATAGCAGAATATAATCCAGAACCTGCTAATCCAAGATTTACAATGTTCCAATAAATATTCATCTGATGAAAATGCTTTTGCGAACCTCCTGTATTTCCCAGCGCAATTCCGCTCACAGCCATATTCCCTACTGCCCAAGCACCCAGAGTGTACATTCCAGTTTTGGTGATTTTAAGTCTGTTTTCGTTAAAACCCTTCAGCTCACTTTGAGCAAAAAGTGAAAAACTCAACAAAAACATCACAGATAAAACTACTAGAAACTTTTTCACATGAATAAATTCAATGCACTTAAATCAACCACCACATAATTGTTGTATGCAAACCAAAGCAACCTCAACCCAAACACAAAAAGTGCTAGACCCACAATTTTGTTCAAAATCAGGATTAACCGACTAGTAATAAGGCTCCGTAGCTTGTGCGCCAAATACGATTTCCCGATATCAACAATAAATACTGTTGACAATAAAGTGATGAAAAAAATGAATTTATGCTCTTGTCCAAACCCTCTGTCGATAGACACAAAACTGACCATTCCTACCCAAAAAAGCAGAACAAAAGGATTGATACCATTCAAAAAAACACCTTTTAAGAACTGGTTAATTACTAGTGACTTCCCAATTCGTACTTGCTTGATACCTTTCTTGGCAATTGGCTTAAAAAAATTGTAAACCCCAAAAGCTAGCATAATTACGCCTCCTACAAATCCTAGGTAAAAGGAAAAACGCGGGTGGTCGATCAAGCCACGTAGACTAAAATTGGTGAGCCATACATAAAAAGCATCGCTAAGCAAAATACCAACAGCCATGATTACTCCAGCTATAAAACCTTTTTCCACGCTGCTTTGGATAAGCGAGAAAAACACTGGGCCGATCATCACCGATAGTAATAAGCCAAACAATATTCCGCTTATTACTACTTCCATTTATCCGCCAAAAAGGCATTCCAATCTTCCAAAATCTGTTTTTTCAGCACTCTCGGAAACTTACTCTGACCACCAACTTTTCCACGCTGTTTCATGAAATCATAAAAAGTCTGCGTTGGCAATAGGGTTACAAATACCTCTTTCAAAGCTGCATTTCTTTCAACGGCATAGTCGTCATTCAATTCCTTCAAATATAGATCGAGGCGATCCCGAAGCTGATCTGCATTTACCACATCGTCGCATGCCAAATACCAATGATGTGCAAAAAGTGAATCGTAAGGCACGCCAGCTACGGTAAATTCTCGTATCGAAATATCAAATTCCTCAGCCAGCATTTCTACTGCTTTAGTCATATTATCCACAGACAGATGCTCTCCACAAAGACTTAAAAAATGTTTGGTTCGACCTGTAATTACTATCTCACTTTCATATTTATTAACGAATCGAATAGTATCACCAATTAAATACCGCCATGCTCCTGCACAAGTGCTTATAAGCAAAGCATATTCTTGTTGTTCATCAATTTCGTGAATCATGTAAGTTTCTGGATCTGCAACTAGCTGCCCATCATCGTCGAAATTGCGGGAAGTAAAAGGGACAAACTCGTAAAAAATACCATTGTTGAGTACAAGTCGCATCGATTTACGATCAGGTAATGCTTGAAAAGCGATGAAACCCTCCGATGCCAGATAGGTTTCAATGTATGTAATCGGTCGGCCAAGAAGCTTATCAAAACTCTTCCTGTAAGGCTCTAAGCTTACTCCACCATGTACATATACTTCTAAATTTGGCCAAATTTCATGGATATTATCCACCTCATAGTGCTTAATGATTTTCTCCATCAAGATCTGAATCCAAGCCGGAACACCCATCAGGTAACCGATGTCCCAATCTTTAGCTTTTAGTACTATTTCATTGAGTTTCAAATCCCAATCTTTGGTTCGAGCTATACGTTGACCAGGCTTGTAAAAAAAGTGCAACCAAAATGGCAATTGCCCAGTGGTAATTCCACTTAAATCACCTTCAAAGTAGGTTCCATGCCTATTTAACTCAGTGCTGCCACCAAGCATTAACATCCCTTTCTCATAGGTTTTTGCTGGCAAATCAAATTTCGATAAGCTTAAAATTTGCCTTACACCCGTTCGCTGAATGGCTTTCATCATAGAGCGAGTTACAGGAATATATTTAGAAGTTGCTTCTGAAGTGCCGGAACTGAGCGCAAAGTATTTAACTTGTCCGGGCCAGCATACATTTTTTTCATCCTCCCGCGTTTTGTGCCACCATTCTTTAAAGATCGTACTATAATCATAAGTTGGTACTTTCTCTTTGAAATTCTCATAAAACATTTCTTGCTTGGTATTTCGAAAAGATTTGAGAATTTCTGAAAAGGAATATCGCTGTCCAAATTGCGTTCGACGTGCCTTAATCATCAATTTTCTGAGGGTAGATTTTTGCAAATCAAACGGTGTGGAAAATTCCTGCTGAATACTATCTCTCAGCCTGATTCCCTTTTTCAGTAAGTTTCCGATTATGACCATTTTTTAATTCATTTTTGTTGATATCCCAACGAGAGGCATACTATTTTTGTCTAAATTAGACCATTCTCAAACAATTATAAAGAAACTCGTTTATTTCTATCTATGACAGACATTAAGAAAGCATTAAAAATATATTATGATAAACTTGCATCGAAAGGTGCCAAACTAATTGCTGTTTCCAAAACACATCCTGCTCAAATGGTCGAGGAGGCTTATAAAGCAGGGCAAATTGATTTTGGTGAGAACAAGGTTCAAGAATTAGTAGAAAAAGCTGAGCAATTGCCAAAGGATATTCAATGGCATTTGATTGGGCATTTGCAGAGAAATAAAGTAAAATATATTGCGCCATTTATTCATCTAATTCACTCTATAGACAGTTTCAAATTGTTGCGGGAGGTTGAAAAAGAAGCTAAAAAAGCTGGAAGAATTATTCCATGCTTGCTACAAGTACATATAGCTAAGGAAAGCTCCAAATTTGGCTTCGACGAACAAGAGCTTATTGAAATGCTCAATAATGCTGAGTTTGCTGCACTCGAAAATGTGCGAATTGATGGGCTGATGGGAATGGCTACTTTTACCGAAGATGAGGATTTGATCCGAGATGAGTTTAAATCTCTCAAAAGTTTATCCCTTAAAATCGCCAGCGAATACAAACATATTCCGTTCCTTCAAATGAAGGAGTTATCTATGGGAATGAGTAGCGATTATAGCATCGCAATTGAAGAAGGAAGCACCATGGTAAGAATAGGAAGTGCAATTTTTGGCGAAAGGGATTACGGAGTATGAACGAAACATCAAAGCCCATTTCATTTGTATCCATAGGCTGTGTAATGATAGCCATTGGTGTAGCTCTCGGCGCATTTGGAACACATGGATTGGAAGAAATGCTAACACGGACAGGACGAGTAGACACTTTTGAAACGGCTGTCAAATACCACTTTTACAATAGTTTGGGCATTATTTTAATTGGAGTAATGTGCAAAATGCACCCTGGCGCATTCAAGCGCTCGGGCTGGCTTATTTTGATTGGCACCATCATATTTTCAGGCTCACTTTACTTCTTGTGTTTTACGGGCATTACTATATTAGGAGCTGTCACTCCCATTGGAGGAGTATTATTGATAATTGGGTGGTTATTTGCCGCCAAAGACGCCTTTAAGAACTTTTAGGAAAACCCTTTTCTCCTTCCTCGAAAAACTCTTCTGGAAAGCCCAAAAGATAGAGATTTTCAGTCGCTCGAGTGATTCCGGTGTATAGCCATCTCAGAAATTCAAGATCTGGCGCTTCTCCCTTTTTGTAGAAGCCCGGTTCCAAGAAAATATTTTTCCATTGCCCTCCTTGCGATTTGTGGCAAGTAAGTGCGTAGGCAAATTTCACTTGCAGCGCATTCAAGTTAATATCCTTTTTGAGACTCTGCTTTTGATCGGCTTTGCGTGGCAAGTCCAAATATTCTAGGCGAACGGAATCCGCTAATTTCTTCATGTCTTCTGCGGGCATGGATGGACCAGAACAGTGAAGTGAATCTAAAATCACTCTCACATCAAAAGGTGGTAAATCCGGATAATCGACCAATTGCACAAGCAAATCGGCAAACCGAAATCCATGCTCCTCCACCTCCCGCTTTATTTTTCTAACTTCTACAAAGTCTCCATTGGCAATGAAGCCTGCATTCGAATCATCGGGTAAAAAAAGATAATTGTTTTTCACCACCATCAGCATATCCCCAGCTTCTAATTCATTTTCTCTAAAGAATATATTGCGACGGATATACTCATTATAATTATTCGCTCGGTAATTTGCACCAGTGATGATAATACAATCTTCTGCACCATTTTCCCTGTAAGTATCTCTGAGCAACTCTTCCAATTGACTTCCGTCTACTTGCTTGATATCGGGATAGCCTTCTAAGCTTAGCATTGGCTCCACTTTTTTGCCCATAATCCAAGCTCGCACGCGGGTAGCATTATACAAGATACCCGATTCCATTTGCTGTCTCATTACTTTAGTAAGCGCAACTTCGAGCACGTTTAATCGATAGTGATTACGCAATGAATTCGCATCCAGTGCAGGGCTCTTTACTTTACCAACAGGTGGCAGCTGGGCAACATCACCGATAAGCACAAGTCTATTTCCTTCATTAGAGAATACATATTCGACTAGATCGCTGAGCAAACTTGGGAACCCATCGTCACTTATCATGGATGCCTCATCGACAAAAAATACAGTGTTGGTCATAGCATTTTTTTGCAATCGGAAATCCAAATTACCTCTGCCGTCATCCTTAGGGCTATAAATAAAACGGTGGATGGTGAATGCTTTGAATCCAGAATAAGAAGCCAATACTTTAGCTGCCCTTCCAGTAGGTGCTACTAATGCAAATTTGCGCTTATAGGTATGCAGGGAATGAATAAGCGTGCTGACAACAGTAGTTTTTCCTGTTCCGGCATAGCCACGAATTAGAAAGGTCGTTTTATTGGACGCATCACTATGCAAGAATTTTTCAAATTGCTCGAATAGGTATTGCTGACCTTCAGTGGGTTCGAAAGGAAAATGACTTAGAAATGTGTCCTTCAGACTCATTATCAAATAATTGCCATAGTTGCAGTGGCTTTGGCTATCAATATTGTACTATCACCCTCGATTGAGTAAACTTCTGATTCACAGAAATATAATTTCGAACCACGCTTCAGAACTGTGCCGATGGCATGCAATTGCTTGCCCATTCCCGGGTTCAAATAAGATATTTTCAACTCCACGGTAACAATGTTTTGGTAATCCTCAGCCATTGTATAAGCTGCAAAGCCAGCTACAATATCCGCCACCGTTGCCGTAACTCCACCATGCACCATTCCATGCTGCTGGGTATGGATTTGCTCCAAATCTAACCTACCTTCTACCAATCCATATTCAATCTTATCGAGCCTAAACTTCATCAACTTCATGAAATGCTGCTTCTCTAGGAAACCAATTATCCGTTCCTTGTTCACTTGCTGAGTAGTATTTGCTATTTGTGATTCCATGATTCAAAGTTAGGAATTTAAAGACCTAAAATAAATTCTTTTAGATTGCCGTTCAGCACGTATTTTTAGCAATTAAAAAAATAATTAGGTGAAGAAAATAATTGAAAATACATTTGGGAATCGGTTACGGGTAAGAGTCTGTGGATTGTTGGTAGAGGAAGGAAAAATCCTGCTGATAAAGTATGAAGGACTAGGAGAAGAAGGCTATCTTTGGGCACCGCCAGGCGGGGGAATGGAGTATGGAAGTAGTGCCGAAGAAAATTTGAAAAGAGAATTTAGAGAGGAAACGGGATTGGATATAGATGTAAATCAATACCTTTTCACTCATGAATATTTAAATAAACCACTACACGCTATAGAGCACTTCTTCATGGTAAGCAGAAGAGGAGGGAGGTTAAAGCTTGGTTCCGATCCAGAAATGGAAGAAGCCAATCAAATAATAAAAGAACTAAAATTCATGAACGACAACGATATTCGTAGTGAAAGTTTAGGTCGCTTACACAAAATGTTTGAAGTAGAACCAAACCCAAATAAAATTGGCCAATTGAAAGGATGTTTCATTTTATCGAATAAATCCCTAAAATAGAGGCCGAATTGACCTTGAAATCCTTTTAAAAATACTTATTATTGCGTAAACCTTAAACAAATGAACTTAACTAAAATACTTTCTATCGTTTTCCTGCTAGTAGCAATAGGAACAGGGTACTACCTTGTAAACAGTGTGAAATCTGATATCGACTTCGATGCTGAGCTAAGAAGAACTGAATCTCAAATAGTTGAAAAACTAAAATTGATTCGTGATGCTCAAATTGCTTATAGAGGCGGTAATGGAAAATATGCTTCCGATTGGGATTCGCTTATTTCTTTTGTAGATACTGGTAAGATATACATCGTCCAAAGAAGAGAAGAAATTAAACTTCTTGCCTATGGCGCAGAAGAAACTACCACAATTCTTGACACAATTGGTTCTGTGTCAGTAATGGATTCATTATTTAGCCCATCCAAAGTGCCAAACTTCAATTTACAGAGATTGCCATACAAACCTGGAACTGATGTGAAATTTGAAATATTTGCTGGCAAGATTGAACGTTCAGGTCAAATGGTAGATGTTTTCGAAATAAGAGATCCAAACCCAATGAACCCGGCAAGGAGAAGAAATGATAATGAAAGAGCACTTCGCGTAGGTTCTAAAACTGACGTAACTACCACAGGTAACTGGGAGTAATATTTAAAAATGATAAACGAGGAGGACACGTACCAAAATTTGGTGATCAAGGATGATGTACTTGATGTGAACCTCCTGAGCCAATACCACTTAAGTATTGGAATAAGTGAAAATGAAATAGAGATAGGCATCGTTGATAGCGAAAATCATCGATGCCTTTTCTTTGAACTCATAACTATTACACAAAATATAAGCAGGGAAGCTTATTTTGATTCCTTAGGGAAAATATTTGATCAGCATCCATTATTGCCAGCAGGTTTTTGGGGAAGCATTTCAGTATTCGTAAAAAATCAGCACTTCAGCCTAGTTCCACATGAATTTTTCAGCAAAACTAAAAGTGTGGATTGGCTTTGCATGGCAACCGGGCAAGTGGAGCCTGATGGAGAAATTCTCTCCCATTACCACAAAAATCTAGATTGCCATTTAGTATATTCTATTCCAGACGATATCAAGGAATGGTTCTCACACAAATATCCAAACCTTAAGGTTCAATTTCTACATCAAATATCTGTTTTACTTGAAGGATTCTTAAGACAAAAACCATCAGGGAAAAATGCTGTAGCATTTGCTCATATCGATGGAGATTGGCTTAGCTTGGTCATTTTCGAAGGGAAAAATCTCCTTTTGTGTAATCGTTTCAAAATCTATGAACCTTCGGATTTCGCCAAATATATTGGAATTGCCTTCCAAGAATTCTCACTAAATTTAGAAAGTGATCAGTTGATAGTATATGGCAACTTCGAGAAAGATGCCTCTGCACTCAATCAGCTAAACAGGTATTTCCAATATGTGCATTTAGGTAAGCGTCCTTGGAAGCTATATTTTGGCTATATGTTCGACGATCTAGAAGAGTATAAATACTTTGAAACCTTCTGTACTTGGTTCTGCAAATGACAAAGCGCATCGCACTTTTTCCAGGTTCCTTCGACCCATTCACCAATGGACATCATGACATTGTTATGAGAGGATTAAACCTTTTCGATCACATAATTGTGGCAATAGGATACAACTCTCAAAAGCAGCGCTATTTTGATGTCGACTTAATGGTAAAACTCATTTCCGAGACATTCGAGAATACAAAACAAGTTTCTGTAATCGTATACAATGAATTAACAGCTGAGCTTGCCAAAAAGCATAAGGCCAAATATGTGCTGAGAGGTTTACGAAACACAACAGATTTCGAATACGAGAATACAATTGCTCAGGTAAACCATCATTTGAACCCAGAAATGGAAACTGTTTTTCTAATTACTACGCCCGAATTTGCAGGGATTAGTTCTACTATTATTCGTGAAGTACACAGATACAAAGGTGATGTAAGCAAATTCTTGCCTTACAAGCTTGAAGTCTGAGAAAGCTTATCCTTTTCTAGCTTTGTATATTGACTAAATACCTGCCTTATAGTAGCATATGAATTGTAAAGAGCTGTCTTCCAGTCATGATGCTCCATCCATCTCACATCTGTAATTGCTTCTTCCAGTTGTGGCGCAAGCTCCGAATCATCAAGCGATGCCATTTTGTACCAATAGGTTTTTTTCAGCGTATGCTTTCCGTTGCGCATGTAAGTATGCCATGTAGAGCCAATTTTCTCAATTACCTCCACTTTGATATTACACTCTTCTTCTACCTCCCGCTTAGCTCCATCAATAGGTGATTCTCCCTTTTCTAATTTACCTTTTGGTAAATCCCACTTTTTCAATCTGTAAATCATCAGGATTTTGCCATCTTTTTCTACTAAACCTCCTGCTGCTTTTACAACTGTAAAGCGTTTTTTGAGATAATGACTAGCCGACTCAGGATCATTTACGATAACAGTAATTGCTTCTACCTTCTTGTAATTCCGCGCTTTCAATTGCTCCATCAAATTAAAAATCTGATCAGCAGTTGGGAATCTAAGAAGAATTTCGCCTTGCCATTTTGAAGGATGCACGCCATCTTTAGTTGCATCGACTAATTGATCGAATGTACTTAGTGGCAGGTTAAGTTTGCCATCACGCACAATAGTCAATGGTTTGTCATTGATGAAAAGCTTCATGTACCTTGTATTTTGAATCCGCTGAATACAAAGCAATCAAAAATAAACTAACATCAAAAGAGAATTCCTCGCTTTCACAAAAAGATTTTAAATTCGCATCATGATTCAAATTCTAGATAAAGAAATAGCCGAAAAAGTAGCTGCACTCTTACTTGATGCCAAAGCCATCAAATTAAGTCCCGATAAACCTTTTACTTGGGCTTCAGGATGGAAGTCACCCATCTATTGTGATAATCGTGTAGCTCTCTCCTATCCTACTACACGTAGCTATATCAAAGAACAACTGGCAAGGGCAATTCGCAAACACTTTGTAGATGTAGATTTGATTGCTGGTGTTGCTACTGCAGGGATTCCACAAGGAGCTTTGGTGGCTGATTTATTAGAGTTACCGTTTGCTTATGTTCGCTCCAAACCCAAAGGCCATGGTATGGAAAATCTGATTGAAGGAAAAGTAACTGCAGGCCAAAAAGTGGTAATTGTAGAAGATCTAATTTCTACTGGAGGCAGCTCATTGAAAGCTGCCGAAGCGCTTGTCCAAGCAGACTGCACGGTATTGGGCATGGTGGCTATATTCACTTATGGGTTTGCTATGGCTGAAGATAATTTCAAAAAACAGAATATAGAATTGGTGGTGTTATCAGACTATTCTCATTTACTTGAAAAGGCTGTAAAAGATAAAATAATAAAAGAAACTGAATTGGAATTGTTGAATAATTGGAGAAAAGCTCCAAGCGAATGGGGTCAATAGCAATTGAACTTCAAAATTGAAACATGGTAGAAGCGGGAGGTAAATTTCTTTCTCCTCCTTTTATATAGTTTCCCATGATTCCAAACTGAATAATCACTTTTATTAAAAGTATGACTGAAGAATCCTTTTTTTACGGTGAGCTCAAAGATTTTCTAGAAGAGAAGGTGATTCAATACAATCATCCCAGTTTCATTGAGAGCGATCCTATTTCAATTCCTCATTTATTTAGCTCCAAAGAAGATAGAGAGATAGCAGGTTTTTTGGCCGCAACGATTTCATGGGGTAATCGCAAATCCATAATCCAAAATGCTCGAAAAATGCTGAATTGGATGGATAATGCTCCTTTCGATTTTATAATAAACCACACTGAAGCAGATTTAGATAAAATTGAAGGTGTAGTTCACCGAACTTTCAATTCAGATGATTTGCGGCTATTTATTAGATCACTGCAAAATATTTATGCAAATTATGGTGGGCTGGAAGCAGTATTTGGTGCAAACCTAAAAGATGAATCTACTCAGCCAGCAATTAATGTCTTTCGGCAAATATTTTTCTCAATTCCGCATTTACCTCGTAGCACCAAGCACGTAAGCGATCCATTCAATGGCTCATCAGCTAAAAGAATAAATATGTACTTAAGATGGATGGTGCGGAATGATCGCAAAGGAGTAGATTTTGGAATTTGGCAATCTATTCCTCCCTCCTATTTATCCTGTCCCTTGGATATACACTCAGGTAATGTCGCTCGTAAATTGGGCTTGTTAAGCCGAAAACAAAATGATGCAAAAGCAGTGAAAGAATTAGACAAAAGCTTGCGATTATTCGACCCAATAGATCCTACAAAATACGACTTTGCCTTGTTTGGACTTGGCGTCTTCGAAAAGTATTGATGGCTTAAACAAATTTAAGGAGCAACCCACTTTCAAATCCGCCCAAACAAAAAAGGCCTATGATTTACTCACAGACCTTCCTAATTTTATATTACATTTCCTATTCGATGTAAGAAAGATCAACCAAAAACTTTTTATCGATAGCGTTCAATCGCTCATAAGCAGATTGAGACAGCTTGATGACAATTTTATCATTCTCACCTGTAGGCGGCAACTTACCGATGACTCTCACAAATATTGAGATATTGTTCATCGGGTTGGTAACTTGAATAATAGTGCCTACCGGAGCTGATTTGTGTAATGCAAGAAACTTGGCAGACTCACCGGTTCCTGTAATCACTTCCGCAATTCCCTTTTCAGAAACACGCATATTTTTACCAGTTTCATTTACAGGCACTCTACCGATTTCATAAGTAAATTCTTCTTCCTGAGGCATTGGAGTGGATATACTGCTCTGTTGATTTACAGTTGGAGTAGATCTGGTATCTGCGACCAACTCAGATGGCGGTGCAGCTACTACGATGGATTGACCAATTCCAATATTGTCATTTTTCAGTCCATTCCATCTGCGAATGTCGGCTACATTTACACCATACTTTCTGCTTATACTAAATATGGTTTCTGCTGGACCAACCTTATGAACTCTATTTACTGGAATTTCTGCTGTAACCACTCGTTCACTTTTTGGAGTGAAGGGTTTATTGTATGGGACTTTCAATATCTGTCCAAAACGTAAACCCTGATCTGCACCTGGATTGAGTTGGATAATATCGTACATAGTGCTTTCGTATTGCTTGGCTATCGAAAAAAGTGTTTCCTTTTCGCCAACCTTATAATGAACCAGCACTTTGCCATCTTTCATTTCATAACCAACAGAATCAGCTTGATGCGCTTGGATTCCATTCGCTGCAAAAATTGCAATGGAGAGAAGTAAAAATTTTAACCTTTTCATAATTGAGCATTAACTGAGTTGATAACCTTTAACCTTGACCTTTTCTTGAACAACAATTACATCCTTTTCTAAAACAAAAAAACTTGATTGCGCAGGGAGTTTAAGTTCCTTTTCCATTAGCTCCAACAAAATACAATCGCCTTTCTCGTTCCAAACCCCTATAAAGTTACTAAATCCCTTCTTATCAGCCACATAATATGACAAAAGCATTTTACCTCCCGCTTCCACATAGTCAACGACCAATCGAGCTTTCACATTGAGTTCAATCAAAATAAATTCTGCAATCTTATCAAAATCATCTGTACCTTCCTGAAATTGAGTAGGTTCAACGAAATCATTATTTCTACAAACAAAACTATATTGTTCAACTTCTTGCTTTCCAGAAGCTAAATTAAACTCAACATTTTCAACCGAATCATCTGCTTTTGAAATTGCTTCTAGCCTATTTTCATCATGTTGCTGATATATGAGGCCATCTTTCGACCAAAGTAATTGGCCATTTTGCCAATGGTAGACATATAAATTTCTGTCTTCCGTGTTGAGTGGATCATTCATTTTTTCTAGAATCAGATGCTTTTCAGATAGGCCAGCAATCGTAATCCACCATGAAAATGCCATCTGATTGGCAAAAGAATGAAGCTCACCTCTGGAATCAATTTTGAAGAAATACACCTTTTTACTTTGATGATTTCTCACCTCAATACCAATGCTGCCATCTGTTGTGGAAAGACAAGTCTTCCAAACATCGCCAGGTAATTTGTGTTGAAACTTTAATGTGAGCTGTGCTGTCAAGAAATAAATTGATTACTTTCACAAAAGTAAGGAATAGGACAAGGCTTAAAAGCCAAAAGCAAAATGAATAAATATTTAAACCCATTATTTCTCATTCTTTTTATTGGTTTTGTTTTTCCTCAACTCGTACATGCGCAAGTTTCGGGAAAGGCTTCAAAGATTTTCGTGATGAAAATCGACGATAATATAGATCCTAGAATGAACCGCTATGTGAAAATGGCACTTCAAAATGCTAAGGAAATTGAGGCAGAATTGATAATAATTGAAATGGATACCTATGGCGGCGCTGTAAATGATGCCGACGATATCCGCACGATGATTTTGGAGTTGGATATTCCCATTTATGTTTATATCAACAAAGATGCGGCCTCCGCAGGTGCATTAATTTCCATTGCGTGCGATAGCATTTATATGGCTCCAGGCGCTTCGATTGGTGCTGCCACTGTGGTAACAATGGACGGAGCAGCTGCACCAGACAAATACCAGTCTTACTTCAGATCCACCATGCGATCGACTGCCGAAGCAAAAGGCCGAGATCCTCGAATTGCGGAAGCAATGGTAGATGAATCTATTGAAATTGAAGGCATTACTAAAGAAGGCGAAGTAATTACCTTCTCTACTTCCGAAGCAATTGTAAATAATTATTGTGAAGGTGAAGTTTCAGGAATTGCTGAAATCATCAAGGTATCGGGCTTTACAGACTATCAAATTTTTGAATATGAGAAAAGCTTTGTCGAGTCAATTATTTCACTCTTCTTAAATCCATTCGTTTCTGGGATTCTGATTTTGGTAATTTTAGGGGGGCTGTATTTTGAGCTACAAACTCCAGGGGTTGGTTTTCCTCTATTGGCAGCAGCACTAGCTTTGATACTCTATTTCATCCCATTGTATCTGAATGGATTAGCCCAATATTGGGAAATTGTTGTTTTTGTGATTGGAGTAGTTTTATTGCTTTTGGAAATATTCGTTTTCCCAGGCTTTGGCATTGCAGGTATTAGTGGAGGCATTTTGATCGTTGGCTCCCTTACGCTAATGATGATTGGCAATGATAATTTAGATTTCACCTTTGTACCCGCTGAGAAAATTATCAGAGCGGCAATAATTACACTGAGCGCATTCCTTTCTGCTATTTTACTGCTATTTGTAGGTGGTGTCCGTCTAACGAATAGTCAGGTCTTCAAACGAGTGGCCTTAGTTAGTACACAAAGACATGAGGAAGGTTATTCCTCCAAATTTGTAGAGGAAGTGCTAATAGATAAAATTGGTATTGCTCAGACTATCCTCAGGCCTAGCGGAAGAGTTGAAATTGACGGTAATTTGTACGATGCAGCTACGAGAGGAGAATATATTGTAGCAGGCACCAAGATAATTGTAGTAGATGATTCAGGTAATTATTTGAAAGTAAAAGAATATAAAGAAGGATGAAAATTGCCTGTATAATTCCAGCTAGATATGCGTCCACCCGCTTTCCTGGAAAACCACTCGCTATGCTTGGAGCCAAGCCAATGATTCAACACGTATATGAAAAATCGCGGGAGGTAAAAGTCTTTGACTTCGTAGCAGTTGCTACAGATTCACAATTGATTTATGATGTAGTAATGTCTTTTGGGGGCAAAGCTATTTTCACTAGCGAACATCACCAAAGCGGCACAGACAGAATTGCCGAAGCTGTAATTAATGCTGAACTTAAAAACTTCGATTACATTGTAAATGTGCAAGGAGACGAGCCGTTGATTGAGCCGGCTCAAATCGAAGAGCTCATTCAATTGCTCGATGGCAAAACTGAAATAGCCACATTGGTAAAGCAAATCAGCAAGCAGGAAGATCTTTTCAATCCAAATGTGGTGAAGGCCGTTGTCGCATCTAATCAATCAGCATTATATTTTAGTCGACATCCGATTCCTTATTTGAGAGGAGTTGAAGAAAAAGATTGGCTGAGTAAAGAAATGCATTTTAAGCATATTGGAATGTATGCCTACAAAAGAGAGGTGTTGATGGCGATAAGTAAATTGAGTCCTAGTCCACTCGAAAATGCAGAATCACTTGAACAATTGCGATGGCTAGAAAACGGTTTTCAAATCAAAGCTGCTCAAACTGCTTTTGAATCAATTGGAATTGATACGCCAGAGGATCTATTAAAAGCTATTGAAAGGATTTCTAAAGGCTGAGAACCTTCGTTTCAATGAAATTCAAATACTTTATCTTTTATTTTGGTAAGATTTGGTCATCGTAATGATCAATTGTTATGGTTTCCGGTCATTATACTGACTATTTATTATGATTTTGGATAATACCAAGCATCAGAGGAACATGCGACATTCATGCTCTAGGCGTGTCAAGATTCGGAGGAACACCTGGGATGAGTGCTTCAGCAGTTGAGAAATTATTGGAGGCTAAGATTCTATTTTCCAACGGAAGGATTGTTCATCATATTCGTTTGAGCCATTTAAAAATTCTCGTTCGATGTAGGTAACCTCACCATTGTGGCTTACCAGCAAGACAGTGGTCATGCGTGTACCATAATCGGGTGATTCTATAAACATAGCCGATAGCTTTCTCTCCCAATCCTTCTCTACCCCTGTATTCGGCAATAAATGATCAGCTGCTAAGGATTTATTACTGAGTATTTCAAAAAGCTCTTCAGGTTTCGAATTTGCATTTTCGATCCAAGTTGCTAAATCTGCTTTTCCCTTTTGGACTTTGGGCCAGTTGGTATTCAACAAATGATTGCTCAAGCCATGAACGCCAGAATCAATTTTAGAGATATTTTCAACTTTGTTGGAGTAATAAAACAACTCCTGACTATTGCCTACCAGTACATTGTAAGGAGCGAACAATTTATCCTCCCGCGATTTTTCTATCAGATATTGCTGCGGATCGTAGCCATTAGCTAGAAAATCCAATGGAAGCACTCCTCTACTTTTCACTTTATTCGGCTCTAATGGTAATTCTCTATAATTTGTAACAGCCGAAAATCTACCACTTTTACTTATACCCATCCAAGTGCCCCCAGCTTTTAAATCTTTGCCAGCAAGTATATGAGGATGCTCTTGCCAGAAATGGGCTCTTTTGGTTGGTCGCTCATAGAATTCATCTCGATTTCCTGCTAAAATCAAGGAGTATTTAGGATGTGCATTGAGAGCAAATAAAATTAAACACATTATAAAGCCTAATTAAACTTGACCGTAAAGTTTCAATACAGAACCTGCCAAACCTTTGCCGCTTTGTTCAGCTGCAAAATATATGGCATCTGCAATTTCTTCTGGTTTTACCCATTTTGAGAAATCCGAATCGGGCATTCCTTCTCTATTCTCAGGCGTATCGATAATGCTGGGAACCACAACGTTTGCTGCCACTCCATGAGTGTTGGTTCCTACATTCACAATTTCAGCCAGATGAAACAATATTCCCTTCGATAGTGCATAGGCAACAGCACCCTCGCCATCAGTGGGCTGCAAAGCCGGCCGTGCTCCAATTAAGGTTACATTACCTCCACCATGCTCCTTCATCAAAGCAAAAAGTGGCTGCAGAATATTATATGCTGTAAGTACATTGAGCTTGATCATCTTTTCTAATTGCTCTGATGTAGTTTTCTCTAAGGAGTTCATAGAAAAACCACCAACTAATAATACGGCAGAGTGTATCGGCTGTTCGGCCCAGATTTTTCGCACCAACTTGGCTGATTTGTAAGGATCCATCAAATCAGCTGGAATTACCTCAGGTTTAACTTTAGCTATATTTTCTAATTTTTTCACTTGATCTGGCTTGCCTTCTTCTGCAAGAGCTACAACCGACCATTTTTCATTTAAGAACTTTTTGGTAACCGCCATTCCTAAATTTCCGGCTGCCCCGCTGATGATTACTCGATTTTTCATAAAATATCTTTTCTATTTCTATTAATTGTATATACATCAAATATAACGACAAATATTTTTCTAAGTTCCTTTGGAAATAAAACGAAGAATTAAATACTTTACCTAAATAATTAAGATCATGAAAAAATCAATCCTCTTTGCAGCCTTTTTTGCTGTAGTACTTGCTGCTTGTAATTCTTCAGAAGAAGTGAAAAGTGAAGAAAGTAATTTGCCTACTAATTGGAAACTCGAAATAGTAGATTCGGTACAAATTGATTATTTGGGAAATTTGCTTTTGATAGATATCACTACCGAATGGAATAGGATGGTGTTTTATGACAATACTAGAAATACTTTGGTTGCTTCCGATTTAGAAGGAAATATAATCACTGAAATTTCAAAAACTCCTGATGAGCCAGGCGGGTGGAATGCTACCGGCCCAATGGGAGCTAGCTATATCAGCGCAAATGAAATTGCCGTGCAAGACAGAGCGAGAATCAACATACTAAACGAATCGGGAGAATTTCAACGCAGTATCGAGAATCCATTTCAGTGGCTTCCTGGAATTCAGTTTGTTGGCTTTAGAGGCATTCAATATGGTGCAGCTGGTGATAGCTCATACTTGGTAATGCATGCTCCTGGCCGAGCTAGATTCCAGTTTTTTCAAGCCAACTATTACGAGAATAGGAATGCACTTGAAAGGATCAATTTAGCCACTGGCGAATATTTGCCTATAGCTAAATTTGAGGAAAATAGCCTTTTCAAAAATGGAATGCACCATGATATTGGAATGGACTTTCCATTCTTTTCAATCTCAGGAGACATCATTTACTTCATTTATCGGGTGGACAATGAAATTTTGGCTTATTCGCTAGAAACTGGTGAATTGATTAATAGATGGAAAACCGAACCAGAGAATTACTTTAAATTACCAGAAGGCTATCCTTATGATGCAATGCCTGAAGTAACTGATTTTCAAGAAAGAGTGAAGTGGGTAGGCATTGAAGGGATCAATAATGGCTTGGTGAGCTTTGACAATATTGTGATTAATACATACACTGAAGGAGTTTCTCCAATAAGTCAAGATGACTATAAGCTACTGGAAGTTGATGAAGCACGAAATTTTAGAAATACTTATTACCAATTGTTTATAGATAGCAAGAAGATTGGAGAGCTCCCATCTGATCCAAAAATAAATCGACTCTTTTCTGCACATGGCAAAGATCAAATTTATGCTACTCAAAATATTTCATTTCTTGGATACGAACCTGATATGATTACAATTTATAGATTAGCCCTAAAACTAGACTAGTAATCGCAAACTATCGCAATCAATTAAAAATAATACCATTCACGTAAAATCAAAGACTAGGATTAAGTATACTCCTTTTTCTCTGGATTAAATCTGATTTACAAGTATCTTGTTACCAAATAATGAATTGGTATTTTTAGAGAATGGATATTACACTTAATATTTTTTCGATTATCCTATATGTAGCAGGTTGCTTCGCTAGTATAATTTCCATAATTATCTTTTTCAGGTCTGGTCATGCTGTAAGAACCTTTGCCATTATGATGGCAGTGGTTTCCTTTTGGGCATTAGCTTATGCTTCTGAATTATCCAGTAGCACGCTCAAAAACATGCTTTTTTGGGTGAAAATTGAATATTTGGGTGTGGCTCTAATTCCTAGTTTGTGGTTGTTGTTTTGTATCCAATTTACGGGGAAAGAGAAATATCTAAGTCGGTTAGGGAAATTCCTAATATTCCTTTTTCCTATAATCACATTAATGATGGTGTTGACGAACGAGTATCATCATCTATACTATTCTCATACAGAGGTTGACTCCTCCGGCCCATTCCCATTATTAGCCATTGAAGTTGGACCCTGGTATGTTTTTCATTTTATGATGTTCTACATATACCTAGTGATAGGTATGGTATTGCTTGTTCAAAGTTATCGCAAGGCCTCAAAAATTTTCAAAAGACAGTTAGCCTTAATTATGTCTTCAGCCATATTTCCTTGGCTAGTCAATATCATCTACATGTATGGTTGGAGACCTTTGGAACATTTAGACTTAACTCCTTATGCATTTTTGGGGACATGTATTTTCATTAGTCTAGGCTTGATCCGCTTCAAGCTATTCGATGTGTTGCCTTATGCCCGTGAACAGATAATAGAGGTAATGTCTGCTGGTGTGCTCATTTTAGATAATGAATTCAACATATTGGATTTGAACCCTAGTATGCGCAAAATGCTTGAACCGTTCGAATCCTCTCCTATGGGAAAGTCCATATTCAATTTACTTGCTCCATTCCCTGAAATTTTAAATATCATTAGTAATAAGGAAGAGGCTGTTAGAAATATAACCTTAGAAGCAAATGGTCAAAAGAATCATCTTGAAGTTAGTTTAAAGCCAATATATGATGATAAACACCAATTTTCTGGTACTCTTTTAATTCACCGAAACATCACAAAACAGAAAGAGTTTGAGCAGAAACTGATAGAATCTGAAGATATTAATCGAGCGATTTTGGACAGCTCATCTGAGATCAACATTTTGATTAGCAAAGACTATAAAATAATATCCTTCAATAAAACAGCCTATAATATTATTAGCCGCTTGTTCAACCAACAATTAAAAATTGGTGAAAGTATATTAGATTTCACCATTTGCGAACCGAAAACCAAATTCAAATCCGACTTTGGTGAGGCACTAATTGGAAAACATATAAAGCAAGAGTCGGAAGTAACCTTCCCAAATGATGAAACACTATGGATTGAGGGACAACTATTCCCAGCATTATCGAGCGATGATTCATTGGTTGGAATTAGCATGGTAATAAATGATATTACCTCCCGCAAATTGCATGAGCAAGAGCTTCAAATAGCCAAAACGGAAGCAGAATCGGCCAACAAAGCCAAAAGTGAATTCTTGGCTAATATGAGTCATGAAATCCGCACACCTATGAATGCTATTCTAGGCTTTTCTGAAGTACTTTACGGCACAGAGGATGATCCACAAAAAAAAGAGAGCCTTGGTAATGTAATTGAAAGTGGAAAAACACTTTTGAGCCTAATCAACGATTTGCTTGATTTATCAAAAATCGAAGCTGGATTTTTGGGCATTCAAAATGAGGTTACCAACATAGAGTCGCTGGTAGATAATCTATTGTTAATGTTTAAGCCTTTGGCCAATAAAAAGGGCATTGAATTACAAAAATCCATTGCAGAAAATTGCCCTAAATTCCTTTGGGTTGATGAATTACGTTTCAAGCAAATAATCATTAATTTGATTGGTAATGCTATTAAATTCACCAATTCCGGTTTCGTTAAATATTCGCAAAAAATAGAAAATATGCGGGAGGATAGATGTGATCTAATCATATCTATCGAAGATTCTGGCATTGGCATTAATGAGGAAGATCAGGCAGTGATTTTTGAGTCCTTCCGTCAACTAAACACCCAATCGAAAAGAACTCAAGGTGGCACCGGTCTTGGCCTTACTATTACAAAAAGATTGTTACAATTAATGGACGGCAGCATTTCCTTGGAAAGTACCGTAGGCAAGGGAAGTATATTCACCATTCATATTCCAAATCTACGATTCAGCCATAAAGGAGAAGAAACTCCAGTAGCTTCTCAACCTGTTGCCATTCAATTAGAAAAGGGTAAAATTCTGGCAGTAGATGATGTGGAGATCAATTTGGCTCTAGTCCGCTTCTATTTAGGTAAACAAGACATAGAGCTTATAACCGCACATAATGGCAAAATTGCTGTGGAAAAAGCACTGGAACATGTGCCAGACGTAATTTTGATGGACTTAAGAATGCCTGAAATGAGCGGAATTGAAGCTAGAAAAATCATAAAGGAAAACCCTGCGACTAGTCATATTCCTATAATTGCATTTACAGCTTCCATCCTCGATTCAGAGGTAGAAAAAATCAAAATGGAGTTTGATGACTACTTAAGTAAGCCTGTAAATCAAAATGACATGCTGACTTCACTTGGCAAATTTATTGGCATTAAACCGATTCAGAGTCAAGAAAATTGAGTGTAATTATTCAAACTACATTAATCTCCTTTGGCCAATGCATTAAGCGCAGCATTCACTTTTTCGAAACCAAAGTTTGCTTTCACTTGATCGAAGGCATTTCTAATTTCTGCTGAACAAAGGTTCCCAATACTTCCTTCGTGACTATGCTTCACATTGCGGCTTGGGTTATATTCACCCTTCTCTATTGCCAAACCCACTTGAACATAAGCTTCTCTAAATGGAACGCCAGCTAGCACCAAGCGATTAACTTCCTCTACACTAAATAGGTATTTGAATTTATCGTCTACTAGTAAATTATCCTTCACTTCAATATGCTTGAGCATATAAGTGGACATTTGAATACAATCCTTCAATGACTGAATAGCTGGAAATACCATTTCCTTGATCTGCTGTAAATCGCGGTGATAACCTGAAGGTAAATTATTGGTAACCAAACCTATATCATTTGGCAAGGCTGATAATTGATTACATCTAGCTCTTATCAATTCAAATACATCTGGATTCTTCTTATGCGGCATTATGCTCGAACCTGTAGTGAGATGATCTGGGAATGAGATAAAGCTGAAATGTTGGTTGAGATAAAGCGTAATATCCATGGCCATTTTGCCTACTGTTTGCGCAATTGATGCCATTGCTTGCGCCAAGATCCTTTCCGTTTTTCCTCTTCCCATTTGGGCATAAACCACATTGTAATTCAATGACTCAAATCCTAACAGATCGGTAGTCATTTGGCGATTGAGTGGAAAAGAAGAACCATAACCTGCGGCAGAGCCAAGTGGATTTTTATTGCTCACCCGCCATGCTGCTTGCATTACTTCTAAGTCGTCGATAAGACTTTCGGCATAAGCTCCAAACCAAAGACCAAAGGAAGATGGCATGGCCAATTGCAAATGCGTATAGCCTGGTAATAATTTATCCTTATGTTGCTCGGATAGCGATACAAGGAGATTAAATAAATCCTCCACTTGCGCTACAATTTCTTGAATTTCGGAGCGGAAATAAAGTTTTAAATCCACCAAAACTTGGTCATTGCGAGAGCGGCCACTGTGAATTTTCTTTCCTACATCACCCAATCTTTGAGTAAGTAAACCTTCAACTTGAGAATGAACATCCTCTACGCCATCTTCAATGCTAAATCCTCCCGCTTCTATTTCGGTCAATATTTGGCGCAAACCTACTAATAATATTTCAAGCTCCTCTTTTTCTAGCAATCCAACACTTTCCAGCATAATGATATGAGCCATAGATCCAAGCACATCATATTGCGCCATTAGCAAATCCAATTCTCTATCCTGCCCCACAGTAAATCGATCTACTCGGCTGTCATTATCGTTTTCTTTTTGCCAGATTTTTTGAAGCTTACTCATAATAATTCGAAATAGAAATCACAAAACTTTATCTAATATACTGATATACAAATTTATACCTTCATAAAATTCGTCTACGAAAATAAATTCATCTGCTGTATGGCTTCGCGCAGAATCGCCAGGCCCCATTTTCAAGGAAGGTATATTCAACAATGCCTGATCCGAAGTGGTCGGACTACCATAGGTGTTTCTGTTCATTGCCAATCCAGCTTTTACAATCGGGTGAGAAGGGTCAATAAAGCTTGGTTTTAATCGAACAGAACGTGGAGTAACCTCAGCTTTTACAAAACTCCGAATGATCTCCAATGCAGCCTCATTACTGTATTTATCTGTAGTGCGTATATCCACTGTAAATCTACATTCGTCAGGAACTACATTGTGCTGCTTACCAGCTTCTATGACTGTGACAGACATTTTCACAGGTCCCAAATAATCCGAAATATCTGGGAAACTATAGGTTCGGAACCATTCGATATCAGGCATCGCTGCATAAATAGCGTTGATTCCCTCCTCGCGCGCGGCATGACCAGATTTACCTTTTGCAATACAGTCAAGTACCATCAATCCCTTCTCTGCGATAGCCATTTGCATCATAGTGGGTTCACCAATAATCGCAAACTCTACATTTTCAAAATTTGGATAAATTAACTCTATTCCATTTTTACCAGAGATTTCCTCTTCAGCCGTTCCAGCCCAAATGAGGTTGTATTTCAAATCCTTCTTTGGATAGAAATGCAAAAATGTAGCAAGCAAAGCTACCAAAGCACCTCCAGCATCATTACTTCCTAAGCCATAAAGCTTTCCGTCAGCTATTTCAGGTGAAAAAGGATCTTTAGTATAGCCTGCATTTGGCTTTACCGTATCATGATGCGAATTGAGTAAAATACTTGGTTTGTTAGGATCGAAATATTGATTTACCGCCCACACATTGTTGGCTTGGCGGGAGGGTTCAATTCCCTCCGATTTAAGAAATGATGCTAAAATATTGGCAGTTTCACCTTCCTCCTTGCTGAACGAAGGCGTTTTGATGAGGCTTTTTAATAGCTCTAGGTATTTGCTTAGCTCTTGCATTTATTTCTGTATCAAAGTTCCAGCATCGGATTGCAGCATATCTTCTGCTTGTAATATTCTGACACTGCTCACTCCCAATTGAATAGCTTCAAATGCATTTTCCAACTTTGGAATCATGCCATCAGCAATGATACCTGTTTCTTTTAAGTGATTATAGTTGGTAGAGTCAATTAACGGAATCAAGGAGTTTTCATCATTAATATCTGCCAACACTCCTTTTTTCTCAAAGCAGTACATCAATTCAACGTTATACATTTTGGACATTGCGATGGCTACAATGGAGGCGATGGTATCCGCATTGGTATTGAATATTTGGCCTTTCCCATCGTGAGTAATTGGTGAAAGTACCAAGGTATAATTTTGCTCCAAAAAATTGGAAATGGCTTTTGCATTTACACCTTCTATGGCCACATCGCCTACCAAGCCAAAATCCACATCTCTTACCGGCCTTTTATAAGCGGTGATACTATTTGCGTCAGCGCCTGTCAATCCAAGTGCATTGCAATTCAAACTTTGAAGCTTCGAAACGATACCTTTATTGACTAGGCCAGCATATACCATCGTTACCAATTCGATGGTTTCCGCATCGGTGATTCTTCTTCCATTATGCATTTTGGGCTCTATTCCTAGACGTTTGCCAAATTCGGAAGCAATTTTACCTCCACCATGCACCAAAATCTTGAGCCCATCTATTGCAGCGAAATCATTCAAAAAGCTTTGAAGCTTATCGCTATTATCAATAATATTTCCTCCGATTTTAATTACTTTCAATGATTGCATAGTGGGCTATTTTCTACAAGATCGCTAAAGATTTTCTAGCATCATTTTCAATACTGCTTGAGCGGCATATTCCCTATTTCCTGCTTCTTGAATTACTGCGGAATTTGGTCCGTCTAATATTTCATCGGCAATTACCAAATTTCTTCTTACTGGCAGGCAATGCATCACTTTCGCATTATTCGTCACCGATAATTTAGCATTGTTGAATGTCCATTCTGGATTGTGAGTAATTATTTTTCCATATTCAGAATAAGAGCTCCAATTTTTCACATAGACAAAATCTGCTCCTTCAAGTGCCTTAATTTGATCATTTTCTATCTTTGCTCCACGACGAAACTCTTCAGCAAGTTCATAGCCACCTGGATGTGTAATGGTAAGATCGTAGCCCGCAGAAATCACCCATTCTGCAAATGAATTTGGAACCGCTTGCGGGAGGGCTTTGATATGAGGAGCCCAAGTCAAAACGATTTTTGGCTTTTCTACTTTCTTCAATTCTTGAATAGTCACCAAATCGGCCAAGCTTTGCAATGGATGCCGTGTGGCGGATTCAAGACTTACCACTGGCACACCTGCATATTTCAGAAATAAATTAAGCGTTTCTTCATTATAATCTTCTTTCCTGTTCTGCAAACCAGGAAATGAACGCACGCCAATTATATCACAATATTGACCCATCACCGCCACGGCTTCTTTAGCGTGTTCAGCTTTGTCACCGTCCATCATCACTCCTTCTCGTGTTTCTAATGCCCATGAATCTTTATCCATATTGAGCACGATTACATTCATCCCCAAATTATAAGCAGCCTTTTGCGTACTCATTCTGGTTCGCAGGCTTGGGTTTAGAAATATCAATCCTAATGTCCTATTTTCACCCAAATGCTGGAAAGCAAATGGATCACTTTTGAGAGATAAAGCACTATCTACAAGCTGATGGATATTATTAACATCCTTAGCTGAGGTAAATTTTATCATTTGTTTAAAGTTTTTTCAAAAAGAGTTAAGAAACGATCTGTATTCGGCATTGTAAGATTCAATGCAGGTAATAGACGTATAACATTCGGATTTGCTACACCAGTGAAAATTTTATGCTCCCAAAGCAAATCTTTCCTTACAGAAGCCAACTCCTCTGGCAAATCAATCCCAATCATAAGCCCTCTGCCTCTCACTTCCCTCACCTTATCTAATTTCGAAAGTTCTTGTATTAAGTAATCGCCAACTTTACTGGCATTGTCCATGAGATTTTCTTCTTCCATCACTTCCAATACAGCCAATGAAGCTGCACAAGCCAAGTGATTCCCACCAAATGTAGTTCCTAGCATTCCATGCCAAGGCTCAAATTTTGGTGCGATTGCAATGCCCCCAACTGGAAATCCATTGCCCATTCCCTTGGCCATTGTGTAAATATCTGCCTGAACATTGGCGAAATCATGTGCAAAAAACCTCCCGCTTCTACCATATCCGCATTGCACTGAATCGGCAATGTACACAGCATTATAATTATCACAGAGCGTTCGAATACTTTGCAGGAAATCTTCACTGGCTACATTTATCCCGCCTACGCCTTGGATCCCTTCTACTATTACACTCGATATTTGATTGCCATGCTTTAGAAATACTTCCTGAAGTGCATTTACATCATTCCATGGAAGATGAATTACATTCTCAGTTTCATTCACTGGAGCCACAATTTTTGGGTTGTCAGTAGCTGCTACAGCAAGGGAAGTTCTCCCGTGAAAACTCTTTTTGAACGCAATAACCAGTTTCCGTCCATTATAAAACGATGCAAGCTTCAGCGCATTTTCATTTGCCTCTGCTCCAGAATTACACATGAAAAGTTGATAATCTTCTTTGCCAGACAATTTTCCAAGCTTTTCTGCTAATTGATCCTGAAGAGGAATTTTTATTGAGTTAGAGTAAAATCCGATTTTCGAAAGCTGGTCTTGAATCCGCTGAACATAATGAGGATGACTGTGACCGATTGATATTACAGCATGCCCACCATACATATCAAAATATTCAATGCCGTCCTTATCCCAAACAAGGCTGCCCAGTCCCTTTACAATTTCAATGTCATTGATTGGGTAAACATCAAAAGTCTTCATTGCTAGAAAGAGGTTGATTTAAGTTTCAAACCTGCCGTTTCATCTAAGCCAAACATAAGATTCATATTTTGAACTGCCTGTCCTGAAGCACCCTTAATTAAATTATCGATAATACTATAAATCAATAATTTGTCACCTTGCTTTTCCAATTTAATGATGCACTTATTGGTATTGACAACTTGCTTCAAATCCAATTCGCCTTTTGTAACATGCGTAAATGGATGCTCAGCATAGAAATCTTCGAAAATACCTTGAGCCTCTTCTTGGCTAATATTTGTGCTGATATAGGATGTGATCCAAATACCACGTGTGAATGGTCCTCTGTAAGGAACAAATAGGATTTGAGAATCCGTTTGCTCATTAACTTGCTTTAGGGTTCTGTTAATCTCTTTTAAATGCTGATGTTGAAAAGCTTTATAAACGGATAGATTATTTGCTCTCCAACTAAAATGGCTTGTAGGACTTGGAGAAACACCAGCACCAGTTGAACCTGTAATGCCTGTAGTATGAATCTCTGCACCAAGCAAGCCCTTAGAGGCCAGCGGGAGGATACCCAATTGGATAGCTGTAGCAAAACAGCCAGGGTTTGCAATATTGTCTGCTAGTCGGATTTCTTCACGCTGCAATTCAGGCAGTCCGTACAGGAAAGTTCTTCCATTTACTTTTTCACCCAATCTAAAATCCTGACTCAAATCAATGATTCGAACACCTTTTGGAATATGATTATTCTGGAGGAATTTAACTGCTTCGCCATGTCCTGCGCAAATGAATAAAACATCAATATCGAAATGAAAGGAATCGCTAAAAAGCAGGTCTGTTTCGCCGAATAGATCTTGATGCGTTTCGTGAACGGGACTTCCAGCTTGGCTGGCGCTACGAGCGAAACTAATATCCACAAATGGATGATTTACCAAAATACGGATTAGCTCACCCCCAGTATATCCAGCAGCACCTATTATTCCAGCTCTAATCTTTTCCATCAGCTTTTTCCTTTACCTTGTGGTATATAAACGTCTGATTTCCAAAAATCTTGGTGAAGCCTTTTACATCGTCTCCTGACCAGCCGGTATTTTCCTCACCATATTTACCAAATTCGCTTGACATCAAATCATATTTGGATTCGATTCCATCTACGCTAAATCTGTAGGGCTGTAATGTAAGCCAGACATCTCCTGTCACTGTTTCTTGTGTATCCTCAAGGAATTTCTCAATATTTCGCATGGTTGGGTCGAGGAATTGGCCTTCGTGTAGCCAATTGCCATACCAATCGGAAAGTTGGTCTTTCCAGAATAGCTGCCATTTGGTAAGGACATGCTTCTCTAGCAAATGGTGAGATTTAATAAGCATGACAGCAGCAGGCGCTTCAAAACCCACTCGGCCTTTAATCCCAATTATCGTATCACCCACGTGTGTATCTCTGCCAATTCCATATGAACCTCCAATTGCATTTAGCTCCTGCACCAAGTCAACTGTATGAGCAAATTTCTTATTATCAATTGCGACAGGTTGGCCTTTATCAAATGTGATTTTAATAGTGCGTTGTGCAGTTTCTGTTACTTGAGTCGGATATGCTTCCTCTGGCAAAGCTTGGCGACTATTTAGCGTTTCTTTACCGCCAACAGAAGTGCCCCAAATGCCTTTGTTAATGGAATAAAGAGCTTTTTGAAAATTCATTTCCACACCGTGTTCTTTCAAGAAGTTGATTTCTTCCTCACGAGACAATTTCATATCTCTAATCGGTGTGATGATTTCTATACCCGGCACCAAAGTATGCAGCACCATATCGAAACGCACCTGATCATTGCCGGCACCAGTACTTCCGTGAACCACAGTGTTGATGCCAATTTCTAAAGCATAATTAGCAATTGCCAAGGCTTGAAATACGCGTTCCGCACTTACTGATAGTGGGTAAGTATTGTTTTTCAACACATTGCCGTACACTAAAAATCGTAGACATTCGTCCCAAAATTTTTCAGTCACATCCACAGTTTTGTGAGATACTGATCCAAGATTTTTAGCTCTCTTCTCAATTTGTTCTACTTCCGAAGGTGAGAATCCACCTGTGTTTACTGTAATGGTATGTACTTCGTAGCCTTGAACTTTGCTCAATTGCAATACGCAATATGAAGTATCAAGACCACCGCTAAAGGCAATAAGTGCTTTTTTATTCATGATGGGTGAATTCAACTATTTTGGTTTTATAGACCTGAAATTTTTAAATGGTTTAAAAGAACAAGGACCAAATTGCCTTGAGTATATTGTTAGAAGTAGATTTTCCTCCCGCTTCTTCTGCTTTTGGTTTTCTATCTCTAAGAAATACCCATTTCTTAAGTCTAGTCCAGCGTTCGAAAAGCTTAAAATTATCCTTGAAATGTCTCTCCCATTTGGTTACTTTTTTCTTTTTATTCTTCCAAGCTGGGTCGTAAAGCATTCCTGTACAAATACAGTTTTTACGTTGCTTTGCTTGTAATATGTCGAAGTTTACGCAACTCTGACAACCTTTCCAGAATGCCTCATCATCTGTAAGTTCTGAATAGGTAACCGGCTCGTAACCAAGCTCAGAGTTGATTTTCATTACTGCCAAACCAGTAGTCAATCCAAATATTTTAGATTCTGGATATTTCTTAAGTGACAGCTCAAAAATCTTTTCCTTGATGCTGCGGGCTACTCCGGTACCACGAAACTCAGGCGATACGATTAGTCCTGAGTTGGCAACGTATTTTCCATGACTCCAGGCTTCGATATAGCAAAAGCCCACCCATTGGCCATCTTTGGTATGGGCAATAATAGCCTTACCTTCCAGCATTTTTTGCTGAATGTATTCAGGCGTACGACGGGCAATACCTGTGCCTCGAGCCGCTGCAGATGAAGCCATTTCATCTGCGATAGTTTGAGCAAAATTTATATCTTGCTCATTTGCTATCCTTACTATGATATTGTTGTTTTTCATTAATGGCAATGCCAAAAAATTTCTAATTGAAATTGAATGCTAATGCGTATTAGACTTGAATAAAAAGAGAAAATGATAAATGGAGGATGGTGCCCACGTAGGACTCCTTAAATATTATAGCCCAAAGGGCCTAAATGACCTTATCCTATCTACTTGAAGAGTAACTTCAGCGCAGATAAAAGCAAACAAATCAGCAAGAAGATTGCTGTTAGTTGAGTTGTTGCCTATTATGGTTGTACTATTGGTCATTGATCGTGAGACAAAGGTTGTTAAAAAATAGTTTCATTTCAAAAAAAATATCTCAAAATATTTAAACGGTGAAAACACTAATCCTTATCCGACATGCAAAATCAAGCTGGGACGACCCTTACTTGGATGACTTTGAGAGGCCATTGAATCAAAGAGGCACAAGAGACTTGCCTAAAATGGCTGCTCGGTTTAGATCGAAATATGTGGATGTAAATTATTTTATTGCTAGTCCAGCCAATAGAGCATTGACTACCGCAAAGGCATTTGCTGAAGGAAAGGAGAATACATTGATGGTAGACAAGAGTTTGTATCATGCCTCCTATCGCAATATGATCTCAATCATAAGGCAAGTTGCCGACAAGCTTGATCAAATTGCTCTTGTAGGGCACAACCCAGGGTTGACAGATTTATGTAATCACCTTTTGCGTGATGAATACATAGACAATATACCTACTACGGGAATTGTGGTGCTCTCATTACCAATCACAAGTTGGAATAAAATTGCAGCCAAATCCGCCTCTTTGATCGAGTTTGATTATCCTAAAAAGTCTTAAGGATCGGAATTTTACTTCTCAGTTTTTTTAATTTTGGTCCAGCTTCGAAACGATAACCAACAGAGAATTTAGCCAATTGATTATCGAATTGCATATCAAGCAAGGATCCATTCATGAAATTATGTTGGGATTGAAATAGAGCGCCAATTAGCCATGTACCATCATTATAACCTATTCCTGCTCTCCATTTTACAGCATAAGCCATATCAGTGCCCTTGTTTTGTTGATCTATGTAAAAAGCATCCGTTGACATCAGGCCAGCTCCCGCAAATGCTCCTACAGAGAGATAAAAATTATTTTTGACAAAATTATGCGCATAACCAGGCCAAATTATCACGCCATTCCAATCTGCTACCAGCTGATTCGTTTCTCCAAATATTAAAGAGGAATTAGGAAATTGATCATCCTTCATTTTCAAAAATTTAATCTCTGACCCAATGATAAAACTACCAGCAGATTTGATTTGGCGGGAGGATTGGTTCACCATCATTTTCCAAGTGAATTTATCACCATTGAAAATGTACATGGGCATAATGCGAGTTTGTTGTATGAATAAGTTACTGTACAGTTGATTTGCCTCTGACTTATCAACCCACCCTCGATGAAATTGGTAGCTATATTCAAGTGTGAATTTCTTAAGGAAAATGGCTCCTTGCATATCAGTAAAGTCAATTTTCTGACCGACTGCTTTTTCAATTTGATTTTGAACTGGCGAAGGAAAATACACTTCTAAACCAATACCCAAACCATAAAGTCCTACGCCTACTAAATCACGACGAAGAGGAATGCCATCAAATATTTCGTTTCCATTTTGAGAAAGGGTAGCACTTAAATATCGTGGTGAATAAAGTGCTTTAAAAAACACATAATCTGGTCCGGCTTCAAAATATTCGTTGCTTTGTTGAGCAAAAAGTGTGAAGAAAGTTCCGCAAAAAATAAGGGTAAAAAAAAGCCGGAGTCTCATTCCGGCAATTTACAATTTCTATAGTATATATTGGCTTAAATCTTTGTCCTCTACCAAGCCGGAAAGCTTATCGCTTACCATTTGCCTATTGACGGCCACGCGGCTATTAGGCTCGATCTTATCTGGCATATCGAAGAGGAATTCATTGAGCAAGTGGCTCATTACGGTGTGCAATCTTCTTGCACCGATATTCACTACTTCCTCATTGATTCTAAATGCGATATCAGCAATTTCCTCTAGAGCATCATCTGTAAATTCTAGCGAAACATTTTCAGCTTCGAATAATGCGTGATACTGCTTAGTCAAAGCATTTTTAGGATCTTTCAAAATCTTTCTAAAATCTTCTTTTGTCAAGCTCTTAAGCTCAACTCTGATTGGGAACCGACCTTGAAGTTCAGGAATAAGATCTGATGGCTTAGATACGTGGAAAGCACCAGCTGCAATGAAAAGGATGTGATCTGTGCGTACAATACCGTATTTGGTATTCACGGCACTGCCTTCTACAATCGGCAATAAGTCACGCTGTACGCCTTCTCTACTTACATCCGGGCCGCCACCTTTTCCTCCCGCACTAGATGAAGCTATTTTATCAATCTCATCAATAAAAATGATTCCGGAATTTTCGGCTTTGAAAACCGCTTCATCTTTCACTTCATCCATATCGATAAGCTTGGAAGTTTCTTCTTCAAGTAAAATACGCTTTGCTTCTGCAATAGTGACTTTACGCTTCTTATTTTTCTTCGGCATCATATTGCTAAGCATATCTTGTAGATTGATCATGCTTGCTTCGTCCATCATGCCACCACCCATCATTCCTATACCTGGGTTTGAAGGAGCTTTTACATTAATTTCAATTTTACGGTCGTCTAATTCCCCCCGCTGTATTTTCTCTCGAAATTTATCTCGAGTCCTTTCATTCAATTCTCTATCTTCCTCGCTTACTATTGGTGTAGATTGATTAGTGCCAGGGTAAGTGCTTACACTGGCATTAGATTTTACAGGTGGTACAAGTGCATCTAAAATTATGTCTTCCACAATCTTATTGGCCTTTTCTTTTACCACTTCCTTCTTTTCGGCTTTCACCAAATTGATGGATTGCTCGGCCAAATCACGCACCATGCTTTCCACATCTCTGCCCACATAGCCCACTTCGGTAAACTTGGAAGCTTCCACCTTTACGAAAGGCGCATTGGCTAAGGTGGCCAATCTTCTAGCTATTTCGGTTTTACCTACTCCGGTTGCACCAATCATCAGAATGTTGTTAGGAATAATTTCCTTTTGCATATCAGGACGGGAATTCATCCTTCTCCATCTATTACGCAAGGAAATGGCTACATTTCTCTTTGCATCATCCTGACCAATAATATATTTATCAAGCTCAAATACTATTTGAACTGGCGTTAAATCTTTTACGAATTCAGTCATAAAAATTGTTTGAAAGCAGATTAAGCATTCTTTTCACTTGGCTTATTTTCTTCGACCAAATGAAATTTGAATGGCTTTTTAATTTGTTCTTTTTCTAAAGCTAACTCAAGCACTTCATCGGCTGTTTTCACATAATGAAATATCAGGCCTTTGGTATAAGTTTCGCCTATTTCTTCGACGTCACGCTTGTTGCGTTCGCAAAGCAAAATTTCCTTCATCCCAGACCTTTTGGCAGCTAAGATCTTTTCTTTGATACCACCAACTGGCAATACTCTACCTGTAAGAGTGATTTCGCCTGTCATGGCCAATTTATCTTTGATACTGCGCTGAGTTAATAATGACGTCAATGCAGCCAAAATCGTAATACCAGCAGAAGGACCATCTTTTGGTACCGCTCCAGCAGGCACATGAACATGCAATAAATATTGATCGAAAATACGATGATCGATATTCAAAACATCCGCTCTTGATCGCAACCAAGAAAGTGCAGTAATAGCCGACTCTTTCATCACATCCCCAAGCTGACCTGAAAGGGTAACATTGCCCTTACCACGACTTGCATTGGTTTCTATAAATAGAATCTCACCACCTACAGAAGTCCATGCCAAGCCTGTTGCAACGCCTGGGATTAAATTGTTCTCATAAATCTCCCGATCAAAGATTTCAGCTCCCAATATTTCAGGAATGTCGGTAACAAGGATTTTTGGCTTAAATTCAATATCCATCGCTTTTTTCTTGGCGATATGACGAACTACCGAACCAATTTTTCGCTCCAAGTTTCTTACTCCAGATTCACGAGTGTAATGGTCAATGATTTTTACAAGTGCCTTATTGTCAATTGTAATATCTTTCCCCGTCAGTCCATGTTCAGTTCTTTGCTTTGGAATGAGATGCTTCTTAGCAATTTGAACCTTCTCTTCTAGTGTGTATCCAGTAATTTCAATGATCTCCATTCTATCGCGCAATGCTGGCTGAATGGTTTCTAATGAATTGGCAGTCGCAATAAATAACACTTTAGAGAGGTCATATTCTACCTCCAAGTAATTATCTGTAAATGCATTGTTTTGCTCTGGATCCAACACTTCCAATAAAGCAGAACTTGGATCACCTCTGAAATTGGAATTTACCTTATCAATCTCATCCAATACGAACACCGGATTGCTTGATTTTACTTTCTTTATATTTTGAATCACCTTACCTGGCATTGCACCAATGTAGGTTTTTCTATGGCCTCTTATTTCAGCTTCATCATGTACACCACCAAGTGACATTCTGATGTACTTTCTATTGAGCGCTTTGGCGATGGACTTACCGAGCGAAGTTTTACCAACACCTGGAGGACCATATAAGCACAGAATAGGGCCTTTGAGATCATTTTTAAGTTTGAGTACTGCCAAATACTCAATGATTCTATCTTTTACCTTCTCAAGCCCAAAATGATCAGCATCTAATATTTTTCTGGCTCTATTGAGATCGAAATTATCCTTGGTGAAATCATTCCAAGGTAGATCAACCATTAGCTCAGCATAGTTCATAGAAACAGGAAACTCAGCTGCGGCTGGATTTATCCTAGACAGTTTATCAAGCTCTTTATTGAAGTGTTTTTCAACTTCTTTGGACCATTTCTTTGATTTGCCTTTTGCTCTTAATTCTTCAACTTCCTTTTCTGGACCATCGAAACCTAACTCATCTTGCAATACCTTCATCTGCTGGCGGAGATAGTAATCTCTTTGCTGTTGATCTATGTCGGTATGCACTTTATTTTGAATCTCTTGACGAAGCTCCAACATTTGGATATCGCGCATCATGTACTCTAAAAGCAAAGTAGCTCTTTTGTAACCATTATCAGTTTCAAGGAGCAGTTGCTTTTCCTTCACTTCTGCATTCACATTGCTTGATAAGAAATGAGTCAAAAAAACTGGACTTTCAATATTATCAAGAGCCACTTGAGCCTCCTGAGGAATTTCAGGATTAAGCTTTAAAATTTTATTTGCAGATTCTCTGATAGAAGATACAATAGCTTTGAAATCCTTATTATTCTTTTTTGGAAAATCCTCGTTTAGCTTTTCAATCTTGGCAATAATGTAAGGTTCATCTTTCTTGAATTCAGTTACATTAAATCTTGATTGCCCTTGAATGATTATAGTGGTATTACCATCTGGTAGCACAAGCATTTTGATAATTTTCGCTATTGTGCCAACGGAATATAAATCACCAGAACCAGGTTCTTCAGCTTTTGGGTTCTTTTGAGCAATTACGCCTAAAGTTCTATCACCTTTGTAAGCTTTCTTTACAAGCCTAATTGACTTTTGTCTTCCAACAGTAATAGGGATGATAACACCAGGAAATAAGACCGTATTTCGTACAGGTAGAATGCCAATTTCACTTGGTAATTCTTCGTTATCAGCTTCACCATTATATTCAGTTGAAATTACCTGCACTAAATCTCCAGAATCATCTTCTCTCATATCAGATATCATCAAAGACTGGAAGTAATTATTATTTTGATTATTCATAAATTAATGTCTGCTTGATTAAGAAGGGTGGCAAATATTGAAGCCAATCGCTCTATTTGAATAGCACATTGTCAATAGGAGTGCCAATGTGACAACTGACACATTCATTCCTTAATTTAGGAAATTATTAATAATACCGTGACAAAGCCGCATAATAATGCTGATATTTTGTCACATGGAAATGTTAGCTGAATAGCTTGAAGATATCATTCCCAATTACAAGCACCATTAAAACAAGGAGCATAAGCATCCCTACTTTTTGTGAGTTTTCTAGAAACTTATCTGATGGCTTGCGACCAGAAATAATTTCATATAGAAGAAATACCACATGTCCACCATCTAATGCAGGAATTGGAAGCAAGTTCATAAAGGCCAAAACCATTGAAATAAATGCTGTAGCGGACCAGAACCTTACCCAATCCCATTGTGAGCCAAATATCTTGGCAATCCCAATTGGGCCACTTGCCTTACTTGGAGAAATATCTCCGCTGATCATTTTACCAATACCAACTGCGTTTAGGTAAACAGCACTAAAAGCTCTTGAAGCTCCGGTTGAGACGGATTCTGCAAGTGTAAATTCCTTGGTAGTAACTTCCAGATTTGGTTGATGATAAAAACCTAAAGTTCCTTCTTCAGAAACTTCCGCCTGTAATGTTAATTGTTGTTCAGCCCTATCAATTGTTAGACTAACTTCTTGGCCTTTAAATTTATCTAATGCTTCTCCCAATTCATCGAAATAGTTGATTGAGATATCATTTACACTCAAGATTCTATCACCTGATTGGAGGCCAGCTCTTTCTGCTGGAGAGTCTTCTGTAACTACATCTACTTGGAATGGAACTCTAGGAGATATGAAAGTCTCCATACCATCATTAGTAGTTACTTTGTCGAGGAAATTAGATGGAATATTAATATCCAGTTGATTTCCATTTCTGTCCACGGTATAGTAAGCATTGTCTGCAAGTAAATATTCTGGGTTCGAAATATCTCCAAAACGCTCATAATCATTCCCATTGATTGCAACTACCTTATCGCCATTACGAAGACCAATTTCATAAGCAGCTTCATTTACTGCAATGCCATAACGATTACCTTCTTCTTTAGAAATGTAGCTTTCTCCCATGCTGTAAGTCAGCACTATGTAAATGAAAATACCTACGACTACATTCACGATGATTCCACCCAGCATTACGATTAAACGTTGCCAAGCCGGCTTCGCTCTAAACTCCCATGGCTCTGGTTCAGCACTCAAACTTTTGGTGTCGAGCGATTCATCTATCATGCCCGAAATCTTCACAAAACCTCCTAATGGAATCATTCCTAGAGAGTATTCAGTTTCACCCTTTTTGAATCCAAAAAGTTTTGGAGGGAAACCTATCGAAAATTTTTCCACCCGCATTCCGAAAGCCTTTGCGGCAATCATATGTCCTGCTTCGTGTATTCCAACTAAAAAAGATAAACCCAGCAAAAGCTGGGCAGCCATGATAAGTCCGTCCATCAGTTAATAAATTCGTTTGCTAAAATCCGGGTTTCCCGGTCTGTTAAAATTAAATTATCCAGATTTGGTGTCTCAATGTAATTGATTTTGCTCAAGCAATTCTCCACCACTTCTGATATTTCTGTAAAACTTATTCTTTCACGCAAAAATTCAGCCACCGCAATTTCGTTTGCGGCATTGAGAACACATGGCAGATTTCCACCTTTTTTGGCAGCTTCAAAAGCCATGTGCAAGTTACGAAATACTTCCATGTCAGGTTTTTCAAAGGTGAGGGATGGAAAATTTGCAAAGTCGAACCGTGGAAAATCGGTTTGAAACCTGTCAGGATAGGTCAGGGCAAATTGAATTGGAAGGCGCATATCCGGTAAGCCCAATTGAGCTTTGATACTGCCATCAGTAAACTGCACCAATGAATGAACTATCGATTGCGGGTGGACAATCACTTCCACTTGATCGATTTCAATATCGAAAAGCCATTTGGCCTCAATCACTTCCAAACCCTTATTCATCATAGTGGCCGAGTCTATCGTAATCTTGGCTCCCATTTCCCAATTGGGATGTTTCAATGCTTGAGCTTTGGAAACAGTTTGTAAATACTCCTTGCTTTTGCCTCGAAACGGCCCTCCAGATGCAGTAAGAATAATCTTCTCAATAGGGTTATGGAACTCACCAACCAAGCATTGAAAAATAGCCGAATGCTCACTGTCCACTGGAATTATGTCAACTCCGTGTTTTTTGGCCAAAGCCATGATCAAACCTCCCGCTACAACCAAGGTTTCCTTATTAGCTAAGGCAATGGTCTTTTTGCTTTCAATCGCTTTTATGGTTGGTATCAATCCTGCATAACCAACCAATGCGGTCAATACAATATCTATTTCAGGCAGAGTCACAATCTCATTCAAGGCATTTTCGCCCGAATGAATTTCAATATCATATTTTGATAGGGCATTTTTGAGGGCAGGAACTTTACTTTCATCACCAATTACTACATGCTTTGGTTTGAACTTAAAAGCCTGCTCAATGAGTAATTCCACATTACGTTGAGCTGTCAGTACATGTGCTGTAAACTTATCAGAATTAGATTGTATTACGTCTAAAGCTTGCGTGCCTATTGACCCTGTGCTGCCTAAAATGGCGATATTCTTTTGCTTTGTCATGCTAAGATTCTTCTATCCAATAGAGTATTTTGTGAGCTCATCTGCAATTTTTCGATCATTCGAGAGTCTTGGCACTTTATTTTGCCCACCTAATTTTCCCTGGTCTTTCATATAATTTCTAAATCCATCTCTTTGCACAGAAGTGATTTTCAAGGGACGCAAAATATTACCTGTTATCAGATCCTTATAATATGCATTCAGCTTTTGAAGCGCAATGTCTAGATCCTTTTCGAAGCCATTTAAATCATGTGGTGCTTGTCCAAATTCAACGAACCATTCATGATGCGGTAATCCAGTCAAAGGAGTCACTTGCGGCCCAACAGTAAATTCAATTATATCTACCTCCTTATGAAGCTCCTGCGTTGCCCTCATTGCATTTTCAACTTCTTCGCCAATTACATGCTCACCAAATGCGGAAATAAAATGTTTAATGCGGCCTGTTACCAATAATTTGTGTGGACTAGTTGAAATAAATCGAACTGTGTCTCCAAGGTTATATCCCCAAAGCCCTGCATTGCTATTAATGATTATCACATAATTCACTCCTGTTGTCACTTCACCTATCATGAGGCGAGTAGGATTTTCATCAAAAAACTCATCTGCAGGAATAAATTCAAAAAATATTCCTGAATTGCTAAGTAAAAGTAAGCCTTCTTCAATTTGGCTGTCTTGATAGGCAATAAAACCCTCTGAAGCCGGATATGTTTCTACAGAATCGATTTTCTTACCTATGCTTTCATATAGTTTTGCCCGGTAGGGTTCGAAGTTGACTCCGCCGTAAACGAATAGTGAAAAATCAGGAAAAACATCCTTTATTTTCTTTCCAGTCCGTTCAGTAATCCGATCGAAATACATTTGTACCCAAGGAGGAATTCCAGAAATAAGTGTCATCCTCTTGTCAATAGTTTCATCGATTATTTTCTCTAGCTTTTGCTCCCAATCTTCTATACAATTGGTTTCATAGCTAGGCAATTGGTTGGTTCGCAAATAGCCTGGCACGTGGTGATTTACAATGCCTGAAAGTCGGCCAGTATGCACGCCGCCTTTCACGTCGAGGGTTGGACTTCCAGAAAGGAATATTAATTTCCCGTCCAAGAAATCACCATTACCAGTTTCGTTCACATAGGACAATAGGGCATTTTTAGCACTATTGATATGATTTGGCAGTGAGTCCTTTGTAATAGGAATGTATTTTGTACCGGAAGTTGTACCGGAAGTTTTGGCGAAATAGGCAGGCTTACCAGGCCACAATATGTCTTTGGCACCTTGAACAACCTCCCGCATATAGGGAGACAAACCTTCGTAATCTCTTATGGGTACACGACTTTTAAAATCTTCATAATTCTTGATTGAATCAAAATCATGGTCTTTACCAAATTTTGTTTTTTTTCCATTTTCAATCAAATTTTTAAAAATCCTTAATTGGTATTTTTCTGGCGAACTAGACCATTTTTTTTGTTGAGAAACCACATAAGAAGCCAGTGGTTTACTTAATGTCGAACGAATACCCATATATGACAAAGCTAAGCATTAAAAATAATTGATTGTGGATAATAGCCGGCAAATTGACAAAAAAGCCAAAGGGCTTATTTTTGAAACTTATTCTAAAACTATAACGAATAAGGATACATCTATAGACACAAATAGCTAGCAAAATGAAGGATAAAATAATAGTGCTAATAATTGCTTTGGCAGCAGGATTTCTAGGTTCTGTGATTCATCATTCAACTTTAAATGAACCATTCTTTTCGATGGATCAATATCCAATTTTTGAAGATGCGTTTCAAACTGCCTCCAATGATTATGAAGTTGACATACCAAAAGAAGAATCAACAAAGTCCGTTTCAAGGATTGCAGAAAATTTACCAATCGATTTTGTAACTGCATCGGAAGCAAGCACACCGAACGTGGTATTTATCAGAACCATCTCAAGAGTAGAAAACAGAACGTCATGGTATGATATGTTTTTTGAAGGAAGGCAAGGGCAAAGTGTAAGTACAGGTTCTGGAGTAGTTTATTCAAAAGATGGATACATTATCACAAACAACCATGTGATTGCCAATGCCGAAAGAGTTGAAGTAATCCTTAATAAAAGAACTTATGATGCGGAATTGATTGGTACAGATCCATCTTCAGATTTAGCAGTCCTAAAAATACAAGGCAATGCCTTCAGCAGCATCAAAATTGGATCATCAGCTAATGTAAAAGTAGGAGAATGGGTATTGGCGGTCGGCAACCCTTTCAACCTAAACTCGACTGTCACAGCTGGGATAGTAAGTGCAAAAGGAAGGGAGCTAAATCTTTTGAGCAGTCGCTTCCCAATCGAATCCTTTATACAAACAGATGCTGCTATTAATCCAGGAAACAGTGGTGGTGCTTTAGTCAACTTACAAGGCGAATTAATTGGAATAAATACGGCTATTCTTTCAAGAACTGGTAATTATACGGGTTATGGTTTTGCTATTCCTGTAGATATTGTAAAGAAAATTACTGATGATTTGATAAACTATGGCGAGGTACAAAAGGCCTTTATTGGTGCGAATGTGAGTGATTTATCAGAAGAAATGCTGGTAAGTATGGAGAATACAATTGATGGTGGGGTAATCATAGATAACCTCCAAAATGATGGTGCAGCACAAATTGCAGGTTTACAAACAGGCGATATTATCATAAGTGTAAACGGTTTTGAAGTAGATTCAAAAGTTGAATTTGAAGAGCAAATTAGTTTTAGAAGTCCTGGGGATGAAATACGTATTCAATACTTAAGAGATGGCAAATCAGGAAATGCTAGTGTTCGATTACAAAATATACAAGGTACCACAGGTATTTATAAGCGGGAGGTATATTCTTCACAACTTTTAGGAGCTCAATTAGAGACTTTAACCAAAGTTGAAAAAGACTTGTATAGACTCGAAAGCGGTGTGAAGATAGTAGAAATAGGAGCAGGAAATCTAAGAAGACTTGGCTTAAAAAAGGACTACGTAATTACCCATGTCAATCAAGTACCGGTGAATGATCCTAAAAGGCTAGAGGAAATATTGAATTCAATTAGAGGAAGAGTATTGATAGAAGGAGTAAATGAAAGAGGCGAACCGATCTATACTTCATTTATAGCTAGATAAAACATCTAATTGCATGATATTTAGATAATTAATTTCAATCAAACACTGATTGAAGGATTGTATGTCTATCAAAAGTAATTCTAAAACAGTGAATTGAATATACTTGACTTTAGTAGTCATTGAGTCTAAAAGCTGGAGGTTAGCTCTACTCTATTTATCAAACCATAATAGATTAATATTATAGTGTCTAATGCCATTTCGTATAAACGCAAAAACGCCCGATAGAAGTGCATCTATCGGGCGTTCGAATAAAAATACGGCGACGACCTACT
>NZ_JBMPIY010000008.1:0-154520 GCF_049340005.1 Peijinzhouia sedimentorum
TTTCCTCTTCAGGGCAGCGCCGGATATTACGGAATATTAAGATAAAAGTCACCAACTATTTTTCAGTACATTACCTTTTCATTTTGGTTTGTAATCCAGATGGTAAACTACAGGGTGCGAATATGCTCTGGAAAATTCAAGAATGATTTTTTCAATCTTTTTCACATTTTGTAAATGACTGCTAAAAAGCATACATTAGAAATCTTGAATGCCTAATGTCTTTTCTGCTTCTACAATATTTTCAATTCCTTTAATCAAAGCATCAGGGTTGAATGAAATGCTATCAATTCCCTCCTCAACCAAAAACTTCGCAAAAGATGGAATATCACTTGGCGCTTGTCCGCACAAACCTACTTTTATATTGTGTCGTTTTGCTGCAAGAATAGCTTCTTTAATTAATCCTTTCACAGCGGGATTTTCTTCATTAAACAAGTAACTTACTAATTCAGAGTCTCTATCAAGACCAAGCGTGAGCTGCGTGAGATCATTAGAGCCAATAGAAAAACCATCAAATAATTTCGCGAACTCATCGGCCAATAAAACATTGCTTGGTATTTCTATCATTACATATATTTCAAGCCCATTTTCGCCTTGTATTAATCCGTTTGTAGCCATTTCCGCAATTACCTTTTCACCTTCTTCCACCGTGCGGCAAAATGGGATCATCAGTTTGACATTGGACATTCCCATTTCATTTCGCACTTTTTTCATAGCTTCACATTCCAATGCAAAGCCTTTTCTGTAAAAATCACTATAGTAGCGAGAAGCTCCACGCAAGCCAATCATTGGGTTTTCCTCCTTAGGCTCAAAATATTTTCCACCAATCAGATTCGCATATTCATTACTTTTAAAATCAGACAATCGTACGATTACATCTTTTGGATAAAATGCTGCGGCAACCATCGATACTGCTTCGGCGAGTTTGTCAATGAAATAAGTTTTGCCATTACCATAAGCCTTTGTCAGTTCATTTATTTCAGATTTTGTTTTTTCATCTGTTATTTTTTCAGGCTCAATTAAAGCCAAAGGGTGAATCCGAATGCTGTTGCTGATGGCAAACTCTAAACGCAATAAGCCTACACCCGTATTTGGATAATTACTTAATTCAAAAGCTCTGTCAGGATCAGCAAGAATCAACATCGGCTGAGTTTTGGGCATTTCCAATTGGCTATAATCTTGTTCTTTTATAGCCCATGACAAAAGGCCATCATAAATGTTTCCTTCTTTTCCTTCGGCGCAGGAAACAGTGATTTCTTGTCCATCTTTAATTACCTCTGTAGCATTTCCGCAACCCACAATCGCAACTGTTCCAAGTTCACGAGCTACAATTGCTGCATGGCTGGTTCGTCCACCTTTATTGGTTATGATGGCTGCTGCCTTTTTCAATACAGGATCCCAGTCAGGATTGGTAATATCTGTCACCAATATTTCATCTTTCTGCAATTGGTCGCTGTCCTGTGGTTGAAGAATAATTCGGGCTTTCCCTGAAGCTATTTTATCTCCTAGTGCAATCCCTTTAGTTAGGAGCTTACTTTTTTCTTTAAGTGTAAAGATTTTCCTTATTCGTTTTTTTCCTTTTCCATGTACAGTTTCAGGCCTGGCTTGCACAATGTATAGCTTATTATTCAATCCATCTTTTGCCCATTCAATGTCCATCGCTTTACCATAATGTTGTTCAATTTTGTAAGACCACTGAGCCAGCTGGATTACTTCATTTTTTGTAAGGGAAAACGTCTTTTGCCTTTCTATAGAAGTATCAATATTAGTTATGGTTTTTTTTGCGGATGCATTGGTCGTATTTTCAACATATAACATTGTATATTCTTTTCTTCCGCAATGGCTCTTCAAAATTGGGTTTAACTTCTCTTCAAAAAGCGTTGGTTTAAATACATTCCATTCATCTGGTGTTACTCGTCCTTGTACAATATTCTCACCCAAGCCCCAGCAACTATTTATGATTATGGCATTTTTAAAACCACTATCTGGATCAATAGTAAATGCTACTCCTGAAGATGCTTTATCGCTCCGTACCATTTGCTGCACACCAACAGAAATACCTATGTCAATTCCTACGAATCCCATATCGTGTCTGTATTTTATAGCACGATCGGTAAATAATGATGCATAACAGCGATGAATGGCTTCAAGTAATTGATTTTCTCCACTAATATTTAGAAAAGACTCCATCCTTCCAGCAAAACTTGCGGTTGGTAGATCTTCGGCAGTGGCGCTGCTACGAACGGCTACATCCAAGTTTTCAATACCACAATCTTTTGAAAGTTTCTGATAAGCTTCCTTAATAGCTTCAATTATTTCAGCGGGAAATGGTGAAGAAGTAATCAAAGCTCTTGCGGTTTCTCCAATGGAAATAAGGTTTGAATAATTCACTGTATCTAATGATAGCAGTAAATCATTAAGCTTTTGATCAATAGAATTTTGTTTACTAAAAAATCTGTATGCATCAGCCGTTAATGCAAAGCCATAAGGAATATTAATACCTTGTGGATTAAGTTGACTATACATTTCTCCCAAAGAAGCGTTTTTGCCACCAACTTTTGCAATGTCATTAATGCTTATTTTATCGAAGAATAATATATTAGGTATATTTTTCATTTTAAATGGCTGGTTTACAGTAAAATTATGGGTATAAAATTAATTGTTTATTTCGCTGGGTGAAATGATTTAGACTATGAAGAAGTCTGATTTATGTCATTTACTTATGTCCTTGTGATGCTTTTCAACATACCCTCATGGTTTTAACCATTAAATCCTTTTGCCAAATTCGACTAGTCAATTTTTTAAAATCGCTTCTGTACTTTACCTATTTAATCCTAGTTTTATTAATTCAACTTCATCGTTTTCAAATTTATCAATCGTATAGTCTGCTATTTCAAAAGCGAGATCTTTATTGCCATTGGTAAATGCAATTACAGTCATACCTGCATTCTTAGCTGCCAACATGCCTGTATATGAATCTTCGATGACGATGCAGTTCTCTGGTTTTATAGCTAATTTTTTTGCGGCATTAAAATAAATAGCTGGGTTGGGCTTACCTTTTTTCTCAAACTCTGCTGATAGCATAGAATCAAATAAATGCAAAATGTCTAATTTCTTTAAAACCACAGGGATAATTCTATTTGGAGAGTTTGTTGCCAATCCAATTTTATAATCGTTTACTTTAAGTTTCTCAATAAAGGATTTTATACCAGCTATTTGACAGTTTTCAGTTTCTATAAATTCAATGACTCGTGATATGACCATCTGTTCTACAGCATTGAAGTCGTAATCTTTCCAAGGATATTTGTTAAACCAAAATGTAGTAACTTCCGAAGTAGTCATTGATTTGGTTATTTCAGAAAATTCGTCAGTTACGTTAACGCCTAAAGAAGTAAATACTTCATATTCTGCTTGTTTCCAATATTTCTCTGAGTCAATTAAGACGCCGTCCATATCAAAAATAACTGCCTTCTTACTTGTCATATTTATTGGGTTATCGTCTGCCTCTTTAATATTTTATAAATTTCTGTAAACCTAGGGCTTTTGGGAGCCTAGCGCAACAGACTGATTGGCATTAACTGTCTCGTCCTCCCGCTTTTTTTGGCCATCTTCAAATAATGAAGTCAGATATCATAGACAATCTATTACCCATTCTCATTTCATCCAATACCCTAAAATTTTAAAATTCTTTAACCACCAATCCAACAGGCTTTAAACTATCGTCGATTACGATTTCAAAATCGATTACACCTATAACCAACTCTTCTTCGGTAATTACTTCCACTTTCCATAAACCTTCCTTCACATTGTTTTTGAAAGTGTAGCCACGGTAGCCATCATCCCTTCCGCCAGTAATGGCATACCCGATATCCTCTACTACTTCCCATTTTTTGGTGCGATCATTATACCATTTCCAGCGATGAAATATCGATTTTTCGATGTCTGTAGGTGCAAATATGGATGTGAAGACATATACATTTTCCCCAGGATTGTAAATGAACTGTATTCGATGCTCTCGCCAAAATACATTCCACTCTTCCGATTCATAAGAGACAAGGTATTTATTGCGCTCTACTTTAATATCATGAGCTACGATGCCACTTTCTACAGCAAGCGGTACTGGAGGGATAAGATTGAAAAAATAGAACATATTAATGACGGTGTACATCGTTAATACGATCCCAACAATTTTGCTAAGCTGTATTTCTTCACGTGTACTTGGGCTTTTTTTGTAAATGATAATTATCAACGCTAGCGTACATGCTAAACTGATGATGCCAGAGAGAACAAATATGGCCGTATTCATTTCTTTGATAAATACTGGCGTCATAAAAGTGAAAAATGTGAAGCTTACAAAAAAGTAGATACTGAATTGTAGATACTTATTGGATATTCGCTTTTTCAGAAACTCATTGGCCACAAGTAATCCAACTAGTATGATAAAGAATGTTATTGTTTTGGAGAGGGAAACACTTCTTGAAAAATAGATGACATAAGCACTGGATAAGGCTCCAAAGAAAAACTGAATGGCTAAAGGAAAATATTCCTTGTATCGATCGAGAAGGGTGTTTTTCCACTTGCCATCGTCCGCTAAATTGTAGAGATATAGTGTAACTGTTAATGATGTTATGTGAAGCGACAAAACAAGCATATCATAGAGACGGTCAATTCGCCCTAGAGTCAAAGAATCGAAAATAAATCCACCAATAAAAAATAATAAAGGAGCATATTTTTTATGTTTCCATATAAATCTCCGAAAAGCACTTTTTTTAAATTTTTGTAAGGTTCTGTTCATAGAATTTTTGGCGACGAAAAAATATGAAAAAATAGAATTTCAAGTTTTCAAAATCCGATCTTGACACTTGTTACTATTGTCAGAGTAGCTCCTTAAAAATAAAGCCACGAATTAAAAAAAAATCTAAAAAGGTGGACAAAGCTAAACGATTCTTCCTTTACAGACTTAATTTCCTAAAATTCAATAATGGGAGTGATGAATAGAAAATTTGGAAATTTATTTCTGTACTGTCAATACCATCCGTGAAATCAGTGATTCAGACAAATGTGATGAAAGCAGATGATCCAAAAAGCAGAGGATGTTGAAGAGTTGTCGTTGGATTTGTGTAGCAGTTGATGGAGGTCTAATTCTATTTTTGGATGGTTGAGGCGGGAGGATTATTTGTGCTATTCCTTTATCCCACGGCTACACCGTGGGCTAATGAAGTTTCGCTCCGCTGAAGCTAGGGAAGAAACCGCAGCTGGTTGACAGTTGATAGAAAACCTTAGCTTTTCAAATGCTTAATTCGCTATCTATAAATTAGGTTTACTTATAGATATTAGTTGATTACGGTTTTTGCCACATGTTTTTCTAAAAACTCCTTTTTAGAGTCTTTGTAAGATGACACACCTCCTATTTTTGAAAGGCAATAGATATATATCCATGCTGTATCAATTTGATAAGGAAGAAATCCAGCTCTTGCACTATTAGGGTAAAGGTGATGGTTATTGTGCCATTCTCCTGAAAATAAGCCCGGCCTAGTTTGGTTGATAGACAAATTTCGTCTGTCGAAATCAATTCCATCTTTATGAGCTACTTCTCCTTTGCCATGCCCGGTATAGTTAAAAGCTCGAACAAAAATATACCAAAACAAGGCGGCACTAAATGTTGTACAAACCAAAGCAAACCCACCAATGGCATAAAATATAGCGATCCAAAAAACCCAATTAAGTGCCCACATAGCAAACGTATACAGTGGAGTAACAAGAGTGCCCCATTTCAGGTACTTCTTGTAGCTATGAATTTGGACTCCTGTGCCTGCCAAAAAATGCTTCAGCTTTCCATATTCCTTTTCATCCAAATCCCGCGCAATACTTTGGTGATTAAAGTCTGAAAACATGCAATACCAAAAACCTGCTGTCGCATTATAAGGATCTCCAGGCAAATCAGATTTTACATGATGAACATGATGAGAAACCACATATACTTCCTCAGGCATGGTTCTGATTACTAGATTTTGCGTAATAAACCGCCAAATTGGATGACTAAAAGTAAAAGACTTATGTGTACAATATCTATGGTACCAAATAGTGCCATGCGTGCTCATGACAATCAATGTATAAAAGAGGAAAATCGATAGTGTAAGAAAGCTCAGATATTCGGTAATAAAAAAGTAAAAAAATGGCAGCATGCACGTAATCATTAAAACTGCAGAAGTGGGGAGCCAATTTTTTCGACTTCGAAATATGTTTATTTTATGTAAGGCTTCTTTAAGAAGCACCTTGAATGAGGGCTTCACTACTTCTCCGGATTCATTTTGCCAGCCGTAAGACGGCTCATGAAGTATTCTGTCTATAAATGCCATAGTTTTTATCAATCTCCAAAAGTATAAATGCCTACAATAAATTTTGGTTTAGGAGGCAAAATATACTTTAATCATCCCTAATCAACCAAATGGTTTTACTTCTCCAAAGTTAGTTCTTTTTACTGAGCCAATAAATACCTTATTCCTTTTGTTGGGAAATCCAATAAAGAAATTGTTCCTTTCTTCCTCACTAGGAAGAAGTAGAAACGGGAGGGGGTATTTTTCTATGCTTTGTTTTTTTAACCGATGCCCCAATTGTTGGTTCTAACTTATTTGTCCTACGGTTGAAAGTGTGGGTTGTAGTTTTTGACTATTTACAAGGCCGAAGCTTTAATCCCGACTTTATTACTGAAATAATGATGAATTAAATCAGTTACCAAGGAAAAATGTATATGTATAACACACGAGACCATTTATAATTGCTTTTTGCAAATATTAATAATGTCAGAACCTGTATGCAAAGAATCCAACCTACAGAAATTGGTGGTAAAAGTAATTGCGTAAGCGTAAAAACAATGAGACTTTGAGCTATTGCAAGGCCATAACTAATGTACATTGCACCAATAAAGTAACCAGGTTCTCTTTCAAACTTATAATTACAATGTGAACATGAGTCATACATCTTCGGAAAAGCGAACAAAGAATTCTCCTTTTTAAAAGTAGCACCGACTTTACAATTCGGACATTTTTCTTGAAGAACATTTTTAGCAAAGCCCACTATATTCTTTTTGTTTTCCATCCAACAAAGGTCATATAATTACCTTTTATTCTTAGTTAGAATTTACGCATATAGTAGTACAATAAAGACATTTATGTAAATTTGATTATGAGTAAGAAGTTGCCGATATATAGCATTACTGAATTTCAGTCAGGGCCTCATGAGAATGACTTTTATGCAAATCATGTTAATTTACACGTAAAAGAACACCATTTTACCAAGCTCCCACACAAACATGATTTCTACTTAATTATATTGTTTACCAAAGGGAATGGGAAACATGAAGTGGATTTTGAGACATTTCAAGTTGAGCCTGGAACCTTGTTTATTTTAAAACCAGGTGAAATGCATTACTGGGAACTTTCAAATGACATTGATGGGTATGTTTTCTTTCATTCAAGAGATTTTTATGATAGAAGGTATATAACTTCTAGCGTGAAAGATTTTGAGTTTTATTCTTCCTTCCAATACTCGCCAAGTATTAAGGTTAATGGAGAAGTTCTTTCGAATTTGAAAACGCTGATGGAACAAATCGTTCTTGAGCATAAAAAAAATGAGCTGCTAAAGTGGGAGAAAATACATTCTTTGGTCACACTAGTTTATATTAATATATCACGCAGGTATCAACCGACCAACAAAAACAAAAGTGTGGTTTATTTACAAACGGTTAGAAAGTTTGAGGAATTCATTGAGAGTAATTTTAAAAGGCTCAAGTTTGCAAAGGATTACGCAAGCTTATTGAATATCACTGCAAAACATTTAAATCGAGTTACAAGAGAGTGCTTTAATAAAACGAGTACCCAGTTAATCAGTGAACGTGTGCTACTGGAGGCAAAAAGAATGTTGATGTATGCGGAATACAATGTTACTCAAATAAGTGAAGAGTTGGGATTTGATGAACCGTCATATTTTATTCGATTCTTTAAAAAACACATGGGCGTTACTCCATTGAAATTTCTGAATTCATATATCAAGAAATAAGCTTCTCGATTTCATGAGAGTTAAGATAGTTAGTTGGAAGTGGAATATCTCATAATACTCTTTACTTCACCCTAATTTCCTTAATTGAAATACAGGAGACATTATTCAATCAAAATTATTATGAAATCCGGCAATTAAAACCAGGTTCTTCACATTTGAGGAACACATAAATCCTTGATGAATTGGTCTTTCAAAACATATGTCTTGGTATACTTGATAGGAAATCGACCCGCTGAAATCATCTGACAATCAAAAGACATTTCATCTCCATTTGCAACAGCATGAAAATCATAGGGCGAACGTTCGGCGGGATTACAAGAGCTTGGTTGTGAAAAATCACGAAGAGGATCCTGAGCGATTAAGGTCATTTCCCTTTTTATTTTTTCCAACACTTCGGAATTCTTCACTTCATTGACCAATACTTCGTCAGAAACAAATTCGATTTCCCTCCCAATATCCTGGCCATTCCGATATATAAATGTGGAGTCTAAGACGAAATCATTAATATAAAATGAATGGATAGTCCCGATTTTAATAAACTCCTTTTGTTCAGGAAATTTCATTTCTTGATAGCTTGCTAATGGAGATCCATCATCATTAATAAAGGTCCTAATTGGTCTTTCCAATACATCGTACCAGATCTCATGCTCTTGGTATTCAAAGCCATCCATAAACGAACCTGAGGGATTTTCATTCGGAGCACATCTTACATAAGATGTAACAGATTTTGCCAGATAATGAAAGCCACTACTTTCTCTGAGAAACGGGAGTTTATATTCATTCTTGAGCTCCCATCTACCCTGATACTTGTAACACTGGAAATTACAGTCCGGAGGGAGATCTCTTAAACTTTTATAGGGGTTTATGAAATTTGATTCGAATGTCCATTCCAACATATCATATCTCGACGAAGTATTGGGAGCTGTTTGAAAGAAGCCGCTTACCAGGTATATACCCAATGCTCCAATTATGAGTCCGATAAAAAGAAAAAGTAACTTATTCGGAGTGGAGATTATTCTCTTTTGAGCTTTAAGATTGAGCTTCGCTATTTTCTCTTTGTAGGAAATTAATGTTAGAATCCTATCCGCATTTTGATTGGCACGGGTGTATTCACCTTCGGTGGCCGACTCATTGATAAGCCGCGAAAACTGGGCATCACTATAACCAAGTTCCCTTGATATTTCTGAATTTGGTGCTTTTTCGAATTTTTTATGCTCTTCATCGAAGGAACCATAGAGTTTTTTTAACTTATTAACAAAATCAATATAGGAAGCTTTCATCTTAGTAAGATACTGATTGTCAATGTTATAACCGTTGAAATTCGTTGAAAGTGCATAAATTTTGTCTTAACTTTTTGAACGGAGTTCATTATCAAAATATAATTATTATGATTGTCGAACCCTTAGATCAAAATTCTGAGCTGAGTTGGTAAAAGAGGTAAGCAATTGATACTTCTGCTAATTTATGAAACATCAACCAATAAAACATTTAGTATTATGAAAAGACTGCATCTTACCGTCTTTCTTATCCTGTTTTCCCTGGGGAGTCACCTGTTCGCTCAGGTGGCAGTAGAAGGTAAAATTCTGGATAAGAATAGCGAACCAGTGATTGGTGCTTCCATACTGGAAAAGGGAACTAGTAACGGTACGGTTACTGGTATCGATGGGCAATTCTCCATTGTAGTATCTGGGCCTACCGCCATTTTACAAATCAGTTCAATAGGTTATGTTTCTAAAGAAGTACTTGTTGGAAACAATACACAAATTAATTTGACACTAGAAGATAACATCCTACAGTTAAATGAGGTAGTAGTAACCGCACTAGGATTTGAAGAAAGAAAAGATGAACTAGGCTATGCCACTTCTAATGTATCTAATGAAGCGATAAAGGGCGCTGCTGAAACTTCCGTAATTAATTCACTTTCTGGGAAATCTGCTGGAGTAAGAATTTCAAGAAATTCAGGAGATCCAGGAGCAGGTGCATATATGCAAATTAGAGGCGTCTCATCAATCGATAGAAATTCACAACCACTGATTATCCTCGATGGAATTCCAATAAGTAATGATACCAGAGGTAACAATAACAATTTTGCAGTGCAGTCAAGATTGAATGACATCAATCCAAATGACATTGAAGATGTGTCTGTATTAAAAGGGGCATCCGCTGCAGCTCTTTGGGGAACACAGGCCTTGGGAGGTGTAATATATATTACAACCAAGAGTGGAAAGCTCAATCAAAAAATGCAGGTCACCTATAACTCAACATACTCAGTAGATCAAATCAATAGAAAATATCCGATCCAAAACACATTCGGTCAGGGAACAAACGGAAACTACAGTAATACATCGCCATACTCTTGGGGAGATAGGATCTCAGATAGATCCGGTGAGCCTGATGTGCTGAATACAGCGGGAGGTTTCTTTGTAGACCAAAATGGAACAACGCATTATCCAATCATTACAAAAAATGCAAGAGATAATTTTGATGACAGTAATTTCGACCAAATCTTTCAAACAGGACAGTTTTTCGAAAACAACCTAAGCGTACAGTCAGGAAACGAGTTTAGTTCAGTTTACTTCAGCCTTGGGGATATCAATCAAAAGGGAATTATAAAGACGAGCGATTACAGACGGACAACCGCAGCTCTCAATACAAAAACTAAAATCAGTAAAATAGTTGAATTGGGAACTTCGGTGAAATACACCAAAACAAGCTCAAACGCAATAAGACGATCTGTAAGTAACAATGGCCTGTATTTGGGCTTTTTGAGAAACCCCGCTGATTTTGACATATCCGGCTATAGAGGCGATTATTACCCATCTAGCTCTGCTGCAGCCATTCCAAATAGACAGAGATCTTACCGAAACCCAATCGGAGCAAGTACCAATGCAGGATTCAACAACCCGCTGTGGACAATAAGAGAACAAGAAAATGTAGTGATAGTCGATAGAATAATTGCCAGTATGAATCTGACCGTAAAGCCGACCACTTGGTTAGATCTAATTGCAAGAATGGGAATAGATAAATTTGGCGAAAGAGGAAATGAATTCTACACCCCGGGGGCTGCTGCAGGATATGTTGGCGGACGGATGGTAAAAGAATATGCAAGTAATAGCGTATTCAATATGGATTATATCGCTAAGGCTAAGAAAGTATTCAATACAAATTTTGACGGCGATATATTAGTAGGTTTTAATTTTAATCACAGAGAAAGAGTCGTAGAAGGAACAACAATACAAAACTTTTTGATCTTCACAGATCTTAATGATGACATACGTGATGTAGATAATGCCTTACCGGAAAACAGAGAAGCGAGCTCTACATATGGAAGCGAACGTACAGTAGCTGGATACACAGCCGCAAATTTTTCAGCATACAATCAGGTTTTTGTAAATGCAACATTAAGAGCAGAATGGGCTTCTACCTTTGGATTGAGATCAGACAACGCCTTCTTATTCCCTTCAACATCAATCGCTTGGCAGTTCAGCAAAATTCCTGAACTACAATCTAACCTATTTTCATTTGGAAAACTTCGACTGTCTTATGCAGAAGTAGGCGTACAGCCTGCCAGATATAACACGTTTCCGGAATACGTCACACCAAATTACTCTGATCAACATGGCGGGAGCCTCAATGCGGGACTATTCGGAATCGGCGGCTTTGTACCTAGCTCAAGCCTAGGAAACCCCTCTTTGAAGCCAGAAAGAAAACGCGAAATCGAAGTCGGAACAGATCTTCGATTCTTCAAGGATAAAGTAAACCTAAGCGGAACCTATTACTTCAATAGAACGACAGACATATTGCTAAATTTCCCTATCGCCAATTCTAGAGGTTACGATCAGCTCTATTCAAATGCAGCAGCCATGGAAAATAGAGGCATTGAGTTGGAGTTAGGTTACAATATCTACAATAATACGGATTGGAATGTTGATATGAAGTTGCTTTACTTCAAAAATAGAAATGAAGTCACAGATCTGGTAGGATTAGAATCCGTAGAACTTGTTACTGGATTAGGAGGTGTAAATAATCGGGCAGTTGTTGGTCAGCAACATGGCATACTCTGGGGACCAAGAACACTAAGAGATGAGGAAGGAAATATCGTCTTTGATCAAAACGGATTCCCACTAAGAGATGATGTAGAAGGAGTAATTGGAGACCCAAATCCGGATTTCCAAGCATCAGCAATAGGATCCGTCGCCTACAAAAATCTCTCCTTGTCCTTTCTGTTCGAAACATTCCAAGGCGCAGATATCTTCGCAGGAACGAAATCAGTTTTGGTCGATTACGGACGCTGGGGATCCACAGCTAATGAAGTGACAGCATCGCAAAACCTACTGACCTACGATGGAAAAGTAATACCTGCCGGGACAACATTTAGAGGCGATATCAAAAACTTCGGAGCAGGCCCCGTTGCTGTAACTCAAGAATGGTACAATGGTCCGGGAGCCTTTTTTGGCGGCGGTAATCATGAGCTGTTTATCGAAGATGGATCTTGGACTCGCCTGAGAGAATTGACGCTGAGCTATAACCTTAACGCCGACTGGCTCAAAAATCGAGGAATAAGTAACCTACAATTATCTGCAACAGGTAGAAACCTATTCTTGTGGACAGCATTCGAAGGAAACGATCCCGACACCAATGTTTCTGGTGTCAGTGCCTCACGAGGAATTGATTATTTTAATAATCCTAGCACAAAGTCATATGTGTTCTCTCTTTCCCTTACTTTTTAATCAAAGAAACGTCAAGAAATCATGAAAAAAGTAATCCTAATATCGATAGTTTCTGCAATGCTTGCTGGCTGTTCGGAACTAGTGAGTGATTTGAATCAGAATCCCAATAATCCAACATCTGCTCCATATCAATTTGCGCTTACTACTACAGAAGTGGCAAATATCATCTTACATACAGGGGAGCCAACAAGGAAGGCAGGCATTTTTGCCGGACAATACACAGGAATAGAAAGGCAACAACTTGGCTATTCCAATTATGACCTTGTTTCTAGTGACTTCAATAGTCATTGGAATACAGTCTATAGTGGTATCGTAAGAAATGCATTAGTCACAAAAGAATTAGCTGCTGAACAAGGGATTGAAGGAATCACTGCCGGAATCACCCAGATATTAAGAGCCATGGCATTAGGCACAGCGGCATCTCTTTGGGGAGATGTACCATTTGATGAAGGCGGGCAATTAGAATTTGAAAACCCCACTTACGAAGATCAACGAACCGTATATGCAAAAGCACAAAATTTGTTAGATGATGCAATAGCAAACTTGGCAACAAATAGCGGACGCCCTCTTGCGCTCACCGATATTTACTTCGATGGAGATCCAATCGCATGGATACAAGTAGCCTATACCATCAAAGCAAGATTCTATATGCATACAAAGGATTACCCCGCGGCATATAGTGCGGCTCAAAACGGTATTGGTACGGATGGATCAGGAGCAAACAACAACCTGAGATCTCCTCATGGGACAGCACTTGATAATGCCAATTTGAATTATCAATTTTTCGAAATAGCTGCACGTAAAAGTGATTTGGTTACATCGGACTTTTTTGCAAGTATGATAGACTCAAATCCTGAAAGAAGCCCTATACCTTCAAACTATCGTGGACATGCCAAAACCAATGAAACAGCCAGATATGACTATCTCCTACGAACAACCGATGTCGGCATTCAACCAAATACACAGAACAATGGTTTTGCACAGATTGATGGTCCGGGAGCCATGGCTACCTATGCAGAGAATTTATTGATCTTGGCTGAAGCAGGAGCAAGGGCTGATTTTAATATTGGTCTAAATCATCTGAATGAATTTAGAGAATACATGTCCAATGGAGGCTATCTCCGCAATCCAAATATGGCTAATCTACAATATTTACCATTTGTTGCAGCAGATTTTAATGCGGGAGGATTAGAAAATCAGGAGGGAAATCTCACGCCTAATGATGCGCTGCTTCGAGAAATAATAGAAGAAAGATATGTAACCCTATTTGGTCAGATCGAAGTGTTTAATGATACACGAAGAACACAAAATGAAACAAATATCAGAGTTCCTGTTGCCCCAAATAGAGGCACTGAATTACCCCAAAGATTCCTATATGCGCAATCAGAATTGGATGCAAATGCAAGTACACCTAATCCTATTCCAAATTTCTTTCAGAGAACTTCTGTAAATCAATAAACGAAACGTTAATGAAAAAGAATATATATATCCTATTTCTGTCAATGAGTGTGCTCCTCATGTCGCCTAACACCTCTTTTTCTCAAGCAAAAGAAAAAAAGGCTATAAAGGTGCTGTTTGTAGGAAATAGCTTCACATACTTTTTTAACCTCCCGCAAGTAGTGGCTTCTATGGCCGAAAGTCAGGGGATCGAAATCATCACGAGGCAATCCACTGTGGGAGGGTCTAATTTGGAAGAACACTGGAAAGAACAGAAAGGAACCAAGACCAGAAAACTATTAGATAGTTTGGAATGGGATTATGTCGTACTAAACAATCACAGCACCAGCGCTATAGATACGCCAGATGAATTTATGGAATATGGTGCAAAATTCATTGAACTGATACGATCCAAAGGTGCAGAACCAATCATCATGCAAACATGGGGATATAAATCCAACCCACTAATGATTCGACCTATTATCGAAGGATACAATAAATTAATTGAAGAAACAAAAAGTGAATTTGTGCCAGCGGGGGAGTTATTTATGGAAGCCAGAAAATGGCGACCTGACTTGGAACTGTTCCAGGACGATAAGCATCCATCATCCAATGGAACCTACATGCTCGGTTTAGCTTTCTTCAAATACTTTACAGGAAATTCTACTGCTGAAATACCACCCCGACTAACAACAATAGACAAAGATGGTGAAAAGCTATATCTATTGTTTATGTCCCAAGAAGACGCTGATTTTCTTCAACAATTGGTAGATGATTTTAAGTTTAAAGTAGCAACAGAATGATTTCAAGAAGGAACATAATCTCATTACTTCTTGGACCTGCCGTTTTTGGAGGAATGCAACTCCTAGGACCTCCCGAAACTATGAACGCTGATGCTTTCCAGGTGCTTTGTGTAACTGCATGGATCGCAATTTGGTGGATAACGGAAGCAATACCTATTGCTGTTACAGCCATGCTCCCAATTATTTTATTTCCACTTACGGGGGCATTAGACTTGAGCGAAACAACCTCTGCATTTGGTCATAAATACATCTTTCTCTATCTAGGAGGATTTTTATTGGCCATAGCAATCGAAAAGTGGAATCTACACAAACGAATTGCTCTTAACATCATAAATTTAATCGGCTCAAATATCAATACCATAATACTGGGCTTCATGATTGCCACCGGATTTATGTCTATGTGGATATCCAATACGGCAACTTCCGTTATGATGCTGCCCATTGGAATGGCTGTAGTTTCCCAATTTAAAAAACGAGACGATGGTGAAACCGCAGATGCAGAATTTGTAGGAAAGGCATTAATGCTTGCTATAGCCTATAGTGCATCAATTGGAGGGTTTGCCACACTTATTGGCACGCCACCCAATCTCGTTTTGGCAGGCGTATTAGAAGAAACATACGGTGTTAAAATAAGTTTTGTGCAATGGATGAAGGTGGGCTTGCCTATTTCAATCGTATTAATGCTTGGCTGTTGGTATTACCTAACACGATTCGCATTTAAGTTCGAGCAAAAGGAGTTCCCGGGTGGAAGCACAGAAATTAAAAATATGCTGTCAAAGCTCGGGAAGATGTCTTTTGAAGAAAATGTAGTGCTATGGGTGTTTTGTGCGACCGCATTACTTTGGATATCTCGCGCCTTCATCGAGAAGTTTATCCCGGGAATTGATGACACAATCATAGCCATGATGGCTGGTACAGTTTTATTTATTATTCCGGCAAAGGATAAAAAACCCATAATCGATTGGAAGGAATGCGCCAATATTCCTTGGGGCATTATTTTGCTGTTCGGTGGAGGCATGGCACTAGCAAAAGGATTCTCTGATACAGGTCTGGCTGAATGGATTGCACTACAATTGGGACAGATGCAAGGGCTCTCATTGATCCTGCTAATTTTAGTCTTAGTAACCTCCGTTAATTTCTTAACTGAAATCACCTCCAACTTAGCCACTACCGCAATGCTATTACCGGTCTTGGCACCTATGGCATTAGCATTTGATTTGCACCCATTTATGATTATGGTCTCGGTAACAATCGCCGCATCCTGTGCTTTTATGTTGCCAGTAGCCACACCGCCTAATGCAGTCGTTTTTGGTTCTGGATATCTCCGAATTCCGGATATGATGCGAGCAGGAGTATGGATGAATCTGTTGTCTATCGTTATAGTCACACTATTCACTTACTACCTCCTGCCTGTTTTATGGAACATCGTTCCTGATACTTTTCCTGCATCCTTTAACCTAGTTAATAAATAATTGGACATACAATTCATTAAGAATATTAAACTAAATTTTTATGAAAACTAAAAGTCAACTTCCTGCGCTGCGATGGCTGATGTTCGCATTGATACCATTATTGGTTTTTGTCTCCTGTAATGATGACGATATCTTGCCAATTACAAACGACCTTAGGGTACTTTATGTGAGTTTGGACGGAGACCGAGCACAAAGCGGTACTGCGGGTATACCTGTAACTTCATCGGTAGAATTAGTTTTCTCACATGGGCTAAACAAGGAAGTATTTGAAAATAACCTTAATATTTCTCCTGCGCTGAACTATTCAATCACATATGATGAAACCTCTTCTTTTGCTACAATCACTCCTGATGCAAGACTTGAATATGACGAATCGTATACAGTAAGCTTACCTAAAGGAGCTTATGGCGCGGGAGGTGAGGCTTCTATAGAAGATTTTAATTTTGATTTCTTTACAGGGGAATTTACTCCTCCCGCAATTACCCTTACACCCGATAAGTTAAGTTTCTTTGAAGGTGAAGTAGTAACTATTACTGCTAGTATTAGCGAAGTAGTTTTCGTAGATGTATCTTTTGATTTGGTATTTACTGGCACAGCCGAAGGTGGTGGCATCGATTACGAATCTAGCGCTACAACCATTACAATACCGGCTGGTCAAACTTCTGCAACTTTTACATTGACTTCAATCGAAGGAGATGAAATAGAGGGTAATGAAAATATCCTGATTTCACTTACTAACTTACTGAACGGTACGTATTCGGCCGAACCTTTAAACATATCCCTTGGAGATAGAGCACCTTCTATTGAATTGAAAGGTGTTATGCATTTAAGAGCAGGGACTTCAAATGGCGTTAGAGCAGTGCATTTAAATGTATTGAAAGATATTGACGATCTAAGTACATACGGTATTGAAGTCAATTCTAATGGAACCTCAACACCTATTGATCCGGAAAATCTAGATTATTACTTCCCGTCAATCGCTGTAGCAGCAGGAGATCAAATATTGCTCGTACGCGATGCAGATGCAGGAAATGCTGCAGACTATTTTGGCGCTTGCTTCAGTCAATTTGATCATGTTATTCAAACCTCTGCAATGACACAAAATGGCGATGATGCGATACTACTCTACAACGATGGAGTACCTATCGAAACATTTGGCGAATTAGCTGTAGATGGAACAGGTAGACCATGGGAATATACAGGCTCTTGGGGATATAAGCTAGGTGACGAATGGATATATGGGGCACTTAATTGCGCCAACAATGTAAATGCAGGTACTACACAATCATCATCTTGTGTTTACCCAATATGCTCCGAAGGAGTAGAATTTGTCGGAATTATGTCCATGCAGCCTTCAGTAGGAAGAATTAGAGCCTTTCATTTAAGAGCATTAAAAGATATTCCTGACCTGAGCTTATATGGAATAGGGATTGCCTCAAATGGACAAGCAACCTCTGATGGAATTGAAGTCCCTTTCCCTTCCATATCTGTAAAAGCGGGAGAGCAAATATTGGTAATTAGAGACCTAGATGTTGCAAATGCGGTGAATTATTTTGAAAGTTGCTATGGTATTTTTGATCACATAGTTCCTGATGGAGGAGTCACCTCAAATGGTGATGATACAATAGAATTGTTCAGAGGCTCTACCCTAATAGAAACGTATGGTGAATTAGGAGTAGATGGAACAGGGCAATTCTGGGATTATACTGACTCTTGGGCAGCAAAAGTCAATGGAGTTTGGAAATATGGTGGAGCGGATTGCACCGTTGGGGCAGCAACTAATGCAACATCCCCTTGCGCATACGCACTTTGTAACTAAATAAACATTTCAATTAGGGAGCGCTCTCTCAATCGGAGAGCGCTCTTTTATACCTAACGTATGAAAAAATCCATTTTGAGTTTATGGTTTGTGGCGTCATTTTTTATCCTGTCCTGTGGAGAGGACGAATCAGATACTGCGGCCAATATAGAGATACTTTCAGCCACAGTGAATGGTGCGAATGCTAATGGGGCTAATTTGAATGTCCCCTTGGAAGCAAACATCGAAATCGTATTCTCAAGTGCATTAGATCCCGCAGCATTTCAATCTGCATTTTCTATATCAGGTGGAAACAATCCCGTGGAATATACTTTAGCCTATGCAAATGCCACATCTAAAGTCACTGCTACAGCAATACTCGATTACAATACAACTTACACAGTCAGTGTAAGCAATAATGTCATTGGAGCACGAGGCGAAAAATTGAAAAGCCCTTTGAACTTTACCTTCAAAACGGCAGAAGACGATGTGATTAGAGCCATGAACCCATGTACCAATGGAGGAGATTGCTTGCGAAGTGTAGAGCTACAAGGATCACAAGGAGCAGGAACCTTTGAGTTTTATAGCAATTACCCAATTTATGAAGAAAAGGCAGAATGGGAGAAGTTGACACATGCCGTGATAGTCGTGCATGGTGCAAGCCACGACCCGCAGAATTATTTTACTTACATGACCAATACCTTCGACAATCAAAATGTCGCAGAAAGCACAGTGCTCATTGCTCCATTTTTCAGAAGTACCTCTACTGGTTCTACTGATGATTTCTATTGGTCCAATACGAGCTGGAGAAGAGGAAGCCCTTCTTCTAACACTAATAAGTTGAGTTCTTTTGAAGCCATTGATGCAATAATAGACCAACTATCGGATAAAAATCGCTTCCCAGTTCTTCAAAAAATTATTGTCACTGGCCATTCTTCTGGTGCAGCATTTACCCATGTTTACTCTGCGGCAAATAAATCTGAAGCAAAACACACTTCAATTGATTTTGAATATGTGGTAGCGAATTCTCAATTTTTCTATTACCCAGATGGTCGACGGATAAATGAATCAAACAATCAGCTATATACGCCTGCAGGTTGCGCTGGCTATAATATTTGGCCACTAGGCTATAATGCTACTCCAGCCTATTTATCAGGAGTAAATTCAAGCACATTCAATTCTCAATTTGTTAGCCGAAAAGTGACTTATCTTCTAGGAAATGGGAACCAGTCTGACCCGACCTTGAATACTCAGGATTGTGAAAACACATTGCAGGGTTCAAGCAGATTTAGACGAGGAGATAATATGTTTAAATATATGGAACTAGCCTACCCAAGCACACATAATCATAAAAGAGTGATTGTAAATGGTATTGGGCATGATGGGCAAGGAATGTATCAATCTAATGAATTTAAAACTTTCCTGACTCAACTTCTTAATTAGCAAAATGAAATATAGAATAGCTGTAATTCCAGGTGATGGTATAGGCAAAGAAGTTATACCTGCGTCATTAGAGGTTTTAGATAATTTAGGAAAAAAATGTGGTTTTGAGTTGGAATATGTTCATTATGATTACTCCTGTGAGTATTTCAAAAAAACAGGTAAAATGATGCCTGGTGATGCCATTGATCGCCTGTCTGATTCAGACGCTATTTTTCTTGGTGCAGTAGGTTATCCCGGAGTTCCTGATCATATTTCTCTTTGGGGGCTTCTTATTCCAATTCGTCGTTCCTTCCAACAATATGTCAATATTCGACCTGTAAGGTTACTAAAAGGTATAGAATCTCCATTGCGTAACCCTGGAAATATAGATTTTGTAATCGTAAGAGAAAACAATGAAGGAGAGTACTCAAATGTAGGAGGCATCATACATGAAGGCACACCATATGAGACCGTAGTACAGGAGAGTATTTTCACAAGAATGGGGGTAGACAGAGTAATGAACTATGCCTTTGAATTAGCCTCAAAAAGAAATAAAAAATTGGCAAGTGCAACCAAATCAAATGGGATAATCCACACAATGACCTTTTGGGATAATCGATTTGAGGAATTGGGCAAGAAATACTCTCAAGTAGAGCAATCTAAATTTCATATTGATATCCTTTGTGCTCAATTCGTGCAGCATCCAGATTGGTTTGACGTAATTGTAGCAAGCAATCTCTTTGGAGACATCCTGTCAGACCTGGGGCCGTCTGTCGTTGGTGGGCTGGGAATTGCGCCAGGAGCCAATATTAATCCAGAAAAAGAGTTTCCGAGTATGTTTGAACCGGTACATGGTAGTGCGCCGGATATTGCAGGAAAAAATATAGCCAACCCAATAGCAAGCATTTGGACAGTTGCAATGATGTTGGAGCATTTAGGTGAAAATCAAGCAGCGGCAATAGTTATGCAAGCAATTGAACTTACTACAAGCCAAAGGAAAGTACTGACCTTAGATCTTGGAGGAACTGCAACCACCACCGAGGTAACTAAGGAAATAATAACACATATAAATAAATTATAGTCATCGGCTTTTCAAACTTTTGCCAGTCTTTGCTTATATGAGTTTACTATTAAAATCTTGTGTCATGTTTGAATATTCGATAACCTAGTCAGCCATTGAAGGGTTACTTACCTTCCGCTTGGAGCTTGAAAGAAAATACTACTAATAAACTGCATGGTTATTTTGCAGCGTTTCTTCCATGTATAATCTTCCTAATTCAAACCAAATGGCAATTTCTCCAAATCGACATTTCCGCCTGTAAGGATAATTCCCACCCGCTTGTTTTTGAATGTGTCAGGTTCCTTGAGAACTGCTGCAAATGGAACAGCGCATGAAGGTTCTATAATTATCTTCATTCTTTCCCAAATCATCCGCATTGCAGCAATTATTTCAGCATCTTCTACTCTGATAATCTGCTCTACATATTTTTGAATAATAGGAAAAGTCTTATCACCTAGCGAAGTCAGCAGACCATCAGCAATTGTTTTGGGATTTTCTATAGGAATGATCTTTCCTGCTTCTAAGGAGCGAAAAGCGTCATCTGCTCCAGCAGGTTCGCCAGCTATTATTCTTGTATTTGGACTGATATAATGCACACTCAAAGCAGTGCCAGCTAATAAACCTCCACCACCCACGGGCGCCATTGCAATATCTAAATTGGGCACTTGTTGCAGCAATTCAAGCGCGCATGTAGCCTGACCTGTTATGACTGCGTAATCGTTATAAGGCGGAACAAAAGTGGCACCTGTTTTGGCTACAATATCTGCTAAAGTGCTTTCTCTAGCCTGCAAGGTGGGCTCACATTCCACAATTTCGGCACCATAGCCAGCTACGGCTTTTTTTTTGATGGTTGGTGCTGTACGAGGCATCACAATATAGGCTTTGATTCCTCTGGTTTGAGCGGCTTTTGCCAATGCCGCAGCATGATTGCCCGACGAGTGGGTTGCAACGCCCTTACTAGCTTCGTCATCGCTGAGGAGAGAAACCGCATTTGCAGCTCCACGCATTTTGAAAGCGCCTACTTTCTGGAAATTCTCGCATTTGAAAAACACTTCGCAACCCGCTATCTTATTAAGGCTTTCGCTTGTGAGTACAGGTGTTTTGTGAATCATTGGCGCAATCCGCGCATGTGCTTCTTGGATATCTTGCAGACTAATCATGTTGACAAATTTAGCTCAACAATAATAGGCAAATTCTAAGAATATAAAGATGGAATACCTTGCAAGCGGTGACTAAAAAGCCTCCGTTACGATGAAATAAATATTGCCACCTTCGCGTCCATAGCCATAATCTAGGCGGATATTAAGTCGCTCCGCAGGATTCACCACAAAGCGCAAACCTGTTCCGATGGAATATTTTAGTTGGGATGCACGTAAGTCACCAATGGAATCATACACATCTCCTACACCGGCAAAAGCTACCCCACCAAATCGCCAAAAAAGTGGAAAACGATATTCCATTTGCGTAGCCCAAAAGTGTTTATCTCTAAAGCGGTTTTTAGGATAGCCGCGCAGAATGTCATCATTACCCAAAGTGGCCATATCCAGAAATGGCACATCTCCATAATTGAATCGCATTACGGTCTGTGAGGCTAATATATGCTTGGGTTTAATTTGCCAGTATTGCTGATAAGTAGCATTGATATTGGTGAAATTGAACGTGCCTCCTAAAGACTTGGAATAGAAATAAGACGAAAGCTCTGCAAATCTACCTTCATACGGACTGATGATATTATCACGTGAATCGTATAGGGCGACTAAGCCAAGCGCAGAGCCCACTCCTCCAGCAAATCCTGTGATCTCTCCCGTTGCTAATTGTCCTCCCGCTTCTGTTTCCAGACCATATTCTCGCTCGTATTTATAATCAAAGCCCACAAAAAGTGATGGTCGAATTTGCTTCAACGCTAAGGCCTTTATTGAAAAAAGATTGTATTCATAAAACTCCTCATCTTCCAGCTTGGTATCATTGCCAATGCCATAAAACCTATCCGGGAAATTTCTAAACCGAGCCTCTCCTTTTAAAATATAGTCTTCATTTCGAGTGAAAATATTCCAAATACCCCACACATCTAACTGCTTGTTTTGTGTGTAATCGGCCAAAAATTGAACATAAGATCCGCGGGTAGGTTTTTGATAATCGTATTTGGGTGGAATCTTAAAATAGTAAACTCCAGCGCCACCATAGGCCAATCGTGTATCAGGTGTATAGTACAAAAGCGGGAGGAAAAAGAAGCCATTTTTCTCATCAGGAATGGTATCGTTTAGCGGCTTGATGCCCATAAAACCCTGCGCTTTGGCCATGGTAAAACTTACCATAATTAGTAGCAGGCAAATAAGTATTACTTTTCGCATTTACGTTTGCTAAATTGTTTGAGCAAATGAATGCCTAAACGAGTTTTAAAGATGGGAGGTTGATTCCCAAGCAAAAATTTATTAATCAATCGAGTGCAATAAAACATAAATTTCAACCTCTATATAAATGAAAAAGCACCCATAAATAAGGTGCTTTTTCTATGTTGGTTTATATCTTGAAAATTACTCTTGAGGCAATTTCAATATACGGATATATTGCTCTTTGGTCAAATACTTATTTGCCGCAGCTTTGATAGCCTCTGGGGTTACAGATTCTATTCTAGCTTCAGAATTTAGTATTTCTTCTTTATCAATTCCATCCGCTTGGTAGCCGCTCAATCTACCTAGCCAATAACCATTACGCTCTTTGTTTTCAGTTAACTGGCGTTTTTTAGTTTCATGCACTTTAGCCAAATCTTCTGCAGTTGGGCCTTCAGTTTTCAACTTTTCGATTTCTCTCCAGGTTGCTTCTGTAAGCTTTTCTACATTTTCAGGAGCGCAAGGGAACTGCACTATAAATTGGTATCGTTCACTTGGAGTTTTGCCTGCACTTCCTCCCGCACTTGCTCCATATACACCTCCAATTTCCTCCCGCAATGTTTCAATAAGTTTGATGGTCAGTATTTCACCCATTTGGCTTATCACCTCACTATTTTCTAGGGTATATTCATCTTCATCTGAAAACACCATCACGACCATTGCTTTATCATCTTGTCCAACTCTAATCACTTCTTCTACATTTCCAGAAGGTGGTGTCAACCCCAAATCTCTGTAGGTTTCATTTTTATTGCTCGCCGGCAAAGAGCCCAAGTACTGAGCTAGTAGAGGCTTCATAGCTTCCACGTCAAAATTACCCACAAAGGTGAAATGGAAGCCCGATGCATCTGCAAATCGCTCCATGTATATTTCCAACATTCTATCCAAGCTCAAAGCATCAATATCCTCAGCCGTTGGAAGTGATGCTCCACGAGGATTATTTTGCGTAAGCAATTTACCGATAGCAATTTGGAATTGGATGTCAGGGCTGGCCATGATCATAGCCAACTGCGCCTTTTGAGAAGTTTGGAAGGATTTGAAGAAATCTTCATTCTTGTATGGCTGGGTAAAATACAGATGCGTCAATTGTAGCATCGCTTCCAAATCTTTTGGTGTTGTATTACCGCTAATGCTTTGAGAATACATACCAATACTTGGCGATACACGTGCATTTTTACCAGCTAATAATTTCTGTAAATCGGTAGAGCTAAACTGCCCAACACCACTATTTGCTACAATAGAACTTGCAAAGCTTGCATTGAAGTGATCTTCATCAGGATAAAGTGACTGACCACCTTTTGCAGATGCGCTCATTACTATTTCATCATTTTTGAACTCAGTAGGTTTCAAAGTAACTTTCACTCCATTGGAAAGCTCCAAGTCCACAATGCCCAATGCGGCATTTTCTGTTTGTGAAACCACAGAACCAGCGGGAGGTAAAGTAGGAAGCAATTCGGTACCACCCATAGTATCTTCATACGGTTCTAGTTCCTCATTTTCGACATTGGTAAGTACTTCTAGCAAATCCTGCTCTGTAGGATATTTAAGACCTTCTGCTTCTGGTCCTAAAACAATTATTACTCTATTCTCATCAAGGAAAAGCTCCTTTGCCATATTGTTTACTTCTGCTACGGTAATTGTTGGCAATACTTGTTGAGCAAATTCATATCTGAATTCTGTTGAAGGAATTGGAGAATTGCTAAGGAAGTTTGACACATAGCGATTGGTATAAACACCTGACTCAGTTTTATCTCTGTCGTTGAAGGCTCTTTCTTGGCTCGCCAAATATTGCTTTTTGTAACGCTCCAATTCACCCGCAGTAAAACCATGACGAGCTACTCTTTCATTCTCACGTAATACCGCTTCGAAACCTTTGATAATGCCGTCTTGAGGAACAGCTGCGCTCATTGAGAAAAATGTAGATGTGGCAACAAAATCTTGCACCCCAACTCCAGCTCCAATAAATGGAGGATCTGCTTGCTGACGCAGTTCGTTCAAACGTAAATTGAGCATTCCAGAATAAGCACTACGAATGATAGCCTTTCTATAATCGGCAAGAGTGTTTGTCTCGATTTTTGGATGCTTAATATACATCTCTACTTGAGTAGAGCTTTGCTCAGGATCTGTTTCTATTGCTACAATAGTTTCTTCATGACCTGGTACTTCAAAGTATTTCCTTTCTCTGCTATTCGCTGGGTTTTGTTGCTTACCGAAATACTTTTCGATCAAAGTGGTCATTTCGTTCACATCCATATCGCCTACTGCTACCACAGACATTAAGTCTGGACGATACCAATCTTTGTAGAAACTTCTAAGCGCATCGTATTCGAAATTTCTAAGGATATCTACTTTACCAATCGGCAACCGTTCAGCATATCTTGAATTTTGAAATAGTTTCCCAAAATAGCGATCAGACATACGTTGAGAAGCACCACGTCCGGTTCTCCATTCTTCAACAACTACTCCTCTTTCATCATCGATGTCTTTATCTGTAAGCAATGCACCAAATGCCCAATCAGACAGAACAAGCAAACCTTTTTCAATATTTTCAGGCTCATTTAGCGGAATAGGTAAAATATAAACCGTTTCGTCAAAGCTTGTATAAGCGTTCAAATCAGCTCCAAACTCAACACCCATTTTCTGTAGAAATGAAATCAATTCATTCTCAGAAAAATTGGTTGAACCATTGAAACCCATATGCTCCATAAAGTGAGCCAGGCCTTGCTGATTATCTTCCTCTAAAATAGACCCTGCTTTTACAACTAAGCGAAGTTCCATTTTATTCTCAGGCTGATTGTTTTCTCTTACATAATAAGTAAGTCCATTATCAAGTTTCCCAATCTTCACATTAGGATCTGTAGGTATAGCTTGTTCCAAATTGAGTTGCTGTGCACTCGCAATGAATCCAAAACATATCAAACCAACAGCTAAGAGGGATATCCTCCTACCATTTGCCTTCCACATAGTTTTGATATTTAGAATATTTAAAATTGATTTATTAATAAAATTAGTAATTATTGCGTTTTTAGTTTTCATCTAATGACAAGCGGTTTTTGTTTCGAATAAAAGGCTGATTTTAAAAGATGAAAATTTTAGGCTAAAAAACTAGTTTTTCAGCATCGCCCTAACCAATAGGCCTATACCCAGAAAGATGAAAATATCAGCAAAATTGAATACTGGCCAAAAAGTTACCGGATCCCCGCCAATGATTGGCACCCATGAGGCAAAGTATCCATCATATAAATCGAGATAGAGCATGTCAATAACTTTGCCATGAAACCAGGGAGTATTACTTTCAGCCACTTCATTGCCAAACCACACTCCATAGAAGATATTATCTATCAGGTTGGCAATGGCTCCTCCCGATACCAAGCTAATCGGCAATTTGTATTTGCGAGCTTTACCAATGACTAAATAAGCCAATAACCCTAAGCATATGATTAATCGAAGTAAACTCAGAGAAAGTTTACCATAAGTGAAATCCCAATCCCAGCCAAATGCCATTCCAGAATTGGTAGTATAATAGATTTTAAACCAATCATCAATAAGGATTATTTGGCCTGGCAACCCTAAATCCATATTGAAATGCACCCAAAACTTGACAGATTGATCTATGAGGATTATGGATAGAACAAAAAGGAAATAAGGTTTCCAACTGCTGGAATGTTCCCCTATTTCCTCATGTCTATATTCCATTTATTGTATTTTAATTGAGAGTTTTATTTCAAACTCATCCATCTCCAATACTGTTCCATCCGCCACCTCATTTTCTATTTCGAATGATAGTGCTTGAGTTTCGGTACAGATGTAATCAGAGAAATTCTGAACAGATTTATCTACCAATTCATTTCCAGCTTCGAGGCGGATATTGATTTTGTCTTGTACCTCCAAGCCCATATCCTTACGCATATTTTGGATTCGATTTACCAAATCTCTAGCGATACCTTCTTGCTTCAGCTCATCACTGATGTTTACATCCAATGCAACAGTAAGTCCAGCTTCTGAAGCTACAGACCAACCTGGAATGTCTTGTGAGGAGATAATTACATCTTCTAATTCCAGCTGTACAGTTTCACCATCGAGTGAAATACTGATAGTGCCATTTTTCTCGATCTCGCTGATTTCAGCTTTGCCCCAAGTATTTATTGCAGCTGCCACAGCTTTCATTTTCGGGCCAAATTGCTTTCCTAACTTTGGGAAATTAGGCTTTACATTTTTCACCAATATGCCTGAAGTATCATCTATATACTCAATCTCCTTGATATTGACTTCCGCTTTGATCAAAGCTTCCACATGTTCCAATTGATCCTTGGTTTTGGAAGACAATACAGGAATTAAGATACGCTGTAAAGGCTGGCGAACTTTCACCTTTTCCTTTTTGCGAAGTGAGTGAACCAGCGATGAAACATCTTGCGCCAATTGCATGCTTTGCTCCAAATCTTCATTGATCCAATTTCTATTTGCAGCTGGCCAATTACTCAAATGCAAAGAACCAACCTGCTCGCCAGCAGCTAAGTTTTGATGTAGCCACTCTGCATAGAAAGGAGCAAATGAAGCCATTAGGCTGGCAAGCTTTTGCAAACATTCAAACAAAGTCTCGTAAGCAGCCTGCTTATCAGTCGTCATGTCGCCACGCCAGAAACGCTTACGTGCTAAGCGCACATACCAATTGGAAAGTTGATCCGTAGTGAAGTTCATAATGGCGCGGGTGGCACGAGTTGCATCGTAATTGTCCATCGCAGCCTCCACTTCCAAAATCAAACTTTGCAGCTTGGACATAATCCATTGATCCAACTCAGGGCGATCTTTTATAGCAACTTGCTTGTTCACATCGAATTTGAAATGATCCAAATTCGCATAGAGTGCAAAGAATGCATAAGTATTGGTAAGCGTACCGAAGAATCTACGTTGCACTTCTGCCACGCCTTCCAAATTGAACTTGAGGTTGTCCCAAGGGTTGGCATTGCTGAGCATATACCAGCGTGTAGCATCTGGCCCATACGTATCGAGTGTGGTAAATGGGTTGATTGCATTGCCCAAACGCTTACTCATTTTATTGCCGTCCTTGTCAAGTACCAGGCCATTGGCAATTACGTTTTTGAAAGCTACGCTATCAAAAAGCATTACCGCCAAAGCATGCAAAGTGAAAAACCAACCACGCGTTTGATCCACGCCTTCGGCTATGTAATCGGCAGGGAAATTCGCTTCAAATACTTCCTTATTTTCGAATGGATAATGCCATTGTGCATAAGGCATGGCACCACTATCAAACCAAACATCGATCAAATCTTTCTCGCGATACATGGCTTGACCGGAATCACTAAGAAGTATTATATCGTCAACATAAGGTCTATGCAGATCTATTTCACCATCAATCTCTGTTATGCCTTTATCGGTAATGCCCGCAGCAACGGCCTTTTCAACCTCCCGCTTCAACTCGTCGATTGAGCCGATACATTTCTCTTCTTTGCCATCTTCAGTTCTCCAAATCGGTAATGGCGTACCCCAATATCTACTTCTGCTCAAATTCCAATCCACCAGATTTTCCAGCCAATTCCCAAAACGGCCAATTCCTGTGGACTCCGGCTTCCAATTGATGGTTTTGTTTAGCTCCACCAATCTATCTTTATAAGCAGTAGTTTTGATAAACCAGCTCGAAAGCGGATAATACAAAATCGGCTTATCCGTACGCCAGCAATGTGGATAGCTGTGCTCGTACTTCTCTACTTTAAAGGCCGCATTTTCGATCTTGAGAATGATGGACAATATCACATCAGTGGACTTGTAATCCGGATGTGTCTCGTCCTCGGCGGTATAATTTTTTACATAGAAATCATCCTCTCCCAATTCTCTATGGGTGGTGATTCCATGTTCTTTTACTTTAGCAGCGATCCAAGCGCCAATTTCCTTTACGAATTTCCCTTGGCGATCTACCACCGGCCCTTCTTTACCTTCATCGTCTGTAACCAAAAGCGGCACGATGTCATTTTCCATGGCTACACGGTAATCGTCCGCACCGAAAGTTGGGGAAGTGTGTACGATACCACTACCATCTTCGGTGGTTACAAAGTCGCCTACCACCACTTGAAATGCCTTGCCCTTTGCTTCGATAATTGGGAATAATTGTTCGTAACTCAAGCCAGCTAATTCACTGCCCTTGTAAGTGGCCAATTCCACCCAAGGAATCACCTTATCACCAGCTTTGTAGGCTCGCAAATCACCATCTTTTCCTTTTGGGCTTAAGTAGGCGGAAATTCTATCCTGAGCTAAAATCACTCTTACTGGCTCGTAAGTATATGGATTGAAAGTATTGACTAATGAATAGACGATGTTTTTGCCAACGGCACAAGCTGTATTCGCAGGCAAAGTCCAAGGAGTAGTAGTCCAAGCTAGCAAGTGGGTAGTTTGGCCGTTACCACAAAGCTCTTGAAAAAGCGGGTGGTTGTCTGGGCCATTCAATTTAAACTGGGCTGTAATGGACGTATCCTTCACATTTTGGTATGTACCGGGTTGATTTAATTCATGCGAACTAAGACCCGTACCTGCAGCAGGAGAATATGGCTGTATAGTATAGCCTTTGTACAGAAGCCCTTTATTATAAAGCTTTTGCAACAAGTGCCATAATGTCTCAATATAATTCGATTCGAAAGTGATGTAAGGATTATCAAGATCTACCCAATAGCCCATCTTTTCGGTTAGGTCATCCCACTCGTCTTTGAAACGCATTACGGTTTCACGACAACGCTTATTGTATTCCTCTACACTTATCTTTTTGCCAATATCTTCTTTGGTAATGCCAAGCTCTTTTTCTACTTGCAGCTCCACAGGTAATCCATGCGTATCCCAACCACCTTTTCTTTTTACCTGAAAACCTTGGAGGGTTTTGTATCTACAGAAAATATCTTTGACCGTACGCGCCATTACGTGGTGAATACCGGGTGTGCCATTGGCAGAAGGCGGACCTTCATAAAATGTGAAAGTTTCTGCTCCTTCGCGATTGGAAACGGACTTTTCGAAAACCTGATTTTCTTTCCAGAATTTAAGTATATCGGCTGCTATCTCCGCGTAATTCGGGTTTTTATATTCCCTGTATATCATTACCTATCCTTTATTTATCAAACAAGTGGCAAATATCTGAAATCCACAGGAAAGAAGCGGTAAAAATTCGCAATTTGATGAAGGACTATTACTGATTGTAAATAATCCGGGCAAGAATTTTTGACCTAAAATAGATCAGCTGGTCTGAAAAGGTACCATTTCCAATGGCTTTCGTTGATATCGCCATTGAAAAGATAAAGTCCGTCCTGTGTTGTGAAAAAGCTACCAGCTGCTAATTCATGTTCGATTGCGGGAGGTAAGCGGAATTCTTTTATCTCGGAGAAATCCTCATTTGCAACTAACAGTCCCATTGGCTTCTCGGCAATGCTGGTTCCTGATGGATTTGGCAAACTGATAAGTCGATAATACAAGTGACTGAACTCATCAAAGTGAATAGCACCATAAGCACTTGCTTCCTTGATAAACCAATTATCCATATCTTCTTGCTCTACAGGGGTGTTTTGGCCTGGCATGCCAGTGGTGTATTTTGTTGGTGCGATAAAACTCTGGGTCCCAAAATACACTTGTTTTTGATTTTGAAGTCGATCTCCCTCCATTACCCAAATAGAATCCGAACCTGCATTAGCGAAAATCAATTGATTACTAGCCTTATTATATGTTGGATAAAACCAAAGATGTTGCGCAACCCAAGTATCGTTTCCAAAAGTTTCAGGATAGCTAAGCCATTGATTTTGTGTACTGTCAACAGTGTGAAAGGTAATGGCCAAGGAATTATTCGCTTTGTTTAAGAAATTATCCACATTAAAGGCCTTGATAGGTCCTCGGCTATAGGCTACCAAGTTGTTTCCTGCCAATATTGGCTTCACCGGAATAAAATTACCTGCTGCAGAAGTCATTACGCTTGAAAGCAAAATATTTCCTTCTCGGTCGCTCAGTTTTATTCCTCGATATCCATCTAAAATTACAATGGTGTCCTTTGAAGCAAATGACATGGCAAATAGATATGAAACTCCATTTGGTCCTTCTCTTTCAAATTCGATATTTTGCGCTAGGCTTTTCTCATTCAAATCGAAAAGCATTATTGATCTGCCTTGCGTATTGGTAATGGCTAATAAGTTTTCATCTCCCAAATAATCCACCACTCCTGGGTTATGTGGAATGGTTTCATCTATTGGGATTATCAAACTATCTATGAAATTAAGTACCTCAATTGATTTGTTTTCCGGTAATTCGCTTTGGCAGGAAATCAGGAAATAAGTAGCTATGAAGACAAATAAGTATTTCATTCTCAGCATCAATATTTTTTAAAGATTGCCAATTTCACTCAAAAAAAAATTTTAATGGGAATATTTCATATTTCGGTAAATGACTTTCTCTGAGTAAAACAATAGCTGAATTGCATTTATCTCAACGGAATTCCAAAAATGGTTCTGAATCGAATTAAAGCTTCTTTGTCTGTCATGCCGGAGACTACATCAATCACAATTCGCAAGGCGGAGTATAGGTTTATATTTTCTTGTTCCAATTGCCATTTTGCATTTTCAGGTAGAAGACGAAATATCACTTTGTCTTGCGCATGCAATCTATCGGGGGCAAACTGCTTATGGAAAACGGCTCTTGAAAAACGGCTGATCAACCCCGAAAGCACTTCAAATCCTGAAGCCTCCCGCCCGAGTACAGGTTTGGATCGGTAGATTTCCTCTACAGATAGTTTACTGATTTTCTTCAATATAACAGCTGATGGGATCACGTCTGTCAATGCTTGATCGAAGGTGCCTTCCAGCAATTCATTTTCTAGCTCAAGAAACTTATTCGAGCATTCTTCAATCAATTTGCCAATAGCTAAGGCTCGCAATACGCCAATCCGCTCTTTTATACCTGGATATTGATCCAATTTGGCTGGACGATAATCTTCCTTGAGCAAAGCAGCCATCAAATCTCGTGTAATTTCATAGCTTATTAAACCCATGTTGAAGCCATCTTCCAAGTCCATCAGGTAATAGCAAATATCATCTGCCGCTTCCACCAAAAATGTGAGGGGATGGCGTACCCAAGATCCTTCTAATTCTAGCAGACCAATGGAATTTGCTAACTGCGTAAAAGCCTCTTTTTCAGTTTGGAAAAAGCCGTATTTCTTTTGGCTTTTGCGGTCTTTTATTCCTTGTATGTTTACTGGTTTTGGGTATTTGGAGAATGCTGCCAATGTGGGAATAGTTAAGCGAAGGCCTTGTCCTTCCTCCCGCATTAGCAATCTAAACCCTTGCGCATTTCCTTCGAATTTGGTCAAGTCGGTCCATTCGGCATCGTTCATATAGCCTCTGAATTCTTGAGCGGCTATATCATGTTTAAAAAAATCAGAAATGGCCTCTTCTCCAGCATGGCCAAATGGTGGATTGCCGATATCATGACAAAGTGCAGCAGCTGAAGTAATGGCACCCACATCTGTTGCATTTATCTGCAAATCAGGATGGCGGGAGGATAATTCCTTACCCACATTTCGTCCTAAGGAACGCGCCACACTGGCTACTTCCAAACTATGCGTAAGTCTATTGTGTACAAAACCCTCCTCAGGCAATGGGAATACTTGAGTCTTATCTTGAAGTCTACGAAAAGGCCCTGAAAATATGATGCGATCATAATCTCGCTCGAAATCACTTCTCAATTCAGCCGATGCTGCATCCATCGGACTGCCAGCTTTAAAACGGATTGGGTTTAATAAGTTCTGCCAATCCATGCATTTTTTATTTGCCATAAGTCAAAATTAAACCCTTTTATATAAATCAAATAAATGCGCGATCAAAAAATCATTTTATCTCTTATATTGAGCTTATATTTCCTCTACGGTTCTATGCATAAACTATTTTTAAAGAACAAAAGCGCTTTTAGAAACGCATTATGGGTTTTACTCCTTTATCTCCCTTTGGGCTTTGCATGGATATATTTTACAGATAAAATTGGCCCGAAAAGCGAAGAGCTTTACAAATACTATCAAACTTATAAAGGCTTTGCATATGTAATTGTGTCTGGCTTATTGCTTTTTGTATTGGTGTATATTCTCTCCAAAAATCTGCTGAAAAGCCGCGAGACTTATAAGGTGCTTTTCGATAATATTCCCAATCCTGTGTGGGTTTATGACAAGCAAACATTCAAAATATTGGAAGTGAATGATAAGGCCTGCGAAACCTACCAATATTCTCGAGCTGAGTTTTTGACTAAAACCATCCTAGATATTAGGCCAAAGGAGGAAATAGAAAAAATAAGACTTGCCATTGCTCAAGCCACTGAAAACAAGAAAGATGTAGGAATATGGAAGCATCAGCGAAAAGACGGACGGTTGGTGTATGTACAGGGCATCTCAATACAGATAGATTTTAATGGTGAGCCTGCAGCCCTAGCAATTGCGCGGGATGTTACGGCAGAATATCTTGCTCAAGAAGAGAAAATGCGGATTCTCGATCAGTTAGTCACACAAAATCAAAACTTGGAGCAATTTGCCTTTATGGTTTCACACAATCTACGCACGCCAGTCGCTCAAATAGAAGGATTGGTTCAATTATTTGATAATAGCAATATCCAAAATCCAATCAATAATCAAGTGATAAACCACTTGAAAACCTCTGCACATCGGCTGGATGAAATCATTCTGGACCTGTCCCAAACTATTCGTATTAAAGATAGCGTGAATGTCCCTTGGGAAGAAATTGACCTTGATGATATACTAGCCAAAATAAAGCTTACGCTCAATGAGATAATTCAAAACTCAAATGCTAACATTACTTTTGAATCAAATGGAAGTGATAATATTAGAGGTATAAAAGGGTATATATATAGTATAATGCTAAATTTGATCAGCAACAGCTTGAAATACAGACAAGTTGACATTGCCCCTGCAGTGAGGGTATCGCTTGATCAAGAGACGGATAAATACTTTATAAAAATTATAGACAATGGGCTTGGATTTGATGTGGAAAAATGGAGGGAGGATATCTTTGGCTTGTATAAACGGTTCCACTTTCACGTAGAAGGGAAGGGTATTGGCTTATTTTTGGTGAGAACACAGGTTGAGGCACTTGGCGGTAAAATAGAGGTAGATAGCCAAGAAAATAATGGAAGTACCTTCACGATTATTTTGCCTAAAGAGCGGCCTGTAGTAAATCAATATTGAGAAAACGTTCGTTGCTATTGAAGTTACGAGGATGATCAACCAAAATGTAAAGACCTTTGCTACCTGCAAACCACTTGTTGATGCCATAGCGATAAGGCTCCATAGGAAACTCACTCAAATAATTCCCCTCTTCATTGAAAATGGAAATATACAAGCGCTTATCTGTCAATTGCTTTTCTTGGATTTCATTAAGATCCATTGCCTTCCAATAAGGACGGAAGATAAATGAAGAATCAGGATGGGATAATGGCTTGAAATACTGCGGGTTGAGCATAAAATGTGCTTGCAACAAATTTGTGTTATTAGTTTCCGTAGGCAAATGCATCATCATTCCGCCATCATTTCGTGGAGCTTTCATTTGTATGGATTGATCCACCAAACTAAATTTACTAATTGCGCTATCATACAAATAACCAAACCATAGATTTTCATTGTCAAACTGGTTTCCCTTTACCAATTCTATCATTTGGCCAGCGAGTTCTGCTGCTTGTACTACTTCATCCAAATGATTAATAGGAAGTAATTCCCAACTACGGTCTGCCAATCTATATTTTGCAATCACAGAAAGGCTTGGGTTTAATTCCTCCAATGGATATTGGCAATAGAATAAAACGCTATCCTGCTCTGGCAAATATTCCAACCCGAAATTTGCCGAAAGAGTAGGTGTGCCTTGCAAGCCCGCATCATTCCATGAGTTTTGTACTGAATGATGTTCCTGCAATTCACCTTGTCTATTTATTCGCAATAATTGGCCTTCTCCGAAAAGGAAAATATCAGTTTCCCTAAAAACAAAAATCTGCTCTAACTGTATATCTGCTGCATCAATGATTTTATCCAATGGCAAATGTCCTTCTACAAGTTGCGTATTGAGATTGAAAATGTCTAACTGCTTGGTGTTGGGATTGTAACCATAAAGCATACTTCTCTGATTCCGCTCGAAGTGTGCAAACACCTGGTAGCTAGGCAAACTATGCTCATCCAATTGAATCGCAATTCGCTGGCGTTTGAGTTCAATTGGGCCTGCTTTCCCTAAATTTTCGAGCTTTGGTGCAGCCGATTGGCAGCTAATAAAAAGCATCAAAAAGCTGAAAATGAGGACAGCTAGAATTTTCATAGTAATGGTAATTTAAAATCGAATATACAAAAATTGGCGGTTTTGTATGTGAAAAGCCCTGCATTGTTCAATTGCAGGGCTTTAATATCTATCGATCTAAAAAAATTAATTTCCTACAATAAATACCGCGTTTCCATATAGCAAATGTCCATCGTGCCAGAATGCACGGAAAAGCGGATTATCAGCCATATAGATTACTTGTCCTCGACCCAAATTCTGCACTCCATAGTTCAAGGCTTCTTTGAAACGATCTTTTGCTTTATAGCCTACAAATCCACTTACCAGATTTTCTGGCGTTTTGATTACGCCTACATTCCAGCCATTTTCTAACCAAGCATATCGCTGCGATGATGTTTTAAGACTGTAATAGCGCGTTTTGTATCCGTAAGCTAGCGGATGAGTTACATCCATGGTCGTAAGCCAAATTGATCCAGGGTTGTTGTTTGGCGCGCTATTGCGCTGTCTGTCGGCATAAGGTTCCAATCTTGAATCCTTGCGATCGGCCTTCGAAGCATCATCGGCAGCTTTCTTTTCGCTATCGTCAGCATACCTTTTCAAAGCAAATCCGTCTTTGTCAGCAAAAGTACCTAAAGCTCCATCGATAAGAATCAATCTACCTCCCGCTTGAATCCATGACCTAAGGCCGCCCATAAACGAATCATTTGCAATGGAACCATAATTTCCGCTTGGCATTATTAATACATCGTATTCTGATAAGTCAACTCTTGCAACTGATTCAGATTCTAAAACGGTAAGCGGGTAATCAATTATCTGTTCGAAGTAATACCAATTTTCACCAAATGATAAAGAAGAAGTACCACTACCCGACACCAAAGCTACTTTTGGCGCTTTGAGCAGACGAACAGAACTTGAACCGAAATCTTTGCCTTTGCTCACAAAACCAGTGCGTGCCGCTACCAAGCTTCTACCGAGTCTTTGTGCATGAGCTTTTACTTTTTCATCGAATTTGTCACCCATGTGCTCATTATTGCGGCGTGTGATTACCAATGTCCCCCGCTCGAAATCTTTGCCATTCATAGAGAATGGCTCCGTTGCTTGGCGTACCGTGATTTCATCTTTGTGCAATGAAGCCAAGAATTTCAAATCTTCAATACTTGTCCATGGAAGTAAGTATGCGTATGGTTTACCACTGAGGTCATTATTTGCTACAGTTGGTTTTTCCCAAGCTTTTGCTACGTCAATTTTAGTTTCTGTAGCACGCGCTCGCAATCCATATACATAAGGCATTGCCCAAGCGGTGATATCATAAGTTAAGGAATCGCTCAATTTCACATTTGGATCGAAAAGCACATTGGCCATTACTGATCTTGGCTGATAGGTAGAAATAACGATGTCATTTTCTGTTACTGTGAAATCATCAATTTTGGTACTGAGATATGCATAGCCCGAGAAATCGCGGGAGGATGCAGGGCTTCCGTATTCGATTCCCAACTTGTCTAGCAAATTGGTAAAGGCTATTAATCTATCAGCTTCTTGATCGCCAGGGATAATATAGGTTTTGTATTTACCCCAAGGTTCATTTCTGCTTCTGTCGAAAAACTTCTGAAATTCATCTACTACTTTTTCGGCATTTTGTACGGTCACTTCGATAGTAGAAATACCTGTAGTATGGTGGTGTGTTATACGATCCAAAAGTGTAAGTGTATCTCCTTCGTTGGTCAATACGCCAAGTCCAGCTGCACCAGAGCCGCCCTTTTCGTAGGTCATTCCGATAGCACCATTGTACATTGGGTAGGTATCCCCATAGCTTGGATATAGCAAATCGAAGCTTTCTTTGGTAAAGTATGCCCAGCTATTCTGATCGAAGTATTTGGCGTTATTTTTACCGATGGTTACCTGGAACTCGCGTTGCCAATCGGTGATAATTTCGTGTAATGGCTCCGCAGCTGGAGCAAAGTAATATGGGTTGTTGATCCCTTGCTCGTGGAAATCGACATGGATTTGTGGCATCCATTGATTGTACACTTTCATACGGCTCTGAGATTCGATTTGCGTTTGCCAAGCCCAATCACGGTTGAGGTCGAAGAGGTAGTGATTTGCCCTCCCGCCTGGCCATGGTTCACGGTGTTCTACAGAGTTGATATCAGGCTGTAAAATCTTATTGGCTTTTTGATTGTACCAATTGGCATAGCGATCTCTGCCATCCGGATTTACCGATGGGTCAAAAATTATAACAGCCTTATCCAACCATTCTTTTTTAGCGGGGTCTGTAGCCATTTCATGGAAGGTCATCATTACGGCTTCCATACTTACAGACTCATTTCCGTGCACATTGTAGCTAAACCAAATTAGCGGAATTTTCTCGCCAGAAGGCGTTCCTTCCATCAGACCCGCTCTTTTTAGGTTATCAGTACGGATGGTTTCCAGGTTTTGAATATTCTCGGCACTCGAAAGCATTACTAGCATCAAAGGCCTTCTCTCATAAGTCTGACCATATTGGATGGTTTTCACATTATTAGGCATGGCTGTAGCAGCATGTTCAAAATATGAAACCACCTTGTGATGATAGGTGAAATGCTCTCCCAACTCGTATCCAAGGAAGTCGGCTGGAGATTGAAGTGAGCTTTGAGCAAATGCAGAAAAGCAAATGCTTAGAAATAAAATCGAGCTTAGGTAAATTTTACGCATTTTGTAAAGGGAATTTTGCTGTGGTAAGTTAGGCACAAAATCATAATCCGGAAAGTGGATATCCTTGAGCTTAATTATTTTCAGAATTATGTGAGGAGATAATGAGAATTTCAGCTTTTTGAAGCTTATTGCAAAGGCAAATAACTTATTTAGAAGGTAAATAATGACGAAAACAGATGTAGGCTTATATTTTTTGGCAATTGTACCGAAGCGACCCTTGCGTGATCGTATTCGGGAAATCAAAATGGAATTTGCAGAAGCCTACCATACCAAAGCCTCTCTACGCTCACCCGCTCATGTTACTTTGCATATGCCTTTTCAGTGGAAGGTTGAAAAGGAGGAAGTTCTTTTTGCTGCGTTGTCCAAGCTCGCTGAGGAAGTACCAAGCATTCCCATCGAATTGGATGGATTTGGTGCCTTTAAGCCAAGAGTGATTTTCTTAAATGTAAAGGCTCCTGAAATGTTACATGAATTGCAGCAGAATATTACTCGTTTGATGAAACGAGAATTTAATGTGTTCAATGCCAATTGGCGGGATTATCCTTTCAATCCACATATGACTGTGGCTTTCCGTGATTTGAGACCTGCCTATTTTGATCGAGCATGGAAGGAAAATAAGGATCGGATTTTCAAAGAATCATTTGATGCCGACAGCTTAGTTTTGCTCAAACACAATCAAAAGGAATGGGAAATATATAAAGAGTTTCCTTTTCTAAAGTGTTAGTTTTTCTTTCTTAAACTCAGGTTTCAAATACTCGCTCAGCTCGTACAATGGGATATGTATTTCTGTCGGACCCATTGCGTAAGGTGCGATTTCATAGGAATTAAAATAAAATATCAACTCTTGTCCATTAATGGCAAAATTGTCATTCAAGCTGAATCCTTCTGTCTCGAAATAGAATCCTTGATCTTCTAATTTTTCCTCCTCGGGAATTCGGCGCAACATTCGGAAATGGTATTCACCCACTCGATTCAGTTCATCTCGATAACCTTCTGTAAATAGATCATCCAAATCTATACGTTTACCTGTAGATAAATCGAAATTGTAGTATTGTGTGGCACTGTTTGGGTGCGCCCCTCCACTAAATACATATTCGTAAAAGGACAAACTCAATATTGTATCGTTTTGGAAAAGTACATCCATGTTTCTCTCCAGAGACCAAGGCATTCTATATTCAGGCATATCATCTACCAATTGCTGATAGCCATCCAAGTACAATTGCATGTATGAGGACATAGTCATAATAGTATCGCCCTCTTCAAAAAGCTGCATTCTATTTACAACGAAAGCGTTGAGACTATCCAAAACCTCTGCATTAGCTGCATTGGTGAAATTGGGATAGGTAAAACTTATTTCCGCACAAGGGCCTTCGCCTTTGGAACAATCGCCAATACTATCATTGAGGGCGATGGTATCATATTGGAGCGAGGTGGAGAGTTTGCCTGAATTGGCATCCTCTTCTGAACTCATATCGCAAGCAAATAGGGCAAGAGATATAAAAAATATTAGAGCTAAATTTTGCATGAATTAAAAAGTAAGACTGTCTGCAAATTTACGTTTATTAAATCGAAGGCTCTTTAGCTTTCCTTTGTTTTCTACATGGATGAGGTTCATCTGATCGTCAAAGATTTCCATTAAGATGCCGTTTTGAATTTCGATGGATTGGAAAGCTGCAATGTTTTCAATTTCTAAATAGCACCACACTGCATCTTCCTCGAGCTCGGAGCCAATGAATATTACCTCCCGCTTTTTACCATCTAAACTTATGGAAACATGCTTGCTAATATATTCGGAGATGATTTTTTGTAATTCTTCAGGATCATCAGGACTGGAGACATTGATAAATTTTCCTGTCATTTTATTTAAGCCAGCTTCTAAGTCGTCCCAGAATATCTTGTGAATAATCTCGACACGTTGTTTTTCAGCATTATGATTGATTTCGCATACACTGACATGGAATGGATGATCAAAACTGGCTGCACTTAGTACAAATATTAAAATAACCGCCGATAGGAATACTTTCATAGGATTTGAAAAATTACCTTTAATATTACAAATTCGAATCCAAAATTAGACGAACTATCTAAATACATGTCAACTTTTCAATTGTTTTATGAGGTAGGAGTCCACCACATCTTGGCGATGGATGGGATGGATCATATTTTATTTATTCTTGCGCTTTGCTCTATTTATCTATTACGTGATTGGAGGAGAGTTTTAATTCTTATTACCGCATTTACGTTAGGTCATACATTGACACTTGCTTTAGTCACGCTCAATTTCTTCAAAGCACAATCTGATATCATCGAATTTTTGATTCCTGTTACCATTTTCGTGACAGCGGCATCGAATATTTGGAAGGGTTCTAGTGCATTCCAGCGAACATCCAAATTCCAATTGAATTACCTTTATGCTGCCTTTTTTGGTTTAATTCACGGTATGGCTTTCGCTAATGAATTGAGGGCATTACTAGGAAAAGACGATCAGGTAGTTACGAAATTACTTGCGTTCAATCTCGGAATCGAAATAGGTCAGATTGTGGTGGTTGGAGCTTTTCTGCTGGCAGGTTATATTTTTATTGGGCTGTTTGGTATAAACCGTCGCGATTGGAATTTAGTTATTAACTCAGCAATTGCGGGAATTTCCTTACTTTTAATCATTGAAGCCAAATTTTGGTAAGCATATGAAAAAATTATTTATACTTCTTCTATTAGTAAACATAAGCTTGATTAGTCAAGCGCAGCAGCGTACAAGTAATCATGCCAATCGTTTTGAGCAATTGGGCACTGAACTTCGCACCCCCAATGTGTATCGCACTGGGTCTGGAGCACCTGGCCATATGTATTGGCAGCAAAGAGCCGATTACGAAATTGATGTAGAATTAGACGATCAAAACCAAAAGCTTTACGCAAGTGAGCTGATTACCTACCACAACAATTCACCAGATATACTCTCATACTTATGGCTGCATTTGGACGAAAATGTAAGAGATAGAGATGCTGATAATTACAAGGCTGCAAGTACTACCATTCGCAATAGAATGAGTTTTGATGCTTTAAAATCCATCGAAACGCATGATGAAGACTTGGGCTTCAAGATTGAATTTGTACAAGATGCAAATGGAAATGCACTTCCATATACCATCAATAAAACCTTGATGAGAATAGATCTTCCGACTCCATTGGCTTCTGGTGAAAAGGTGCAAGTAAGGATCAAATGGTGGTTCAATATCAGCGATAGATTAGTGCATGGTGGCCGTCCAGGCTATGAATTATTTCCTGATGATGGTAATTATTTGTACACTACAGCAGGTTGGTTTCCTCGCATGGCGGTGTATGGAGATCATGAAGGATGGCATAATAAGCAATTTACAGGCAGAGGTGAATTTGCCCTTCCATTTGGAGATTATAAAGTAAATATTACCGTTCCTGCAGATCATGTAATTGGCTCAACAGGTCAATTACAAAATCCAGACGATGTACTTACTTCAGCTCAAAGAGAGCGTTTTGAGCAAGCAAAAAATGCTGAGAATCCAGTGATGATTATTACGCGGGAGGAAGCTGAACGCAACGAAAAGAGCAAATCGACAGACACAAAGACTTGGACGTACCATGCAGAAAATGTGAGAGACTTTGCTTGGACGAGTTCTCGCAAATTCATTTGGGATGCAATGGGTGTGGATATCGATGGCAAAAAAGTAATGGCCATGAGCTATTATCCAAAAGAAGCTTATTCCCTTTACAGCAGATATTCAACTCAAGCTGTAGCGCATACACTGGAAGTATATTCCAAGTTCACAATTCCTTACCCTTACCCTGTAGCTATTTCGGTTGAGGCTTCAAATGGGATGGAATACCCAATGATTGCCTTTAATTATGGACGTACAGCACCAGATGGCACGTACTCAGCAGCTACAAAATATGGTGCAATTGGCGTAATTATTCACGAAGTTGGACATAACTTTTTCCCGATGATTATCAACTCCGACGAGCGCCAATGGACATGGATGGATGAAGGCTTGAACTCATTTGTGCAATTTCTAGCACAGCAGGAATGGGAACCTGATTATCCGCAAAGAAGAGGGCCTGCTCATAAGATTGTGGACTATATGAAAAGCCCAAAAGACTTGTTGGAGCCCATAATGACTAACTCCGAAAATATTGTTCAATTTGGCCCAAATGCATACGCCAAGCCTGCTACAGCCTTGAACATACTTCGCGAAACCATTATGGGGCGTGAGCTATTCGATTATGCATTTAAAGAATATGCGCGCAGATGGGCATTCAAGCATCCGACTCCAGACGATTTTTTCCGCACTATGGAAGATGCCAGTGGGGTTGATTTAGATTGGTTTTGGAGAGGTTGGTTTTACAGTATAGATAATGTTGACATTGCCATAGACAATGTGGAATGGTATAAATTGAATTCGCAAAACCCAGAAGTAGATAACCCTAGAAGGAGGGAGGAATTTGCCAAAGAGGAAGAAGGCATTTACAACATCCGTAACCGTGAATTGGGAATGGAATATCTTTCTGATCGTAAGCCAACCATCATTAAGGATTTCTACAATAGCTATGATCCTTTTGAAGTTACAGAAGAACAGAAAGAAGCTTATAAAAGATTAACAGCAAATTTGACTGCGGAAGAAAAAGCAATGCTCAATGGTGAATGGAACTTCTACGAAATGCAGTTTTCAAATATTGGAGGTTTGGTAATGCCGCTAATCTTAGAATTTACTTTTACTGATGGCACCACCGAAATGCGTAAAATTCCAGCTGAGATTTGGCGGTTGAATGAAAATCAAGTGAGCAAAGTATTCAAATTCAATAAGGAAGTAGCAAGTATCCGATTAGATCCATTCCGCGAAACAGCCGATGTGGAAGAATACAACAACCATTGGCCAAGAAACCTACAACCAAGCAGGTTCGATGCATTTAAGCAACAAAGCACTCCAAGAGGCGCAGCTAATGATAGCAACCCGATGCAAAGGGCGAACAGAAGGCGATAAGAATCTTTTGATTTATAGATGAAGAGGCTGTCTGAAAGGGTAGCCTCTTTTTTGTTAGACCACCTTGGTTTTATTGTTGGGGTTGAGAATCTTGATTTTTAAAATCTATAATTTTCAAACTAGGTATGGAGTATCTCAAAACATACTCTTTGATTTTAACAGATAAATAAAAATTAATACAAGCCTAATTGAATAGAAGGAATTATAAGCGTGCGAGCACCAAATGATTCAATCAAATAAAAAAACCTATAAACACGTTAGATATATAATCAGAATAGTTTCGTTAGTACAACGAAATCAACAATATACGTTTAGACAAATAGGGTAGAGGAAAAGACCTATTCTATAATGCGAAATTATTGAATATGAGCAAATGCGTTATGGTTATTAACCTGTTGCACAGTGCATTAGTTGACATTCAATCAAGAATACTATTTAACTGATACTAAAAATTATGGATATGAAAATTAAATCTCTTTTAATTATTCTTATAGTTTTGATTGCTTCTTGTAAGAGCCAGAATAAAGAAAATAATTCGTCTAATTCTACACAAGATGAAATCCTAGTAGAGGAAATTCAGGAAACTAAAATAGATAAGATTAAAATTACTGAACAACTACAAGGAAAATGGAAAGAGATTGAATATCCTTATCGTACAGCAGAATTTGTGAGATCAACAGTTAAATTTGTAGAAGAGGGGACGGTAAACCCACCGAAATTTGAAAAATTTGAGATCTCAGAAGACTGCCAATTTGATAATAACAATATAAGAGACCTTAAATCAGGTGATGTAATATTAACATTACCGGAAACCACAAGATGTGAGAAACTGATGGTTTCTAATGACACGCTAACTCTTAGCGGATTCTCCACTAACAGTAATGACGATTATCACATTGTATATCTAAAATTAGAATAGCTACTTTGGATTTTGGGGGCCAAGGTTTAATTCCAGTTCAAAACTCATTGAATTCGATGGGTTTAGAAAGTCCGGATTTAATAATAGATAAGAGACGCAATGCATTGCATCTCCTATGTTTGGTGAGATTAGTTTTTTGAGGCTAATTGATATTGTCGGATTGCAAATCCTCCGTATTAGGGTTCGGCATTGCAAATACCGAATAGTTGGCTATCACGCAAATGAAATCGCTTTTGAGTCACAATAAATTTGTGAGAAAGTTAAAAGAGTGGTGAATTGAAACGGACTTGGAAAGCAGCTAAACTATTGAAATAGCTTAAGAAATGCCAATACTTATTTATCTACCTGATAACAAACTATACTTTCTCAATCAATTGTCAGTCAACAAAGGAGGATAATTACCAACTCCCACCAGAACCACCGCCACCGAAGCTGCCGCCGCCGAACCCACCAAAGCTGCTGCCACCACCGAAGCTTCCGCCGCCACCGGAGAATCCGCCAAATCCACCACTTCTATTGCTGCGTTTTGAGGCATTTTCCTTATTCATCAATGCCAAAATTGCTAGCCAACCCAAATCGGTATGTCCACCAAAATGTTGCTTTTTGTATTTGCGCACACCTACAATGGTAATGAGGATGGGGATGCCAATAAACATGATGAAAAAAACAATTAAGAATGGTAATGGCGAAGATGAGTTTCCAGTTCTTTTCAGATTGTCACTTGTCCACTCGCCGGATGCCAGTTTAAATATCGCTGTTGTTGCTTCATCCAACCCTTTGTAAAAATCTCCATTTCGGAAATTAGGATTCATATATCGTTCGCGAATCGTATAAGTAGAAGCATCTGTAATTGCTCCTTCCATTCCATAACCTGTAGTAATAGCAGCCAGTCTATCCTCAACTACCACTAATACCACTACGCCATTATCTCTACCTTCTTTGCCTACGCCCCATTTTTCACCTAAGTCTATGGCAAATCGAGTAACATCATCATTGTTGATGGTATTTAGCGTTACAACTGTTACCTCGCTTGAGGTAGAATCATTGTAAAGGCGAAGTTTGGTTTCAAGCTGATCCCTTTCTTTTTCTGACAACACATTTGCAAAGTCATTGACCAATCTTGGTGGTGACATTGGCTCAGGGATTGTTTGAGCGAATAGCGTAAATGAGCTTAGAAATAGGAATATGAATATTCGATACATAGTCAATATGGGTGTATTATTTGCCGAACGAAATCGTATTCGGTAATTCATTTTTATTATCGCCATTGATTGGGAAATGGCTTTTTAGCTGATCTCCGGCTAGCAAAATACCCTCCCGCAAACCTATGGTAAATTCACCTTTGCGAAAATGATTTTGCATCAGTTCTTTTACATCATCCCAAAAATTATCTGGCACTACTGCATTGATTCCTTTATCTCCAAGCACGGCAAATTTGTGATCTTTGACAGCTAGGTAGAAAAGTACCCCATTTCGCAATTCAGTTTTATGCATTTTGAGCAAAGCAAAAACTTCCGCCGCTCTATCTAATACATCTTCTGCACATCTATTTTCGATATGCACCTGTATTTCTCCAGAGCTTTGTTTTTCGGCAGTTTCTATTGCGTCAATGATGGATTTTCTGTCTTGGTCTGTAAAATGTAATTCAGGCATAAATTAAAATTCAACTACTGGAGCTTGATCGGCGCCTTGGCTTGCTTCAAAATAACCTTTGCGTTCGAAGCCGCTCATATTTGCAATTATATTTTTTGGGAACTGACGGATATAAGCATTGTAGCTTTGCACCGATTCGTTAAAACGCATTCTCTCAACTGAGATTCTATTTTCCGTGCCTTCCAATTGCACTTGAAGTTGACTAAACTGCTGATTAGCTTTTAAATCAGGATAGCGTTCTACTACTACCATTAATCTACCCAGAGCAGATGACAGACCGTCTTGTGCTTGTTGGAATTGAGCTATTTGAGCGGGGTCTAGGTTTTCAGGATTTACTTGTACCGATGTTGCTTTCGCTCTTGCTTCGATTACACCTGTAAGAGTTTCTTGCTCAAAATCCGCATAGCCTCTCACAGTATTCACAAGGTTTGGAATAAGGTCGGCTCTACGCTGATATTGGTTTTCTACTTGCGCCCATGATCCACTAATTCCTTCCTCCATAGTCACCATACTGTTGTATGTGCCTTTGAAAAAACTGTAACCACCAATGACTACTATAGCGATGATTACGAGCGTAATTATAAGTCCTTTTTTCATTTTTTCTTTTAGATTATTCTTTTGTTGGGTTTTAATAATGCGGAAATTTTGACTCCCGCTATTTTCATACAATTTAATAAATTAAACAACAACTATACGAATACCTACCCAGCGGAGGTTCATTTTGCTGTTGAATGTTTATTCCAGCTGATTAGAAATCGGCGGGAGGATTTTGTGCTTTCATCCAAATAAAAATGCCCAAGAAATCCGAGTCTTTGGGCATTTTTACTGAATATCATTAATGAGCTTACTTTTCGAATATTGCCTTAATTGGCTGACCAGTAGCACCATTTGGCAGGCCAATATTAAGCAAAGTAGAAACTGTCGGTGCAATATCTGTAATGCTCAATCGATCTACTGTGCTGCCTTTTTTGATGCCCCAACCATAAAATAATATCGGAACATTAGTATCGTAATTCCAGCCAGCGCCGTGTGTTGTGCCTACTTTGCCGTAGCCACCATCGATATAGTTCGGCTCAAATACGAATGCCACATCTCCAGATCTACGTTGGTTGTAGCCTTTCCAAACTAGCTCAGCTTGTCCAGCGTACTGTAAACTTTTTCTTAAGTCGGTTTTGGTGTAGGCACCTGTTATAGCAGGTAATTCCATAAGTCTTGCCGCAACAAATGATTCAAATTCACTTGCATCAAGCCCTTCTTCTTTAATCAAATCGGTATTTAGAAAAACCTGTTCATTACTAACATTCAGCAGCCATTTTGCATCGCCGTATTTGGCAGTTAAAGCTTCATTTAGCATACTGCGAATTCCACTCGTATTGTAATAGCCACCAGGCATTTTTAAGTCTTGCATATGTTGCGGTACATTAGCTACACCATGATCGGCAGTCAAAAATACTAGGTAGTTGCCTGCTCCAACTTTTCCGTCTAGGTAGGTAAAGAATTCAGCAAGTTCACGATCTAATCTTATGTATGTGTCTTGTAATTCTTTGGAATAAGCACCAAAAGCATGACCGATATAATCAGTAGATGAGAAGCTGATTGCTAACAGATCTGTGAATTCACCATTGCCCAGGTTTTCAGCTTCCATAGCACTTTTGGCCATTTCTATTACTAAAGAGTTTCCAAACGGAGTATTTGGTAATGCACCATATCCTCCCGCTTCTTTCATGGCAGGTAAGTCGTATGGAAAAGTGGGTGTTTCGCCGCCACCTAAGTTGCGTTCATAAGGACGATTATCTGGATCACTTTCTACATAGCTTTCAATTGGTAACAAAGTATTCCAAGGTTCTGATAAATAGCTATCAACCAATTTTCTATTATTGAAATCTACAACCCATTGTGGCAGCTCATCAAAATACCATGTGCTCGACATCATTTCGCCTGTCTCGCTATCGTACCAATAGGCGCCATTTGCAAGGAATCCCGCAGGCAGTGCTGCTCCTCTATCTTTTATCGAAATGCCAATCACTTTAGAGCGCTGACTAGAAAACATTTTGAGCTCATCTGGTAAAGTGGATGAAAGTAGGTTTTTTGGAGAGATTTGACCGTTTCGAGCTGTTCCGCCCACATTTGTTACAGCTGTATCTTCTGCGCAATAGACCATGCGACCAAGTTCTTTGGAGTAAAAATTATTACCAATCACACCGTGCACCATCGGCGAAGTACCAGTGTAAACTGAGGCATGCCCCGGGCCAGTAAAAGTGGGAATATAATCGTAATGTCCATTTTTAGCTTCGAAACCTTGCTCTGTAAATCGCTTAAAACCGCCTTCGGTAAAGTGCGGATAAAAACGATGTAAATACTCTTGGCGCATCTGATCTACCACAATGCCAACCACGAGTTTGGGTCTTTCATCAGGTTGTCTTTCTGTTTGCGCTTGGCAAGAGAAAGTAATACTCAGCGTAAAAAAGAGGACTATTGAACGGATCATAAGATTAGAATTTTTGGCAATTTACGACAAAATCACGGCTTTGTCGATTTAAGGATATGGTAAAGTGAAATTCAAAAATAGGCTAATAAATCTGCTAAGAGGTTTCCTCTGTGTAAAGTTTAATTTATTAATTTTGGGCTAATGTTGGAGATGAATTTCACCTCGGCATGCAAGCACAATTATGAAAAGCGGGAGGAATAGAGCTGAGCATCTATTTCTTCCTCTTGGAATAAGTATCGGGATGTAGCGCAGTCCGGTAGCGTGCTCGCATGGGGTGCGAGAGGTCGTGGGTTCGAATCCCGCCATCCCGACGGAACCTGATAGTTGTCTATCAGGTTTTTTTGCTTTAGTAAGTTTGGCAGTAAAATCGTTCCTATTGGCGGGTTCACGAGGGCTTCGTGCGGCATGCCCTTGTGAATGAGTAATCCCGCCATCCCGACACAACCTGGTAGGCAACTATCAGGTTTTTTTGCTTTAGTAAGTTTGGTAGTAAAATCCTTCCTATTGGCGGGTTCACGAGGGCTTCGTGCGGCATGCCCTTGCGAATGAGTAATCCCGCCATCCCGACACAACCTGGTAGGCAACTATCAGGTTTTTCTCTTTGTGGCGGTTTGGTATTAGAGTAGTTTCTATTGGCAGGTTCACGAGAGCCTCGTTCGGTATTTGCCCTTGTGCCTAATTAATTTTCTTTTCCTTTCGTAAAGCCTTAACTTTCTAACGTTTAATGTTTGTATAAATTCAAATGTATTTCCATTTTGTTGTTAAGGCAAACAATATCAAAAAGTCGAAGTTCTAAAGGCTGGATATTTAAAACTCAAGAAAGAATGGAGGACTCAGTAAGTAATTTGGGAAAGTACCCACTTATAACCAAAGAACCCTTCTTCTCTGTCGTCATTCCTACTTTCAATCGCAGCCAAACCGTGTTAAGGGCTTTAAATTCTCTAATAGCTCAAACTGAAACAGACTGGGAGGCGATCATCATTGACGATGGAAGTACAGATAATACCTTCGACTTACTCATCCCCATTATAGGAAATCACCCACAAATTAAATATATTTTCCAATCGAATAAGGGAGCCGCAAAGGCTAAAAACACAGGCATATTTGTAGCCTCTGGCAGGTTTATCACATTTCTCGATTCCGATGATGAATTTCATCTTGAGCACCTAGAGATTAGAAAAAAGCTGTTGTTGGAAAGTCCTGAGCTTGATTTCCTTTATGGTGGAGTTTCCGTAATTGGCAATCAGTGGATGCCTCACAAGGATGGGTCAAACCGAACCCTGAAAGTAACTGAATGCATCATAGGCGGGACATTCGTTATGAGGCGAGAAGCTCTCCTTAGGCTCGAGGGCTTTAGAGACATCAAATTGAGCGAAGATTCTGATTTATTCGACAGAGCTGTAAAGGAGAATTTGCAGATATTGAAAGTTGAGGCACCAACATATCTCTATTACAGGGAAAGCTTGAAGTCGCTTACTCATGAATTTGCTCAAAGTCTAGCTTAAAAAAAACTAATTTCATTAATTCTTTTCTTCCTTAAAACTGCTTCCTAAGGGTTTATAAATGGAAAACTGCATTTTATTTTTAAGGACTTATTTAAACTTTAATAAAATCTTTTTCTAACTTAAACCCTCTTTTTAACTTATCACTATTTGCAGAGTTATGAATTTAGAAAGGCTAAAACATGATCATAAGGATATCTTAAATCATTGCCACGAAATCCGAAAAGAAATAGTAAGAAAAGCTCCACCAAAAAGGCTTCAAAAGATAGCAGCAGAAATCTATGAACAGCATTTAAAATCTCATTTTGAATATGAGGAGAAGCATGTGTTTCCTCTTTTGGGAAATGATCATCCTATCATAATTCAAGCAATTAAGGAGCATCAACAAATTGCGGCGATTTGCAAAATGAATGATTATAGCCTTATGCTAGCAAAGCAGTTAATGTCCGAAATGGATGCTCATATTCAATTCGAAGAGCGTGTAGTTTTTCCATATATCCAACAAACAGTGACAGAGGAACAATTACTTAAAATCTAAGCTATTCTTAAGGGCTAAAAATCAATTGCTTACTGTCTGAAAATCATTAGGATTTACTAAGGGCAAAGTTTCCGTTAAATGAAGAAGAAGTAATTTTTTAATCTAAATCTTTGTTGTCCTCATCAAACCCAATTGATATTTCTCCTGTGCGAAAAATACTTCAGATCTTACTTTTCTTCTTGAGCCTTGCATCTTGCAAATCTCCACATGTAGAATCTGGGAGCTACAATCTTATGCTCCAATCTATTTTGAATAGTGAAGTGCCTATTGTGAGCGTATCCGAATTGAAGCAAATGGATGATGTAACCATCCTTGATGCACGTGCTAAGGAAGAGTTTGATGTGAGCCATATTCCTAATTCTACATTTGTTGGTTTCGTGGATTTTGATATTTCAAAGGTGGCACATATAGATAAAAATCAGCCTGTTGTAGTGTATTGTTCTGTTGGTTACCGCAGCGAGAAAATCACGAATCAGTTACGTGAAAATGGATTCCAAAATGTGAATAACCTATTTGGTGGAATATTCGAGTGGGTAAATCAAGGAAATGAAATCATGAATACTCAAGGGCAAAAAACCTCCCGCATTCATCCCTACAGTTCCACTTGGGGCATTTGGCTTCGTAAAGGTGAAAAAGCCTACGAGTAAATTAATAGCTGAGTCAAAGAACCCTTTTGTATTTAGCTCTTGTTCCCTTTCCATAATTTCGAAGCTATGAGCTGTTTCAAAAATACATTTCTAAGTAAAAACCCGAATGAAGGCTGGATAAAATCTGGCGACTTGAAAATGATGGAGGGAATGGCTGAAAATGGAGATGCCGAAAGACCTACAGATGCATCATTTTGGGATGAAAAATTTAAGCGGGAGGATTTACTTTACGGCGAAAAACCCAATCAATATTTTGCTCAAAAGCTGACTGAATTAGCTCCGAGTAAACTATTGCTTCCAGGCGAAGGTGAAGGACGTAATGCTTTGTTTGCAGCCAAAGCTGGCTGGGAAGTAATAGCCCTAGACCAAAGTACTGAAGGTCGTAAAAAAGCATTGGCTATGGCAGAAGCGCATAATGTATCGCTGGAATATTATGTAGTAGATATTACAGCGGCAGAACTGAAAGATGATTATTTCGATGCTATTGGATTGGTATACATTCATTTACCAAAATACTTACGTAGAGCTTGGCATCGAAAGTTGATTAATTCCTTGAAACCTGGTGGACATTTAATTCTGGAAGGATTTAGCAAAAGTCAATTGGGAAAGACTTCAGGCGGACCGAAGGATTTATCAATGCTATTCGACTTACAAGAGTTGAAAGAAGATTTTAATAGCTTAGAAATAATGGAAGCAAGCGAAACGATAGTTAACTTGGACGAAGGATCAGGCCATAGCGGTGAAGCGTCTGTGGTGAGAATATTTGCACGAAAAACACATAATGGAATCCCTAAATAAAGATCAACTTAAATCACTTTTTCCGCAATTTGAGCAGGATTTACTCGATGCTTTGGAAAAAAATGGCACAGTTAAAGTCTTCCAGCCAGATGAGCTGCTGATGCGCACAGGGCAGTATTTTAAGTCCACAGTTTTGATATTGGATGGCCTGGTAAAGCTCTACAGAGAAGGCGAGGATGGTGGCGAATTTTTCATGTATCATTTGGAAAGTGGAAATGCCTGTGCTCTATCCATGATTTGCGCAACCAAAAATGAAACCAGTGCGATAATGGCCAAAGCAATCACCGAAACTACCGTGCTTATGGTGCCACTACACCTTATGGATCAATGGATGAAAGAGTATCGTAGCTGGTATTATTTTGTATTAGAAACCTACCGTTCTCGATTTGAAGAATTACTCGAAACAATCGATCAGATTGCTTTCCGCGCATTGGACGAACGATTAGAATTCTACTTGAAAAAGAATCAGCGGGCATTTAAAACTAATGTCCTAAATGTATCGCATCAAGAAATAGCAAACGAATTGAATTCGTCAAGAGAGGTAATTTCACGTTTGCTCAAAAAAATGGAGCAAAAAGGGATGGTGACTTTGTATCGGAATCAGATTGAGTTGCTAAATTAAGTTTTAAAATTCTGTCTTAGGTAACCAAAGTCACTGAACCTCTCGCTTGTTTGCCTCAATTTTGTATTTTAAATTGACAAAGGATGCAAAACAATATTTCTAAGATACTTCGTGGCTATTTGCCTATTCTCGATTGGTTACCAAACTATCGCAAGGAAAATCTCTCCGGTGATATTTCTGCTGGTTTGACTGTTGGTATTATGCTTATTCCTCAAGGGATGGCTTATGCAATGCTGGCTGGCTTGGAGCCTATTCATGGTTTATATGCAGTGACCATTCCTCTGATTTTGTATGCCATTTTTGGTACTTCAAGGCAATTAGCTGTTGGTCCTGTAGCAATGGTTTCATTGCTTACTGCAGCGGGAATTGGGGCATTGAATCCAACTGGGCCTGAACAATATTTGCTTTATGCCATCACCGTTGCATTTATGATTGGCGTATTGCAGTTTGGTATGGGTATTTTAAAGTTGGGCTTTGTAGTCAATTTCCTATCACACCCAGTAATTAGTGGTTTTACCTCTGCTGCGGCAATTATTATTGGACTCAGTCAGGTTAAGCACTTACTTAGAATCAGCCTTCCAAGCAGTGAGCATGTTCAAGAAATTATAGTTGCTATCTTTCAAAATATTGGAGATGTGCATTTGCTCACTTTTGGTATTGGAGTACTTGGTATTATCATTATCAAATATGGGAAAGCTATTCATAAGCAATTCCCGGCACCTCTTGTAGCTGTAATTGTAGGTGTTTTGTTGGTAAGCGTTTTCAATCTAACAGAACAAGGAGTTGTGATCGTTGGCGATGTGCCCAGTGGCTTGCCTACTTTCTCAAGTCCATCATTTGATACAAATACTTGGAGTACATTATTGCCAATTGCTCTTACCATTTCCTTGGTGGGTTTTGCAGAGAGTTTCGCTGTTGCAAAAACTATTCAAGCCAAACACAAAAATTATAGACTTGATCCAAATCAAGAATTAATAGGTCTTGGAATGGCCAATTTTGGAGCTGCATTTTTTAAAGGTTATCCAGTTACGGGAGGTTTTTCCCGTACTGCAGTCAACGACCAAGCAGGTGCTAAAACGGGCTTAGCTTCTATCATTAGTGCAGGCTTGATTGTACTTACCTTATTATTTCTTACAGGCCTATTTTATAATTTGCCAAGTGCCATCTTAGCGGCTGTGGTGTTAGTCGCCGTTTCTGGTTTGATAGATTTTAAAGAGCCAATATTACTTTGGAAAAAAGATAAAACTGACTTTGCCATGCTGATGGCCACTTTCCTAATTACCCTAACTTTAGGAATAGAGACTGGTATAATTAGTGGGATGGTGCTTTCCTTAATCGTAGTGATTTATAGGGCATCCAAGCCTCATATGGCAAAGTTGGGAAAAATTCCAGGCACAAACATATATAGAAATACTGCTCGCTTCTCGAACTTAGAAATGCGGGAGGATTTGTTGATTGCCCGGATCGATGGCCCTATATACTTTGCCAATGTAGAGTTTATCAAAACCAAGCTGGACAAATGGATAGCTGAGCAAAAGCCTAATTTGAAAATGATCGTACTCAATATGGAGTCGGTTACTAATTTGGATAGTACAGGTGCTCATGCATTCAAAGATTGGATCAAAGAATGGCGAAATCAGGATATTGGTGTTTGCCTTACAGCCACCAAAGGTCCGGTGCGAGATATTTTGAACCGCTGGGAAATAATCCAACTAATAGGTGAGGAGCAATGCTATATCAATACAGAAGAAGCTGTTTCGGTAATTGACAACACTTTCAATCCTGATTTGAAAGATAGGATCAAGCCTTACTCTATTCAATCCTTCTGATTGGAATGTGCGAGCTAAGTATGGATCAATTTCTTATTAAGAATAAGGAGTGGTCAAAAAAACTGAATGCGAGTAATCCAGCCTATTTCCAACAATTAGCAGAAGGTCAATCGCCTAAAGCACTTTTGTTGGGCTGTTCGGATAGCCGTGTTTCTCCATCACAGGTGTTGGGGGCAGAGCTTGGAGAGTTCTTTATCCATCGCAATATTGCCAATGTGGTATCTCATGCCGATATGAATTTTCTGTCGGTGATGCAATTTGCCATAGAAGTATTGAAAGTTGAGCATATCATCGTGTATGGGCATTATGGCTGTGGAGGAATAAAGGCGGCTTTGAGCAACGAAGCTCATGGCTTGATCGACAATTGGCTAGCCAATATCCGTGATGTTATCAATAGAAATAAAGAGGAATTGTCTACTTGCGAAGGTATAGATTGCCAAGTAAATAGGCTTGTAGAATTAAATGTACTCGCACAAATTGAAAACATCAAGCAAACCTCTGTTTATAAAGAAGCAATAAAAAGTGGCTGTAAAATCACCCTCCATCCTTGGGTTTTCGATTTTAGTACTGGGTTGGTGCATGATTTGGCAGCTGGAGATTAGTCTCAAATTTATATTGAACGTAATCTCTAGTAATTGATAAAATCCTTTTATCATTCCATAAATATGAAGAATCATAGCCCATGGTTTCAACCGTGGGAAATCAATAAATTTTGCCGAAAAACCGTTTTAACAGTTTGCCAAACCAAGTAAATCGCCCAACCTGCCAAATGACTATAGAGCATTTTGTAAAGTAGGGTTTGTAAGTCCATGATAATTTCTGGAATTTAAACCTTTTGATTTTTTATAATACTCTCAAATAATGAAGCAAATTATAATTTTCTTTTTCGCGATTACACTTTTGATTTTTAACACCAATACTGGTGCTGCTCAATCTACGGAAAATCAACTTGGTGGGTGGTTGATGTATTTTGGTGGCCACTCCTTAGGTGAAAAATGGATATTACACAGTGAACTTCAAATTAGAGAAAGAAACTTTAAAGGCCGTCATGAACAAGTATTATCAAGAATAGGCTTGCTAAGAAAAGTAAATCCAAAACTGACTCTAGGTGGAGGCTATGGCTTTATAACAAATTATGTTGGTGATGAAGATATTTTTTCTCCTTTCACCGTGGAGCACCGAATTTGGCAACAGATGATAGGTATAACTCCTGTGAGTAGGGTACGTTTCGAGCATCGCTTACGATTAGAACAGCGTTGGCTAGATGGTGATTACTCCAACCGTTTTAGATATAGATTGATGGCATCTGTGCCATTAAATCAAGAAACGCTTAGCAAAGGTGCAATTGCTTTCCATGTGTATGATGAGATATTTCTGAATATTACTGATAAGCCATTTGATCGAAATAGATTGTATGGCGCATTGGGTTACCATTTCAGTAATACCCATCAAATACAAGCAGGCTATTTGCGCCAAAGTTTGAGCAACTTTTATGGTGATTATCTTCAATTAGCAATATTTATTACAAAATAAAAATCCATTATGGAAAAGCCATCAGATTTAATAGTTCGAGATTTTTTAGCCATTGAACGTACAAGGTTAGCTAATGAGAGGACCTTCTTGTCTTATTTCCGTACTTTTATAGTAATGCTCAGTTCGGGCTTTGCTATTCTGCATTTGGAGTTATTCGATGAACTTAAATGGTTGGGAGTGATTTTACTAGTAGTGGCGCCAATGATACTATTTGTAGGGATTGCTAGGCTTATTTATGTAAAGCGTAGAATCAGGAAATATTATACGAGCGAATCTCCTAAGTAGGATTTAGGATGTTTTACCTCCCGCATTTCTAGTGAAATTCTTACTAATTAATTAGCTTAATTCGAAGCAATTAATTCTTGTTTTTCCTTATTCATTTTTCAGTCTTTTCTGCCATTATCCAAGAGTATTTCCTGAGTGAAATCAATAGCCTAAGTGATTCAAGTCACCAAACTTGGTAATTCCATAGTTTATTTTTGTGTATCAAATAAATGAAAACAAAAAAAAATAGATATGGAAGACAATCAAAACACAATGAATTACATGCCTAGAATTGGAGACATTGCTCCTGATTTTGAAGCTGTAACGACTACTGGCAAAATACGTTTTTCAGAATTTGCTAAAGGTACTTGGACTGTACTTTTCTCTCACCCTGCGGATTTTACACCTGTATGTACAACAGAGATGAGTGGATTTGCTTTGGAGCAAGATAAATTCACTGCATTGAATACCAAGCTTATTGGCTTGAGTATAGATAGTATCCACTCACACCTAGCTTGGGTAAATAATGTTCGCGAAAAAACTGGCGTGTATTTCACTTTCCCAATCATTGCCGATTTGGATATGAGTGTTGCAAAAGCTTATGGAATGTTGCAACCAAATGAAAGTGAAACGGCTGCTGTGAGAGCGGTATTCTTTATCGATCCTGAAATGAAAATCAGATTGATTATGTACTATCCGCTGAATGTAGGTCGAAATATGGATGAGATCCTTCGTTCGCTTGAAGCCCTTCAGTTTACTGATAAGCACAAAGTTGCCATGCCATTGAATTGGAGAAAAGGTGACAAAGTAATAGTGCCACCACCAAAAACATTGGAAGAAATGGATGCCAGAATCGCAGATACTTCTTGCGAAAAGGTTGATTTCTACCTAGCCAAAAAGGAAATAAAATAATCTAAAAACCAAAATAAAATAGGGGCTCAATTAGCCCTTATTTTTTGCCCATATTTCAAGCTTTCAAATTTTTGTGAAAAGGGAATTGTAATTCAGTAAATTAGGTTTTGAAACAGATATTTATCAAAGAATTCAAGAAAATTTCGGCAATGTGATTCAAGTCACTGTAGGAGTTTGCTTGCTTGAATACCTTTGTATTGTAAAGCTGAAAAAACAAACAAAAATATATGAAAGTAGAACAGATTTATACTGGTTGCCTAGCACAAGGAGCTTATTACATTGAGAGCAATGGTGAGGCAGTCATTATCGACCCATTGAGAGAGATTCAGCCATATTTGGATAAGGCTGAGAAAGAAGGGGCGAAGATCAAATATGTATTGGAAACTCATTTCCATGCTGATTTCGTTTCGGGTCATATCGATTTGGCCAAAGCAACTGGCGCACAAATCGTATTTGGCCCAAATGCCAAAACTGAATTTGAATCATACACAGCAAAAGATGGCGAAGTATTGAAGGTAGGTGATGTGAGTATTGTAGTTATACATACTCCTGGTCACACAATGGAAAGTACTACTTATTTGCTTCGAGATAAGGATGGAAAGGATGTTGCTATTTTCACTGGCGACACATTGTTTATTGGCGATGTGGGTCGTCCGGATTTGGCTGCCAAGTCTTCACTTACCGTGGAGGATCTTGCGTCTCATTTGTTTGATTCGCTTCGCAATAAGATTATGCCTTTGGCGGACGATCTGATTGTATATCCTGCGCATGGTGCAGGCTCGGCTTGTGGTAAAAACATGAGTAAGGAAACTACGGATACTTTGGGCAACCAAAAGAAATTCAATTATGCCCTTCGTGCAGATATGACTCGCGAGGAATTTATCAAGGAAGTAACGGACGGGCTATTGCCACCTCCATCATATTTCCCTGAAAATGTGATGATGAACAAAAAGGGCTACGACTCAATAGACGAAGTGCTTGATCGTGGACTGCAAGCTTTAAGCTCAGAGGCCTTCGAAGCAGCAGCAAATGAAGTTGGCGCATTAATTCTAGATGCTAGAGATCCTGAAGTATTTGCGAAAGGATTTATTCCAAACTCAATTAATATAGGTATCAATGGAAGTTTTGCCCCTTGGGTTGGAGCACTTATCCCAGATATCAAGCAGCCGATTCTGATCGTAGCTGAGCCTGGTGTAGAGGAAGAAGTAGTGACAAGGCTTGCAAGAGTTGGCTATGACTTCGCTATTGGTTTTCTCGATGGAGGTTTCCAAAAATGGAATGGCGAAGTTGATAAAATTGAATCTATTTCTGCTGAAGAATTTGCTTCTCGCTTTGCAAAAGGCGGATTAGATGTGATTGATGTTCGTAAGGAAACGGAATATTATGCTGAACATGTAGATGGAGCTCGCAATTTGGCTCTTGACTATATCAATGACCACATGGCCGAATTCAGCAAAACTAAGCCACAATACCTGCATTGTGCGGGAGGATATCGATCAATGATCGCTGCTTCTATTTTGAAGTCTAGAGGCTATGATAATGTAGTAAATATCGAAGGTGGTTTTAAAGCAATTGCCGAAACTACTGTTCCAAAAACAGATTATGTGTGCCCAAGCACAATGACTAAATAAATAACCATTAGCTCAAGCTTGCTTATTTTCTTAAAAGGGAGCAAGCCGGCTTTTAACCAAAATAAAATGATGGACTTTTTTAAAAGCATGTTCACAAAGAACTACGAAAACCTAGATGGCAAGGCCTTCAAGGAGATATATGAAAAGGAAAAAAGCAATGCAGTATTGCTAGATGTTCGTACAAAAGCTGAATTCCAAGGTGGAACAATCAAAGGGGCAAAAAACATTGATTTGATGAGCCCTACTTTTTCTGAGCAGGTGGATAAACTCGATAAGAATAAGATCTACTTATTGTTCTGTCGTAGTGGAAACCGTAGTGGACAAGCTTGTAATATTATGGCAGGCAAAGGTTACAAGGTTTATAACCTTTCTGGTGGTGTAGGTGCTTGGCCTGTTTAGTTTCAACAGTTTTCAAATTATTTGATTCAATTACAAAATCTATACGACCATGAACAGCATCTTTAAAATAAGCATTTTGTTGATTGTGATAAGTATTGCAGCATTAGCTTGCCAAAACGCTACAACTACAGAAGTTATTGAGCCAAAGGAAATTGATTTCGAAGAGTTTACTGAAATGGCTTTGGATGAAAATGTGGTGGTGCTGGATGTAAGAGAACCACATGAATATGAAAACTGGCATTATGATGGTGCCATACTAATGGACTATAATAATGGTCAATTTGAAGCAGAAAAAGCACAATTAGATAAGTCTAAAACCTATCTGCTTTATTGCCATACCTCCCGCAGAAGTTCGGCCGCAGCACTTGAGTTAGCTGAAATGGGTATACAGAGCTTTTATCTAAAAGATGGTTACAGCGGATTGACCATCAACAAGTAAATTCCCTATTAATCAACATTTGAAAATGAATATTTTAATCCCAACGGATTTTTCTCCGCAGGTTGACTTTGCATTGATTTTGGCAAGGAAAATCGCAGCAAAAATTCCAACAAATATTGAATTACTCAATGTGATTCAATGCCGAACCGAAGCGCGTGTAGGTGCCAATGGCCAAATTGAGGTGGAGGAAGATAGTGTGCAAGGATACTTACAAGCACAATATGAGGCAGCACAAAAAGGTTTTGCAATGTATGACCTGTCGGTATTTGAACAAGCCAATACGCTTGTGGAATTTGGGCCATTGTCAGACACAATTGTAGCAAGAGCAGAGCAAGGTAATTTTGACTTGATAATAATGGGAACCAAAGGCGCCTATGGTTTGAAGGAGTTGTTCTCAGGTTCTGAAACCCAGCATGTGGTTCGCCATAGCAAGGCTCCAATATTGAGTCTGATGTGCGATAGATCAGATTTAGAAATTGAAGATATTTTGCTCGTGCATGATATTTTGGATGAAGATGCCACTTTACCTCGCGCCGTCAAAATGTTGATTGAAGCCTTTGGAGCCAAACTGCACATATTGAATAAGCAAGATGCAAAAAATGATGTGCTGACAGATGCTGTGTTTCAAGCATTTTTGGAACGTGAACATTTACAAAAAGTGGATGCTCATTTTTACAAAGATAAAATCGACGAACGTGCAATCATTGGTTTCGATCAGATGCACAAAATAGATTTGATTATGATTAGTGCACACATGCGCTCAGGTTTGTCACAACTTTTCCACCCTGAATTAGCAGAAAAGCTGGTAAACCACATGCACAAACCAATCATAACCTTTCACATATAAAAAATTAGAGATTTGATATGGAGTGGATAACCCAACCTTGGTCATGGTATGCTTCCGGCTTAGTCATTGCCTTTATAATGGTATTACTTATATTTTTTGGAAAGTCATTTGGCTTTTCTTCCAACCTGAGAACCATGTGTAGCATGGCTGGCGCAGGTAAGGTAGTTTCATTTTTTAAATTTGATTGGAAAAAGCAATCATGGAATTTACTGTTTGTAATAGGCTCGGTAATTGGCGGATACATTGCCAATACTTGGCTCAACGATGGTTCCGTAGTGGAAATTTCCCAAGCGACAATTAATGATTTGGCAGCACTTGGAATTGCTGCGCCTGTAGGAATTCAACCAACGGAAATATTCAGCTGGGAGTTTGCCTCATCTGCAAAAGGATTGATTTTCTTGATATTTGGAGGTTTCTTGGTAGGCTTCGGTGCGAGATGGGCGGGAGGTTGTACTTCAGGGCATGCAATTAGTGGCTTAAGCGATTTGCAAGTGCCATCGCTTATTGCAGTGGTCGGTTTCTTTATTGGAGGCCTAGTGATGACTCATTTTTTACTTCCATTTTTGATTTGATAGACCAATGGTAAAAGCATTAAAATTTATATTAGCAGGAATACTTTTCGGGATTGTGATGACAAAGTCCGAAGCGATATCCTGGTTCAGAATTCAAGAAATGTTTCGCTTCCAATCCTTCCACATGTATGGAATTATTGGCACAGCTGTGGCGGTAGGTGTGGTTGCAGTTCAACTGATCAAGCGATTTAAGCTAAGAGATATTGCTGGAAACCCAATCATCTTTAACCCGAAAGATATGAGTTGGTGGAGATACCTAGGAGGTGGCACCATATTCGGCTTGGGTTGGGCGATGACAGGCGCATGCCCTGGGCCAATGTTCGTAAACTTTGGCTATGGGTATACTATGATGATTCTGATTATATTAGGCTCATTATTAGGCACTTTTATGTATGGCGTGTTAAGATCAAAATTGCCACATTAAGATAATCGATCCATGAAAAGCCCTGAAAGAATCCTGCTCACCCTCACAAAAGTTATGGTCACGGCCATTGCACTTACAGTGTTTGTGGTAATTGCTTTGGTGTGGGTATTATGGTTTGAGCCGCAAAGTAGCTCCAGTGCTACTACGCCTAATTTGGCAGTAAATGTAGCTCCTGTAAAGCCTGTGATTGATTACTGGCAAGCTCCAGTCATTTCATCTATTCCGGAAGAGGATAAAGAAATGGTTCTTTACGGGAAAGATTTGATTGCAAATACCGCTCATTTTCTCGGCCCTAATGGAACTGTTGCCCAAATGAGCAATGGGATGAATTGCCAAAATTGCCATCTTGATGCGGGTACCAAAGCATTTGGAAACAACTATTCAGGAGTATCGAGTAATTATCCGAAAGTGCGAGCGAGATCAGGGAAAGAAGAGAGCATCGAAAAACGCATAAACGATTGCTTTGAGCGCAGTCTAAATGGCGATAAATTACCAGAGGAGAGCAAGGAAATGCAAGCAATGGTGGCTTACATGAAGTGGTTAGGAACGGGGGTAGAAAAAGGTGAATCTCCAACTGGGGTGGGTTTACCTCAATTACCGTATTTGGATAGACCAGCCGATATGGTGAAAGGCCAGCAAGTGTATGTTACCCAATGTGTAGTTTGCCATGGCGAAAATGGAGAAGGCGTAAAATCAGCAGACGGTCGCACATACACATATCCTCCACTATGGGGAGAACATAGTTATAATTCTGGAGCCGGGCTTTATAGAATATCTCGCTTTGCAGGATATGTGAAAGCTAACATGCCGCTCGGCGCTACAATCGATTTTCCAATTCTAACTGATGAGCAAGCATGGGATGTTGCAGCTTATGTCAACTCCCAAATCAGACCTGAGAAAGATCTATCTGCTGATTGGCCAGATATAAGCAAAAAGCCAATTGATCATCCATTCGGACCCTATTCGGATGGATTTACAGAGATTCAGCATAAGTATGGGCCATTTAAGCCTATTGTTGAAGCTCGTAATAAATAATACAAACTCATGATTCTACGACTTTCAATTACCGCTATACTATTACTAGCTGGGTTCAATTCTTTTGCTCAAGAAGTAGAGAAGAGAGACCTTGGCAAAATAGATGGTAGAGCGCGACTATATTTGATGAATACCTTAAATGAAGGTGGACTTACTGATTATTTCGCTTCTGCAATGGGAGTTGGCTTGGGTTATTCAAGTCCAATGATCAAAGGATTTCAATTCCGTACTTCAGCATTTTATACGCAAGGATTATACAATAGCGACCTTACAACTCCTGATCCACTAACCAACGCTGCCAATCGCTATGAAATTGGGCTATATGATGTAGGAAACCCATCTTCTAGAAGTGTTTTCCGGGTGGAGGAACTCTACTTACAATATAAATCTGAGTCATCTTATTTAAGATTGGGCAGGCAATTACTCAATACGCCTTTTATCAATCCGCAAGATGGCCGAATGAGCCCTACGTTTGTGCAAGGCATTTATGGAAATTTGCAACTTTCTACTCAGTGGAATGTAGAAGGAGGCTGGCTCAATAGGATGGCGCCAAGATCTACCTCCCGCTGGTTTGGCGTAGGTGAGTCGATGGGATATTACCCCCAAGGCTTATTGGAAACCGGGCAAGGGGCAAACTATTTTTCAAATATCGAAAGCGTCGGAATTGGTATTTTAGGGGTTCATTTTCGCCCAAATTCCAAATTCCAAATCAGTGCATGGAATTATTTCGTAGAGAATGTGCTGAATATTGGCCATATTCAAGTCACTGGAAATTTTCCTGCTGATGAAAAATGGTCGATAATTTCAGGAGTTCAATTGACCAGACAGGATGCTATAAATGATGGTGGGAATTCAGATTTGACTAAGACCTATCTCAATCCCAGTAGCTATAGCAATGTGTTAAGTGCTAGATTAGGTGCAAAGAATCAGCGGGTGGAATTTAATCTTAATTATACTCGAATTTCCAAAACAGGACGATTTCAGTTTCCACGAGAATGGGGACGAGATCCATTTTTCACCTTTATGCCTCGCGAGCGAAATGAAGGATATGGTGGTGTGGATGCGCTAATGGCCAAGTTCGAGTACAGCCTAAATTCTGGCAAGACTAAGCTCAGCTTATCGCATGGACGATTTAGTTTGCCTGAAGCCAATGATGCCAAATACAATAAATATGGAATTCCGAGCTATCACCAAAGCAATTTTGAACTGAGGCAACAAATCAATCCAAGCATTCAATTACAATATCTGGCGGTTTACAAAGGCCGTGTGGGCGATACCTATGGCAATGATAGATTTGTGATCAATAAAGTGAATATGTTTTATCAAAACTTGGTGGTGAATTACAAATTTTGATTTGACTAGCAATTTTGAAGCAAGTGAAATTCGATTAATTTTGTTTCATGAGGATCACTATTCCATTCATCTTTTTGGCTACTCTGTCAACCGGCTGTACACCGCAAAATGCTGAAAATATAACTCTGCCACTTGCAGAAGTAAATGCGCAAGGAGCCTTGCAGGAGGTGATGCTCAATGGCAATCTTCAAGCAAATATCCTTATCGATACGCTTGAAAATCAAAGGCTAATTGGCATTGGTCCATTAGGCAGATTGCAAGGAGAAATTACTATTTTGGATGGAAAAGCTTTTGTAACAAGTATAGATTCTGTTGGTAATCCTATCGCAGTAGAGGTAGATAGTCTACAGGCTCCTTTCTTTGCTTATGCGAATATTTCCGATTGGCAAACTTTCGGTTTTTTGAAGGAAGTAAATGACTTGCCAAGCTTGCAAGCAGCCATTGAAGAACTGGCAATAATTGAAGGATTAGATTTGACTCAACCTTTTCCTTTTCATATTAAAGGAGAAATCACCAAGGCTGGCTATCACATAATTTCTAAGCCCGCAGGCGAGCTCGAACATTCACATGATTTGCATAAAGCTGCCAAAGTCAATTTTGAAGTAGAAGAGGAGGAAGTAACATTTGTTGGCTTTTATTCTCAAGTACATCAGGGAGTTTTCACGCATAGGGGCGATTTCATTCACATTCATATTATTCTTCCCAATGGTAATATTACAGGTCATTTGGATGAGATTACCGCAAAGGCGAATACCTTAGAGCTCTGGGTTGGGTTAATGTAAATATTCGTTATTTCAATAAGATCATATTCAATTATTTCAAAAATCTGTTTCAAAGTCTTTTGCCTTTTTATAAAAATGCTATATTGCTGTAAATAAGAGTAATATGCAATTAGAAACAGTATTTAGCTTTTGTAGCAGTTTGGCTTTAATCAGTTGGATTCTGCTTTTTATTTTCTACAAAAAGTCATGGGTTTATGTCTTTTTGTTTTCCTTCGTTATTATGCTTTTGGCTTTGTTCTATGTCTTTTTTATTGCTCAGGGTATGGGCGGAGATTCAGCGGGGGGATTTGGCAGTTTGGCCGAAGTAGCCCTGCTTTTTCAAAAGGATGAAGCCTTATTAGCAGGCTGGATTCATTACTTAGCATTCGATTTATTTGTAGGAATGTGGGAAGCTAGCGATGCAGCCAAGCGAAATATTAACCGATGGCTTTTATTGCCTTGCATGATTTTTACCTTTATGCTTGGGCCAATTGGTTTGCTGCTATACTTTATTATTAGAGGGATTGCTAGCAAAAATGTATTGCAGAACCCATACGCAGCATGAAACTAGTAAGGGAGATATTTCAGCGAAACCAACTATTAGCTTGGTTTGGACTGTTTAATTTTTTATTATTTTTAGCACTGATTATTGTTTCCCAATTTGATACTCGCACTTTATTCAGCATAAATGTATGGGTTAAACCCATGAAGTTTTTCATTTCCATTGGCCTTTTCAGTTGGACGATGGCATGGTTGCTCGATTATATCAAAAGCTCAGGTAAAGTATTTCGAATTTCATTAGTCATTGTTATTTCAATGTTGATCGAAATTGTTATCATCAATTACCAAGCTTATAGGGGCGTCCCATCCCATTTCAATATTCAAAGTGTAATGGATGGCGTGCTTTTTCAAATTATGGGTATTGCTATTTTGGTAAATACGATCATGGTTTTTTGGTCTTTTGTCTTATTTGCGAAGCACAGTCGATTACCCAAAGGCTATTATTGGAGCATCCGAATGGGTATGTTAATATTTATTATTGCTAGTTTGGAAGGGTTTTTAATGGTTGGGAATTTGGGGCACACCATAGGCGCAGATGATGGACAAGAAGGGTATTTTTTTCTAAACTGGGCAAAGGAATATGGAGATTTACGGGTTGCACATTTCCTTGGACTACATGCTTTGCAAGTGATTCCCTTATTTGGCTGGTTTGTAGCTAAAGACAAGCCTAAATGGGTTTTCATTTTCAGTCTCCTTTATTTCCTATTATCCTTAGGCACTTTTTGGCAGGCGATAGCTGGGAAGCCTGTTTTTTGATGAGTTTGAAATCTTTTCTATCTGGGTATTTATCAAAGATTCAAGCATATTCAGCTTCAGACAATTTAGTTGCACACGCCTTTGATTAATACCCGAAATATTCCATAGGGCTGTTGGATTTAATATCGGATTCCATTAGGTTTAAAAACCTGTTAGTAACATCCACAGGTTACAATTCAGAAATGGCAAAAAAGATAATACTCTCATTAGCATCTGTCTTTTTATTTTGGCAATCTGTTTCATTGCTATCTAAAATTCATGAGTTTGACGTAGAGTCCTTAATTGCATTATTTATTATTGCTTGGATCGTGAATCTATTTATTACTGGGGTATTTGCTTTTGCAGGCTTTGCCTTTCCTACGCAGAGAATTCTTCCAGATTCATATTACCAAATACACAAACCCTCTAAACTGACGACTACATTTGAAGTGTTAAAAGTCGATCTCTTCAGGAAGTTTCTATTGGCTACCTTTTGGCGGAATAAGGCTCAAAGAAAGAAATATTTTAATGGTAAAAAAGATGGGATTTCCATCTTGGTCGAACAATCAATGAAATCTGAATTTGGTCATTTATTGCCCTTTATTATTATAAACTTGGTAAGTGCTTATTTTATAGCGATCAATTTTTTTGAATTAGCCTTATTTACACTTCTATTAAATATAATTGGAAATTTGTACCCTATCATTTTGCAGCGGCATCATCGCATGAGAATTCAGTTAATTAGTGAAAGACAGCAGGCAAGAAAGGATAAGTGAAATTTTTTTATAGTTTCCCAATTGGAGAAAATTAGAATTGAAGAAGAACCTTCATAAGTCTTCAATAATTTGAAGAGGAATTTAGTGAGTAAGTTTGTTCAGTGATGAGTAATAAGAATTAGATTAAAAGATCGAAGTCTACTTGAATTTATAACATCTGGTTAGCTAGTATTATTCAATTTGATCCTCTATCCCATAATTAGCACCTCCCAACAGAGGCAGGATTTACCAATCATGCTAGTAAATCTGCATTTTACACTCTTCTAAATGGCTTTCACTTTCAGATAAGAAATTTTGTCTATATCTTATTGAAAATAATCAAGCCAAAACCTATTTATGAATTTCGAGGAAGCAGAGTTACTATCGTTAAAAAATAGACAAGAGTTTATAAGCTTAGCAGGTAAAAAAAATGTCGATATAAGTAAGGCGCTTAATAAATTGAAGTACGAAACAGTACTCACTCAATTGCAAACTGAGCTTGTGGCATTGCAGCAATGGATTCACCAAAATAAAATGCGGGTGGTAGTGATTTTCGAAGGGAGAGATGCTGCTGGAAAAGGAGGCTCGATTAAGAGGTTTACCGAACATTTAAACCCTCGATATTCTAATCGGATAGCCCTGCCCAAACCCACCGAAATTGAAAGAGGCCAATGGTATTTTCGAAGGTACATTAAAGAGCTTCCCAATCCTGGTGAAATGGTGTTTTTTGATAGAAGCTGGTATAATAGAGCGGTAGTTGAACCTGTAATGGGCTTTTGTGACCAAAAAGAGTATAATCAGTTTATGGTTCAAGTGCCAGAGTTTGAGCATATGCTTTATGAAGATGGTGTTAAGATCATTAAGTTTTGGTTTTCAATCTCAAAAGACGAACAGAAAAAGCGCTTTGATGCAAGACTTAAAAGTCCACTGAAAAGATGGAAATACAGCCCAGTAGATATGAAAGGCCAAGAACTTTGGGACAGCTACACTAAATACAAAGAGTTGATGTTTAGTCGAACGCATACCAATTATAGTCCTTGGATTATTGTGAAAACCAATGATAAAAAGCAAGCTCGCCTAGAAAGTATGCGCTATGTATTATCTCAATTCGACTTTCCATTGAGTGAGAAATCGTCTGTTTCCATATTTCCCGATCCCAATATTATTATCAGGTATCATCGTAGTGCAGACCAAATAGATATTTAAATCCCTATGGAAAAGTTAAGTAAACATGCTGTGAAGCTTTTGAATAGTAAAATTGGTGTCAAAAACCTGCTAGCCAATAAGGAAATTGATTTGAAAAAAGTGCTCAATCGTACTCGCTACGAACAGGAACTTGGCCAATTGCAGGCAAAGCTGGTTAGGCTACAAACTTGGGTTATAGAAAATGATAAAAAGATTGTAATCATTTTTGAAGGAAGAGACGCAGCAGGTAAGGGTGGGGCAATTCGTAGAATCACCGAACATATCAATCCAAGGCATTTTAAAATCATCGCATTGGATAAGCCAAGCACTGATGAGGAACACCAATGGTTTTTTCAACGCTACGTTAACCATTTGCCCAAGCCCGGTCAAATGGTTTTTTTCGATCGAAGCTGGTACAACCGTGCCATTGTAGAGCCTGTAAATGGATTCTGCACCGATGCCGAATATCAAATTTTTATGAGTCAGGTAAATGGTTTTGAAAAAATGCTCATTCAATCGGATATCTACCTAATTAAGTTTTATTTTTCAATCAATAAAGATGAACAAGCCAGAAGGTTTGAAGAAATAGAAAACAGTCCTTTAAAAAGATGGAAACTAACGGCAGTTGATAAAAGAGCGCAAGAGCTTTGGGATGATTACACTAAGTATAAGGATGCGATGTTCGAATCTACAAATACTGAACTAGCACCTTGGACGATAATTGAAGCAAATAGAAAAACTAAAGCTAGAATTGCAGCTATTAATCATATTCTGCGTACTATACCATACGAGAAGTAAATTTAGCCCAAGCGTATTTTACTTCCTTGAACAGGTTAGAATCAAAACAAATTTTAAATTTATAAATACGGATCAATGAAAATTCAACTTAATTCAGACAACAATATTGAAGGAACTGATGACCTTAAAGGCTATTTGGATGAAACAATTAGCAAAGGACTTAGCCGATTTGAAGAGCAAATCACTAGAATAGAAGTGCACGTGTCGGATGAGAATGGAGCTAAGGGCGGCCAAAAAGATAAACGTTGCTTATTAGAAGCTCGTCTTGCTGGGCTCGAACCCATAGCTGTTACCCATCAAGCGGATACTTTACATCAATCTGTAACAGGAGCCATAGATAAAATGAAAGCAGCACTCGATACTCGAATCGGAAAGCTTAGAAATCATTAAAAATTATAAATGCTGACTCATTTGGGACAGCATTTTTTTTATCTAGCTAATACTATATTCATTGAATTTCAAATATATAAGTGGACAGAAATTTTAGGAAGATTATTTATTTAATTCTATTTCAACTATATTAGTAACATCTAATGTATATACACGTATTTGTGATATATAAGTAGTAATGACGAAGCTAGAAGAAGCCATACAGCAGAAGAAATTTGTGAGCGAGCGGCAAAAAGCCAACTTGAACATAATGTACACCTCATCTTGGATCACGGGCAAGATTAGTTCGGTACTCAAGCCGTATGGCATTTCTCCACAGCAATTCAATATTTTACGAATTCTGAATGGGCAAAAAGGCAAACCAGCCACAGTGAAGATGCTCACCGAGAGAATGATTGACAAGATGTCCAATACCAGCCGCTTGGTGGAGAAGCTAAAAATAAAAGGCTTGGTAGATCGCCGAGAATGTGAGCAAGATCGCAGACAAGTCGATATATTTTTGACCGACAAAGGACTTAAAGTAATGAATGAGTGCTCGGCCGAAATATTCAATAAAGTAGAATCAGCATTAAATCTTACGGAAGATGAAGCTGGATTACTTAACCAATTACTAGATAAAATTAGGGAGTAGTATTAAAAAGCGACTATATTCATGAGCGGCCACAGTGTCGCTCTTTTTATTTCAAGGCCAATCATGCATATTAGTTTATGGATAATATTTATCAGCAAGCATTTACCATACGAGCTTCCGAGATAGATCAGTATAAGCGGTTGAGATTAGATGCATTTGCCGCCCTAATGCAGGAAGTAGCTTGGGAGCATGCGAGTTTATTAAAAGTAGGAAAGCAGTTTTTTGATGAAAATAGATTTTGGGTTTTATCTCGATTGCAGATTCATGTAAATAGATTGCCAATTTGGGGTGAAGAGGTGGTGCTAAGAACATGGCCAAAGGGAATAGATAAATTTTTTGCATTGCGGGATTTTGAAATGAAAACGCGGGAGGGTGAAGAACTCGTTAGCGCAACTTCGGCTTGGCTTATAATGAATGAAACTTCTCGCCGTCCAATCCGCCCAGATGAAATAATAGGTAGGCTAAATCCAGTTGCAAACTTAGAAGCTATTGCAGGAACAGCACCAAAAATAGAAAGTACAAACCCATCCTCCCTCCGCATTTATACTCGCACGGCTCGAGTGTCTGACTTGGATATGAATGGTCATGTCAACAACGTTACATATCTCCGTTGGGCTTTAGATAGCCTCTATGGATCTGATTTTTCGGAAGCTCAGCCTTTCATGGAAATATCAATTAATTATCTCTCAGAAACATTTTTACATGAAGTAATTGACCTTTCAATCACTTCTGAATCAAAGCAATCAACTGTTATAGCGGGTATTTCAAGCCGTGACCAAAGAAAAGTATTTATGGTAAGGGTAAATTGAAAAATTGGAGCTAATTTCGGCTATTAAAAGATTGAATCTGCAGGGTCAAAATAGATTATAGATCTTTAGTATGAGAGCGCCTTTCCTTACCGTATTTATCTGCGTAGTGTTGAGCATTCCTTTCCAATCAATTGGTCAAGCCAAATTGGACAGCTTGCTTACGGTACTTCCTACGCAAAAGGATTTCGATAAACTTCAAACACTAAATAACCTTGTGTATGAGTATGCATTTTTCGATATGGAATCTGCAGAATTCTATGGTAAACAGGCTTATGAATTGGCTTCAAACTTAGGTAATGATAGTGCCAAAATTGAAACCATGAATTACTTTGGTATTGCTTTAATTGCAGCGAGGAAATTTGATGAAGCCTTAGAAATATTAGAGAATGCTAAAAATCAAGCAGAAGAAAAGGGATATAAAAAGGCTTTAGCAAATGCATTTAATAATCTGGGTCGCTACTATCATGCTCAATCTAATTTTCCCATTGCACTTGAGCATTTTATATTGGCAAAGGATGTCCGAGAGGAGATAGGTGATAGTTTAGGTCTTGCAGCTTCTTACAATAATTTGGGAGTAATTGAGCTTCAACAAGGAAATTATGAGCAGACTAGAGAATACTTAGAAAAGGCCTATTTTTTTTATCTAAAGACTGGAGACCTAGAAAGATCTGGAACCACCTTAAATAATATTGGAAATCTTTACAGAGATCAAGGCTCATTAGAAAAGGCAATAGAGGCATATTTGGAAGGAATTAGTATACTTGAAAAAGTTGGTAAGTACCATGAACTAGGTATAACCGAAAGAAATTTGGCTGTTGCTTTGGCTCAAAATGGTGAGTTGGAAAGGGCATTAGAATATGCTCGTAAAGCACTGGATTTTAGGAGATCTGGTTCTAATGATAACGAAAAAATTTCCACCTTGAATACAATGGGCAATATAATGCTCCGAATGGGTGAATTGGACAGCGCATTAATCTTATTGAAAGAAGCAGAAGAGCTGATTGTAGATAATACTCAAAACGCATTGTATCTGGATATATCCAAAAATCTAGCAGATACTTATGCTAACATGGGAGAGTATGATCAAGGCTTCTTGTATATGGAGAAGGCATTTTCGCTTAAAGACAGTGTGAATAGCGCAGAGAAGCAAAAAGCTTTACAAGAAATGAAAAATCGCTTCGAACTTGAAAAGTATCAAGAAGAATTGGCATTGCTGAATTTGGAATCAGAATCCCAACAAAACTCGATTAGACGACTTTTTATTATCAGCCTTGCAGTAGGATCATTGGTTATTATATTAGTGATTTTGCTTTACTTCCTGTTTAGATCGAGTAATCAGAAGAAGAGATTAAATGATGAACTTCAGCTAAGCTCAAAACTTATTGAGAGACAACGCAATTCTTTAATTGAGCTAAATAAAGAAAAGGACTATTTCTTAAGAATTGTGGCGCATGATATTGCCAATCAGCTTGCCAATATAAAAGGCCTACTGACATTAATGGAGCATGAGAAGAATGATGGAGCTGATAGAAGCGAATTGGCTCATTACTGTGAAAGAATAGGTAGTATCACGGGCAACATGATTTTGATGGTTCGTAAAGTATTAGATGTACGTAATCTAGATTTAGCAGTGCTGGTGCCTGATATGAAATCAGTAAATGTAAATGACCTGATTAAGGATTTGATTTTGTCCTACAAGGAAAAGGCGCGAAGTAAAAATATTGAAATCATTGTGCCTGAGTTGTCAAATAAAGAAAGTATAATTTCTGACCCGCAATTTTTGATGCAAGCCATGGATAATTTGCTCAATAATGCGATTAAGTTCTCTCCAGTTGGTTCGAAGGTTGGTGTATATATTCAAAAGAACAGTAATATTACTATTTCTGTTTTTGACGAAGGCCCTGGTATACCACCTAACGAAGTAGATAGGTTGTTTGAAAAATATTCAAAGTTATCTGCCAAGCCAACTGCAGGCGAAGACTCTAATGGTTTGGGCTTATCAATAGTTCGAAAATACGTAACGGTTTTAGGTGGGAGGGTCTGGCAAGAAAATCGTCCTGAGGGAGGTTCTGTATTTAAAATTGAGCTTCCATATTAGTGTTTCGAATATTTTATGGCGCAGTGTGGCATTTTTTTCCATTTAGAACTCATATTTCTCTAGTCTATTTATTCAAACAAGCTGGAAAAGCTTAATTTTGCCAGTCAAAAATAAATTTTTATGGGAAGAGCATTCGAATTTCGCAAAGCACGCAAAATGAAGCGTTGGGGTCAAATGGCCAAAACTTTTACCAAAATAGGTAAGGACATTGTAATTGCAGTGAAGGAGGGTGGTCCGGAGCCAGAAGCAAATGCGCGTCTTCGTGCGATTATTCAAAATGCCAAGGCAGTAAACATGCCTAAGGAAAACGTAGAGCGTGCGATCAAAAAAGCTAGTGCAAAAGATGTAGCCAACTATGAGGAAATCGTTTACGAAGGTTATGGCCCACATGGTGTTGCATTCCTAATAGAAACTGCCACTGACAATCCTTATCGAACAGTAGCTAATATTAGGATGTATTTCAGCAGATCGAATGGCTCATTGGGTACGAGTGGTTCAGTGGCATTTATGTTCGATCACAAATGCTTTTTGAGAATTGCTGCGGACGGAATAGATGTAGAAGAGTTGGAGTTTGAACTGATCGATTATGGAGCGGAAGAAGTTTTTGAAGATGACGATCAAATTGCTATTTATGGTGATTTCACAGCATTTGGATCTTTACAGAAATATTTAGAGGAAAAAGGCCGCGAAGTATTGAGTTCTGGTTTTGAGCGACTCCCATCAAACTTTGTGGAATTGGACGAACAGCAGGAGGAAGAAATTCAAAAGCTTATCGAAAAATTTGAAGACGACGAGGATATTCAATCCGTCTTTCACAATATGCAGTAATTCATTCTCAATTATTCTTATTTCCTCCAATTCGCTCAACACACAAAATGAAGAAAATATATGTAGCATCACGAAATCCTGTGAAAGTAGCTTGTACTCGAGCTGGATTTGAGCGATGTTTTCCATATGTAATGTTTGATGTGGAGGGAGTGAATATTCCTTCCGGAGTACCTGCTCAGCCAATGACTGATAAGGAAACCTATGAAGGAGCACTGATTAGAGCTGAACGAGCTAAGGAGGCATTTCCCGATGGTGAGTTTTGGGTTGGGATTGAAGGAGGTTTGGATCAGAAAGACGGAAACCTGGAAGCCTTTGCTTGGGTAGTGATTATTGGTAAATTCAAATCTGGTAAATCTAGGACATCCACTTTTTTTCTACCTCCCGCTATAATTGAGTTGGTATTAAAAGGACATGAATTAGGTGAGGCAACGGATATTATTTTTAATAAGGATGGCACAAAAATGAAAAGTGGTGCTGTAGGAATGCTCACTAGAGATTTACTTAATAGAACGGAGTATTATGAGCAGGCAATTACGCTAGCCTTGATTCCATTTATCAATCCACACCTTTTCTGATTTATTAGAATCCTTTGTTTCGCAAATTCTGAAAATAAGCTCGCATAGCTTGCTCCCAATTGGCATGTGCATCCCAAGTATCTCCAAGATAAATTTCTTGTGCGTAAAGTTGTCGCACATAATATTTGTGTACTAATTGGCCGCCTGGATGGGCATTTTCATTATAGCCAAGTATTTCTCTCAGGTTGCCTTCCGGAGCTCTCAAATAGCCAAGTATCCACTGAAAGCCATTACGACGAAGGACATCTTCGCTTATGGCAGCGTTTACCAATTCATATTTGTAAGGATAAGTCTTAGCGATTTCTTTCAGTCGAGCATTTTTTGCAGCTGCATTAGGATCGTTTTCTGGAAACATCCGTATGGCGAGGTTATCTAACTTTAAATCTGGGTTATATACCTCAAATCTTTTATCCGCAGGGATGCTTGCCGCTCTGAAAAAAGCCGGAAAATCAGGAATAAGGAAATTGGTGGAGGAAATGCTAGAGTTGCCAAGTGTATTTTTTAATGCTTCGTCTAATTGCTCAAATTCATTGAAAGAGAGATGCCAAGATGAAGCATCAGCTTTTACAAAATCAGCATCTTTGCTAAATGGAGCAATAGTTAGTTCCATTCCTCCCGCTCGGTTTTGCGAAAGTATTAGAACATTGGCAAATTGACGACGAAGCAACAAAGGCAGTAATTCTTTTTGGGCATCTGGTCCAGCCATCACTTCTTCTAATTGATAATAGGCAATCGCATCAATTTTGTTCTTTTGCAAAATAGGATGGATTTTCTTGGCTAATTCTTGCCAAGGAGTATTTCCCGGAGATATCAGAACCATGCTTCGTTCACGAAGTAGTTCGGGAGGCAAAGCATTACCATCTTTTAGCTGCGCAAGCTGTGGCATCACTTCTGTGGCTTGAGCGAAACTGCTAATCGGAAAATATGCCCAACCGCAAATGAGAATGGCCGTTAAAAATCTAGAAAAATTCAATTTCAATTTATATTTACCTTTGGATATAAAAGTAACCATAGCAAATTAACAACGCTACCAATCTAGGAATTTTATGAGCTCATTATATTATTTACCTAAAACCAATCAATCAGTGCAATCACCAAGAAAACCAATTGTAAATGTTTTGAATAAATTCAGTTTAATCACCTTTCTATTGATAGTTGGTTTTGTTGGATTATTATTCCCATTAGACTTAAGTGCTCAAAAAATTGATAGGGAACAATTACTTAAAGATATACAAATATTATCTGCCGATGATATGGAAGGTCGCAAGGCTGGAACGGCGGGAGGTGAAAAAGCACGACAATATCTTATTGGTAGATTTAGAGATAATCACATATTATCCTATGCTCAAGGTTATGAACAGCCTTTCAGTTTCAATACCTTCAGATCGAATGAGCGCTACGAGAATAATGTAAACTTAATTGGCTATATAGAAGGCGAAATTGAAGATATAATTGTCGTGTCAGCTCATTATGACCACATAGGTCTAGCAGAAGATAAAATATATAATGGCGCAGATGATAATGCCTCCGGTGTTTCAGCTATGCTAGCGATTGCAGCCTACTTCAAGGAAAATAAACCTAGACATACAATAGTTTTTGCGGCATTCGATGCGGAGGAGCAAGGCAAAAAAGGAGCAATTTACTTCGTTTCCAAGCCGCCTGAAGAATTGAGAAAAGGGCTAATTCGACTCAATATCAATATGGATATGCTATCGCAAAATGATAAAAACGAACTTTATGCATCTGGTACATTTCACAATCCATGGCTCAAGCCGCTTTTAGAAGAAGTTGTGACCCCAGAGAATTTCACATTACAATTTGGCCACGACAGACCAGAGCAAGGTGCTGATGATTGGACGAATTCATCCGATCATGGGCCATTCCATAAGGAAGGTATTCCATTCATTTATTTTGGAGTGGAGGATCATGCCAATTATCATCAAGCGACAGATACTTTTGAGAATATCCATCCAGACTTTTACTATAATGCTGCATCATTTGTGTTGGATGCGGTTATTCACTTAGATAAAGTGGACTTGATGACGGCACCATCCTCCCGCAATTAAGTTACCTTGCAAATATCTGCGAAGTGTCTTGAAATGATTTGAACTCCAACGCATTGCCGCTTGGGTCGAGAAAAAACATGGTAGCTTGCTCACCAACTTCTCCTTTAAATCTGATGTAAGGTTCTATTACGAAGTCTGTTCCAACTGCTTTCAGTTTGTCTGCTAAGATATGCCATTGCTCCCAAGGCAGCACGGCGCCAAAGTGCCTTACAGGTACCGACTTAGAATCTACTTCGTTGGTTTTGGCATTGCTTAGTTCCTCTGGTTTCAGATGAGCTGATAGCTGATGGCCAAAGAAATTGAAATCAACCCATTTGTCTGTAAATCGACCCATTTCACAGCCAAGTAATTCGCCATAAAAGGATTTAGTTGCTTCCAAATCGGCAACAGGAAAGGCTAAGTGAAAAGGTGTATAGTTTAAAGCACTCATTTTTGTGGATAATAGATTAAATTAGAAAATAATTTCCTTCGCAAGCGCAAGTTGCTAAAATGAATCAAGAATTAATAAAGAAAAAAGTAGCATTAGTATTGTCAAGTGGTGGTGCTCGTGGTGTTGCGCACATTGGTGTAATAGAGGCATTGGAAGAGTTGGGCTATGATATCCATTCTATTGCGGGCTGCTCAATGGGTGCTGTAGTTGGTGGAATATATGCTGCAGGCAAATTACCTGAATTTAAAGAATGGCTTTGTAACCTTGATAAGGTGGATCTCTTCAAATTGTTTGATTTCACACTGAGCAGTCAAGGCTTCGTAAAAGGCGAGAAGGTCTTCAAAGAGCTTAGAAACTTTATTGAGGATTGCAATATTGAGGATTTAAAAATCCCATTTGTATGTGTAGCAGTGGATATTTTAGGAGATGAAGAGGTAGTGTTCAACAAAGGCAGTTTATTTGATGCAATGCGTGCATCTGCTTCGATTCCATCTATTGTTACCCCTGTGAGAATAAATGGGCAAATATTGATCGATGGTGGTGTATTAAACCCTATTCCATTGAATCAAATCAACAGAATTGAGGATGACTTACTTGTAGTAGTGGATGTAAACGGCAAAGTAAAATTTGAGAAAAAGGAATCCAAAACCAAAAAGAATGAAGAAAAGGAATACCAAAACAAAGTGGAGGAATTTGCCCAAAAGCTTTGGTCTCTTTGGCCGAAGAGCCATGATGAGGAAAAGAAATTTGGCATCCTCGAACTTGTAACCAAATCATTAGACTTAATGCAAGACAAGCTTTCAGACATAATCTTAGAAAAGCATCGACCGGATATACTAGTAACGGTGCCGAGAAATGCAGCGGGCACATTTGAATTTTACAAATCAGCAGAGTTGATTGACTTTGGGAAAAAAATGTTTCTAAAAAAGCATGAGGAATGGGTGAAAAGCAAGCAGGAAGCATAAGTCAGCTTAACCAAAGCCTTGGGAATATCGACATATACTTGCTCGATCAAATACTAAAAGGCCGATTTGACGCGAGTATGAAATTACTCGACGCAGGTTGTGGAGAAGGCAGAAATTTGACTTGGTTTATTCAGCAGGGCTACGAAATCCATGCAATTGATCAGAATGAGAGTGCTTTGCAAATGCTCAAATACCAAATGCGCAGTCTTAATAGAGACGATTTAGTAGAGAATGTTTATAAAATGGATTTGGCAGAAATGCTTTTTCCAGACAAAGCTTTCAAAATTGTGATTTGTTCTGCTGTCCTTCATTTTGCAAATAATGAGCAGCATTTTGATGCAATGCTAAGCGAGCTCACCAGAGTAACTGCAAAAGGAGGGTATCTATTTGTCAGAGCTACGACGTCTAGAGGATTATCACCCGATTCCTATCAATCCATTTATGATGGTCGTTTTCATTTGGCTGATGGCAGTGAGCGTTTTTTGATGACCGATTCGCATATTTCTAGACTGCTAGCGATGGGTTGGGAAGCTGTTGAACCAATTAAAACAGTATTAGTAGAAGATTATCGAAGTATGTTAGTAGCAGTTTTACGCAGAAAAGAATAGTAGAACCTATTTTTGTAATACCAATTTTCGTCTGGCGATTTTAATACTCCACATTCCTCGTAAATCGCCCATGTCATGGTTCAAAGCATTATCATTAGGGTATTTCTCTTGGAGTGCTTTCAATGTTTCTGCTTGCACTTGGGTGTTTTCAATGCCGTGACAATTAAGACATAACCCATTTCCAATTACGATTGGCTTTGTATAAAGAATATAGTCGGCTCCTATCTTTTGAACATTATCGCTTAGTTCAATATCATTCTCCATGTTATATTCATAAGCCTCTAGAAGAGGCATTTCAGCTTCATTAGGTTGGTCTTGAGGATTTCTCCATCTATTGCTAGCTCGTCTTATTTCAACATCAAAGTCTTCCGAAACAGATTTCAGTAGTGGCAAAGCATTTACATTACAATAATCTATGGCGTTGGTTATTCCTCCCGCTTCTATTGCTTGCATTAATTCTTGGATCAAACTTGCTTGTGCGCTATCCGCGACCTTTCGACCATATTCAAATGCCCTGTCTATAATTTCACCGTCACTAATTACTCTTATTTCTCTTTCATCTAACTCTTTGGCTACTTCTTCGGTAATCAGTCCTTTCTGACTTTCTGGATTTCCACAGCTAATTATTAGACATCCGATAGCAATTATGGAGCAAATAGATTTATACATAATTCGAAGCTTTTTGTTAATAACGAATCAAAAGCAAAATTCTCTTTTCAATTTCGTAATTTTGCAGTCAATTACACAAAGATATGTTAGATAAGCTCGAAGCCATAAAAAATAGATTTGAAGAAGTTGCCGAATTCTTGGTAGATCCCAATGTAATGAGCGATGTAAAACGTTACACACAGCTCAACAAAGAGTATAAAGATCTCGACAAGATTGTAACCAAATACCATGAGTATAAGGATGTACTTGAAGGTATAAAGAACTGCAAGCAAATACTTGAAAAAGAAAAGGATCCAGATTTTAGAGAAATGGCTAAGGAGGAATTGGATTTACTTTTACCTAAAAAGGACGAGCTGGAAGAGGTAATGCGGCAAATGATGATTCCAAAGGATCCAAATGACAGTAAAAATGCCATTTTAGAAATTCGTGCTGGTACAGGAGGGGATGAAGCGGGCATATTTGCTGGGGATTTATTCAGGATGTATCAGCGATATGCAGAGAAAATGGGATGGAGATTGAATGTGATGGATTTCACAGAAGGTTCATCTGGAGGGTATAAAGAAATTGTTTGTGAGATTTCGGGAGAAGATGTTTATGGTAAAATGAAATACGAATCGGGAGTGCATCGAGTGCAACGTGTGCCTGCTACCGAAACTCAAGGTCGAGTTCATACTTCAGCAGCGACTGTTGCAGTACTTCCCGAAATGGAAGAAGTAGAAGTAAACATCGATATGAACGATGTAAGAAAAGATACTTTCTGTTCTTCTGGGCCAGGTGGTCAGTCAGTGAATACTACTTATTCGGCAGTACGGCTTACCCACGGCCCTACTGGCTTGGTAGTTTCTTGTCAGGATGAGAAATCTCAAATCAAGAACTTCGAGAAGGCACTTAAAGTGTTGCGCTCTAGGATATACGAATTGGAGCTAAAAAAACATAATGATGCGGTTGGCGCACAACGTAACTCCATGATAGGTAGTGGTGATAGGTCAGATAAAATTCGAACCTACAATTACCCACAAGGAAGAGTTACAGATCACCGAATTGGTTATACGGTTTATAATCTTCCTGTAGTAATGGAAGGAGAGATTGGAGAATTTATCCAACAATTACGATTAGCTGAAAATGCTGAAAAACTAAAAGCGGGAGGTGGAGGCTTATAGTCTTATATTGAGTTGAAGAGCAATTGCAGGGATGCATTAATTATATTGCGTTTTGATTAATCATTCCTTCAACGATGAAAAAAATTTTACTTCCAAGTTTAGTTCTTTTAGCTTTCATATTTGGTTTTGGGGTTGCCAAATATCAAGGTGAAATCACTATTGAAAGCATAGCCGAAGCAGAGAAAATTTTTAACCTAGAATTCTCCGATGCAAAGCGCAATCAAATGCTCAATAGTCTTAAATCCAATCAGCGCTCTTTGGAAGCATTGCATGGATATGAGCTTGATAATAATACTCCTCCCGCAATGGTTTTCAATCCACTGCCAATTGGATTTGAGGGTCCTTCGCAGCAATCGGTTATTGATTGGAATATCCCAAACAATATTGACATGCCAGCAAATAAGGATGAATTGGCATTTATGGGCATTGCTAAGCTAGCTTCCCTTATTCAAAACAGAAAAATCACTTCTGTAGAATTAACCCAATTCTTTATCAGTAGACTCAAAACCTATGGCGATACACTAGAATGTGTGGTTACCATCACAGAGGATAGAGCAATGCAAATGGCTCAGAAGGCAGACAGAGAAATTGCTGCTGGAAATTACAAGGGGCCGCTTCATGGGATACCTTATGGAGTGAAGGATTTGTTTGCTGTGGAAGGGTACAAAACTACATGGGGAGCTATGCCTTACAAGGATCAAGTACGTGAAGAAACGGCTACTGTAGTGCAAAAACTTGATGAAGCAGGTGCAGTTTTAATTGCAAAACTTACACTTGGTGCTTTGGCAATGGGCGATGTTTGGTATGGTGGCGTGACCAAAAATCCATGGAATATGGAGCAAGGCTCAAGTGGTTCATCTGCTGGTTCGGCTTCGGCAGTGGCTGCTGGATTAGTGCCATTTGCTTTGGGAACGGAGACACTAGGTTCGATTGTGTCGCCATCTACCCGCTGTGGTGTCACAGGCTTACGACCAACTTTTGGCAGGGTAAGTAGAGCAGGAGCAATGGCACTTAGTTGGAGTATGGATAAAGTTGGTCCTATGACTCGAAGTGCAGAAGATTTAGCGATTGTTTTCGATGCAATACAAGGTGTGGATGGTTTGGATCCTTCATTGATTCAGGCATCATTCAATCATAATTCCGATAAGGATTTGAGTCAACTGAAAGTGGGCTATATAAAAAGCTTTTTCGATGGGCAGTATAGAGGGAATGAATTTGATAAGCAGGTGTTGAAGGATTTGGAGTCATTAGGTGTAGAATTGCGGGAGGTTCAGTGGAACTTTGATTTGCCAATTACAGCTCTAAGAATAATTCTCAATGCCGAAGCTGGTGCAGCATTCGATGAATTGACTCGCTCAGGTATGGATAGTTTGCTAGTGGCTCAAAGCAATAATGCCTGGCCAAATATATTTCGATCTTCAAGGTTTATTTCCGCTGCCGATTATATCAACGCCAATAGAGTCCGTACCGAGTTAATTCAGCAAGTGAATGCCTTGATGCAGGATTATGATGTAATTGTTACACCTAGCTACGGAGGAAGCCAATTACTTGTAACCAATCTTACCGGACAGCCATGTTTGGTCGCTCCAAATGGTTTTTTCGATAATGGAAGTCCATCAAGTATTTCATTTATCGGTAATCTATTCGAAGAGGAGAAATTGATTCAGCTGGCAAGTGCTTGGCAAGGAGTCACTGAGCATAATAAGCTCCAACCTCCTTTGTTTGCGAGCAGCAAGTAATTGAATATTAAAATAGCTCTCCGATGAGCCATTTTTTATTTTGTTTCGAGCGTATAGTTATTAAGCCATCGGCTGTTGTCCTAATTTCTGAGGCTGATAACTGATTATACTTGCCTTCAATTTCAAGGATTTGATTTTCCCCCAATTTGAATTTCAATTGGGTTTGTTCAGGTAGCCACTTTTCAAATTTCAATTCATTGGGCAAGTGCCATTTGAAAGGATCACTGAAGATTATTATTTGCGAAGATGCTGATTCAAATAATTGAAAATCAATAGTTAATGTATTTTCAGTGTCAAATACATTCAGATTCCTCCCGCCATTTTTTTCAATGATGCGTAGGGATTTTTCAATTAAATTATCGGTAAGCTCAATTTCAAACAAATCGATATTCCACTGCATTTCGATCAAATTCAGAATCAATTCCCGATTCACTTTTTGACAAAGTACTGCGTCAATTTTTATTTCCTTATTAAGGACATCTGCAAATACATTTTCATGAACAATTACATATGGCGCCCATTCCAGCAAGGACTCCAATTTCCCAATACCCTCCTCCTCTAGCGAAAGAATAAGCAATGCCGGCTCTTGAAATTCCTTAACAAAATGATGGGAGGACATTTAATTCATAGTTGATTTCTGCAATAATAAGAAATCAAGGGCAATAAAAAAGGCTGACAGAATCTCTCCATCAGCCTTTCAAATAAGTTTTAAATTTTATCAGAAGTCAAAGCTAAGTCCGACCATGAAATTTCTGCCAGCCATAGGGTAGTAGAAGTTTTCTTGTACTCTTTCGCCGCCAGCGATATAGCCAAAGGTATAGCCATTTGGCTCGTACTCAATATCAAAAATATTGTTGAGCATAAAAGTGAATCGAGTACTTTTGATATGTTTGGATCTAAGCAAATAATTAAAGCGCAAGTTTTGGACAAAAAATGCATCCAATTTTCGATTTTGGTTGGAAGTGTTATCCAAAAATTGATCACCTACATACTTATTTGCCAAGGCAATTTCGAAATCGCGGGAGGGTTGATAAGCTAGTGTAGCCCCACCAACCCATTCTGGACTTAGCGCAATGTCAGTATTGCCATGAGCTATTTCTTGCTGACCTCCCGCATCATAATCGTCTACAAATTCTACGAAATCAATGATTTTATTTTTACTCCAAGCAAGATTAGCGGCCAAATTCCATTTACTATTCAATTGGAAACTACCATCCAATTCGATTCCTGCTCTATAGCTGTCATCTACATTGGTACGGTTGTATGCGCCAACGTCATTTACTTGACCAGTTATTACCAATTGATCTTTGTATAACATCAAAAAGTGATTTGCTGTAAAACTGAATCGCTCATTTCTCCAGCGTATTCCTGCTTCCACATTTTGCATTGACTCCGCTTTTGGCCTGCTATCAGGTGTAGATTCAGTCAGGTCATTACGAATAGGCTCTCTATTTCCGATGCTGTAACTAGCATAAAGCATGGTGTTGGCATTTGCTTCGAATGTTGCGCCAGCTTTTGGATTGAAGAAAGCATAATCAACTTCCTGTGTGATGTTATTTAGATTGCGGTCAAAACCTAAGAATGTGTAATTTATGGTTCGCAATTGTAGATCGCCAAAAAGATTGAATTTTTCACTGAGTTGATAATTTGCTTTGGTAAATAAGTTAAAATCTGTTTTGAGGCCGTTGTTATCGTAATATCGATCGCCGGGAGTGATAGAATTTCCAAGGAATCTTCCCCAAATTACTTCTCCAAAATGATCACCATCATATCTATTCCATGCACCACCAACAGTAACTTCTAGCTTATCATCTGGACGATAAGTTCCGCTGAAAGTGGTTCCGTAGAAATGATTGTCGAGCCATCTGCGTCTAACCAAATCGCTACGGCTTATGGTTTCCTCACCGATTGTGATATTGGGTAAATTATAATTAGACAGTCGGTCATTAAATCTGAATTGCTCGAAATAGCCTCGCCCACGAGTGTAGTGTAGAGCTGCATTGAAAGTAAATTGTGGATTTGCTTCCAAAGCATATATTAGCTGATAATGATCTTGTTGATAGTTATCTACTTGATTATTGTACTCATAGAAATTGTAAGTTCGGCTATCACTATTTAGCAAGTTTTCTTGCTGCTGTTCATTTAAGCCATTTCGCTCAATATAAGCCAACATCTCTTCACGATCTCCTCTAAGCCTCGATTCGGGAGTTCCCTCCCAAGCTTGGTATGTTTCTTCAGCTCCAGAAAATACATTTAGCTTCAAAAGGCTTTTTTTGCCATGTAGGCCAGCAGATAGATAAAATGACTTTAAGTCTGATCTAGCTCTATCAAGAAAGCCATCTGATGAAATTTTTGACAAACGTGCATCGAAAGTAAATTTTTCGTCGATCAATCCAGTGCCAACTCTTACCGTATTTTTCCAGCTATTAAATGAACCAAAAGAATTGTCAATCTGGGCATAAGCATCCTGATTGATTGGATCGGTTTGGATATTGATAGAAGCACCAAATGCAGCAGCTCCGTTGGTAGAAGTGCCTACGCCGCGCTGTATTTGTATATTCTCCACCGACGATGCAAAGTCGGGCATATTTACCCAAAATACACCATGAGATTCAGAATCGTTAATTGGGATTCCATTCACCGTAACATTCACTCTTGTGGCGTCGCTGCCGCGTATTCTGAGACCTGTATATCCAATTCCAGCACCCGCATCAGAATGTGTCACAATTGAAGGAGTTTGGTCAAGAAGCATAGGGATATCTTGTCCCAAATTCTGCTTTTGAATTTCCTTTCTGTTGACTGTGGTGAATGTTGCAGGCGTTTTTTGTGAAGCTCTAGTTGCAAAAACAATTACTTCTTGACCAAGTAATTCACTCTGTTCTAATTCGAAGATTGCATTTCCACTTGTACTATTTTGTACAGTTTGGGTCAGTGTTTTGTAACCTACGTAGGAGATTTTAAGGGTGAATTCGCTTTCTGGAGCATTGGAAATAATGAAATTACCTTCTAAATCAGAAACTGCTCCAAAACGAGTTCCTTCAATAGTGATGTTGGCATTAGGTAATGCCATTTTAGTTTCCTTGTCTATGACCCTACCTTCAAATGAGGTTTGGGCAAAGGAAACAATAGAGCCAAGGCAAATTGCCAGGCAGATGACGTACTTAAACATGTTAGAAATTTTTAGGTGAAACATTGCGAAGCATCCAAGGGGCAGACGCTTCCTTTAGTTGTTTTACCATACCTCCCTTCGACCGCATTACCGGCATCAGGTTCAATGGGTATAATCTCAGCCCGTATATTTGGGGCACCCCTTTATTCTGTCGCAAATGTACGCCTAATTGTTTTTAGTGCAAATTTCCAATCACTTTTAAAGCACTTTCGAGTCTTTCGTTTTCTTTTCCTTTTATGATTGTATAAGGGAGTCTTCTTTTCTTACACTCCTCATGATATATATTGAAAAAGTAGTTTCTAAGCTCGGGATGTTCTCTTTGAGGATCTTCCACCCAGGGCAAGTCAATATACATCAAGAAATAATGATCGTAGGTTCTAGTTCTCAATTCTCTTTCGATCCAACCTTCCACTTGTTTGAAACGGTGTAAGCTCCAAATTTTGATTACTGTAAGGTCTGTATCACAAATCAAAAGAGGAGGCTTAGTTTCCGCTAATTTATCTTCGCTTTCAATTTGCCCTTTGGCTATTTCAGATAAGTCGCTGTATTTATATTCTCTATTTAGGTTTTTAAGATATTCACGAGCAAATTCAGGGACTAACGGAAATGAGAGTTCATTTGATAGCTGATTTGCAAGAGTACTTTTGCCCGTTGATTCAGGGCCAATGATGGCAATTTTTTTCATAAATTCTTCTGGATACTTAATTCTCGACGCCATCTGGTAAAACCCATAATGGCAAGGATTAAAAAAATTAAAAATTGAAAGGAGGTTAACATAAGCCCTTTGTAAAAATATAACGGAATTGAAAGCAGATTAGTGAAAATCCACGCAATCCAATTTTCTATTTTCTTCTTTGCCATCAAAAGCATTGCCACAAAAGCCATAGAAGTAGTGAGTGCATCCCAATAGGGAACGTCACTGTCTGTAAAATTGATTAATGAATATGCAATAAGAATAAATGAACCGATGAGTGTTGCAATGCTTATTATCCACTCCTTTGTGCTGTTAGTCGTGATTGGTAAAAAGTTATTATTCGAATCCTTTCTCGACCATAGGTACCAACCGTAAATACTCATGATGAAATAATATGCATTAATACCTACATCAGCATATAATTTGGCGCCAAAACAAATGTATACGTAAATCAGTACGCTAATAATTCCCGTTGGGAATACAAGAATGTTTTCAAGTCTTGAATACCAAACACTTAGTAATCCAAAGAATACTGCCGTAGCTTCGAGTAAGGTCAAATGCTGGATACCTTCACGCAAACCTTCCCAGATTCCAATTCCTTCCATCCCGCAAAAATAGCGTAATGTTTAGTCGTAATTACAAACAGAAGATTATTTCGAAAAAGATTTTAAAAATGTGCCATTCAAATCAAGATTTCACTTTTTAATATAAAGGCTAGAAAAAACAAATTCTAATTACTTAAATTGTACCTCCTTTAAATGGAATGGCTTGAAGCAATTTTTATTTCGAATGGGATCGCTTTAATGTGATGATTTAGTAAATGAATTTTGCGAGAGTTTTATTCTGTTTTTCTGTTCAAAATCAAAACAATATTAAGAGTTTAAGAGATTATTAGTTAAATTTGGAGCTTGTTTTGCTCTATCACAATTATTAACTGGCATAACGGAGAAATGAAAATGAAAAAAGTATTAGCAATTGTAGCGTTTTTTGTTGTGGGGATTTTTTCTACTCCACTTTTTGCGCAAGGTGGTTTCAACTGGCCTCCAGATGAAACATTAGCGCAATCAGCGAAGGAAAAATATGTGTTGCATACCGACTCTAGGAAGATGGGTGATTACACTACGGCTCACTCTACTTTAGTGTGGTTGTTGAAAAATACGCCTGAACTTAGTGAATCACTATATATATCAGGCTATAAAGTATTCGAAGAAATGGCTGATGTAGAGGAAAGCGAAAAAAGGAAGTATGAGCTCCAAGATTCAGCTCTCTTATTATATGATTTGAGGGCTAAGTACTATGGTAATGAAGCCAGTATTCTGAATAGAAAACTTCTTCAAGAATATAAGTACTATGCAAATAGGTCAAATAAACTACAAGAATTAGTTAATGACTATACTAGATTATTTGAAATTGCTCCAATATCAGAAATCAATGATTACCATATGTTAACTTACATGGATGCAGTTCGTCGTAATCAGAAAAATAATGGAGGGTCGTTAACAGATCCTGAAATTATGGCCATTTATGACAAAGTAATGGTTGTATACGAGGAGAAAATGTCCACAGCTAAGAATAAGCCACAACTGGAAGAAATGAAGGGTCAGATTGATGGTATTCTTGCCGATATGGTAACTATTGACTGTAATTTCATTGACACTCAATTGGGTGACAAACTGAGAGCAAATCCAACTGATTTGGAAATGGCTAAGAAGATATTCAGTTATTCAATAACTGCATCTTGTACCGAGACTGATATCTTTACGCAAGCAGCTAAAGTTTATTATGAAAGTGAACCTCAATTAGCTGTTGCTAGAGTTTTAGCAAATAGAGCTATAAAAGAAGAAAACTATGATGAAGGTTTGAAATATCTGAATGATGCAATTGAGATGTCAGAAGATAATGCAGAGCAAGGTGAATTGACTATGAGAATAGCTGATATCGCATCATTTAGAAATGAAAAAGGTAAAGCGAGAGAGCTTTATTTAAAAGCAGCTCAAATTGACCCTTCGTTGAAAGAAGCTTATTCAAAAATTGGTGATTTGATTCTTGGAAGCTATGATCAGTGTAAGAAAGAGCAAAGTAGAGTAGATGACAGAGCCATATTTATTGCCGCTTATGAATATTATGTAAGAGGTGGAAATGGTCAAAGAGCAGCTCAAATGAAAGAACAATTCCCTACTGCAGAGATGATCTTTACAGAAGGTAGAGCAGTTGGTGAAGAAGTGAGAGTAGGATGTTGGATTGGAATGACAGTGAAAATTCAAAAAGCTGATTGATCCTCAGTAATATAGTATAAACAAAAAAGCCGCAATCTGCGGCTTTTTTGTTTTAAAGAAAAACGAAACGATTGACGAGTTAATTCTTAATGTCGTGTGGGTTATTACTAATTTTCTTATTTGGAAAAATCCAGATAGATAAAATTGCTAGTATAAAAAGCGCAATAATTAAAAAGAGCATTGCCATGATTCAGAAATTTTTGTTCTGGGCAAAAGTAATAAAAACTTACAAATTATTGGCTTAAAAAATTATTTACATTCATGCCGTACTATTAGGAACTTATGTCTAATTTTGTCCGGCAAATAAGGAATCCATTAGAATTATTTGCTATGCCCTTCGAAAACTCAAAAATTGCCTACGAAGCACTCACCTATGAAGATGTGCTTTTGGCTCCAGGTTACTCAGAAATCCTTCCAAGAGAAACTGACACTTCCACCCGCCTTACGAGGAATATTACTCTAAACATTCCACTTATTTCATCTGCAATGGATACAGTTACTGAAACTGATCTGGCTATTGCGATGGCTTTGGAAGGTGGAATGGGCTTTATTCACAAAAATATGCCTAAAGAAATGCAGGCAGAGCAAGTTAGAAAGGTGAAGCGTTCACAGAGTGGTTTAATTATCGACCCAATTACTCTCCCATTTGATGCGACAATAGGGGATGCGAATCGCATAATGAAAGAATTTAAAATTGGTGGTATTCCTGTGATTGACGACAACAATACACTTATCGGGATTATCACAAATCGTGATTTACGCTTTCAAAAAAATATGAATCGCCCTATTAAAGAGGTGATGACTACTGAAAACTTGATTACAGCTAGCGTAGGAATTTCCTTACTTCAAGCTGAGGATATACTGCAAGAGTACAAAATTGAGAAATTGCCAATTGTAGATAAAAAAGGAAAGCTTACTGGCTTAATTACCTACAAGGATATATTGAAAAGAAAAGATAAGCCAAATGCCTGCAAGGACGACTATGGCAGACTTAGAGTTGGTGCTGCAGTTGGCGTAACTCCTGACATACTTGAGCGAATTGAGGCTCTTAAAATAGCTGGTGTCGATGTAATTTCTATCGATACTGCTCATGGACATTCTAAAGGTGTGATTGAAGCTGCCAAAAAGGTAAAAGCGCGATTCCCTGAACTGGATTTAATTGTGGGTAATATAGCAACGGCTGAAGGAGCTAGAGCATTGGCAGATGCTGGTGCGGATGCTGTAAAAGTTGGAGTTGGTCCAGGTAGTATTTGTACAACAAGAATTATTGCTGGAGTGGGAGTACCACAGCTTTCAGCCGTAATGGAAGCAGCAAAGGGTTTGGAAGGTACAGATGTTCCTTTAATAGCTGACGGTGGAGTTCGCTACTCAGGTGATTTGGTGAAAGGATTAGCGGGAGGAGCTGATAGTGTAATGATCGGTAGTTTGCTAGCAGGAACTGAAGAAGCTCCAGGCGAAGTAATTATTTATGAAGGTAGAAAGTTCAAGAGCTACCGTGGGATGGGCTCATTAGAAGCAATGGAAGATGGATCGAAAGATAGATACTTCCAAGATGCTGAAGATGATATCAAAAAATTGGTTCCTGAAGGAATCGTAGGCCGAGTTCCATTCAAAGGATCTGTGGCAGAAGTGTTATATCAATTAGTTGGTGGACTTAAAGCTGGTATGGGTTATTGTGGAGCAAAAGACATTGCTTCACTAAGAGATGCAAAGTTTGTAAAGATTACTTCAGCGGGAGTTAGAGAAAGCCATCCGCATGATGTGCATGTAACTAGAGAAGCACCAAACTATAGCCTTAGATAATGTTCTAAAATTTGGTAAAAAAATAGGGATTCGCTAGCTAGCGAATCCCTATTTTTTTGATTATAAGTTATAACTAAGCTTTAGAAGGGGCTGATGCAGCAGCTTCAGCAGCTTTTTTCTGAGCCTTTGCTAAAGATTTACTTGTTAGATCCACTACAAGTGGAGCAGCAATGTAAATTGATGAATAAGTACCTACTAGGATACCAATTAAGATTGAGAAAGAGAACCCTCTCAATACTTCGCCTCCAAATATTAATAGAATAACCATTACCAATAGTGTAGTCATAGATGTAATAATTGTACGGCTAATAGTATCATTAATTGCCTCATTAAATACTTTTTCAAAATTCTTAGAAAGTGTGTTTTCGAGATTTTCCCTAATACGGTCAAATACGATTACTGTATCGTTGATTGAGTAACCAATTACAGTAAGCATTGCAGCAATAAATACCTGATCAACCTCAAAGGCAAATCCAAATGCTCTAGCAATAGCAAATGCAGAAAGTACAATAAGCACATCATGGAATAGTGCGATGATTGCACCTAAGCCAAACTGCCATTTTCTAAAACGGATGAAGATGTAAAGGAAAATAGCAATCAATGAAAGGATTATTGACTCAACTGAGCTTGCCTTAATATCATCTGCAATAGTCCCACTAACTTTTGATTTACTTGAGATTGTGAAAAATCCATCTGCAACTTTCGTGTCATCAGCATTGAATGAGAGGCCAGTGTGATTTTCTAAGCCAGTAATTAATGCAGATTCTACTTTTGCATCAGCTTCCTCGCTAGTTTCTGCGATTAAGTAACTGGTAGTAATCTTCAACACATTATTTCCACCGTAGGTTTTCACTTCCGTTCCAGCGTCTTCGAATTGATCTCCAAGGGCAATTTTGGCTTCTGTGGCAGATTGAGGTGTTGGGAATGTCACAACAAATGAGCGGCCACCTGTAAAGTCTACACCAAGGTTCAAACCTTGCTGAACGACAATTAAAATAATACCTATACCAATCACAACAGAAGAAGCAATATATGCTTTCCTTCTTTTCGACATGAAGTCAATATTAATTCCATTTAGCAAGTTTTTAGACCAAGCAAATGAAAAGTCAAGCTTAGTTGAGTCACCTTTGCGAGACATCCACTCGATTACTACTCTGGTAATAAATACTGCAGAGAAGAATGAACAAATAATACCGATGATAAGCGTAATAGCAAACCCTTTAACTGGCCCTTGACCCATTGTGTAAAGGATAATACCAGTTAATAATGTAGTAACGTTTGCATCTATGATTGAGCTATATGCTTTTTCATAACCCAATTTAATAGCGTTTAAAAGATTTACTCCTTTACCTAATTCCTCTCTAATCCTTTCAAATATCAGTACGTTGGCATCAATTGACATACCGATGATTAATACAATACCCGCAATACCTGGTAGTGTAAGAGCGGCATTAAGTTGAGCCAAGATGCCTACGATAAAGAACATGTTGAAAACCAAGGCAAGGATAGCGACAGCACCACCTTTGGCATAGTAAGCAAACATAAATAATACTACTAAAGCCAAACCAACTACAATGGAAATGATGCCTTGTGCTTGAGCTTCTTGTCCAAGTGTTGGGCCGATAATTCCATACTCAACAATCTGGGTAGGAGCTGGTAGAGCACCTGCTTTCAATAAGTTTGCAAGGTCTCTAGCTTCAGTAATTTCGAAATTACCGGTAATTTCTGAGCTTCCTCCAGATATTTCACTTTGTACCGTTGGTGCAGTAAGCACATAGTTGTCAAGTACAATTGCTACTCTTTTACCAATATTTTCGCCAGTGATTCTTCTCCAGTTTTTAGCACCATTAGAGTTCATGGTCATGCTAATGGCTGGTCTTGATCTCTGATCGAACGACTGTCTTGCATCTGTAATCACATCCCCACCAAGTGCTGGTTCAGAATTACGCCCTTTTTTCAAGGCGATCAATTCCAATGTTTCAGTTCCATCAGTTCCTACAATTGGACTAATAGACCAAGCAAATGATAAATTGTTATTTAGAAGAGCATTTACTTCATCTCTTTCTAAGATTCTGTTTATTCTTGCAGTATCTCTTACTTCGTAAGCTAATCCAAATTGAGATCTATTTAATGACAACAATGGCGATACTTGGCTGCCCAATAAATCTTGATCTGTATCTTGAGCTAATTCTGCTTCTAGATCATCTAATTCAGTTGAATCACCAGCCACTGAATCTTGCTCAAGGGCTAATTCATCTTCTAAATTAGTCTCAGATGTTGCGGGTGCTTTTGCTTTTTCTTCGGCAACTAAGAAATCGTTAACAGCTTGGATTGATGCACCGTATTCTTGGATATCCCAAACCTCCCAAAATTCTAACTTAGCAACTCCTTGAAGCAATCTTTTTACTCTTTCAGGATTATCCACACCAGGCAATTCAATTTGGATACGTCCACTACCTTGTAGCTTTTGGATACTTGGCTGAGATGTACCGAAACGGTCGATCCTAGTTCTTAAGATATTGAATGAGCGATCAATGGCATCTTCAACCTCTTTGTTTATCTCAGCAAGAATTTGATCGTCAGGAGTGTTAAAATCAAACCTCCCGCTATTCGCTGCAGTTGCGAATATATTTGCTAATGATTGGTCAGGATTGTTTTCTTTGAATGCATCGTAAAAGTGGCTTGTATAGTTTCCACCTTGTTCACGCACTCTTACGTTTGCTTGAGCGATTGCATTTTCAACCTCAGGCCCCGAATTTCTTCCTGCTAAACCACGAATAATATCGGATGGGTCGATTTCGAGGGTTACTTGCATACCGCCTTGCAAATCGAGACCAAGTCCAAGCTCAGTTTCTTTTACTTCTTGGAACGTATATGCAATTCCAAATAGGTTATAAACTGGTTCTCTCCATACGGAGTCCAAGTATTGCTGTTTTTTAGTAAAATCGATATTGCCTGCCTCGTCTGTTGCATATTCTGTAGCATTTTCTTGCACAGAGCTAGATACAAACGTGAAAGACAAATAGTATAAACACAGAAGTGTTGTAACTATCGAGATGAATATAACTCCACCTTTGTTACGCATAGTTGTAATATTTAGAAATGGAAAAATGTGTTTTTAATGAAAATTTTGATCTAAGGAATTAGATCAAATTAAGGGGCATTAGGCGAAATTATTCGTCTAAAGAGTACTTTTGAAAACCTAACTATAGGCTCTGGAGTGAGAACTTCAGTCCATACTATCTTCTTCTCCTGTAGTGGAGATTCCCATAATAAGGATACTTCTTGATTTTTGTTGAGTTGCTTTAATACGGGTACAGTTGCCTCGTAAGAGCTTACTTGAATTTCCTCATTGCCTTCACTATTCGAGTCATCATCAGTAGACTGTGTAGAATCTTGTAGATGAGAGTTAGCCGAGATTGCAATAATAGATGCTGGCTGAACCACAATAATGAATACCGCAGTAAATAAGGCTGCAAGCATTATTGCTGATTTTTTGAGCTGTTTTATTTTAGTGATGCTTCTCATTTTGGCCTACAAAACTATAAAGCTTTTGTCAATTCACAATAGCGGGAGGAAATTGTTTCTCGAATAGCCTGCTAAATATCAATCTTTTAATGATTTTTCAGCTTGTTATTTAGATAAACAACCAATACATCCATTGCATTTTTGAAATGGTTGTTGTTGGGAATCACCAAGTCAGCATCGCTTTTGAATGGCGCAATGTACTTTTCATAAGTAGGTGCAACATGTCGATCGTAGCGATATAGTACATCTTCAAGATCATAGCCACGTTCATCACGGTCACGGATAATCCTTCTCGAAAGTTTGATATATTCTTTGGCGTCGATGAAAATTTTTAGATCAAGCAAGCTGGCGACCTCAGGATAATAAAATACGAAAATACCTTCTACAACAATTATTGGGGCTGGTGAAAAGGTTAATACTTCGGGCTTTGCTTCAGGATTATTAAAAGCATATTCCAGCTTGCTTACAGTTCGTCCAGCGAGTAGTTCGCGGATATCATGTGCAAATTGTTCGTAATCTATTGAATTGGGCGTATCAAAATTCTTGATTCCCATATCGTCAATGGGCTGTAATTCGCGAGCACGGTAGTAGTTGTCTTGCGATATAAGACAGATTTCCTTATTAGGAAACGACTTTATTAGGGTATTGAGGAATAAGGTTTTACCTGATGCACTGCCACCTGTAATGCCTATGATGTATGGTTTGGTCATCATTAAGCTTGGTCTATTTCATTTTGTTTAAGGAATTCGACGAGCTTTTTCACTGCAATTGCTCGATGGCTTATTTTATTTTTTTCTTCGCGACTCATCTCCGCAAAAGTACAATCATATCCATCAGGAACAAAAATAGGATCATAACCAAAGCCATCTTTCCCTCTCATTTCATCGATTATTTTGCCCTTTACTATGCCAATAAACTGTTCTTCACCGTTTTTCCAAGTTAAGGTTATCACAGTTTTGAATTGAGCGGCTCGATTTTCATTGCCATTTAAATTGCGCAATAGCTTCTGCATATTAGCAATGTCGCTTCTTTCTCCTCCCGCATACCTTGCTGAATACACTCCGGGTTCTCCATCGATTGCTTCAACTTCTAATCCCGAATCATCTGCGAAACTGGGCATTCCAAATTTCTTAAAACTAAAGCGAGCCTTTAATATAGAATTTCCCTCCAGTGTAGATTCAGTTTCCGGAATATCCTCTGTATACTTAAGGTCATGCAAATTCAGAATTTCAAATTGATCGCCCAATAGCTGATTTACTTCTTTGGTTTTATTAAGGTTTTGGGTGGCGAAACAGATTTTCATAATACTGAATTGGAAAGTAATTAATGATGATTTTATCTAAAAAATGTTTCTATTCAACATTTTCAATGGAAATGGAGCGGGAGGGAAAAGAAAAAGGTGCCCAATTTGGACACCTTTTAAAATATTTAGGGCCTAACAGAAATTAGGTGAACATCGAAAATTAGAATGCCTCTGTCTGGTATAATTCCACCAGGAGAATAGGCACCGTAAGCTAATGGAGAAGGAACATAAAATGTAGCTCTACCATTTTCTTTCAAATATTGGAAACCAATATCCCAACCTTCGATTACTGCACCAGTCTGATATCTAAACTCATAAGGCGTATAGGCTCTATTTGGACTGTAAATTCCAGCATCCCTAGCTACTTGCTCATAACTCGTGTCGAAAACTTGACCATTAAGTAGTTTTCCAGTATAATTCACTCTGAGGATATTTCCAGCTGTAGGAATACCCCCTGCGCCAGGTTCATGCACTACATAAAACAAACCCTTGTTGTGATATTGCGCAGAAATATCATTGGCGGCGAAATACTCCTGTAGTACTTGAGTGTCTTCTTTCAATTGTTCTTCTGGATCATACAAGTCGTTATCCCTAAAGCAAGAAGATTGAAGTAAGACCATTGCAAAAATGGCTGTAAGAGCAAAAATTTTGTTCATTTAGATTATTCTTTGGTTATATCAACCATCTCAACGTCAAACATCAAAATAGAGTTTTCTGTAATTTCTGCGCTGCGTGCTTGCGGACCATATGCTAATGGTGATGGAATATAAATTGTCCCTTTTGATCCTTTTGGGAACATCATAAGGCCTTCGTCCCAACCACGAATTACCATGCCTTGACCTACAGTGAATTGAAGTGGTTCGTATTCTCTTTGTTCGGAATATTTGCCAGCTTCTTTCGCAACACTTTCTATACTTGTATCAAAAACTCTTCCGTCAAGTAATTTACCAACATAATGTACTTTCACTTGGTCACCTGCTTCTGGCAATGGTCCTGAGCCTGGCTCTGTTATTATATATCTTAAGCCGTTGTTTGCCACTTGTGCAGTTATATTATTATCTGCCAGATATTTGTCAATAATAGCAATGTCAGTTTCTGTTTGTGCGGCGGCCTTCTCTTCTGCTTCTCTTTGGCTTCTAGCCATAAATTCCTGTTGCAATGCTTGAATCCCTGCTTCATCTTCAACATTGGTAACTCCTAGTATTACAGTTAACATTTCGTCTGGAGAAACGCCTTGAGGAATGTTTTGTGGTCCATAAGCATCCAATGCCGAAAGTTTAATGTGAAGGCTATCACCCACTCTTTTCCCTAATAGAAATGCTTCTTCTACTTTGTTGTTTGGAGCTAATGAATCACTAACTGGAAAAATTTGTGGAAATCCACTATCCAAAGAGCTAAAAAGCACTGAATCCTTGTCATTACAAAGCTCAAGGTTCATTACTAGGAATTCACCATTTTTAACTTCATCACCTGAACCTTTGGTAATGTAGGTGTAAGTTAATCCTGATTCTGTAGTTTGCTCAGTTTGTGTATCACATGCTGAAATGATGGCTGTAAATGCAAATATTGTTGCGATCCAGCCGGCTGATTTTAAAATCATTATTGGTTTATTTAATTGTTAATAAGTTGTTCTTTTACTTCGATAAGAGCATTTCTAAATTTGCTAACCGTATCTTCCAAGCTAGTAGTCGATTGACCCCCCGCAGCGTTTTTATGGCCTCCACCTTCAAAATAGGTTCTAGCAAAATCATTCACAGAAAAATCACCTACTGATCGGAAGGACATTTTTACAGCAACTGCTCTATCGATAATTACTGCTGCAAATACGATTCCGTTAATAGAAAGAGCATAATTTACTATGCCTTCTGTATCACCAGTCTTGGATGAAAATTTCTTCAAATCTTCTTGGCTAATAACAAAATAGGCAGTTCTCAATTCTGGTAATACAATTAACTTTTGTGAAAGTGCATATCCTAGAAATTGAAGTCGCTCTACTGAATTGTTATCGTAAATTAATTTGGATACCTTGGAGACATCCACACCCATATCTATTAGTTCTGCTGTGATCAAGTGCACCTTTTTGGTTGTATTTGGATGCTTAAATGATCCAGTATCAGTCATGATACCAGCGTAAATAGCCTCTCCGATTGCAGCATCGATTAATTCAGGATCTCCAAAATGGTGAATCAAATCAAAGATCAATTCCGCGGTAGAAGCAGCGCTAGTGTCGTGTAATACGTAATCGGCAAAATCTTCTGGTTCAGGATGATGGTCGATATGGAGTTTTTTCCCTCCCGCATTTCTTACAAGGTCGCCCATTTCATTGATTCGCTTGAGCACCGGAAAATCCAAACACACAATCAGTTCTGCTTCTTCTATTAGTTTGGCAGACACTTCTTGATTTCCTTCTTCAAATATAATTACCTCATCATTTCCCGACATCCAATTCAAAAAATTGGGGTAATCAGTAGGAGTGATAACAGTAACTTGGTGATTCTTCTTCTTTAAATAGCCTGCCAATCCCAACGATGAGCCTAATGCATCTGCATCCGGCTTATGGTGTGTTGTGATCACCACTTTTCGTGGGTTTTGGAGGAATTCTGTTAAACCCTGTAGTTTTTGCATGCTTTAGTTCAAACCGGAATTTACCCCGCTTGTTGTTAGACAAGATGCAAAACTGAGAAGAAAATTTGACAATCAAAAAAAATGGCATTTCGACGCCATAAAATTGAGCAAATTTTGAAATGCTTAGGGCAATAAGGTTTAATGTTCTAATTTTGCAGCCGAATTAACAAAACATATTCAAAATGTCAGGAAACAAGACTTTTACGATGTTGAAGCCGGATGCCACTAGCGCAAATAATACCGGTGCAATTATCAAAATGATGGAAGAAGCAGGCTTCAAGATTGTAGCCATGAAAAGAACTCGCATGACAGCAGAGGTGGCTGGACAATTTTATGCAGTGCATAGCGAAAGACCGTTCTACGCTGATTTGTGTGCGTATATGTCATCAGGCCCAATAGTCGCTATGATTTTAGAAAAGGACAATGCAGTTGCAGATTTCCGTGCTTTAATTGGTGCTACTGACCCTGCTAAAGCAGAAAAAGGTACTATCCGTAACTTATTCGCAAAGTCGATAGAAGCGAATGCCGTTCACGGTTCTGATTCGGACGAGAATGCTGAAATCGAAGGTAACTTCTTTTTCTCTGCTCTTGAGAGATTCTAGTCCATCGGATTTATTGGAATATAGAAAACGAAGGCTGATGCAGTCTTCGTTTTTTTATGCTCAGGATCGAGAATTTTAAGACATAAAAAAAACCCTTCTCAAAAATGAAAAGGGTTTCTAAAATGGGTGAAAGACGGGATTCGAACCCGCGGCCTCTAGTGCCACAAACTAGCGCTCTAACCGACTGAGCTACAATCACCATTTTTGGGAGTACAAAAGTAGATGTTTGCATCTATTTTGCCAAAACTTTGTGCGTTATTTTTATTGAGCTTCAAATAAGCATGTTACCTCGACTAGCGATCAAATACTAATCGTTGCCCTAATCCTCCTTCTATAATTTCACCATGCTCATATGCCAAACGGCCATTTATGAAAGTATGGCTTACAGCAGATTGAAATTTCTGACCTTCGAATGGTGACCAACCGCATTTATAGAGCAGATTGCTTTTTTTCACCTCCCAAGGTGAATTCAGATCTACCAATACCAAATCTGCCATATACCCTTCTCTGATATAGCCTCTATCTTTCACAGCAAACATATCCGCTACGTTGTGGCACATCATTTTGACAATATGCTCTAGACTGATTTTGCCTTGGTGAAAAAACTCCAACATTGCCACAAGGCTATGCTGAATAAGCGGCCCGCCAGATGGCGCTTTGAGGTAATCTTGCATTTTTTCCTCTAATGTATGTGGAGCATGGTCTGTGGCAATTACATCTATTCTGCCATCGAGTACAGCTGCAAATATTGCCTCTCGATCTTGTTCCGATTTTACAGCCGGATTCCATTTGATAAAATTGCCTTTGCTGCCATAATCCTTCTCGCTAAACCAAAGATGATGCACGCAAGCCTCGGCAGTGATCTTTTTTTCGGCAAGCGGAATAGTATTGTCAAACTGATCTAATTCGCGGGAGGTTGAAATGTGCAGGATATGCAATCGGCTGCCATATTTTTTGGCCAATGAAATTGCATAAGACGATGACTTGTAGCAAGCTTCTGCATTTCGAATTTTTGGATGGAAAGAAGCGTCTATACTCTCGCCAAACTCTTCAATTATTTTAGCTTGATTTGCTTTAATCATTGGGTCATCCTCGCAATGTGTGGCAATAAGCATTGGTGCATGTTCGAAAATGCCTTCTAATGCTTTAATATCATCTACCACCAAATTACCTGTGGAGGAACCCATGAAAATCTTTATTCCCGCTATATTCTTAGGATTGGCTTTTTTTATTTCCTCCAAATTGTGATTGGATGTGCCTAGGTAAAATGAATAATTTGCCAAACTGGTATTGGCGGCAATCTTAAATTTATCCTCTAACAGCTCCAAAGTAGTTGCAGCTGGCGATGTATTTGGCATTTCCATAAAGCTAGTAACACCTCCCGCCACCGCTGCACGCGACTCGGTATAGATATCTGCTTTGTGTGTGAGCCCAGGTTCCCTGAAGTGTACTTGGTCGTCAATCAAGCCAGGAAGCAAATATTTACCTCCCGCATCTATTACATTAGCATCTGAATCAGAGATAGTCCCAGCAATTTTTTCAATCCTTTCTCCTGCTATCAGTACATCGGCCTGAATGATCTTGCCTTCGTTGACTATATTTGCGTTGGTTATCAGTATTTTCGACATAATAGTTTATTTGTGGACACACCCAAAGATAAGGAAAGTCAAGTTTCATTCGAGGATTTTAAGCTGAATAAGCAAGTGCTTGATGCAATTGCCGATGCAGGATTAGAGCATCCTACTGAAATTCAAGAGAAAGCCATTCCTCAAATTATGGCTGGCCACGATATTTTTGGAATTGCACCTACTGGAACTGGCAAAACTGCAGCTTTCATTCTGCCCATTTTAATGAAGCTTCGCTATCCGCAGGGAGACCATGCTCGAGTACTGATATTGGGACCCACGAGGGAGCTTATTTCTCAAGTAGCAGATGAGGCTCGGAAGTTTGCAAAGAATACGGGACTTCGAGTTGTGGAATTGTATGGAGGGATTGGCCCGAAAACTCAGATAGAAAATATACAAGCCGGAGCAGATATCATTGTAGCCACTCCAGGGCGCTTTTTGGACATATACAGCCGAGGCGAAATGGTGGTGAAACTCATCAAAACGCTGATCCTAGACGAAGCAGATAAGATGATGGATATGGGTTTTATGCCTCAGATTAGGCAAATACTAGAAGTAATCCCTACCAAAAGACAGAATTTGCTCTTTTCGGCTACCATTCCGCAAAAGGTGGAAAAGCTATCAGAAGAGTTTCTGGAATTCCCTGTGAAAGTGCAAGTAGCACTCACGCAGACTACTGCAATTACGGTAAGTCAAGAGAAATATCTTACTCCGAATTTGAAAACAAAGATTAACCTATTGCTTCATTTATTGACAACAAATGACGATTTCGAAAGAGCAATCGTTTTTGTGAAAAAGCGTGGGCATGCAGATGCTGTGTTCAAATATTTGGAGAGGAAGAATTTGGGTGATGTAAGAGTAATCCATGCAAATAAAGGCCAAAATACCCGCATGAATAGCATTGAGGCATTTAAAGCGGGAGGTGTCAGGGTTTTGGTAGCTACAGATGTAATGGCGCGTGGTATCGATGTACTAGACGTAAGCCATGTAATCAATTTCGATGTACCATTAATTTATGAAGATTATATCCACAGAATTGGTCGTACTGGCCGTGCTTTCAAATCAGGTATTTCAATCACTTTTGTGACTCCTGCCGAAGAATACCATTTCGATAGAATAGAGAAGTTGATTAAGCAAAAAGTGCCAATAGCCCATATTCCAAAAGGAGTAGAAATAGTAAAAACACCAAAGGCAGAAGAGCAAGAAATGCTTCGCGAAATAGACGAGCAAAACCGTAGAGAAAATCCTGAGTTTAAAGGGGCCTTCCATGAGAAGAAGGAAAGGAAGTTCAGCAAATCTAAATCAAATAAATCAAAACGAAATCCGAAAAGAAAGTAATAATTGCCTATCTAATTTTTTGGAATTTCTGCCCATAGCAAATCAGATGTGCTGCTTTCTTCGATGGCATAAATTTTAGAATCATCTGAGCTTACTGCTATTGCATTTACTTTAGTGTCGAATCGTAAGGTTTCGTGTTGATTGCCTTCCCAATCATAGATAATTACTTCAGTGTATTTATCAGATGATATAGGAGAATTTAAGTAAATAAAATTAGAAGTTACCGTTCCAAAGCGAAATCCTCCTTTATTAGTGTTATTAAGTCTTGCTCTACTATTTGATCCATTTTCAACTCCGTCAAAGTCAGGCTTCCAATAGTGCCTCTTGATATGTGATGCTGGAGTATAAGGAACTTCAAATATGTCAAGGTTAGGACTATTAAAAGTGAAATAAAGAATTTTTTTTGATTGATCGGGATGAATTTTTAGCTTTCCTTGGTAAGCCATAGCTAAGACATTATGACTATACTCAAGTAATTCTTCCCTAAAAGGATAATCAATAATGTAGCTTTCTTCAGTATTGTGGCTAACCCTTAGCCTTTTTGGAAATCGACCTGTAGAAATTTGATATCCATTGTCTAATTCAATCATACTAAAAAGATGCCCTTGAATTCGAGGACTAACTGTAAAATGACTTACTGAATTATTGACAATATCATTCACAGAAATTTTAAGCAAACTCCTCCTTTGCATATCAAAAAATTGCAGTATTCTATTTGATTTATTGAAATCATTAAACACTACCCAATCAGATACCTCATTAGGTCCTTCACCAATCAAGCCGAAAGGAAAGAGTTTATTGTTGTTAATATCAAAAAGAACAAAGTTATAGGTGTCACTACCAATTTTTAATATTGCTAGACTGTCTTCCACTAATGAAAGCTGCATTGGCATGACTAGAATTGAGTCAGGGGGATCAATTTTATTGGTTGTTAATTCTATTATTTCTTTATTCTCAAGTTTGGAAGTTTCTTCTTTAGTTTCAGAACAGCTAAAAAGAAATATGCAAACGATTAAAGGAAGAAAAACTTTCATGAAAAATAGTGAGTTGGCCAATCCAGCATTACGCTGATTTTTACAAATTTTATTAATTGCATTTAAGGTATTTTTAATTTTCTAAAATGACAAGTTCTTTGCTAATATAATTAAGAGATTAGTTTTTGCTATTCGCCCATTCCTTAGCAAAATAAGTAAGAATAATATCTGCACCAGCGCGCCGCATACTCGTTAGAGTCTCGTCTATAGCTCTTTGTCGATCGATCCAGCCTCGTTCGGCAGCAGCAGTAATCATGGAATATTCTCCACTTACATTATAGGCTGCTATGGGTAATTCAAAATTGTCCTTGAGCAAGCGAATGACATCTAAATAGGCCAAAGCGGGTTTTACCATTAAGAAGTCAGCTCCTTCATCTTCGTCTAGTCGAGCTTCAATCAAAGCTTCATTTCTATTAGCTGGGTTCATTTGGTATGTTTTCTTATCACCAAATTTGGGTGCGGAGTCTAAGGCGTCGCGGAATGGCCCATAAAATGCGCTAGCATATTTGGCCGTATAGCTCATGATAGAAGTTTCAGTAAAGCCATTATCATCCAAAAGCTCACGAATATAGCCCACTCGCCCATCCATCATATCCGATGGCCCAAGTATATCGATACCGCAATCTGCTTGTGCCAAAGCCATATTTCCAAGTATTTCTAAACTTTCGTCATTTAGGATTTTGCCATTTTCTACCAATCCGTCGTGGCCATCGCTACTGTAGGGATCCATCGCTACGTCTGTCATAATGCAAGCTTCAGGAAATTGCTTTTTGATTTCTCTGAGTGCTTGCAAATAGAAAAAATTAGGATCGTAGCTTTTAGTGGCAATTTTATCTTTGTACTTCTCATCCACTACAGGAAATACATCGAAAGTCATAATTCCTAAATTCATACATTGCTCGATTTCTTTCAGCATGTGATCCAATGAATAGCGGTAGATGCCGGGCATAGAATTCACCTCGATTTTCCTCCCGCTTCCTTCCAACAAAAACAGTGGGAGGATAAGATTTGCAGCTTGGAGTTGCGTTTCCTGCACCATATTTCTGATGGCAGCTGATTTGCGATTGCGACGAGGACGTTGATTCATGTTCTTTAATTTTTTGCTAAATTAAGCATTGAAGGTATGTTTTAATAATAAGCTTTGTCTGGCCGAAGTTAAATGACAAGGGAATCTTGAAACGAGATTTTTTCTAACAGCTTCCATTTCCCTTTTGTCATCAAAATAGCACCTTATAAGTTAAGTAAATTTCTTAATTGAATTTCTTGCATCATTTTTGAACAATTGGCGTTTTATTAGGGTAAAGAAAATTGAAAATTCCCTTCGTGGTTTTAGATTGGACAATCAGATTTTTAAAAATTCCCTCATTAAGAATTATTACAAATATTTTATATGAAAAGATTAAGCATATTTTTTAGTCTAATAGCTATTCTGTCTTTCAGTGCATTTGCGCAAACGCAAAATAGCGAGCCTTTGGAGGTTTTACAGCCAACAGAAGCTCAAATGAAACAAACAGTAGTAGTTACCAATCTTCTAAACAATTACCATTATCGCAAAACGCCACTTTCGGATTCTCTATCACAAGTGGTTTTCGATCAATACTTATCCTCTTTGGACAATGGTAAATTGTATTTCCAGCAATCCGACATAGATGCTTTTCAGCGATACAAGCTGCGTTTGGATGATGACTTAAAAAGAGGAAATCTAGAAGCGGCTTATGTGATGTTTGAAATATTCCGTCAGCGAATGATGGATAGAATGGTATTTTTGAATGAAGTGCTTGATGAAGGATTCGATTTCACACAGAATGAATTTTTTGATACCAAAGAAGAAAATGAAACCTATGCGAGTAGCCTTGAGGAATGGAATGAGCGTTGGAGAAAATATATGAAGTTGCAAGCACTGAATTTGATGCTAGCTGATCGAGATTATGAAAGTGCAAAAGAAGTACTAAAAAAGAGATATAACACAATTAGCAGAACGTTAAGACAATACAGAAGTGAAGATGTATTTCAGATTTATATGAATGCATTGACCGAGTCATTCGATCCGCATACCAGTTATTTCTCGCCAATTACAGCAGAGAAATTCCAAGAGGAGATGAGTTTGACTTTTGAGGGAATCGGTGCAAGACTGCAAATGGAAGATGAATACACCAAGATCGTAGAAATAATCGCAGGTGGACCTGCATTCAAAAGTAAGGAGCTGCAAGCGAATGACTTGATAGTAGGTGTTGGTCAAGGCGAAGATGGTGAAGTTGAAGATGTAGTTGGTTGGAGGCTTGATGATGTTGTCGCTCTGATTAAAGGGCCAAAAGGCACCAAAGTAAGGTTGAAAATCAAGCCGGGTGAAGGTGGAATTAATGCGCCTCCAATGGAAATTGTGCTAGAAAGAGACGAGATTAAATTAGAAGATGAGGCTGCAAAAGCTGAGTTGTTGCAAGTGGAAAGAAATGGAAGAAACTATAATGTAGGAGTAATTACCATCCCTAATTTCTACATGGATTTTGAGGCAGCATCTAAAGGCGATCCAAACTACCGAAGTACCACTCGCGACGTGAAGAAGCTAATTACCGAACTGCAAGAACAAAATGTTGAAGGAATTATTATTGACTTAAGAAGAAATGGTGGAGGAGCTTTGCTTGAAGCAATTCAGCTTTCAGGCTTATTTGTAAATCAGGGTCCGGTAGTTCAAATACGTAGTGGGAATGGCGCTGTTAGAGTGGAAGAAGATGATACTCCTGATGTATTTTATGATGGTCCGCTAGGTGTATTGGTGGATAGATTCTCTGCTTCAGCTTCTGAGATTTTTGCTGGTGCGATCCAAGATTACAAACGTGGAGTGGTAATGGGCGAAACAACTTTTGGAAAAGGTACAGTACAAAATGTGATAGACCTAGAAACTTATCTACCACAAGAAAGAGATAAACTAGGTCAATTGAAATTCACGCTTGGTATGTATTATAGAGTGAATGGTGAAAGTACTCAACGTAGAGGTGTAGTGCCTGATGTTAGTCTTCCTTCGATAATGGGACCTGATGAATTTGGCGAAAGCTCAAGACCAAATGCATTACCATTTGAAAAAATTAACCAAGCGAAGTTCAAGCCGAATAATAAAATTGATTCTGAATTGGTAAAAAGCTTAAATAGCTATTTTGAAAACAGGCTCAAAAATGAGCAAGACCTAAATAACTTGCTTGCTGAAATTGAAGATATCAAAAAGGAAAGAGCTGAAACCCGTATTTCACTGAACTTGGAAGAACGCCAAGATCAAATGAAATTGGCTGAGCAAATTAGAACTGCTAGAAACAAACTGAGTGGTAATGTTGGCTCCAGCGAGATCCGAAATGTGAAAGATAAGGAACCACTTACTAATGACATTTACTTGAAAGAATCAGTGATGATTATGAGTGAAATGTTATTCCGAAAGGTTGGTTAAACATTCTTTAAAAGGTGCTTTAAGCACCTTTTTTTATTTTGTAGCTTGCTGTCGAAAGAAAATAGCTATTTTCAATAAATTTTAGGTTTATGAAAAATTCATCCAATCACAAATCGACTTTTGGTGGGATTTGTTTACTATTTGCGGCCTTATTCTTATTCCCTTGTTTGAGTGCGCAAGCATTGCAGGAGCCAGATGCATTAAGTGCGGATTGGCATCGAGAAAGAAGAAATGAGCTTCGTAAAATAATGCCTGAAAACTCTGTTGCTGTACTTTTCTCGAATCCCGTTCGCAATAGAGCCAATGATGTTGATTACGACTATCATCAAGATCCTGACTTTTATTATCTCACAGGCTATAAGGAACCTCATTCTGTTCTATTGATTTTTTCTGAAAATCAAACTGATGCAAATGGGAATCAATTTGATGAGATACTTTTTGCGCAAGAACGAAATCCGCAAGCCGAAATGTGGAATGGACGAAGATTAGGCGTAGATGGTGTAAAGGAAAAGCTAGGATTCAAAATGGCTTTTAACGGTAAAGATTTCAAAGATTTGCCAATCAATTTCAGTAATTTCGATAAGGTGCTTTTTTTCAATTTCTTCAATGATGTGCGAGATTCTAGGGATGGAGCAGATTTATTTGATTTGATAAATTCCTTCAAGGAGAAAGCAAGCTTTCCAGCTAATTACAGTGCAGATAAGCAAAGGCTTTATAATCTTATAAGAACCACTGATGCTAAAAATCACAGCAATGTAGCCTCCACTATTGACAGATCTTTGAGTATGAACGAAAGCTTGAAAGAGGATAAAATACTTTCAGATTACACATTGAATCCAAATCCGGAGATCAGATTAAAAATAGCGCAAGAATTACCTGAGGATAATTTGGATGGAACTGCGCTTGCTGGATTGATGGGTCAGTTGAGAGAAATTAAAACACCTGAAGAAGTCGATTTGATGAGAAAGGCGGTAAGCATTAGTGCTCAAGGCCAAATTGAAGTGATGAAATCTATGCATCCGGATATGTCAGAGCGGGAGGTTCAAGGAATTCACGAATTTGTATACAAGAAATATGGATCAGAAGCGGTTGGATATAGCTCTATAGTGGGAGCGGGAGAAAACGGATGTATTCTACATTACATCGAAAATAGTGACACCCAAGTTGGCGATAGACTAGTACTTATGGATTTGGGGGCACAATACAGAGGCTATACAGCCGATGTAACCCGTACAATTCCTGCAAATGGAAAATTTACACCAGAGGAAAGAGCCATTTACGATTTGGTATATGCAGCGCAAGAAGCAGGGTTTGCGGAATGTACTCCAGGTAATAATTTTAGAGCACCTCACCTTGCAGCAGCAAAAGTGATTAACGAGGGCCTAGTAAAATTGGGCATCATAAAGGAAGGCCAACGTCATTCTTATTTTCCTCATGGTACCTCGCATTATTTGGGATTAGATGTGCACGATAGGGGTACCGGTGGCGTATTTAAGCCAAATACGGTAATAACTGTGGAGCCTGGTATTTATATTCCAGAAGGAAGCCCTTGTGATGAGAAATGGTGGGGAATAGCCGTACGAATTGAGGACGATGTATTGATAACAGAAAAGGGATGGGAAAATCTATCAGCAGCAACTCCAAGAAAATCTAACGAAATTGAAGCAATGATGCAGCAAGAAGGTATTTTTAGCAAAATAAGTCTCCCAAACGTAAATGATATAAAGTAATATCATCATTACTCAGTCAATGGAGCTTTTTTCATTGGCTGAATTGCTCATTTTGTGACCAATTATGGCCAATAAACTCACGATTTTACAAATAGTTACTCGAAGGCAATATCGGGGAGCTGAAATGTTTGCATCCAAACTGAGTGAGGGTTTGGTTGGTCAAGGGCATAGAGTAATTTTTCTCGGTTTATATCCTCCACCTCCCGTCGATTTGCAACCTCAAGGTGCGGAATGCCAAGACCTAAATGGAGATAGCTCTGCTTTTATTTCACCCAAATTATTAAAGGAGCTCAAGCAATTTATAGCTGAGTATAAGCCTGATATTATTCAAGCTAATGGCTCTGATACTTTGAAATATTCAGCTCTTTGCAAGCGGCATTTCCCACAAATACCGCTAATCTATAGACTAATTTCAATGCCATCTTATTGGATGGGAACCAATCCATTTAAGCGAATGGTGTATTGCTTTTTTTATAGCAAAACAAATTTCGTAACTGGAGTTGGCAGGCCAGCTATCGATCAATTGGTGGAACTGATGAACTATCCTCCCGCCAAAACCAACGTGATTTATCGTGGAGTGGACGAGTATTTATTTGATAAAGATTCTTGTAGACAAACGCTTGGAGCCGAATTGAATATTCCACAAACTGCGAAAGTTTTAATTACTGTGGGTGCACTAAAGGACGAAAAGGATCATCATTTTATGATTGATGCTTTCGCACAAATGAATCACCATGATAAAGAACTGCACTTGATCCTGTTGGGAGAAGGTGATCTGAAAATGGATTTAATGGCAAAATGTAAATCTAGTGGCTTTGGAAATAAAGTTCATTTTGTCGGCTTTAAGGATAATGTAGGGGAATGGCTCGCGGGCGCAGATTTATTTTTGTTGACAAGTAAAATAGAAGGAGTACCTGGTGTAGTTCTCGAGGCTGCAATCCAAAAACTGCCTGCGCTTGCAATTGACGTTGGAGGAGTGCGGGAGGTTATCGAACACATGATAACCGGAATTGCCTTGCCTGAAAGGGAGGTGAAGTCTTTCGCATTTAAAGCAGATTATCTGCTAAGCCAGCCTGCTTTATTAGCTGAAATGGGAACAAATGCCCGCCAATTGGTTGTCAATAAATTTGGTTTATCTCGCGCTGTTAGAGAGTTTGAAGAACTTTATTTACAATTGCTTTGAGTTTAGTCTCTTGTGTATTCGATTATATCGCCTTCAGCAATTCCATATTTTTGACAAAAGCCGGCGAGAGTTTCCACTACGAACATTGCAGGAAATTCAGACGGTAAAGTTTCTTCTGAATAGGGAGTTGCATTACGATATATCTTCACAATTTCACCACTTTTATTCGCATACATAATATCCAACGAAAGGCGGGTATTACTCATCCAAAAACCTTGTTCTTCCTCTTTGTCAAAAATAAACAGCATTCCTTGGCTTTCAGTCATGGTAGTACGATACATCAGACCTTGTGCTCTTTTGATGTCATCATCAGCTATTTCAATATCAATTTTACGAATTTCAGTGCCATCTGCTTTTTTGAAAACTAGTTCGCCTTGCTTCTTAAATACAGGCTCAGTTTTGAGACTTGATGTGTCCTCATTGCTGCCTTCATAAAAGCTCAAAACTGAATAAATAATCATTAAGAGAATTAAAATTGCAGCAAAAATTATGGTCTTTTTACTTGTGCTTTTCTTGGCCGCAGGTCTTTGGATATATGGTTTTTTCTCTCTCATAATTTATTCTTCTATTTCCTCAGTGGCATTACTAAAATATTGTTGGCATTGGGTAAGTAATTGCTCAGCTTTAGCTTGGATAGTTTGGATAATGTTTCTTTGTTCTTTTTGCAATTCAAGCATTTGCTCTGGCAAGATTTCAACTTCTGGGCCATTACTTTCATGCGTATGATCGTGGTCATGATCTTCTTCGCCAGGAATTTCAACCTCTACAAATTCAACTTTCCAGTTCGTAAGTTCCTCTTCTAGAATTTCAATTTCAAGCAAAAGCCCTTTAATTTTCTCTACTTCCTCCTGAGCTATTTCATCTGATTGGCTTTCGCTATTATTAGAAAGTGCTACTTGCATAAAATTTTTATGCTCAGCAATCTGCGCCATTAATCCATCTACTTGGCCTTGAGTGGCATAAGCTTCATTGTGGATAGTTTTAGCTTCACTTAATGTTGCCATTTCTTCTTCACTTAATTCACCACCACTGCAAGCAATTATGGTTGATATGAAGAAGAATGATAAAAGTACCTTGAATTTATTCATAGCTGCTATTTAATGTAGCTTAAGACAAATTTACTAATTTATCTATTGTAAGTATTAACTCTAATACATTTCTTCATTCTGAAAATGATCTTTACTACCAGCCTCTTTTGGTTTTTCGTATTTCCATCTACGATGCGACCAAAGCCAATCAGCTGGATTCTTACGAGTACTTTTTTCCAGAAGATTTATATATCCATCCAAGATTGGGAAATTGCTGGTATTCCCCTCTTTCACAGTTATTTGTTCATATTCTGCCACATAGTGACCTCGTTTTGTACGGTGCATGCTATTCATAAATACGGGCCATTTGGTGAATTTTGCTAACTGCTCCGGCCCCAAATAAAATGCAGTATCCACACCTAGAAATTTAGCCCAATATTTTTCCGTTGCTTGTATGGGTAATTGATCAGCCACCATTGCAACATCACGCTGGAGTTTTCTACGCTTTACAAGTTCTCGCACAGTTTCATCTTTAGCAATGGGTGTACCTCCAAATCGAGATCTCACTTCCATGATAAACCTGTCCACACCTTTATTCTTTAGTGGTTTGTATACTGGATCTATTGGGTAATTTAGCTCCATGGTGCAGGCCAACAGCATCCACTCCCAATTTCCAGTATGACCTGTAAAAATGAATATTGGACTACCTTGGTCGTGATACTTTTTGATTTGATCTAAGCCCCTAATTTGTACTCTCCTTTGGATTTCGGTAGCAGATAAATTGTGCGCCTTTATTGTCTCAATAGCTAAATCACAAAGATTGCGATAAAATTTCTTGGTGATTTTTTTCCTCTCTGCGTTGCTTTTTTCTGGAAAACAAAGAGCTAGATTCTCCATAACCACTTTTCTCCGATAGCGGATTATGTAATAGATAATCAGGTACATAAAATCAGATACTCCATAGAGCACTGATAAAGGGAGTTTCGAAATTAGCTTGAGAAACCTGTACATGGCCGGAAAATTACATATTTTCGGCCTATCCATTTCAATTTTCTTAATTATGCTTGATAAAGAGGTTGCCGTATTTAATAAAATCATTGAAAATCGTCGTTCGGTTCGGAAGTATCTACCCGATGTTCAAATTCCTGACGATGTAATTGAAAGATCTATTCATTGTGCGACAATTGCGCCCAATAGTAGCAATTTACAATTGTGGGAATTTCATCGAGTAAAATCTGAGCAAATGCGAAATTTGATGGTTCCGATGTGTATGAAGCAAAATGCAGCTAAAACTTGCTCTGAGCTAATGGTGATTGTCGTACGAAAGGATCTTTGGAGAAAAAGGAGAAATGCGCTTCTCAATTCCATTTATGAACAAAAGGATCTTCCCGAGAAGCAAAAAACTATTATTGCCAAATACTACAACAAGCTGATTCCAATTTTTTATACGAATGACATTTTCAATATAGCTGGCTTGCTGAGGAAAATCACCGCTTTTAGTATTGGACTCTTCAAGCCAATAGTGCGGGAGGTTGGTTATGCTGATGTTCGAGTTACCGCACATAAAAGTGCTGCATTGGCAGCTATGAATTTTATGAATAGCGTTAGTGCCGAAGGATTTGACTCATGCCCCATGGAAGGGATGGATTCCTCCCGCATCAAAAAGGCCTTGGGCTTATGTAAAAAAGCAGAAATTAACATGGTAATAGCTCTTGGTAAGCGCTTGCCAGAAGGCGTGTATGGTGAGCGATGGAGAGTGCCGCAATCTGAAGTGTACTTTGAGCATTAAAAGGAATTGTTTATCTTAATTGCATGATTTCCAATATAAAAGAAATTCTATTCATCGATATTGAAACAGTAAGTGCCAAGGCTCAATTCCACGAAATGGATGAAAGGCTGCAAAAGCAATGGATAAAAAAGGCAAATTTCTTCAAACAAGAAGAAAAAGAGCCAGACGAATTGTATCAAGATAAAGCTGCCATTTATTCAGAATTTGGTCAAATTGTATGCATCGGAATGGGTTTTTTACGTGAAAAAGATGATGAGCTGGTTTTACGCTTGGGCGAACTATCTGGAAAAGATGAGAAAGATTTGCTAGAGAAATTTGCCAAGCTTTTAGATGAGCAATTTCCAAAAAATCAGCCAAGGCTATGTGCCCACAATGGTTATGAATTTGACTTTCCTTATATCTGCCGTAGAATGCGTGTACATGGAATTCCATTGCCTAGTTCCCTTGCTTTACTCATCAATGCTAAGCCATGGACCAACCCACATATTGATACCATGGAAATGTGGAAGTTTGGTGATCGCAAGCATTTTACTTCCTTGGACTTGATGGCGACTATTTTTAATGTGGAAACCAGCAAAAGTGATATCGATGGAAGTATGGTTTCTCATGTGTATCATGTTGATGATGATTTGCCGAGAATCACAAGATATTGCATTCGCGATGTGGAAGTACTTACACGTGTTTATCTCAAATTAGCTGGCCTCGATTTGGAAATAAGCTCTGTAGAATATCCTGATTCCTACTTTGAAGAAGAAGACCAAAACCCTCCCGCCGATTTAGCATAATTTGATTCTGCCATCCTGTCACATCTTTGCTTGTGGTACAGGAATTGGGATTGACGGTCATCGTCTAATCAACAAAAGAATATATATTATGCAAGAAAAAGGTACTATATCCATTCATACCGAAAACATTTTCCCGATCATTAAGAAATTTCTCTATTCAGACCATGAGATATTTTTGAGGGAACTCATAGCCAATGCGGTAGATGCTACACAAAAAATTAAACGCCTTACTTCTTTAGGAGAAAATACTTCGGAACTAGGGGATCTTAGCATAGAAGTATCTTTCGATAAAGACAAAAAGACCATTACCGTGAAGGACAAAGGTCTTGGTATGACAGGCGAAGAAATCAAAAAATATATTAACCAAATTGCCTTTTCGGGTGCGACGGAGTTTGTTGAGAAATTCAAGGACGCCGAAGATGCTAAGCAGATTATAGGAAAGTTCGGTCTAGGATTCTACTCGGCATTTATGGTTGCGGATAAAGTAGAAATCATTTCTAAATCTTACCAAGAAGGAACCGAAGCCGCCAGATGGACTTGCGATGGAAATACGGAATTTGAATTGAGCCCAGCTGAAAAAACTGATCGCGGCACGGAAATAATTCTTCATGTAAATAAGGATTCGGAAGAGTTCCTAGAAGAATACAGACTAAAAAGCATACTTGATAAGTATTGCAAGTTTATGCCTGTGGATATCATTTTCGGTACAGAAGATGAAAAATTGCCGGATGGTAAAGATGAAGATGGCAAAGACAAATTTAAAACGGTAAAGAAGCCAAGAATCATCAACAATACGACTCCAATATGGACAAAAGCTCCAGCGGATTTGAAGGACGAAGATTACTTGGAGTTCTATAAAGAGCTTTATCCATTTAGTGAAGATCCACTGTTCTGGATTCACCTCAACGTGGATTATCCATTCAACTTGACTGGGGTATTGTACTTTCCGAAAGTGAAAGGGGACTTGGAATTGCAACGAAACAAAATTCAGCTGTATAGTCGCCAAGTATTCATCACCGATGAGGTTAAAGATGTAGTGCCAGAATTTTTAATGCTGCTACATGGTGTAATTGACTCACCCGATATTCCGCTTAACGTGTCGCGTAGCTATTTGCAGTCGGATAGCAATGTGAAGAAAATCAATAGCTATATCACCAAAAAGGTGGCTGATAAGCTGGAAGAATTATTCAAAAAAGACAGAGCGGCTTTCGAAACCAAATGGGATCATATTGGCCTGTTTGTAAAGTATGGGATGATCTCGGAAGAAAAATTTGCAGAGAAAGCTCAGAAATTCACTTTACTGAAAAATACAGAAGGCAAATATTTTACACTTGAAGAATACGGAGAGAAAACAAAAATAAACCAAACCGACAAGAATGGTCAAAACATTTGGCTATACGCAAGCGATGAAGGTAAGCAGGACGCTTATATCAGAAGTGCTGGTAAAATGGGTTATGATGTTGCAATTCTAGACGGAATTCTGGATAGCCACTTTGTTAATCACTTAGAGCAGAAAATTGAGAAAACTAGCTTAAAGCGGGTGGATGCGGATGTTATTGATAAGCTTATCGAGAAAGATGAGAAGAGAGAAAGCTTATTGAATGAAAAAGAGCAAGAAAGCTTAAAGGAAGTGTTCACAAAGGCTATTGCAAATGAAAGCGCTCAAGTGTCTGTAGAAGCATTGGCGCAAGATGAAATGCCGGTGGTGATCACGCAAAATGAATTTATGCGTCGAATGAAAGATATGGCCAAAACAGGCGGGGGGATGAACATGTTTGGTGCTATGCCAGAAACGCAACAAGTTACCCTTAATGCGAATCACCCCATAATGGCTAAAATCATTAAAGAAGAAAATGAAGAGCTAAAAGGTCAAATGGCTACACAAGCTTATGATATTGCTTTGCTTGGTCAGGATATGCTTAAAGGCAAGAGGCTTACAGAATTCTTGTTGAGAAGTGTTGATTTGCTTGGAAAGTAGATTTGGCTTGAAGATTCAATTGAAAAGGCTACTCGAATTGGGTAGCCTTTTTTATTAGTCTTTCTTTTTTAGGGACTTAATAAATTCCGCCCAGGCAAATGGATTGAGGAAAGAGAAGGAGCGAGGGCCTACGCGATCTTGTGCCATTTGGCGTTGCTGATCGAGAAAATATCGATAATTCATTTGAGGCGACATGGTAGCATTTTGAACATATTGTTCATACACTTCTGGATCTATACTTTCAGTAAACAAATTGTCTGAAAGTTCAGTCGGTGTCCTCATAGCAAGGATTGCTTCTTTAAAATCCCTTTCAGTAGGGAATAGTCTTACATTCACATTGTCCAGTTGGATTGTATCTTGTTTCATCTCAATTACTACTGTGTAGCTATCAGAATCCATTTTTGGGATCTTCAAATATTGTCTTTGATAGCCAACCATATTGAAAACAATACTATCGCCAGACACGACTGGTAAAGTAAAAAATCCGAAACTATCAGAGTTTGTCATTTTCCCCCTAGCCGGAACATAAATATTAACTCCTGGTAGGTATGTCGTTGTATCTTCATTGAGAATTACACCCGAAAATTGAATCACTTTCGGAGGGTCTTGTTTCGGAGGATCTTGTGCAAATGCTTGTTGTTTCACCAAACACAATCCAGTAATCAATATTGCACAAAATATAAAGTAGAATCTACGGTTCATATTGTATAAATTACGACGAACGAAGATAAAGGTTAGTGAGCCCTAAAACAAAAATCCTAAAACAGCATGCGGTTAAAGAACATAAGTTTACCCTATAGTATTCAGATTTTCAAAGCACTTTCTGAGGAGGCCAGAGTCCGAATAATTAACCTGCTTGCTAATAATAAGGAAATGTGCATTAGCGATTTGGAATTGGTGCTTGGCTTTACCCAAACCAAAACCTCCCGCCATTTGACCTTCCTTAAAAATGCTGGCATCGTAAATAGCAAAAGAGTCGATAAATGGATATTTTATTATATCAAAGAAGAGGCGTCTGAAATTTTAAGACAGATCTTCGTTTTTATCCAAAAGGATCCTCAACTTATCAAAGATCAAGAAATCTTTAAAGTGCTCTATTCGAATAGGGAACTTGCCCTAAACCAAATCGAAACCCGCAAATGGCAAGGTGATTGACAATTGAACAATTACTTCTGTTCAAGCTTTATTATTTGATCAAGCCAATGCCAAATTTTTCTGAAAACACCATTATTAATGAACTACCAATTTCTATTTTTCGACCTCGACCATACTTTGTGGGATTATGAAAAAAGCGCTCGCGAAACATTGCGTGAGCTTTATGATGCCTATCAGCTTCATCAAAAGGTGGTGTTTGATGCTATGGCCTTGCAGCAAAAATTTTTCGAAGTCAATTACCAACTTTGGGCAGATTATAATATTGGTAAAATAGATAGTGAATACCTAAGGACGCAGCGCTTTGTGCGAATATTTGAGGAATTAGGTGCGGATAAAAGTTTGATCCCAGCCAATTTTACCTACGAATATGTGAATGGCTGTCCCCAAAAGCCTTATGTAATTGATGGAGCTTTCGAATTGCTTGACCACCTACAAGATCGTTTTTCATTGCATATAATCACTAATGGATTTGAAGATGTGCAGCATGTGAAATTGGAGAAATCCGGCCTACGAAAGTATTTCGATGAAGTGGTGACCTCTGAAAGAGCGGGAGGTAAAAAACCAGGCAAAGAGATATTTGAATTTGCACTGAAAGTTTCGAAGGCACATCTGCAACATAGTTTAATGATTGGTGACAATATCCAAACAGATATCCTAGGAGCCAAAGGAGTAGGAATTGGCCAAGTCTATTATAATCCTGAAAAAGTAGCGCATACAGAAGAACTTACCTTCGAAATTAGCCATTTATCAGAGCTTAAGTCAATTCTCTAACACAAATTACCTTCCTTTGAATTCCTCTAAATATTATCTATATAGATGCTTATCTTTGTTTATAATTTAGTTTTAATCAAATCTTAAAAGATATGTCAGTAGGCTTTTTCAACGTACCAAAACCTTATAACGAACCTATAAGAAGCTATGCTCCTGGAAGTCCAGAAAGAGCATCGTTGCAAGCGGCTCTTAAGGAAGCTCGTAGTAAAACAATAGATATCCCGATGGTAATTGGGGGACAAGAAATATTTACCGACAAAAAGGTAAATATTACACCTCCGCATGATCATCAACATATATTAGGCTCATTCAGCGAAGGCGATGCAGACCATGTAAATCAGGCGATAAATGCTGCATTAGGAGCGCGTGAAGCTTGGGCAGCAATGTCATGGGAGCATAGAGCAAGCATTTTCTTAAAGGCAGCAGAATTAATTGCTGGACCGTACAGAGACAAACTGAACGCTGCCACTATGTTAGGCCAGTCCAAAAATGCATTCCAAGCTGAGATTGATGCTGCTTGTGAAATCATCGACTTTCTTAGATTCAATGTGCAGTACATGACGGAGATTTATGCTCAGCAGCCAATTTCCTCTCCTGGAGTTTGGAATCGCGTAGAGCAAAGAGGTTTGGAGGGTTTTATATTTGCCTTAACGCCATTCAATTTCACAGCAATTGCGGGCAACTTACCGACATCTTGCGCTATGATGGGCAATGTGGTTGTTTGGAAGCCAGCCTACACACAAATTTATTCTGCGAATGTGCTTATGGAAATTTTCCGTGAAGCGGGAGTGCCAGATGGTGTTATCAACTTGATTTATGTAGATGGCCCAACTACAGGTGATATTGTGTTTAAGCATCCTGATTTTGCTGGTATTCACTTTACTGGTAGCACTGGAGTATTCCAAACCATCTGGAAAACTATCGGCAATAACATCCATTCTTACAAAACCTACCCGCGTATAGTAGGCGAAACAGGTGGTAAGGATTTCATTATGGTTCATAAGTCTGCTAGAGCTAAGGCAGTAGCTACAGCTATTTCAAGAGGTGCTTTCGAATATCAAGGTCAAAAATGTTCAGCAGCATCAAGAGCATATATTCCATCAAATCTTTGGGATGAAGTGAAAGGCTACGTGCAAGAAGATTTGGCAAGTATGAAAATGGGTGGAACAGAAGATTTCGGCAATTTCATAAATGCTGTTATTGATGAAAAGTCCTTCGATAAAATTGCTAAATACATTGATGATGCGAAAGCTAATCCGATGGTGGAAGTGATAGCAGGAGGTAATTACGATAAATCAAAAGGCTACTTTATAGAGCCTACAGTATTGCTTACCAAAGATCCAATGTACGTAACTATGTGCGAAGAGATATTCGGCCCGGTATTGACAATTTATGTGTATCAAGCCGAGAATTTTGAGGAAACATTAGAGTTACTCGATTCCACAAGTCCTTATGCATTGACAGGTGCAATCTTTTCTCAAGATAGATATGCAATTGAATTAGCAACCAAGAGATTAAAGCATTCTGCTGGTAATTTTTATATCAATGACAAGCCAACAGGAGCTGTTGTAGGTCAGCAGCCATTTGGGGGATCTAGAGCTTCGGGTACAAATGACAAAGCTGGCTCGATGATTAATTTACTACGTTGGGTTAGTCCACGTACAATCAAAGAGACACTAGTTTCTGCAACAGATTATAGATATCCGTTTTTGGGAGAAGATTAATTTTCCCTATAGCTTTTAAACAAAAAAACCTGCGTTTAGCAGGTTTTTTTGTTTAAAAGTAAGTTTTAGATCCTTATTCAGGAAGTACGACACCGTCGATTACATGTATTACACCATTGCTACCAACTAAATCAGCGGCAACAACTTTTGCACCATTTATCATAACATTACCATCAGCAATTGTTACTTTCAATTGCTGGCCGTTAACTGTAGTTACCATTTGACCATCAGAAAGATCAGCAGCCATAACATTACCAGCTACTACGTGGTATGTCAAAATACTAGCAAGCATTTCTTTGTTTTCGGGTAGCAACAAGTTTTCCAATGTGCCTTCAGGCAAAGCTTCAAAAGCAGCATTTGTTGGAGCAAAAACTGTGAATGGACCATCACCTGACAATACATCTACTAAGCCAGCTGCAGTAACTGCCGCTACAAGTGTAGTATGGTCTGGAGAACCAATAGCAATATCAACTACTGTGTTACTTTCAACAGGAGCTTCTTCTACTACTTCCATTGTTTCTTCCATTTCAGTTTCGCTGTCAGTACTTTGTTCGCTAGAACAACCTACCATTGTGAAACCAGAAAATGCGATGGCGATTGCCATAAATTTGAAATTCATCTTTTTCATGTTTGTTTAATTTTGATACAAAGCTACAACTATTAAAGCGTCGCTTGGTTCGAATTCAAGCTATTTATTTTTCTAACGGTTTAATATGGGCGAACGTTGGTTAGGTAATTTATAAATACTGATTATATAGTTGATTTTCAGATAATTATTGAGTTACGAATTAAATAAAAATGCCTACGATTCTTGGTCGTAGGCATTCAATTTTATGGTGAAATTTTTTAAGGATTATTCCTCGTGAATTTCAATTTTTTCGATCACATCTCCTTGTTTTATTTTGTCAATAATATCTTGGCCTTCTACCACTTTTCCAAAGCAAGTATGGTTGCGGTCTAGGTGTTGAGTATTATCTCTATTGTGGCAAATGAAAAATTGTGAACCGCCTGTATTGCGTCCAGCATGTGCCATACTCAATACACCACGATCATGATATTGATTTTCGCCATCAAGTTCGCATGGAATTGTATAGCCTGGGCCACCAGCACCAGTGCCATTTGGGCAGCCTCCTTGAATTACGAAGTTTGGAATCACACGGTGGAATTTTAATCCATCATAAAAACCATCTTTGGCAAGTTTTACGAAATTGGCGACTGTACCAGGAGCGTCTTTTTCATAGAAATCCACTTTCATTGCTCCGCTGGCTGTATGTATTGTTGCAGTAATCATAAGTTTAATCTTTTTTGCGAAATTATGGAATGAGTAGCTATTTATAGCTCAATTATTCAATTTAATTCAATAGAGACAATTTTTGGGGCAGACAAATTCCCTCCCGCTTTGTTTTGTGTTCAATTTGAAAATGAAAAAGCGCTTACCATAAATATGATAAACGCTTTCCCAACCATCTAACACCTATTTTTAAGCTTGTACAGCAAACTGTACTTCAGCTTGAATACGAACATCATCACTTACTAAAACTCCACCTGCTTCTAATGCAGCATTCCAGTTTAGTCCCCAATCTTTTCTGTTGATTTTGCCACTTAAAGAGAAGCCAGCTTTGTCATTTCCCCATGGATCTTTCATAATGCCACCAAACTCTACATCAAGTGTTACTTCTTTCGACACTCCTTTGATTGTAAGGTTGCCTTTCAATTTGAAGTTTTCATCATCTAATTTCTCGAATGATGTTCCTTCGAATGTCAATTCTTTGTGATTATCTGTGTCGAAGAAATCGCCACTTCTTAAGTGAGCGTCTCTATCGTCATTGTTGGTGAATACTGAAGCAGCATCAATGTTTACATTCACTTTTGCTTTGCTGAAATCATCTCCATCCGAAACGATTGTTGCATTGAATGATCTGAATTCACCTTTCACATTGGTGATCATTAGGTGCTTTACTTTAAATAAGATTTCACTGTGCGTTGGGTCAATTGCCCATGTTTTTGTGTTAGCCATTGTATTTTGATTTTTGTTAGTTTTCATTTGATGATACAAATGTCCAACTCAAAAGCTAGAAAGCTATTCACCTATGTTAATAAATGATGTATATACATCTATTTTTGTGAAATCAATTCTTTTCTGATTCGACTGAGCGATTGTGGCTTGATTCCCAGGTAGGTGGCAATGAGGTATTGAGGAATTCTCTGTATGAAGTGCGGATATTTTTTAGAAAATTCGAGGTATCGTTTGCGTGCTTCTTCGCTATTAGTTTTGGCTAACCTATATTGTAAATTGATAAAAGCATTCTGGATGAGTATTCGGAAAAAGTGTTCTAAAAGATGGCTTTCTTTACAAATGGCTTCATAGCTTTCCTTATTGATTACCAATATTTCTGAATCCTCAAGTGTTTCAATTGTGTAGATGCCACTTTGGCCTGAAAAAAAGCTATAATGATCCGTAATCCAATAGCCTTCTAGCGCAAATTGAATTACATTTTTCTCGCCTTTTTCATTTATCAAATAGGAGTAAGCAGAGCCTTTCAGAATGAAATACACGTATTTGCAAAATTGACCTTCTTCTGCCAAAATCGTTTTTTTATTAAATGATTTGATGAAAACATGCTTCCAAATAATGGAGAAATCTTCATCACTTACCTTGTCGCCAATGGTGCGCTCAATGTTATGCTTAAGTAGCGATTGTTGTTTTTCTTCCACAATTAAAAATACACATTTAGTGCATTAGAGTTTCTTGTTACTATCTATTTTCTCTGAAAAATGAAATCATTCTGTATCATTCATGAAATCAAGAATCCATTTGTAAGCCTTATTTGGTGTGTAAATGAATTGGACAATCATAGGTTTATGCTTTTTGCCTTTTTGTAGATAGTAGTTCGGGTTTGGTTCATACTTTTCGTACTCTTCCAAAAAGCGGGAGGTAGTCAGTTCAATGCCAGGTAGGGTCTTTTCGCCCATAAGGATGATCATTGGGGGCGTATTCTCATTCAAGAAATAATAAGGAGATGTGTCTTTCCAAACCTTAGGGTTTTCTGTGAAAGCATCCAAATAAATATTTCCTGATGAATAATTCATTTGCTCCAAAAACCAATACATATCGAGTCCAGCCGCATCTATTAGTACGGTACCCTTTATTGGGTTTTCTACATTCAGACTATCAAAATATACGTCACGTACGGAAATCAAACTTGCCAAATGACCTCCCGCCGAATGACCAGAGACGAATATTCTATCGGGATTGCCGCCATAATCTTGGATATTCTCATGCACCCAATTCACAGCTTGGGATGAGGCTTTGGCCATATCATGTACTTGATAATCGGGACTCAGTGGATAGTCAATAATTACCGTAACAATTCCCTTTCGGGCAAAGCGGCTTCCCAAGAAATTGTAAATATCCTTATTGCCCGAATTCCAACTTCCTCCATGAATGAAAATTAGGACTTCATTTTGGCCATTGGCTTTCTTAGGAGCGAAGATATTGAGTTGCTTTTCAGGCAATGAACTCAAAAAGCCATTTTCCATATAGGTGATGTCCTTGTGCCTATTCACACCTTTGAAAGAGCAGGAAGCTGAGAGAAGTGAAATTGCAACGAGAAGTAGGAGTTTGTTCAATGTCTTCAATGTTTTTAATTAATACTCATATGCGAAGGTAAGGTTTGAATCAGGGATTATTAGATACAATAATTTTGAAATTTTTTGGCTGCTTTCTGTGATGGTCTATAATTTGGCTTAAGATCATTATTTCAAACTATCATTTGGTTATTATGAGCAAATGTGTTTTTAGCTGCCTGCATTTAATTAATTGTTCGAAATTTTATATATAAAATGCAGTGTCGAATACAACCTATCTAAACCAGCTTCCTATGTAATTCAATTCAATGGCTTAAAGGCATATTAAAATTATATATACAAGACAAATTTTGTTTTAATGGGCATTTGGATAAATATATCTCATAAAATATTGATTTATAGGTTTTTATAAATCTTTAATTTTTGGAATATACAGAATGTTAATATTATGTATGTATCATTTTGATAATAATAATGCCTAGATTTTACAGTCATTTAAGACAAACGCAGTCAAATTTCAAAAAAATAAACCCTATGAAACGATTAACCTTACTGCTTCTTACATTATTGATTTCCACCTCTATATATAGCCAAGCTGCTAGAGTGGTAATTGATGAAAATAGGGATGGTATGAAGCTGCTCGTAAATGGAGAAGCTTTTATAGTAAATGGGATGAACTGGGACTATTTTCCCATAGGTTCCAATTTTTCCTATAGCCTTTGGAATCAGCCAGATGATTTTATAATGAAAGCACTGGATGATGAAATGTCTCTATTGAAAAACATGGGTGTAAATACAATTAGAGTTTACACTGGTATTCAGAGAAAGTGGATTCAATACATTTATGAAAAGCATGGAATCTACACTATGTTGAATCACTCATTTGGAAGATATGGTCTTACCATAGATGGCACTTGGGCGCCTAATACAGATTATTCTGACCCTAGAGTTAGAGAGCTGTTGTTGCGGGAGGTAACGCAAATGGTGGAAGAGTTTAGAGGTACACCTGGCTTGCTTGTCTACTTATTGGGCAATGAAAATAACTATGGCCTATTTTGGGACGGAGCAGAAACAGAAGATATCCCCATAGAGGATAGGCAATCGACAATTAGAGCAGAGTCCATGTATAAGCTTTTCAATGAAGCAAGCCTAGCTATGAAAGCTGTAGATACATCCAACCCGATAGCTATTTGTAATGGTGATTTGCTATTTCTAGATCTGATAGCGGAGGAATGTAAGGATGTAGATATTTTGGGTATCAATGTTTATCGTGGAGTTTCCTTTACCGATCTCTTTGAAAGAGTAAAAAATGAATATGGCAAGCCTGTATTGCTTACTGAATTTGGTAGTGATGCATTCAATGCACTTACTAATGAAGAAGATCAACAATCGCAAGCCATTTATAATTTGGCTAACTGGAAAGAAATATATGAAAATGCTGCTGGTTTAGGCAAAGCTGGAAATTCACTTGGTGGTTTCACATTTCAATTTAGTGATGGCTGGTGGAAATATGGACAGACAACAAATCTGAGTGTTCATGATAATAACGCTTCTTGGTCTAATGGGGGATATCAATTCGACTATGTAGAAGGAGAAAATAATATGAATGAAGAGTGGTTTGGAATAGCTGCCAAAGGACCAACCAATGCAATGGGGCATTACCAGCTTTTTCCACGCACATCATATTATGTATTAAAGGAGGCGCATCAAGTAAACCCATATGCATCAGGAACTACTTTGAATTCAATACAACGAGAATTTGCCAACATTCAAGTTACAGAGGCTTTTCTGAAAGCTAGAGGAGATAAAGCAGCTTTGGAAGGTGCACAATTAAGCAAAATTAGTCTCAGCAGATTAAGCGCTCAATTTTCCACATTCAACACAGGAGGGAGTTTAATCACAACTCCTCAATCGACAGCGCCAGGCAATACTACTTTTCCAAGCGAATTAGGCTTTGATCACATGCAATCATTTTTTGTAGGGGTGCAGGCAAATCCTTCTCCAGAGTTCAGAGCCAATGTCGAATTCAACGTTTTGGGAAATGTTGCGAGTAATCCAATAGATCAAATTTTCTACGAAAATAGAGGCAGGCCTGTAGAGGTTCGTACCCCAAATGGAAATGTAGAATTACAATCTGAAAATAGGGTTCAGGTTTACCAAGCTAGTTATGAGTGGAATCACAAATATTTCAATCTTAACGGCTTCTATCGTACAGGTCATTATCATTGGGGATATGAGGGTGATTTTTTTGGTCTCTACCCTGAGGCAAATTATGGCCCACTAATCGATATTTATAACGGTATGGCTCCTTTTGGATTTGAAGTAGAGGGCAAAAAGCAATTGAAAGATTTCAAGTTGGCTTTTGGTCCAGAACTTTGGTGGGGAGCAAACCCTGCTTTTTTAGTGAAGTATAGAAAAGAGCTTGGTAACACTACCTTAACTGGTATTTTTCATGAAGATATTCAGCAGCGTGGGCTAACAGAAAGTTCATTTGCAATTCCACAGCCTAAAACGCGAAGACTTAGCGTAGTTCTTTCTCAAAATCTTGGAAAGTTTGGAGTAGATCTAGGTGGTGTTTGGGGAGGTCAACCACTCCAAGGGAGGGTATTTCAAGCCGTTAGAGAAGAAAATAACGGTATGGCAGTTTATCAAGATGAAATCAGTGCCCAGGATAATTTCGGTGGCAAAGCCAAAATCACATATACAGGCGGTAAATTCAATTGGTATGCTCAGTCAGCTGCTATGGGATTAGTAGCAAATGGTGGCGCTGACCAAACATTAACATTCACAGGTTGGAGATTGAAAGACAGTGGAAGTGGTAATCAATACAACTTCCTTTCAGGCTTTACTTACAATATTGGTAACTTCCAAATAGCACCAAATTTCTTATGGCAAAAACCACTTGAAGGACCAATTCCAGCCGACGTTGGAGGAGCTGGTAGACCAAGAAATATTTTGGATGATCCATTTGTAGTACGGGGCAATAGAGAGCAAACTGCAGGTGAAATATTATTCACTTTTGATCCTACTCCAGCTACATACTTATACGATTGGGACAGCGATAGAACAGAAGACTCTGAACTAGCCTTTAGTTTAGGATTTGTATATCGCCACTTGCCTACTACCCAAGATGCAGCCATAGGTATTTTACCAGATGGCCGGACGCTATTTGCCTTCCCAGGTGCTGCACCAGCACAAGATTTATGGGAAGTGAATGCTCGAATAGTTTCTAAAATGAATAAGAATTTCGGATGGATTGCCAATATGTATATAGGTGATGCCCAAGCCAATGGTAGCGACGCACGTACCATTCAAAGGCAAGGGTTGGATTTGAGAATGATTTATAAAAAGCTGAAGTTCAACTCATTTGTAAGAGTAAATGATTGGGGACCTTATGATTACCACAGGGATTTTAACCTTACTTTTCCTACCCAATTGATGGCTGATTTCTCAACTTCTCTTGGTAAGCCAGATTGGTTTGATCTACCAGATACTCGAATCGGCATAAGAGGTACATACCGTACACTCGATAGATTCTCGCCGCGCTACAACCCAACTCAAACTGTTGATGCAGCTGGCAATATGGTTCCTGACCCAACTGCTATTGGTTTCGACAATGGCAATGAATGGGAAATCAGAACTTACATTTTCATAAACATCGTTAAATAAAAATATTTTAGGATGAGCACTTATAATACAAATAACTGGAGAAGGGATTTTTCCATTTGTCTACTCTTGGTACTTTCTCTTGGTTGCGTACGAGATATAGATGAGCTAGAGCCTGCCACATATTCTACCAATCCAGCCATTTTCTTGGATGGATTTAGCGCAGGGTTAAATTATGCTGCCTTCGGTGGCTCAGTACCTACTGCTTTCGATGTAGATACGGAAGTTACTTATACAACTACTTCACAAGCCTCAATGAAATTTGAAGTACCCGATGCAAATGATCCAAGAGGAGCATATGCGGGGGGAGCTTTTTTTACGGAAGTCCCTAGAGATTTATCAGAATATGATGCACTTACTTTCTATGCCAGATCTAGTAAATCAGCTTTCATAGATGTAGTTGGATTTGGGGATGATCTAGGTGAATCAAAGTATAGAGTAAACATCAATGCAATGCCAGTAAACACTAACTGGCAGAAATACATCATTCCAATTCCCGATCCATCAAAATTAACTGCTGAGAAAGGTATGTTTTATATATCAGAAGGCCCTGAAGATGGTAGAGGTTACACCTTCTGGATTGATGATTTGAAATTCGAAAAGCTTGGAACAATATCACAGCCACTTCATACAATAGTGAATGGAAATGATCAAGTTGAAACTTCATTTATTGGAGCAAATAGAAGAATAGATGGTTTACAGTCAATTTTCAATCTTCCAAATGGGACAAACCAAATAGTGAGTGTGGCACCTAGCTATTATGAGTTTTCTTCTTCTGATCAGTCTATTGCCTCAGTGGATGCGGGAGGAAATGTAACTGTGGTAGGAGGCCCAGGTAACGCAGTGATTACAGCGACTTTAGCAGATGTAGAAACCCAAGGTTCTTTGACCCTCCAATCCATTGGCCAATTTGTCTCCGCACCACTTCCAACTCATCCTGCTGATAGAGTGATTTCACTCTTTAGCGAGGAGTATGATAATGTTCCAGTAGATTATTACAATGGATATTGGGAGCCATTTCAAACAACACTTTCTGCCGATTTTGAAGTGGAGGGCAATCGAATTTTAAATTACTATAATTTCAATTTCGTTGGAGTTGAATTCACATCGCCTACAATTAATGCATCAGACATGACTCACCTTCATGTGGATATTTTCCTTCCAAATGCATTGAGTGGCGATGCGCAATTTTTAGTTCAATTGGTTGATAATTCAAATCCAACAGCGGGAAAATACACTGCTAATATTTCAGCTTCTCAGACACAAGAATGGATTAGCTTGGATATTCCATTAGCTAGTTTTAACGGACTTGGTGCTAGAAGCGGTCTATTCCAAATGATCTTTGAAGATATCTCTCAAAACATCTCCGGTTTTTATGCAGATAATATCTATTTCTACAAGGAAGAGACTCCACCTGCTGTATTATCATCACCTGCTCCAACTCCTACTAGGAATCCAGCAGGAGTCATTTCTATATTTAGCGATGCCTACACAAATGTGCCTGTAGATACTTGGCGAACAGATTGGTCTGCTGCCGTATTCGAGGATATTTCTATCCAAGGAAATGCAATCAAAAAGTATTCAGCACTAGATTTTGTAGGAATTGAGACGGTAAGTAATCCTATCAATATTGAAGGGATGACCCATGTTCATATTGATGTATGGTCTGCCGATTTCACCAGTTTTGGATTGAAGTTGGTTGATTTTGCCCCAGGTGGTGCTACGGAACATCAGGTTAATTTCCCTGGTTTAGCAACCGGCCAATGGGTAAGTTTAGACATTCCTTTGAGTGAATTCACAGCTTTAACCACCCGCCAAAATATATCTCAATTTATTTTGGTAGGTCAGCCTACAGGGGCAACTACAGTTCATTTTGACAATCTGTATTTTTATGATATTAATGCAGTTGCTACACTGTCAACCCCTGCGCCAACACCTACTCGAGCTCCTAGTGATGTCATTTCTATGTTTAGTGATGCCTATTCAAATGTGCCTGTAGATACATGGCGTACAGGTTGGTCTGCGGGCGTATTGGATGACATTTCCATCCAAGGAAATGCAGTTAAGAAATACTCAGCCTTAGATTTTGTAGGCATTGAGACGGTAAGTAGTCCTATCAATATTGAAGAGATGACTCATGTTCACATAGATGTGTGGTCTTCGGATTTTAATAATTTTGGATTGAAGTTGGTTGATTTTGCGCCAGGTGGAGCTACGGAGCATCAAGTTGATTTCCCTGGACTAGCCACAGGTCAATGGGTAAGTTTAGACATACCATTGAGCGATTTTACAGGTTTAACCACCCGCCAAAATATATCCCAAGTGATTTTAGTAGGTCGGCCAATAGGTGCTACAACCATTCATATCGATAATCTATATTTCTACAAAGCAAGTAGTGGAGGAGGAGGTTCTGAAACAGGTGATGCCATATTTGCGGAGTCATTTGATCAGGCTTCTTCTATCAACAGCTGGGAGAAAATAGCCGATGCGAATAGTAGCGAGGCTTCCATCGAATGGCTTTCGGAAGTGGGCGTAGAAGGTGGAGCCATGCAGGTATCAGGCAGAAACCCAAGTACAGCCGCAGGGAAAGCTTATATTTTCCAAACACCAAAGAGTGGCCTTGATTTCGGTGGAAAAACTAATGTGAGACTAACATTTGATTTGAAACTTAATGGGTCTCTTGTGGCAGCTGCTGTTCACTTACAAACTATTTTCCCTGGTATTGGTGCTACAAATAATTTCGATCTTCAAGCAAAGGGTCTCAGTGAGTCGGAATGGACTAGTTTCTCCTATGAATTCAATGGTGTTGATGGTGCTGCAGATAACTTTATAATGCATTTCAATATAGCCAGTGGAGCTGTTGAAGGTGCGGGAGGTGTAATCCTTATCGATAACATCCGCCTTGTAGGTATAGATTAAGTAACACTCCATCTTTGGTCATTTCCTGAGATGGAGTGTATTTTTTCCAAATACGAGCTTGTAATAAGTTGAAATTGAGGGTTTCAAGCTCAAGTAAAATTAACATCTGATGAAAAAAAATAATATGAAAACAGCGTTTAAATTGGAAGGAAGAACTTTGTTGGTTCTTTTTATCCTACAGTTTGCACTATTTGCCTGCGAAGTTGATGAGTTTCAGAAATTAGAAGAGCGCAACTGGCAATTAGTATGGAGCGACGAATTTGATGAAGCTGCTGGAACTTCTCCAGACCCTAGCAAATGGACTTATGATATTGGAAGAGGACAAGATGGTTGGGGTAACCTAGAGTTGCAGTCCTACACCAATTCTCCTGCAAATGTATCTACCAATGGTCAAGGTCAATTGGAGATTACAGCACTTCAAGCAGGAACAGGTTATACATCTGCTAGAATCAAAACTCAAGGAATTTTTGAGCAACAGTATGGTCGATTTGAAGCTAGAATCAAAACGCCTTATGGTCCGGGTCTTTGGCCAGCCTTCTGGATGCTCGGGTCTAATGTTGATGAGGTAAGTTGGCCTCAATGTGGCGAAATAGACATAATGGAATTGCGGGGTCAGCAGCCAAATAAAATAGCTGGCTCGATCCATGGGCCAGGGTACTCAGGTGGTAATCCAATTAGCAAAAACTATGGCTTTACAAATAGACGATTCGACGCTGAATTCCACATTTTTGCAATAGAGTGGAGCAGAGAAAAAATCGACTTTTTTGTTGATGACTTCCTATACCAAAGAATAGAGCGTGGTGACGCTTCCGGCGCTTGGGTTTTTGATCAGCCGTTTTTCATGATTCTGAATGTAGCAGTTGGTGGCAATTATGTAGGTTTTCCAACCGATCAAACACCATTTCCTCAAAAGATGATCATCGATTATGTAAGAGTTTATCAAGAGTCTAACTAAGTCTATTTTTAAAATAATTATCTTTTCTGTGAACGTATGAATTTGGCGACAGAAGAAATTTCAAAGCTAGAAATGAGTAAAAAAGTGCACATGGAAATGGTGGAGTATGAAAACGAAAAATACTTCAAGATATCCAATTACGATAGTATAAGACCCTTCTTTATGAGTGTGGTGAGCGACAGCAATCATTGGATGTTTATTTCAAGTAATGGAGGCTTGAGTGCTGGCCGTAAAAATTCTGAATATGCTATATTTCCGTATTACACTGAAGATAAAATCACTGATTTTGCAGATATAACTGGTAGCAAATCAATCTTTCAAATTCACAGAAAAAACGAAACACTTATTTGGGAGCCATTTTCTGAAAAGCTAGCGAATAACTACAAGCTGAGTCGAAACTTATTTAAAAGCATTTATGGCAATCAGATAGTTTTTGAAGAAATCAATCATGATTTGGAATTGGCATTCCGATTCAAGTGGAGCTCAAGCAATAAGTACGGTTTTGTGAAAAAGGCTGAATTGGTTAACAACTCTAACGATTCATGCAAAATCACTCTGCTTGACGGCATTCAAAATATCTTACCATTTGGTGTGCCTAGTGAGCTTCAAAGGTCGTCTAGCAATTTGGTGGATGCTTACAAACGCAGCGAATTGGAGACCAAATCTGGTTTAGGGATATATTCGTTAAGCGCGATAATCGTGGATAAACCCGAGCCAAGTGAGGCTCTGAAAGCAAATATTGTTTGGTCTTTGGGAATTGAAAATCCGAAGCATTTGCTGTCATCTAAGCAACTGCGCTATTTCAGAGCAAAACAAGCTGTGGAAGCAGAGTATGATATACGTGGGGAGAAAGGTGCATATTTCATTGTATCTGAAATTGAATTATCGGCTGATTCCAAAAAAGATTGGCTGATAATGGCAGATGTGAATCAGCGATATTCTCAGATAATTTCTATTGCTGATGCAATTCGGAAAGAGCCAAATTTGGCAAAGCAAATACAGGAAGATGTTGAATTAGGGACGCATAAGCTAATCAATCTCGTAGCCGGAGCTGATGGATTACAATTCACTTCTGATAAATTAAAGGACAATCGTCATTTTTCAAATGTGCTATTTAACATTATGCGAGGTGGCATTTTTGATGATGGGTACCTAATCGAAAAGTCCGATTTTGTAAATTACTTAAAGAAGGCAAATAAAGAGATAGCCCAAAAAAACAAGTCCTTTATAAATGAGCTCAAAGATGATTTTGATCTTAGCTCACTTAAGGAGATGCTTTCCGGCGTCTATGACCCTGATCTTGTTAGATTGTGCATAGAATACCTCCCGCTCAAGTTCAGTCGCAGGCATGGCGACCCAAGTCGCCCTTGGAATAGCTTCACAATCAATACTAAAAATGAAATAGATGGCTCTAAAAATTTAGATTACGAAGGTAATTGGAGAGATCTCTTTCAGAATTGGGAAGCATTAGCTTATTCGTATCCTGAGTTTATTGAGGGGATGATTTTTAAGTTTCTAAATGCTACAACCTTTGATGGTTACAATCCTTACAGAGTGACCAAAGATGGTTACGATTGGGAAGTTTTGGAACCGGATAATCCTTGGTCATACATAGGTTATTGGGGCGATCATCAGATAATTTATTTGCAGAAATTTTTTGAAATTATTGAGAAATTTAAGCCAGGTGCTTTGCAGTCCTACTTCGATAAAGCATTATTTGTATATGCGACTGTACCTTACAAGATCAAATCTTATGATATGATCTTGGCCAACCCTAAGGACACCATAGACTTTGATTTTGAGCAAGATGCTCAAGTTCGAAAAAAGCGGGAGGAAATGGGTTCGGATGGCACCCTTCTAGTGGATGGTAAAAAGAATATTTACCATGTGAATTTGCTTGAAAAGATACTTGCCACATTGCTTGCCAAAATGTCCAATTTTATTCCTGAGGCAGGCATTTGGATGAATACCCAAAGGCCAGAATGGAATGACGCAAACAATGCGCTAGTTGGCAATGGTGCTTCGATGGTCACATTGTATTATATGCATCGCTTTCTAACTTTCTTCCAAGGCCTATTGAATTCATCTGAATTGGACCAGATAAAGGTTTCCGCAGAACTGATAGAATTTTATCACAGTGTAAGAGAAACGTTGGAGGAATTCAGCCCTGAATTAGGCGCGCCAATTGGCAATCAAAATAGAAAAGCCATTGTTGATCGTTTAGGCATTTCTGCATCAGAGTATAGGTTGCAAATTTATAAAACAGGCTTCTGGGGCAATCAGAGAAGTATTTCTCTAGGGGGCTTGCAAACTTTCACTCAATTAAGCTTAGATTTTATTGAACATTCCATTCTCGCCAATCAGCGGGAGGATAAGTTGTATCATGCCTATAATTTAATTTCAATTGGCCATTCAGAAATTAAATCAACTCACTTGAGCGAAATGCTCGAAGGGCAAGTTGCCGTACTTAGTTCTGGATATCTCACTTCCCACGAAGTACTCGAAGTGCTTGATGCGCTAAAGAGTAGTGCATTGTTCAGAGAAGATCAGTATAGCTACATTCTCTATCCAGATAGGGATTTGCCAGGCTTTTTAGAGAAAAATATTATTCCAAAGGAAGATGTTTATTCATCAGATTTATTGATGAAACTGCTTGAGGAAAGGGATGAACAACTCATTGAAGAGGATTTGCACGGGCAGTTCCATTTTAATGGAAATTTCAAAAATGCGATTGATTTAGAAAAGGCTCTTAATAAATTAGGTGAAGCGAAGCACAAGGAGCTAGTATCGAAAGAGCGGGAGCTTTTGCTTGACTTATTCGAAAAAGTGTTCAATCACAAATCTTTTACCGGCAGGTCAGGCACATTCTTTTCGTATGAAGGCTTGGGATCGATCTATTGGCACATGGTGTCGAAATTGCTTTTGGCGGTGCAAGAATGCTGTATAAAAGCCATAGATGAAAAAGCAGATCCAAGAATAATTGGCAAGCTGCTAGATCATTACTACGAAATAAATGCGGGTATTGGTAGCCATAAATCTCCAGATCTTTATGGCGCATTTCCAACTGATCCGTATTCGCATACGCCATCTCATCGAGGAGCCCAGCAGCCTGGAATGACTGGACAGGTGAAAGAAGATATTTTGGCCAGATACTCAGAATTAGGCGTATTTGTATTTGATGGTAAGTTGGTCTTCAATCCTTGTCTCCTTCAGAAGGGGGAATTCATTTCACAAGCTTCGCAATTCGAATATGTAAACACCCGCCACGAGCGCAAAACAATCCCATTGACTGAAAACAGTCTTTGTTTCACGTATTGCCAAGTTCCTATAGTTTATATCATTGCTGATGAGTCAAATATTAAGGTGGAATTCAATAATGGTACTTCAAGAGAGTTCGACTCAATGATATTGGATGAAGGGACAAGTCAAAAGATATTTAAGAGGACGGGTGAAGTAAATCAAATTAAAGTTTCGGTGATCAAGTCAATTTTAAAGTAAATGAAAGAATATTTTCATCCATACTATGATAGACCGAAGCTCAAAACTTTTTTAATACTAATTATAATAGCTGTTACAGCTACTAATTGTAATAATCTGCCCATGAAAGAGACAGGAAAGAATACAATCACAGCGGAAGAAATTTTAGGAAACCCTAAATATCAAGCTATCTCCTATGGAGGATTTAGACATAAATCGAGACAAATAGAACCAACCTTGGCAGAGTTGCGGGAGGATATGAAAATTCTGAATGCGATGGGAATTAAAGTCCTTCGGACTTACAATGTGCAGTTCAACGAAGTGTCAAATCTATTAAAAGTGATTCGTGGGCTAATGGAAGAAAATCCAGAATTCGAAATGTATTTGATGATGGGAATTTGGATCGACTGTAAAAATGCTTGGACAGAATACCCCCCAGACCATAACCAAGAAAGTGAGCATAATGAAAGTGAAGTGAATCGAGCTGTTGCTCTAGCTAAAGAATACCCAGAGATAGTGAAGGTAATGGCAGTAGGCAATGAAGCGATGGTTAAATGGGCCGAAAAATATTATGTGCAGCCTGAAGTAATTTTAAAGTGGGTGAATCATTTACAAAACTTGAAAGCTCAAGGTGAATTGCCTGAATCAATGTGGATCACGAGTTCTGATAATTTCGCCTCCTGGGGTGGTGGTGGCAGCGAATACCATGTTGATGATTTAACGAAATTATTCAAGGCAGTCGATTATGTGTCAATTCATACTTACCCGATGCACGATACGCATTATAATCCAAGCTTTTGGGGAGTTTTAGAGCAGGAGGAACACTTATCTGCTACTGAGAAAGTGGATGCAGCTGTGCTCCGTGCTAGAGATTATGCCATCTCACAATATCAAAGTGTGGTTGACTATATGGAAGGACTAGGAGTTAGTAAACCTATCCACATTGGTGAAACAGGCTGGGCTTCGAGATCAAATGAGTTCTATGGAGACTTTGGTTCAAGAGCTACAGATGAATACAAATCGGCTACTTATTACCATCTGATGCGGGAATGGGCTGATGAGCATGGGTTGACATGCTTTTATTTTGAAGCTTTTGATGAGCCATGGAAAGATGGCGGTAATCCACAGGGGTCTGAAAATCATTTTGGACTTATCAATATGCAATCACAGGCAAAATACGTCTTGTGGGATTTGGTAGATGCAGGTGTTTTTGATGGCTTAACTCGCGATGGAAAGCCAATAACCAAAACCTATAATGGAAATTTGAATGATTTGATGAAAGATGTAAAGGTGCCGCCATCAGGCTTGGAGATAGTTTTTTATTGAATAACAGACCAAATCCCGCAATGAAAAATATAAAATACTTCTTCCTTCATTTTACGATTTTACTTATGCTAACGAGCGCTTGTCAAAATTCCGATTCACTAGCAATTGAGGTATTTGAAACATCGGCGGGTGGCAATAAACTTACTAAAATTGTGGACTTCCAAAGCGAAAAACCTCCCGCCTTAAGGTCCAAAATCTCAATTAATTTAAATGACAGATATCAAACTATTACAGGGTTTGGTGGATCATTTACCGAGGCTTCTGCATACCTACTAAATCAGCTAAGCGAGGAAAATAGAAATAAAATTCTCCAAGCCTATTTTGGAGAGTCTGGCGCAAGATATTCACTCACCCGAACTCACATGAACTCCTGCGATTTCTCTTTAAGCAACTATTCTTATGCAGCAGTAGAAGGAGATATGGAGCTGGAGCATTTTACCATAGAAGAGGATATGGACGACATCATTCCGATGATCAAAGATGCGCAGGCAATATCAAAAGAAGGCTTTAAAATCCTTTCTTCACCTTGGACGGCTCCGCCTTGGATGAAAGATAATAAGGATTGGCGTGGAGGGAAATTACTGCCAGAATACTATGACACTTGGGCATTATTCTTCTCAAAATATGTAGAAGCATATAAAAAGCAAGGAATAGCTATTTGGGGATTTACAGTTGAGAATGAGCCGCTTGGCAATGATAATAATTGGGAGAGTATGCACTACGCTCCTGAGGAAATGAATGAGTTTGTGAAGAACCACTTAGGCCCAAAGCTAGAAGCTAATGGACATGATGTGAAGATTCTGGGCTACGATCAGAATAGAGATCATGAGTTAAAGACTTGGGTAGACACCATGTATGATGACCCAGAAGCAAATGCCTATTACGATGGCACAGCGGTGCATTGGTATGCGAGTACTTACGACTATTTTCCAGAAGCATTACAATATGCACATAGCAAAGCGCCAGATAAGCACTTAATACAAACGGAAGCTTGTGTAGATGCAGAAGTGCCAAAATGGCAAGATGATGAATGGTATTGGGCGAAAGAAGCCACCGATTGGGGTTGGGATTGGGCACCAGCCGAAAAGAAATATTTGCATCCTAAATACGCACCAAGTTTTCGCTATGCACGAGATATTATTGGTAGTCTTAATAATTGGGTAGATGGTTGGATTGATTGGAACATGGTGCTTGATAGGCAAGGTGGTCCGAATTGGTTTGAAAACTGGTGTGTGGCTCCAGTAATCGTAGACCCTGAGTTGGATGAAGTTTATTTCACGCCAATATTCTATGTAATGACACATTTTAGCCGATTCATAAGACCTGACGCTGTGCGAATTGGATTTGAAAATTCAGATGATGAGTTGATGGTGACGGCGATACAAAATCCAGATGGTGGTATAGTGCTCATTGTATTCAATCAAACAGAACAAGCAAAAGAAATTGAATTGGCTTTAGGTGAGGTAACTACGGAATTCTCTATTTCCGCAAAAGCCATTCAGACTATTTTGCTTTCTAATGAACATAAGGACTTGATAGATTTTCAGATTTAATAACCCAAAATTATGGCTTCAACAGAAATTAAAATCAAAGACAAAGTGCCATTTGGGCAAAAGGCTGCTTTTGGAGCGGGTCATCTAGTAAATAATTTGCTACCAGGAGCGCTTGGCGTTTTTGCATTTTTCCTGTTGACTGCATTTGGAATGGATCCATTTTTGGCGGGCCTTTTAGGCGGATTGCCTAGATTCTTTGATGCCATTACCGATCCGATAATGGGCTATATTTCGGATAATACAAAGTCCAGATTTGGTCGTCGTCGGCCATATATCTTTATGGGAGCTATTCTCAGCGGAATACTTTTCGCTGTTTTATGGCAGCTAAATCCTGAGAATTCTCAGATGTTCAATTTTTGGTACTTCCTGATCTTTTCAATGATCTATTTGATAGGAAATACAATGTTTTCTACTCCGCTTATTGGCCTAGGCTATGAGATGACCTTCGATTATAATGAGCGAACTCGTCTGATGGGTTTTTCTCAAACAGTTGGTCAAGTAGCTTGGATGGTTGTGCCTTGGTTTTGGGTGATTATTGCCAATCCCAATCTGTTCGAAACACAAGCAGTAGGAGTGCGACAGCTGGCTATAATAGTGGGTGCGGTTTGTGCGATTTTGGGTGTGTTACCAGCTATTTTCTGTAAAGAAGTAGATCAGTCGAATCTCTCGAATCGTGATGATTTGAGCCTTAAGAACCTTCTGCAAAATGTGAAGAACTTGTTTAGGAATATGAAACTGATTGTTAACAACAGTTCTTTTGCGAGGCTTTGTGGTGCTACTTTTTTGGTTTTCAATGGATTTCAAATGGTAGCGTCTTTTAGCTATTTCATTATCGTTTTTTATATGTTTAGAGGCGATTATGGAGCAGCGGGATCTTGGCCAGCTTGGTTCTCAACTATAAGTGCGGTTGCTACTGCATTTTTGATAATTCCAGCGATTACGTGGATGGCTAATAAGTGGGGAAAGAAAAATGCATTTATCATTTCGACAATAATTTCAATTGTCGGCTATTTACTCAAGTGGTGGGGCTTCAATCCTGAAAATCCGTGGCTTATTTTTATGCCAATTCCTCTTATGGTTTTTGGTATTGGAGGACTTTTTACTTTAATGATGAGCATGACAGCTGATGTTTGTGATTTAGACGAATTGAACAATGGAATGCCAAGAAAAGAAGGAACTTTTGGCGCAATTTATTGGTGGATGGTGAAACTTGGACAAGGCCTTGCGCTAGTATTGGGAGGATTGATTTTAAAGCTTATTGGTTTCGACCAGAATGCTACAATCCAAAGTGCAGATACTTTAACGAATTTAAGATTAGCTGATATTTTAGTGCCTGCATTCACTGCTGGTTTGGCAATAATTGTAATGTGGAAGTACGATTTGAATGAAGAAAAGGCCAGAGAAATAAAACTGGAATTGGAAAGGAGACGAGGTGAATTGTAGTTTATTCCAGAAATAAAAAGATTAATAGAACCATAATCATTGAACAACCATGTCATTCAGACCAAGTCAATTTTTAACGTACAAGACATCTGATCCATCTAGAAAAATCAATTTTTTAGATGAAAAATCTTCTGAAGATTTGAATCATCTATTTATTGAAGTACTGTACGGTGGCCTTCATGGAATCTGCTTTAGTTTGTACGAAGATGGTCAAAAACCTGGCGACAATATTAGCGCGGATCAAATACGCCGGAGAATGGAAATACTAAAGCCATTTACTAAGTGGATCCGTACTTTTTCCTGTATCGAGGGTAATGAATTAATTCCTCAGATTGCCAAGGAATTTGGAATTAAAACCTTGGTGGGTGCTTGGCTGGGAAAAGATGAAGAAAAAAATCGAAACGAGATTGATGGATTAATTAGCCTTGCAAAAGCAGGCCATGTAGATATTGCTGTAGTTGGTAATGAGGTCCTTTACAGAAATGATTTGACCATGAGTCAATTACTCAACTATATTACTGAGGTGAAAAAAGTTCTCCCAAATATTCCTGTAGGCTATGTAGATGCCTATTACGAATTTGTTAGACATCCTGAATTGGTAAATATTAGTGATGTTATTTTGGCAAATTTGTATCCATTTTGGGAAGGAACGCCCATAGAATATTCGTTGGGTCATATGATGAGCATGTATGGCCAAGTGAAAAGTGTTGCAAACGGAAAGCAAATCATTATTTCAGAAACAGGTTGGCCTACCAAAGGAGAATCATTAGGTGGTGCATTTCCTTCACCACAAAATTCGTTGAGATATTTTATCAACACCCAATTATGGGCAATGGACGAAGGAATAGATGTATTTTACTTCTCCTCATTCGATGAGTCTTGGAAAGTGAGTGACGAAGGAGAAGTTGGTGCATATTGGGGGATTTGGGATAAGAACGAAAAACTAAAATTCCCTCTCCATTAGGCTTAGAGTAAGAAATTAGAATTTCTTCAGTCTAATTCGAATTTTACCATCAATAATCTAAGCTCCCGCCAAACAAAAACTTGACTGGAGGGTTAAAACAAATTTGCATTAAATTGAAAATGCCGAAATTAGACATATCATTAAGTAGATGGTTTTTTAAAAATGCAGTTGTATATTTCATTATTAATTCCTCAAAAAAGGTATTTTATTATTGATGTTTGAAACCAACCTCTCCATAGCATTATATTATTGAAAAAGAGTGCTTTATATATTGTTGTATTAATTTGTTTATCCTTTAATATTAGTGCCCAAAAATTCCCTGAAAAGGGAGTTCCTTTACTAAATAATTTCACTCCAGATCAATATCTTAATTCAGGCAAAACATGGGATATTGACTCAGCTCCGAATGGCATAATTTACCTTGCAACTGACAAAGGCTTACTCGAATATGATGGGAAGAGGTGGAATATTTTCAAAGGTAGCAATGGTTTCACCCGGTCTTTACTCGTATTGAACGACTCTACAATTTACACTGGTTCGGATTTGGATTTTGGTGTATGGCAAAGAAATGAATTTTTAGACTTCGAGTATAAATCGTTGTACTCCTTTGCAGAAAATTTGTCAGACTTGAATGAAGAGTTTTGGGATGTTTTCCGCTTGAAGGAAGATATAATCTTTATTTCCGCCAGTAATATTTACGCAATTCGCGGCGAGCAAGTAGTGAAAATTGCCGCTCCAGAAAGATTTGCGGGAGGATATAAGCTTGGAGAGAATCTTTTCATTGCTGATAGCGAGCAAGGATTGTTTCAGTTAGAAAACTATTCCATAATCCCAGTATTCTCCTATCCCAATAACAATAAATTGGAAATCGTTGGGATGTATCAAGATACAGCAGGCATGGTCATGGTTACCAAAGATTCTGGCTTGTACAGATTCTCAAATGGACAAATAAGTCCTATACAAAATGAGCTTTCAGAGTTGCTGAGGCAAGCTAAGGTTTTTAGTTTCGCGGGCATTGGACAAGATTACCTCGCTTTCGGTACGGTGCTTAAAGGCTTGTATATAGTAAATGATGATGGACGAATTATTCATCAGCTAAATAGAAATAAAGGCCTGTCAAGTAACACTATCCTCTCATTGCATTTCAGTCGCTATGGTCAAATATGGATTGGGATGGATTATGGGATTTCATCCTCGAATCTCAACACAAACATTACTTCGATATTAGATTATGGTGGAAACTTCGGTAATAGTTTCACTGCTTTTATCCAGGGTCGAAATTTTTACCTAGGTACAAATCAAGGTCTCTACCAATCCAATTGGGATGACTTGAATAACGACCGGGAGAATTTTAATTTCAGTCTAATTCCAGAATCAGAAGGGCAAGTTTGGACGCTCGATTCTGTAGGCAATAGGTTGTTAATGGGGCATGATAAAGGTTTGTATTATGTAAATGGAACAACCATTGAAAAGATTGCTAATCAAGAAGGAGTTTGGTCGATAGTTCCTTATGGTAGGTATTTACTAGCAGGTAATTATAATGGAATTTCGATTTTTGAGAAGACTGGAGAAGATTGGAAATTTGAACGAAAAATGAGTCTTATTTATGGCTCTTGCAATCAATTATTAATAGAGGGCGAAAATATTTTATGGGTGAATATTCCAAATTTTGGAATCATTAGAACCGAGTTAGATAAAGATTTAGAGCCAACGAATAGAGTGATATTTGAAGCTGGACTTTTTGAAGGAAGTGAGACTTTTCTGACCAGCGACGAAACTGGAATTCATGTAATTACGGACAAGTCCACCTATTCCTTCAATCAAAGTGAGGGAAAGTTCTTGCAAGATCCAGAACATCCAAAATTTACAAACATTTCTACATCCTTTTCTGGACTTTCAAAATCACGATTGCTCAATGCAGATTATGAGTTTATCCCAAAGTTCAATGGTTTTGATTTGAGGTTTCTTAATCAAAATGAACAAAATGAGGTTGTTAATTCTAATTTATTAGTTAGGAAAATTGAGGCATTTGGTAATAGCAAAACATTGGATATAATTCCAAATCAAGAAATAGCCTTCGAGGTGAGGAATTTGAGAATTGAAGCAATTGTGCCAAATAGTGATGGTATAAAGTATCAATCTAAATTGAACGAAAATGATTGGACACCATTTTCAACAAATAACTCATTTGAGTTTTGGGATTTAGAAATTGGAGAAAATAGGCTTTCATTAAATGCCTTGATCAACGAAAATCTTACAGAGGTTGAAGAATTTTCAATTTTTGTAAAAGCACCTTGGTATTTGTCCTGGTATGCATACATTACTTATTTGGTGATTTTTTGTTTGCTTGTTTTAACAATTTATACTTGGTTCCAAAAGTCATTATCAAAACAAAGGAGAATCTTAAAAGAAAAGGAACAACTGTATTTGCGTAAACAAGCTGAAAAACACAAACAAGAATTATTATTGCTTGAGCAAATGAAATTACATGATGAATACAATCAACTTGAACAGCAGCTGAAAAATAAGACAATTGACCTTGCTGTAAAAGCACGAGATAATGAAGAAAAGAATCGTTTGATTCTTAAAATCAAAGAAATTTTCGAATACACACAGAATAATCCTTCCAAGCTTAGCGTAAAGTTAGGAGAGGTTAGACGACTGTTGGACTCATATCTAACTGATGAAAATAAGACCTTTGAAATTCAAATGGATGAGCTTCACCAAGAGTTTTTCAAGAAGTTGAAAGAGCAGTTCCCAAGTTTGTCAAATAATGATTTGCGTTGGTGCGCTTATTTAAAAATTGGACTTAACTCTAAAGAAATAGCCGAAATTCTTAATATACTACCCTCAAGCTCCTACATCAGCCGATCTCGCCTGAGAAAGAAGCTCAATCTTAAAGGAGACGAAGATTTATTTGACTTTTTGAATTCGATTTGAGGGTTTCATTTCAGTTTTTTTGAAAGTATAACCGATGTTAGCGTATACATTAACAACACGCTTTGAAAAAATTTTAATTAAAATTAATTTGAAAAATTGTGTATAATTATAATATTGACATATAATTCTAGCTTCTTTATTTGATATGGTAAGATTTGCATTTTGTGTCTTGTTTTTGATTTCAATTCAATCCCAAATTTATGGTCAGAGTTTAATTGTTCCAGAATGGAAAAAGCTCATTGACGAAGGTTATGCCGAAGCTCCCAGCAAAGATTATATTGTTGTTCTTTTACATCTAGGTATAGTGCTTAGCATAGATTCTCAATTAGTTCAAGTGGAGAGAATATTGGAATCTGATGTTTTTAAAGCGTCGGCAGAAGAAAATAAAGTCATCGTTAAAGTTGCTAAATATCATAACCAAAGCACCAAAAACATTTTTATTAATGACAGAACTTATCCAGCAAGGTGGCCAAGTTGGATTGCTTATGATAGGTTTTATCAGCCCATGGGTATCGAAACAGGAGTTGGTACTAGTCCGTCAGGGTTTGATCGATATTTAAAATTCATCAGAAATCAAGTAAAAATAAATCAGTACTTGACAGAGAATATGGAGAAATCGATACAGAAATTAGACTCTGGTGAACTGAATAGAATCGCTGAAGATTATTTTAGAAGGCAGTTACCCGTTCCCGAGGTTTTTGTCAAGCAACTAGTTGATATGGTGCCAATCAATAGTACATTAAATAATCAGCAAATAAAATACTTGATTAGGCTTGCTCCAGCACTTGATAATTATAGATTCAGCCGAATCTTTAATACAAATAGTGAGTTTTTACGCATTTTTTCTGATGAAATGTCAGTGGATGAACGGATCAGAGTGAATCAAGATAAGATAAGAAAAACAACGCAGGCTGCTCTTAACAACAATAATATTTCATTGGCCAAAATAACTGCCGATTACCTGAAAGCCACCTACGGAAATGATGTTAATGCTGAAAACTATCGAAATAAGTACTTGATGGAATTTGCCGTTTTTACTGAAAACATTGATTTGCTTATGGAAAGCCTTATTCCTTACTCTGAGGCTGTATATTTCCAAAAAAATATAGATACCTTAAAAGCTAACTATCAACAAAATCTTAAAAACTTTAATGAGAGAACGCCGACATCCTCTCTTGTAATTCCAGCCTCTCAAAGAAGTTCTGTATTCGGTCAAGGATCTTATGCTTTTTATTGGGCAGAACATATTCTTGAACTGAGCAAATCTGACCAAATAGATTACTTAGAATTCGCAATAAAATTGACTGATTTTTCCATAAGTATCTCTGAGGAAGGGTTCAACTTGGATTTGAAGAGCAAGATTCTTCATAAAATTGGAAAAACATCTGAAGCTAAGAATTTTGCCTTAATGGCTGTAGAAAGAGCCAAGGAAACAAAGGATCCTCACTTGGGTAGATTTGAAGACTGGCTTCAATCTCTGTAAAGGATATAAAACAAAAAAAAGGTCAACATTGCTGTTGACCTTTTTGCTTAACGCTCCTCCTCTTGGGCTCGAACCAAGGACCCTCTGATTAACAGTCAGATGCTCTAACCAGCTGAGCTAAGGAGGAATGTCCCGTTTGGGATTGCAATATTACGAGGCTTTATAAATAAAACCAAAACTGTTCGAAAGATTTTTTTCTAATTGATGAAGAAAATATATAAGTAAATGATAGTGAATACACTTAGAAAAATGATTCCTGAGTTCGCCAGCCAAATCAGCCACCTTTTAGGGCGAAATTCATAGCTGATGTCCTTAGAAGTGATGGCTTTTAAATTGATAATGGCAATCACTGGAGCGATAAGGAAGGAAAGGGTAGTGGCTAAATCTACCAATCTAGGCATGCTACCCGATAAGAAATATATAATTGCTAAGGCGCCCATGGACAGAATGATAAGGATTCCAAAATATAATTGTCTCTTGAGCTTTTCTTCCTCCCGCTTATCTAAGAGCAGACGGATAGTTTCACCCATTGCTCGGCTGTAGCCATCCATTACCGTAATTGCAGTGCTAAACATGGTTGTAAATGCCGCCACAGCTATTATCCAATACACCCAAGGGCCAATAGCATTTGTGTACATACTGATTATTTGGTTAGCAAATGTGGTGGAATTCGTAGAAAGCGAAATATCTCTACCATAAATTAACAATGCGCCTAAAGTCATAAAACAAACAGCAAGAATGGTGGAAATGGCATAGCCAAAATTAAAGTCCATAAGCGTTTCTTTTAGCTTTGGATAATAACCTGTTTGCTTAATTCTCTCTATGGTCCATACGCTATTCCAGGTAGATAAATCTACAGCGGTCGGCATCCAGCCCATAAGCGCAATTATAAACATAAGGCTTGCTTTACTCGTCAAGTCTGCTTTTGGCATTTCTGAAACCTCAGTAGCAGGAGGATTGAAAATTGCGCTGAAGAATGCCACCAATGTGGTTATTAACAAAACCGTTGCTACAATCTTTAATAGACTGTCTAATACTTTGAATTGACCCAACACCAATATTAGCATACAAACGAAGTAGATAATCAGTGAAATCCATTTGGGGTCTAGGCTTAAGTTGAGGAGATTTCCTAACATTCCTGCTGTCACAAAATTCACAGCGGCGGATACGGAAAACATACATCCAAAGCTCAATAGAAAATACATAGCCAAAACCCATTTCCCTTGTGCTTTGTAGCCTTCTAATATGCTTTTACCAGTAGCGGACGCATATCGAGATCCAAATTCAAAAAATGGATATTTAAAGATGTTAGCTAGCAGAATAAAGGCAAGTAAGCTAAATCCATAATCTGCACCTGCTCTAGTTGATTGAACTAAATGAGAAACGCCAATACATGTAGAAGCGAATAAAATACCTGGTCCGAATGTCTTTAAAAGGTTGCTGAATCTTGGGTTCATTCTGTTGAATTTGGACACAAAAGGTACAAATTTTTGAGTAACTGATAAACCCTTTTTTATCAGCAAAAAAAACGTCATAATGACATGAGATATATTCAAATTAGTTATTTATCGGAAATTATGTCGGTAAAAAGTAGTGAAAATTGGAAGATTATCGCCTTGGTACACTTTTGAATTATTGGTTTTCCAAAACAAAACGATAAAAACGATGGCACAATTAACATTAAAACCAACAAGTAATTTCAGGGGAGGAAATATAAATTCCTTCTTGGAAAGATTTTTTGAGGACACCAATTTGATGACTTCTTCAAGAGGTTCATTTATTCCAAAAGTGGATATTGCTGAAACTGAAAAAGAATTCGAAATCCAAGTTGCAGTCCCTGGGCTTGAGAAATCAGATTTTCAAATTGCAATTGAGGAAGATCGCCTAATTGTCAGTGGTGAGCGTAAATTGAAGGAAGAAAAAAAGGAAAAGAATTACCATTCAATTGAAACTCATTACGGATCTTTTAGCAGATCATTCTATATTCCAGAGAATGTAGATAAAGCAGCTATTGAAGCCACGTACGAAGGTGGAATTTTGAGACTCTCACTTCCAAAGGATGAAAAGAAAAATGTAAAGAAATTGGTAGAAGTGAAATAATTCGATCTAAATCAGAGTGAAAAAGCGGGAATCTTCCCGCTTTTTTCGTTTATAAAAAACTACTCTTTCACCTTTGGCGTTAAGCTATTAACTTGAGGAAATTCAAAATTAAAAATAGATAGAATGAATAGTAGACAATTTTTTGGAGGAGTGGTAATAGGTGCGGTGGTGAGTACAATAATTGTTTTGCTAACCCTTCCTTTTATAATTGAAATGAACTCAAATAGCGAGACTATTGAAGAGAAGCAGAATGTGAGCTACACGAATTTCAGCGAGACTGAAAACATTAAATATAATGTGCCGGAGGGCCTCAATTTTATTGATGCTGCCAATACCGTAAAAAACGGAGTAGTTTATATCAAGTCCACTTCCACGGGTCGTAATAGAGGCTCATTATTCAATCAGTTTTTCACCGATCCCGACGAATCCTCCCGAAGTCGTCGTCGTAGAGATATGCCATTTTCCTCATCAGGTTCAGGGGTAATACTTACGCCTGATGGTTATATCGTTACTAATCATCACGTGATCAATATGGCTGAGCGCATTGAAGTTACTTTAAATGATAATCAAACTTATCAAGCTGAGCTTATTGGTACAGATCCGACAACCGATTTAGCACTTATCAAAATCAAGGAAAATAATCTGCCATTCGTAAAATATGGCAACTCCGACATAGTGAATATTGGAGAGTGGGTTTTGGCAGTTGGCAACCCATTCGATCTTAACTCTACCGTAACTGCAGGAATCGTAAGTGCAAAGGCCAGAAGTATCGATATTTTACGAGAAAATTCCCTCGCAGTAGAATCCTTCATTCAAACAGATGCTGTGGTAAATCCAGGTAATAGTGGTGGTGCATTGGTGAATTTAGGTGGGGAGCTTATCGGAATTAATACAGCGATTGCTACTCGTACAGGCTCATTTAGCGGATATTCTTTTGCAGTACCTGTTTCCTTAGTCAAAAAAGTAATCGAGGATCTGAAAGAATTTGGTAAGGTGCAGCGAGCAATTTTGGGAGTGATTATTATCGATTTGAATTCGCAACTTGCTAGGGAAAAGAACTTACCAATAAGCCAAGGAGTATTGGTGGATCAAGTAAATATCAATAGCTCAGCTTATGATGCGGGCATTGTAAAAGATGATATAATTATTGGGATAGATGGGAAGAAAATCAATTCTATATCAGAACTGCAGGAAACTGTTGCTCGCCATCGACCAGGTAAGGAGCTTACTGTTAAGATTTATAGAAATGGAGAAGAAATTGAATTACAAGCGACCTTAAAAAGTGCCGAAGGTAATTCTGCGGCCATCCCTAGAGTAATTCCAGCAGATGCACAAATTGAAGGAATTACAGTAGAAAGAATACCTTCAGAATTACTAGAGGAGCTGGAATTAGCAGGAGGAGTAAGAATAGTAGAAGTGAAGGAAGGTAAGTGGCTGGATGCTGGCTTGCAAGAAGATTTTATAATAACCTTCATCGGTGATAAGAGAATAAATACCACTGAGGACTTCCAAGCTGCAGTTAAAGAATTTGAAATTGGGCAGGAGGTTGTGTTAATTGGTCTTTATCCTGATGGTAAAAAATCCTTCTACTCATTTACTTGGTAAAAGGAAGGTTCCTTTCCCAAAAGCTATTAATTTTAAGCAGAGTTTCGGCTCTGCTTTTTTTATTTATACCTTATGAAAGACTCTTCAATGAGAGTTCAATTATTACGATAGACCCAAAATATTATGCAAGATCGTTCATTCAAAATTCAGGAATCATTAGACCTTTTAGGTATTCAACCCACCAACGAGGGAATTTCAACTGGTAGTAAATCCTGGAAAGGCCGCGGAATTCAATTTGATTCTTATTCGCCGGTTGATGGAAGTCTGATAGGTTCGTGCAATGGAGGAAATGAAGAGGATTTTAATCAAATATTAGAAGAGGCTCAAAGGGCATTTGAATATTGGAGAATGGTACCTGCACCCCAAAGAGGCGAAATTGTGCGCCAGATTGGAGATGAATTGCGGAAATATAAAGATCCTTTAGGGCGTCTTGTTTCCTACGAAATGGGGAAGTCACTGCAGGAAGGCTGGGGCGAAGTGCAAGAAATGATCGATATCTGCGATTTTGCTACAGGTCTTTCTAGGCAATTGCATGGTTTCACTATGCATTCGGAAAGGCCAAGTCATAGAATGTATGATCAGTATCATCCATTAGGAGTAGTAGGAATTATTTCAGCCTTTAACTTCCCAGTTGCAGTTTGGTCTTGGAATAGCATGTTGGCTTGGATTTGTGGGGATGTATGTATTTGGAAGCCGTCAGAAAAATCTTTCCTGTCGGCAATTGCTTGTCAGAATATAGCGAGAGAAGTATTCAAGCGAAATAGTCTTCCAGAAGGTATTTCGAATCTTATTGTTGGTGACTATAAGGTGGGAGAATTGATGAGTAATTCACCTGCGATCCCATTGGTAAGTGCAACTGGCTCTACTCGAATGGGCAAATTGGTATCAGAAGCTGTTGGCAAAAGGTTGGGCAAAACGATATTGGAGCTTGGTGGCAACAATGCGATGATTATTACCCCAAGCGCAGACTTGAATATAGCAATCCCAGGTGCCGTATTTGGTGCAGTTGGAACTTGCGGTCAACGCTGCACATCCACCCGCCGATTGATCGTACATGAATCGATGCTTGAATCGGTAAAAGAGAAGTTAAAATCAGCTTATTCTCAGTTAAAAATTGGAAATCCATTGGATGAGAAAATACATGTTGGTCCACTAATCGATAAGGATGCGGTTAAATCATATCAAGAAGCTATTCAAACCCTAGATAAAAAAAATGCAGAGGCAGTAGTAGCGGGAGGAATACTGGAAGGAGAAGGCTATCAATCTGGCTGTTTTGTAAAGCCAGCAATTTATTGCGCAAAGCCTGAATGGGAAATTGTACAGAAAGAAACCTTTGCTCCAATACTTTACATATTGACTTACAGATTTTTTGATGAAGCTATTAGTATTCAAAATAGTGTACCACAAGGTTTATCTTCATCTTTGATGTCGCTAAACTTGCGGGAGGCTGAGCAGTTTTTATCTCACAAAGGTTCTGATTGTGGTATAGCAAATGTGAACATAGGAACATCTGGAGCTGAGATTGGTGGCGCTTTTGGAGGTGAGAAAGAAACAGGAGGAGGAAGAGAATCTGGCTCGGACGCATGGAAAGCTTATATGCGTAGGCAAACTAACACTATCAATTATGGAAATACCCTCCCGCTTGCGCAAGGGATCAAATTTGATTTGTAATTTCTAAATAGCAAAATCCTAAAAACAAAAAGCCTGTCTAAATTGATTTAGACAGGCTTTTTGGCTTGTGGAGCATAACGGAGTCGAACCGATGACCTCTACACTGCCAGTGTAGCGCTCTAGCCAGCTGAGCTAATGCCCCTAAATTTGGATTGCAAATATAGATGAAATCACTTTAACTCAAAATCTTGAAAATTTTTATTGGACTTATGACTCAATATTTTTCTAAATTCTCAAAAATCAATCTTACCAAGTTTAGATTTTGAAATTTTTGAAATTTTCGCCCTGATAATTGAAAACACACTAATTCCTATTAATGCCTTAATCATACTCATATAACAGGGAGTTAGATTCTAGTATTTTATCATTTATTTTGTCTTATGAAAATGGATCAAATGCAAGCGAGATATAATAAGGTAAGCGCAGAGCTAATAGAGTCATTTGTTGAAATTGTAGGAAACAACAATGTGATTATTGACGATGCCTTGAAATATGACTACTCTCATGACAAAACGGAAGACTATTCCTTTTTGCCTGAAGTTGTGCTAAAACCAAATACTACTGAGCAAATTGCTGAAATCATGAAGCTGTGTAATCAGCACATCATACCAGTAACTCCACGTGGTGGCGGCACAGGCTTGAGTGGCGGAGCTCTCCCATTGCACAATGGAGTGGTGATTTCGATGGAGAGATTTAACAAGATCCTTGATATTGATGAATTGAATTTACAGGTTACGGTAGAGCCAGGGGTTATTACAGAAGTATTGCAAGAAGAGGTTAAAAAGCTTGGTCTTTTTTATCCTCCAGATCCCTCAAGTAAGGGGTCTTGCTTTATTGGCGGTAATATTGCCGAAAATGCGGGAGGCCCTAAAGCTGTGAAATATGGTGTTACCAGAGATTATGTGCTCAATTTGGAGGTAGTGCTGCCAACTGGTGAAATTATTTGGACTGGAGCAAATGTATTAAAGAACTCAACTGGTTATAACCTTACCCAATTGATGTGTGGGAGTGAGGGTACATTAGGAATTGTTACCAAAATAGTATTGAAACTAAGAGGATATCCTGCCAAATCGGTTTTATTACTTGTTCCATTTAGTACAAATGAAGAAGCGTGTAAAGCCATTTCAGCTATTTATGTAGCAGGAATTACTCCTTCTGGAATGGAATTTTTTGAGCGTGAGGCGGCAGTCCGTACTATTTCGTACGTGGAAAATACGCTAAATAGTAAGGTTACTACTCAGATTCCTGAGAATATGGATGCATATCTTCTCTGCGAATTGGATGGAAATGATGAAGAAGTGCTCATGAAGGACGCAGAAATCGTGATGGGTGTAGTTGAGCAATTTGATATTGGCGAAGTGCTTTTTGCGGAAACAAATGCCCAAAAGGATGAATTATGGAAAATTAGACGGAATATTTCACCAGCAGTTAATGCATATAGTCTAACCAAAGCAGAAGATGTAGTAGTGCCTCGTGGAAATTTGCCAGCTTTAATTATAGGAATCAAGCAAATTGGGAAGCAGTATGGCTTTAATACCGTTTGCTATGGACATCTTGGTGACGGCAACTTGCATGTGAATGTGATGAAGGAAAATATTTCAGATGACGATTGGAATTCTAAAGTAATAGAGGGGATAGGTAAAATCTTTGAACTTACCGTTTCCTTGAAAGGAACCTTATCGGGAGAGCATGGTATAGGGATTGCCAAAAAGCCATATATGAAGTTGGCTACTTCCGAAGTGAATTTACATTTGATGAGGGGAATCAAATCAGTATTCGATCCAAATGGCATTTTAAACCCAGATAAGATATTTTAATTCTTTACAAATGCGGGAAAACCTCCCGCTTTACCTTTCTATAGAAACAAAAAAGGCAATCCAAACGGGTTGCCTTTTTTTACAATTAAATCTTTTAATTTCTTAGAAACCAATACCGAACATGATCAACACGTTCTGAGATTGGAAATCGTTTTGATTAACTTCGTTTCTGTAAGCGTTGATTTGAGATACTCCTGCTCTGTAGCGTACATCTAATGTGTACTTCAATTTATGAGCATTGAAATCTAAACCAGCACCAACTACAGCTCCAAGATCCCAGTTTCTGATTCTAGAAGACCAGTTTCTATTTGCAGTAAATTCTGGGCTTTGAGAAACAGGAGCATCAGGACTGAAAATATTAAGTACAGCTCTTTGTTGTGCTCTTGTGTACATATTATATGCAATAGCAGGGCCTACAAAGAATCTTGGCTGAATAGCACCTCTTAACAATGCTGGATGGAATACTGCAAAAGCATTCAAATCAACATTATGCATATTAAGAGAAGACTTAACAATATCGATATCGTCGAAATCGTCTATACCAATTTGTGGGAAGCCATTGTAATCTGTAATATACAGATCCCAAATGCTAGTACCCGGACGAAGGTTTGCACCAGAACGAGCATACATAAGCTCAGGAGAAACGCTTAACCAGTCGTTAATTTTGTACGTCATAAACAGGCCACCTGCGAAACCGCTTCTGGCATCTGCTACATTTTCGAAATCTTGAGCAATGTTTGCTCTAACGAAACCAACTTTTGCTCCGTACGTGATTCGGTCTTCTTTGGCAGCATCCTGAGCCTTTACCTGCAGACCGGTAAAAGCCAATAGTCCTGCGAAGACCAGGGCGATTTTGAATTGAGCAGGCTTCAAGATCAGTGATGTGATAAAGGTCTTTTTCATATTATGAATTTAAAAAGTTTTACTATTAAAACTAAGGCTAAAATAAATCAATGGTTTTCAATCTTCAAAACAATTACATCAAATTTTAATAATTTGTTTTGGATTCCCAAAAATATGAAAGGTTTTTTGGTTTTTAACTATAAGTCTGATATTTTTGTAGAAATTAAAAGCTCGCCAAGTTTTTAATCATTCATTTAACTATTAAATGTCCACATTTTCAAACACGCTTACACATTATATATATAGGCGTCTCCTACCAACACGAATTATCCAGCAATTCTGTCATTTTTCGAATTTATTTATTCGAAAGATTGACAATGTGAATTGCTGTGTTTAATATTACACCCGAATTGTTTAATTTTTTAACCAAATAACCAATACACATGAGAAAACTCAAAATTGTATTACCATTAATGGTGTTCTTCGCGCTCGCCATTTTTGTGTCCTCTTGTAGTGATGACTTCACTGAGGAAGATGCGCTTTTACTTCAAGGAGATCTCCTTGAGCAAAAGCTTCGCTCTGAGTCTGAGCTGGCAACAGCTTTGGCTACATTGCAAAATCAACTTGCTATCGCCATTTTGGAGAAGCAAGCTGAATTAGATAGCCTTAAGGCTATTCAGGCTGGAGAAAGTGCTGAAGCTCAGGCTGAGTACGATTCTTTATTGGTAGTAGCTCAAGGTAGGATTGATTCTCTGGCCGCTGCACAAATAGCAGCAATTGATAGCTTAAAGGCATATTACAATGCTGAACTTGACGAGCAAGCTCGTGAGCATGAAGCTGAAATTGCTCAGATGCTAGCTCAGCTACAAGCTGAAATTGACAGCTTAATGGCTGCACAGCAAGGTCAAATTGACCAAGAGATGCAATTATTACTTGATTCTTTAGCTAGAATCGGTGGTATTATCAATTATTCTGTGAACGTAGTTCCTGCTGGTAATGCTTCATTCGGTGAAGGTGCTACTAACCTTAAGACTGATGTTGCTGGTATTCGCGTTATTGCTTCTCAAAATGGTATGACTTACGAAACTGTAACTGATGCAGGTGGTATTGCTCATTTCCCTGATATGAGAGTTGGTAACGTTGCTGTTACTGTATTAGGTAGCGAAGTTGATCATACTGATCTTCGTTTTGTTGCTGAACTTAACGTACAAGGCGCTGGTAGTGGTGTTGATTATTCTCAAATCACTCGTAGTGCTGGTACTAGAGTAGCTCTATTCCCAGTTGGTGATAGCCCATTAGCTGCTACTTTGAACGGTCAAATTACTTGGGAACAAGATTTAACAAATGACGAAAGAGAAGCTGCTACAGTTGGTATTCCAGTATTAGCTCGTTTGAATGCTAATGCTGCTGGTTTCAGAGCAAGATACTTTAATACATCTGCTAACGCTTTCAATAACGTTCAGCTTGGTGGTAATGTGATTTCTATGGCTTATGATCCTGCTGTATCTCGTGGTGCAGTTGTGGATGCTGACGGTACTTATGAAATCACTGGAGCTCCTGCATCTCTTGATGGCTTAGAGCTTGAATTAGTGATTAATGACTTCGCTGCTGATCAAACTTTATTGTTGAATCAATTAAACGACCGTCCATACCCACGCACTGAAGAAGATGCTGAAGACAATGGTAAAGTTGCTAATGTAAGAACATTCTTCTCTACAAGTGGCACTACTCCAACTGCAGTTCCTACTGTTTCTGCTGCATTTGTAATGGTTCCTGCTCCTACAAACGTATATGAGCCAGGTGACAACGGAACACCTCCTACTAACGTTGTTAGAGGTTCTGGTGCTACTGCTGAAGGTGTTGTAGGTCCATTATCTGGTGGTATTCAGTCAATTGCTGTTACAAACACAGGTTCTGGCTACTCTGTAGCTCCTGCAGTATCTTTACCAGCTCCTGAAACTATTGGTGGTGTTCAAGCAACTGCTGTTGCAACTATTAATGCAAATGGTGAAGTACAAACTATTACTGTAACTAACCCAGGTTCAGGTTACCAAGGTAACAACTATACTGCTACTATTACTCCAGCTACTGTTAATGCAACTGCTGTTGCTTCAGTAACTTACTCTGTAACTGGTGCAACTGCTGCAACTAGCTTTGACGCTACTGCTGCTTCTCCTGCTGCTTTCGGTAATGCTGGTGTTTATACTTTAACTAGTGTTGCTCCAACTGTAACTGTAAATGGTGGTAATGGTGGTGATCCTGATGCTCAAATTACTGCTAATATGACTACTGCGGTTTACGGTGCTACTGTAACTGCTGGTGGTACTGGTTATACTTCGGCTCCTCAAGTTTCTATTTCTCAGCCAGGTGGTGATGGTACAGGTGCTCAAGGTGTTGCTAACTTACGTAAACAAGTTTCTACAATTTCTGATAGAGTTCCTGCGGTTACTCCTCCAGCAAATCTTCGTTCTGGTTTCTATAGAGCTGCTCCTGCAGTTACTTTTAATCAGCCTGCTGGTGCAACAAGAGCTGAAGGTACTGCTGTATTAGGTACTACTGGTAGAGTTAACTCTGATCCTAACGCAAACCTTGGTGCATTCCAGTGGTGGGCTCCAGGTGTATATTACTCTACTATAGATCAATTGAATAATCGTCGTCCAAGACTTCAAGATTCAGTTGCTGTTGCTGGTGGTGCAAACAATGCTGTTCTTACTTTCACTCCTGCTGGTGGTGGAAATGGATTGAACCCAAGTGCTACATTTGAAGTTTCTGCTCGTCGTATGGGTTGGATTACTGATAATGGTGGAACTGGTTTTGATGTTACTGTTGAATTTACAATTCAGAATTTGAATCCAACTGTAAATGCTCAACAAGATCAAGGTGGTGCTAACATCACTTATGATAGAGAACTTAGAGTATCTAATTTAACTGTTGCTGCTCAAGGTACAGGTTACGATGCTGCTAACTTACCAGTTGTAGCTGTTAATATTGCATCATTGTTAGGTCCATCAGGTTCATTTAATGACGTAAACGGCAACCCTAACGGTGCAGGTGCTGGTTATGAAGAAGTTGGTGTTGGTTCTGGTAACTATCGTTTAATTCAAAACTCTGGTACTAATCCATTGAACTTTGAATTTAGAAGTCAAGCTAACTTGCAAACTGCACTTATTGTAGAACGTCAAGTTGCTAGCATTACTGTGACGAACCCAGGTTCTTATGCTCTAGGCGATGCAATTACATTTACTTTAGCTGAGCCTTCTCCAGTTCCTCCTGCTACTGCTGTTTTGTTAGGCGGTACATTTGAAGCTGGTACTGAAGGTGCTGGTGTTGCTGCAGTTGGTAACGAATTCCGTATCAATACTACAAATACTGTAGAAAGCGTAACAATTACGCAAATTGGTTCTGGTTATGATCCTGCTGACCTACCAACGATTGAATTCCTTGGTGGTGGTGGTACAGGTGCTGCTGCTACTCTAGTATTAGCTCAAGGTGTTGCTGGTTACAATGTTGTTGATGGTAGCTTCGGTTATTCTCAAGATCCTGTAGTTAGTATTTCTGGTGGTACTCTTGTAGCTGGTTCTCCTGCTGCTATTGCTCCAGCTCTTACTTTTGGTGAAGGTAGAGTTACTTCTGCTCAAATCTTGAACCCTGGTTCAGGTATCATGGCTCCTAATGGTACATTAAGAGGTACTATTATTGGTGAAGGTGCTACTGGTGGTCATGGTGCGCAAGATGCTGCTAACGCTGGTAATGCTGAATTTACGTTCACTGTAACTGGTGGTCAATTATCTTCAGTAGCTATCGACAAAACAGGTTCTTGGTCTTCAACTCCATTATTCCCATTAACAGTTACAAACTTCTTAATTGATGTTGCTGCTCATGATGGTACTGGTGTTGCTGTAGGTACAGCTTCTAACACAAATGCAAACATTCGTGCTGCTGCTAATTCTACAAACACTAACTTGCCTATCATGGGTGTTGTTGATACGAATGTATTAACTGCTGGTTCTGGTTATACGCTAGGCGCTAGTGCTACATTTGCTGCTCCAGTATTCGCTGGCACAGGCGCTTCTACTGCTACTGGTTCTGCAGTATTAGTAGGTGCTTCATTAACTGATGTTACTGTAACTAACTCTGGTGTTTACCAAGTTTCTGGCAATAACGCCGGTCCAGTTGTAATTACAATTGCTGGTTTCTCTGAGCAAACTGCTCCAGGTACTCCAGCTGTTCCTGGTACTTATGTTGGTCAGCAAGCTTATGTAACATTAACTGTTGATCCAAACACAGGTCGTGTAGTTGGTGGTACTGTAACAAATGGTGGTTCTGGTTACGAATCAATTCCTGATGTTACTGTTTATCCAGCTATCCCAGGTGTAGGTTCTGGTGCTGAAGTTGAGATATTGAATGTATCTGCTATCACTTCAAACACTAATCCTAACACTGGTGGTACACTTTCTGGTATCCGTGTTAACAATGGTGGATCAGGTTACTTCGGTAGAAACTATCCTTCTGCTCAGGGCGTAATGTTCTACGGTACAAACAATACTAACATGGTAATGGTAGTGTCTGGTGGTACTCATGCAAAAGATATCTACTTAGGTACTGGTCAAAGAACTATTGAAAACTAATTCTTAGATTAGATAAATATCTTATATTAAAAAGGCCTTCCATTTGGAAGGCCTTTTTTTATGTTATCCAGCGAGCTGTTGGCCAGTTTTAGGATTAGTCGGTTTTAGGATTTTACTCCTTATTTGTCTGCTTTGATTAGGTTGATTAAGTGATAGACTATGATTTCTAGCTTTGTCTCGTGCTGAAAAAGGTTTATAGGTTTGTTCTAGTGTGCTTTTATAAAGCATGCTTTTTTAATTTTAGGATTTGTAGCCGAGAGATTAGAGAGCTGAAAAATGAATTTATTTAGAAAATTGCATTAATAGTGTAATAGGAAATCAAATGGATAGGCTTTGCGAAAAAAAAACAGTTGATTTTTTAGACTAGTAAATGTTATTTTTTTCTGAGTATCTACGAATGAAATTTTCTGTTCTCTATTGAAGCCATATTTAATAGCCGTTGGTTCAACCTAATAGTGGGATAATGGAATAGCTCAAAGCGATCCTACTACCTTAGGCAATTAAGTCTCAATTGTCTGAACTATGATTCTTTTGATTAAATGATTAATATGATTTTTTTAGATGTGTCGTCCTGAAATAAGTTTACAGGTTTGAAATGAAGTCCTAGAATAGATTTACAAATTTAAAATAATCCTGTT